>CACYVC010000052.1 GCA_902777835.1 uncultured Bacteroidales bacterium | reverse complement strand
GCAGATGGGCAACAAGGAGTCGCTCGAGGACACTGCTAAGGTTCTCGGTCGCATGTTCGACGGTATCGAGTATCGTGGCTTTGCACAGGACATCGTTGAGGACCTGGGCCGCTATGCTGGTATTCCCGTGTGGAATGGCCTTACCACCGAGTTCCACCCCACCCAGATGCTCGCCGACGTTCTCACTATCGAAGAGAACTTTGGCCGCTACAAAGGCCTGAAGATGGTCTTCATGGGTGATGCTCGCAACAACGTTGCAAACTCGCTGATGGTAGTTTCGGCTAAACTCGGTATCAACTTCGTAGCTTGTGGTCCTAAGGACAACATGCCCGACGAGAAGCTCGTAGCAACCTGCCGTGAGATTGCTAAGGAGAACGGATGCACCATTACCCTTACCGACAACGTGAAAGAAGGCTCCAAAAATGCCGATGTTATCTACACCGACATTTGGGTATCGATGGGTGAGCCCGCCGAGTTGTGGGAGAAGCGCATCAAGCTGTTGAGCCCCTACCAGGTTAATGACGCTGTTATGGTCAACGCTAACCCCGAGGCTATCTTCCTGCACTGCCTGCCTTCGTTCCACGACCTTGAGACCTCTGTTGGTCGCGAGATCTACGAGAAATTTGGCTTGAAGGAGATGGAAGTTACCGACAAAGTATTCCGCAGCCCACAATCTAAGGTATTTGACGAGGCCGAGAACCGTATGCACACCATCAAGGCTGTGATGTACGCAACATTGAAGTAAAATGAATGATTAGGGATGAGTGGTCAGGGAAGAACGTTTTTCTACTCTTCCCTCTCACCTATCCCCTCTTCCCTTATAATTATTATGAGCAAACGACTAGTTATAGCCCTGGGCGGTAACGCTCTGGGCAAGACTCCCGTTGACCTCGTTGAGGAAGGTTATGACGTAGTGATTGGCCATGGCAACGGTCCACAAGTGGGAATGGTGAACCTCGCATTTGAGTACAGCGCCAACAACGGCGGGGGTACTCCCGCGATGCCTTTCCCAGAGTGCGGTGCTATGACTCAAGGATACATCGGCTATCACCTGCAACAGGCAGTGGAGCGCGAGCTCGCTCGCCGTGGCATCAACAAACCCTGTGCTGCTGTAGTGACTCAGGTAGTTGTTGACCCTGCCGATAGCGCATTCCAGAACCCCACCAAGCCAGTGGGAATGTTCTACAGCAAGGAAGATGCCGACCGCATCGTTGCTGAGACTGGTTATACTTTTATTGAGGACGCTGGACGTGGCTACCGCCGAGTAGTTCCATCTCCCATCCCCGTGAAGATTGTGGAGCTCCCAATCGTTGAGCAACTCGTAGGCCTTCACAGCGTGGTAATCACCGTGGGTGGTGGTGGCATCCCCGTAATGGAGAAAGGTCCTGGCGACTATGAGGGTGTAGCAGCAGTTATCGACAAGGATCGCGCCAGCGCCAAGCTCGCGCTCGACCTTAACGCCGACATGCTTGTTATCCTCACCGCTGTTGAGAAAGTTTCTATCAACTTCAACAAACCCAACCAGAAGGATCTCGACCGCATGACAATCGCCGAGGCGCGCCAGTACATAGCCGAAGGTCACTTCGCCCCTGGCAGCATGCTGCCTAAGGTAGAGTCGTGCATCAGCTTCGTGGAGAACACCACCGGCGGCACTGCACTCATCACCTCGCTCGAGAAAGCCCGTGAGGCCCTCAAAGGCAACACCGGCACTATCCTTGTGAAAGAGTAAGACACTCTACATATCAAAATAATCAGGGCGAGCATCGTGTGATGCTCGCCCTCATCGTCTCGCTCGATATTGACTGCAAATTGAGAAAAATATATTACCTTTGTAATCTAAAAGAACGAAGAGCAAGACTAACGCTACTTATAGTTGTGTTTACTGCAATTCTTTTATTAGAAATAATTCAAATAATAGTATTGAAAACCGATTATGAAAATGTTTAAATTAAAACATATTATCTACATACTTTTAGCAGCTTTATTTGTATCCTTATTATTTGCGATTGATTTCACATTTTTTTCAAAAACCTCTGCCGATGGCTATGACCTATCAAGCCATAATAGAAATTTAAATTGGGAAAAATTGTCAAAAAGCCAATTTGTATATCTAAAAGCCACTGAAGGTTCAGATTTCACCGACAAGAAATACAGGTCATATAAACAGAAAGCTAGAGAGAACAATCTCAAAGTTGGAGCATATCATTTCATGTGTAATGATTGCACAGGAAAAAAGCAGTTTAATCATTTTAGAAACGTTGTTGGAAAGGACATTGATTTGATTCCTGTATTAGATGTTGAAATTTCTGGTATCTCAAATAACAATATCCTTGAATTTGTTTCAGAGTGCGAAAAATATTATGGAGTTAAACCACTGATTTACATTAATTACTATAATAGAATTAAATATTACTCTGCTATAAAGAATTGCAAGATATGGTTAAGTAATAAGACACCTTTTAAGCCTTTATGTGATTACGTTATAGAACAATATGCTATTGAAGAAATTGATGGCGTAGAAATAGACCACAACCGCATCAACCCCAAATATACAATTAAGGATTTCACTCTTTGATGGTGTATTATTCTTTTTGAGTGGAGAATTACAAATCCTACACAAAAAGAATATAGGCTGTGAATCTTGCGATTAACAGCCTACATTTGTGCCCAAGAAAGGACTCGAACCTTCACGCCTCGCGGCACACGCACCTGAAACGTGCGCGTCTACCAATTCCGCCACTTGGGCAATTTTGCGGATGCAAAGGTAGTGATTATTTTTTAATTGGCAATAGTTTTTGTGAAAAATCACGAAAAAAATGCGCTTACTGCCATTTTTTCTCTCTATCATAAGCATAATTGGCAATAAAAGCAGTACCTTTGTAGGTTATTTCGCCTATCACAAATTCAAGCGAAAAGTTGACAAAAACTAATATGAGCGAAGACAACAAAAATAATAAGAAACAAGACGACGAGTCGATTATCAACCAAGCGGCTAACGAGGAGTATCGCTATGGCTTCGTGAGCGACTTTGAGACCGACGTCATCCCTAAGGGCCTCAATGAAGATGTGGTGCGACGCATCAGCCAACTCAAGAACGAGCCCGAATGGCTGCTGGAATTCCGCCTCAAAGCCTTCCGTCACTGGCAGACTCTTAAGCTACCCAAATGGGGCAAGGTGAACATGCCTGATATCGACTTCCAAGCAATCAGCTACTATGCCGCGCCGCAAACCAAGACCAGCGACAAGAAGGAAATAGACCCCGAGTTGAAGAAGACATTCGACAAGCTGGGCATTCCCCTTGAGGAGCAGAAGCGACTGAGTGGCATGGCAGTAGATGCCGTGGTCGATAGCGTGAGCGTGCACACCAGCTACCGCGAGCGCTTAGCCGAACTGGGAGTGATTTTCTGCTCCATCAGCGAGGCAGTGAAAGACTATCCTGACCTGGTGAAGAAATATATGGGAACTGTTGTTCCTTATACCG
>CACYVC010000051.1 GCA_902777835.1 uncultured Bacteroidales bacterium | reverse complement strand
AGTTACACTGTGGTTTCCCCACCATCGAGACTCCTCATAGTCTTCAACGGGTTCTTCCTCGTAGATGAAGAAAAGCGTATTCTCTGATTCACTCCAAATCACCGCTGGGCTCACCTGCTTGAAAGAACTTGTCACTTTGAAGGTGGTGGTTTCCATATAGTTAGGCGTGAGCACATTGTCAAACTGCTCGGGCATCACAAATTGATAGGTGTGATTGTCAACTTTGGTAAGCTCAATCTCTTGCTGCTGATACCACATGTCGTTGGTCTTAGGAACGATGGGCGCATGAGCCTCACCTCCCCCCTCAACAGGGTATCCAGCCACCACCTTTAGTTGTTTAAGCATGCAACCCGGGTCATTGTTGACGGTGAGCGTGACCATGTCGCCCACACGAGCCGAAGCCAGATCGCTAGTTACGGTGCCATGCTCACCATTGGCAATCTCAATGGGATAACGTGGCACTGGTTTAAACGTGGCGCTCACGATTACGTTGTCTCTGGGCATGGTAAATCTGATGTAGTGTGTATTATCGACAACATTTATAAGCTGGGTGCTCACGCCAGCGCCATTTTCTTCTGTCCTGACCGAAACAGAGTTGAAAAGATAGTCATAGTCGGGGGTGGCCTTGAGAATTACTGTAGTTCCAAACTCAATCACATTTTCCCCTTCGAGCTCTAAAGTGCCATGCTCAATTCCATCGGCAATAGTGACAGAGTATTTCTTCTTCTTGAATAACACCGTGAGCTCCACGCGGTCGCACTCGGGCACTATAAAGCCCACCTGCAAAGGGTTGACTAGATCCCATTCTATTGGTTCAATGACATCGCCAGTGACTTTGTTGAGATATAGCGTGTCGAGCTCATAGCCTT
Source organism: uncultured Bacteroidales bacterium (assembly GCA_902777835.1). Classification (GTDB taxonomy): domain Bacteria; phylum Bacteroidota; class Bacteroidia; order Bacteroidales; family Muribaculaceae; genus Sodaliphilus. The sequence goes on along the minus strand of CACYVC010000051.1, from coordinate 3,374 downwards.
TTAGAGGCTGAAGTCCAAAATCCACATAGTTGCCCGGTGTAGCCTCTGAGGGCAGATAATTGACCTGGCCGTTCTCACATTCTAAAATGACGATGGGCACAGCATTTTGTGCCATTGCAATGCCTGTTGTGAGCAATAGTGCCGTGAAGGCTAATATAAGTCGTTTTATCATGATGGCAATATTTATTTAATGATAACCTTTTTACCGTTATTGATATAAATGCCCGGCAGGCTGGGCTTGGAGGGCAGCACGCGACCATCGATAGTGTACCAATGTGTGTCGGCTGGGCGAGTAGATATAGGCATCTCCTCGATGTCGGTAACAACACCTGGCTCAATGAAGTTGAGCCTGATGGTTCCCAATGTTTCTGGGTCGGTTTCGGAATCATAGTAGAAGAAAGCGCGGAATGCTTTGATGGTCATGTCTTTGGTTGGACGGCACAGCTGATTGTTGGCCCCAATATACAAAATGGGATCATCTTTAAGCACACCTACAGGTTCATAACTGCCTACCATGCTTATGGGTCCGGCTGTCACCACCTTGTTGCCCACATCCTTGATGGTCACGCCATAGAAGCTTGGGTTAACAAGATTTTCATTGATAGTGACAGTGCCGTCCTCGCCAATAGTAGAGTTGCTTAATTCATAAATGATAGCATCTTCAAAAATAGAGCCTTCGCTAGTGCTCACATCAAACGGCAGGCATAGAGTGTTCCATGTGCCGTCTTTGTAGAGAGTGCGTCCACGCAGCGTGGCTTTCACTGTAGTGCGATCGAAGTCCTCGATAGTCACGTTGTTGTCGATGTCCTCATACAATCGCAACTCTCGGTTTATTTCAATGCGGTTGATGCCATCGGGAGCTTTGAAATAGCACTCCCAGGCATTAATGTTGCTGGTAGCAGGCTTGAACATGTCGAAGCTATCAATCACAAACTTCTTATCTTGGAAACTTGCTGGATTTCTTGTGCCCCACATGCTATAATCATCGTTTTGCCCGAAAGTTAAATAAGTGTATTCAGGCTCAGGTACTATTTTCACTTCATCCTCGGTACTCAGGTCAACAGGGGTATCGGTGACTACCATATAATAAGGAGTCCAGGGATAGATAATTTCATCGTCAATTTCGTCGACCACGAGAGTTGCAACACCATTCCATGAGTCAACCGACTCGGGTTCAAACAGGTGGAAGGTGTAGTTGTGATGCAGCTTGTAGGGCAGATAGACGGTGTAACCCGTGGGTGCGAATTTCTCAATCTCATAGAGCGTCACTTCTCCATCGAAGATGTAGTTGCCATTATCATCAATAACAGGATTTCCTTCGTCATCAAGCTGCGCATTGGGCACCGTGACTTGTTCTGTGCCGTTGTGCGTAACCTCAAGAGTGCGGTCAAAGCGCACACCGTTTATGCAATTGATGGTTGCAGTGCCTATGGGCAGATAAGGCGTGTGATAAGACCCAGGCACGAGGTTAGTATAGGGGAAATTCTCATCAATCCACAATCGATTGGCATTATATTCGTTTGAGCGATAACCACTTGTCGACAAGTCGTAGAAAGTGACCCACGGAGTGCCGGGAATTGGCATGACAGCATTCAAGCGCTCGCAACTAGTCAAAGGTCGATATTCGGCAACATTGACTAAAACAGGCAATTTATCCTCAAAGACAACTGGCACGGGATAGTATCCATCCATGAAGGCCCAGTCTAGCAGCCCCAAAGTGGGAACCATAAATAAAGACTTGAAGTCTCGGTCGGTAGAGATTGTTTTTTGGCTAACTGTGCCATCGGGCGCTGTCATGTTAAAGGTGTTTTTTCCGCACAACACCACATTTTTGTGTATCACATTATCAGGAGCATTGTAATTCTGGAATTGAGAGTCGGAGGCATAGGAATTGTTGACCTGGGCAATGTTGTTACCTTGGCACCGACCAACAAATGGCGCCTTAATCATGTCGTTGATGTCGCCCATCACGGCACAATTATTGATGGTGCCTCCATAACAATAACCAACAATACCACCCGTTCCATAATCAGGCGGATTTGGATAATCAACAGAAACATAATTGCAATCTTTAACAACACAATTATTGAAGTTGGCGCCACCTGTGGTGAGGCATTCTCCTATAATTATACCTATATCACCAGTACTTATTCTGAAAGAGCAATTTTCAACCCATATTGAGCTAAAATAACAATATCCCGAAGCTCCTGCAAAAGCACCTATACTTTTTCCTGTAAAATTGTTAATAGTGATGTTCTTGAGTATAACATCCTGGGCATAGTATCCACCAAAATATGAGAACAACCCCGATGGACCGGTAGAGGTTATCTGCAAATTGCTGATGGTGTGTCCGTTGCCATAGAAGTTGCCTGCAAACGGATGTGTCTCGTCATTACCAATTCCTTCGCTCCAATGAGCATTGTGGAAATCGATGTCGTTCTCAATGAATATGTTCCTGTAGAAGTTATACTTGCCATGTTCGTTCACAATGTCATGAATGGCCTGGAGGTCGGTGGCGGTATAGACGTGGACCGACTGCATGCCTGTGAAGTAGCTTGAGAAGGATCCCCAGCCGTCGGCGCCGTTCCATCCAATATCGGGATTAGTGTAGTTGGCATAGTGATAGGTATCTATTTTGCCTTCGGGGACATAAAGTTCTATTTCAGCAGAGATAACAGCAGCATTGGGATCGCTGATTCCGTTGCTGTGAAACATGAACACGTCGTTGTATTCCCATCGTGGTGGTGTCTCGCCAAGGCAGGTTACTGAACCTTTCGGCTGTTTAGACACGGTGTTGATGAACGCTCCCGAGCCTATGCTTTCGAGACTTGCAGGAAGCGTGATATCGGCAAGTTTGCTGCAACCCACAAAGGCGTAATTGCCAATGCGTGTCACGTTCTCGCGAATATCCACACTAGTGATTTTGTCGCAAAGCCTGAAGGCGACGTTTCCCACTTGAGTCACGTTGTAGGTAGTGCCATCGACGGTGATGGTGCTTGGAATGGTAAGGTGACCGGCAGTGTATTGTGGAATACAAGCGTTTTTTCCCGAGCCAACGCTCACTGTGTTGTCGCTGAGCTTGGTGTACTCGGCAGGCACCTGGTCTCCATCTATGAGCACATATCCTTTAATGAGCTTGGCATGTGCTGGTGTGGCAAGCAATAAGAGTGTTGCCACTATGCTGAAAATGATGTTTTTTCTCATAGTAGTAAAGATTTTTACCAGTTATTTGACATGCTTGAGGTAGTCTGTCCGTTCCAGGGCAGATCACACAGTTTATGCTTAGCGGTAAAGATGCGCAGGTCGAGCTTGCCAAGCAGTTCCCAGTTGTCGTCAGCTTTAAAGAAGTCGGTTCCCGAATCCACATGGTCGTG
>CACYVC010000050.1 GCA_902777835.1 uncultured Bacteroidales bacterium | reverse complement strand
CCACCTCGACATGGTTGTGGAAGCGGTGCATAAATATGGTCATCAGGTGTGCGCCAACGAGAGCGACATTTTGCCATTGTTCTTTGGTGCCTATTACCATGACAGTATTGAGGATGCGCGCCTCACCTACAACGATGTAATGAGAATTGCATCTAATTTCATCGAAGCAGAATGGGAATACGCAGCACGTGGAGGAAAAGCCAGCAGAGGGTGCAAATACTCTGGCAGTAACAACCCTGACAATGTGGCTTGGCACCAAGGAAACAGCAACAACACCACACACAATGTGAAAACTAAAAAAGCCAACGAACTTGGAATCTACGATATGAGCGGCAACGTGTGGGAATGGTGCCAAGACTGGTTCGGCAGTTATTCTTCCAGTGCACAGACCAACCCCAAGGGGCCCTCATCGGGCACCGACCACCTGAATCGTGGAGGAGCATGGTGCCATGAGTCCAAATTCGCCCCCGTCTTCTTCCGCGGTTCCTCAGGCAAACCCGACCGCAAAGTCGACAATCTTGGATTCAGACTCGTGCTTGAGCCATAAACACAAATCTCAATAAAACCAAAAAAGGCGCCAGTTGGCGCCTTTTTGACTTCATTTTACTCTTTTCAAAAGCATTATGTATCGAGTGTTGCGTAGGTGGCGTTCTCCTCGATGAACTTGCGGCGGGGTGCCACTTCTTCGCCCATAAGCATTGAGAAGATGCGGTCGGCCTCGGCGGCGTCGCTGATGTTCACGCGCTTGAGCAAGCGGTGCTCGGGATCCATAGTGGTCTCACGCAGCTGCTCTGGGTTCATCTCACCAAGACCTTTGAATCGTTGCACGCGCACGTTCTTCTCCTCGCCACCGGCATACTTGTCGATGAACTGGCGCACCTGCATGTCGTCCCAGCAATATTCCTGGATATTGCCTTTGATGGCACGATACAACGGTGGAGTGGCGATATAGAGGTAGCCATTGTCGATGATTGGTCGCATGCGACGATAGAAGAATGTCATCAGCAGTGTGGCGATGTGAGCACCATCAACGTCGGCATCGGTCATGATGATGATGCGATGGTAGCGCAGCTTCGACAGGTTGGCCTCTTTGGGGTCGTCCTCAGTGCCAATGGTGACACCCAGTGCACGGAAGATATTGACAACCGATTCGCTCTCAAAAACCTTGTGGTCCATTGCTTTCTCCACATTGAGGATTTTACCGCGCAGCGGCATGATAGCCTGATAGGTGCGGTCACGGCCCTGCTTTGCCGAGCCACCTGCCGAGTCACCCTCGACGAGGAACAGCTCACACAGTGCTGGGTCTTTGCAGGAGCAGTCGGCGAGTTTGCCAGGTAGTCCACCACCAGCCAGTGGCGACTTGCGCTGCACTTTGGCGCGTGCTGTCTCGGAGATACACGTTCAGCGCCTCACGCAAACTGGTCTCCACAGCACCAATCACCTCGGTGTTGCCGAGCTTGGTCTTAGTCTGGCCCTCAAACTGTGGCTCAAGCACCTTAACCGAAATCACGGCGGTGAGTCCTTGACGGAAGTCCTCGGGCTTAATCTCAACCTTCACCTTCTCGAGCATCTTGCTGTCCTCGGCATATTTTTTCAAGGTAGAGCCAAGTCCGCGACGGAAACCGGTGAGGTGGGTACCGCCCTCAATAGTATTGATGTTATTGACAAACGAATAGATGTTCTCATTAAACGAAGTGTTATAGGTCATCGCCACCTCAACGGGGATGTCACCCTTGTTGGTGTTGATATGGATCACATCGTCGATGAGAGGTTCCTTAGTAGCGTCAATGTAGCGCACAAACTCGTCGAGACCTGTGCTGCTGAAGAACTCCTCGCTGTGGGGATTACCATCCTCGTCCTTCTCACGAAGGTCGGTGAGGATAAGCTTCACACCTGCGTTAAGGAACGCCAGGTCGCGCAAGCGGGTAGCGAGAATTCGGTACTCATAGACGGTAGTCTGAGTGAAAATAGTGGCATCGGGATGGAACTTCACGGTAGTGCCATGCTCATCGCCACAGTCACCTATAATTTCCACCTTACTGGTGGGTTTGCCGTAGGCATACTCCTGACAGTAAATCTTACCACCGCGGCGCACCTCAGCACGCAGATAGTCGCTCAAAGCGTTAACGCAGCTCACGCCCACGCCGTGCAATCCGCCCGACACCTTGTAAGAACCCTTGTCGAACTTACCACCGGCATGGAGCACTGTCATAACGACCTCGAGAGCCGATTTGTGCAGTTTCTCGTGCTCATCAACTGGAATACCACGTCCATTGTCTTTCACAATAATAGAATTGTCCTCGCAAATTGTCACATTGATAGTGTCGCAAAAGCCCGCGAGAGCCTCGTCGATAGAGTTGTCAACAACCTCACTAACCAGATGGTGCAAACCCTTAACGCTAGTGTCACCGATATACATTGCAGGACGCTTGCGCACTGCCTCAAGACCCTCGAGCACTTGAATATTATGCGCCGAATACTTCTTCTCTTCTTGTTCTTCGTGTTCTCTAATTTCTTCGCTTGTCATATATTTTAAATTTTTCTTTTCTTGCAACAGCAAATCTCCATTGTAAACACCTGTCATTTAATAGCTTATGAGCACATTCTGACACCCATTTAGAGACTTGCGCTAAAAACATACAAAATTACAAAAAATTGGCCACGTGGCATAACTTTTAAATCATAAAAAAAGTGAATATTTTGCGTATTTTTCAGCATAATCTCTATTTTTGCACTATGATGTACTTAAGGGGCATAATTCTGCTGATTTCAGCATTATGTGGCACATTTTTAGGGATATGTGCCAATGATTATTATGACCATCTTGACGAGTTGATTTCACGGCATGATGCGCTTGTTGCCAGCAAAAAAGCCGCAATCGAAAAAGTCAAGAACACCCTTCCCTCGCCCAGCACTAACCCTGCAGTGCTGAACAATGAGTATGACATCAACAACACTCTCTACAAGGAATATCTAGAATTCCAGAACGACTCGGCACAGAAATATGTGCGGCGCAATATCGATATCGCCAAGTTGCTGGGCGACAATTCCAAAGTAACCGACAGCCGCCTCAACCTGATGCACTTGCTAAATAAGGCCTATCTGCTCGATGAGGCCGAGACGCTGGTTCATGACATAGATACAACAAGCATGAGCAAGGAGCAGAAGTTGTTTTATTACAAAATTCTATCAGACATGTGCATGTTCAGGATGGAATTTAACATGGGTAGCAGTTACGAGAAATTATACCAACAGAGACTCACCGACTACCGACTGAAGATTGCCACCCTCTCGGAACCTGGAAGCGAGCGCAACAGGCTCTATCAAGCTAACTATCTCAACGACACAGGAAAGACCCGAGAGGCCATTGCGCTGCTAGAAGAAATGCTCAAAGAATATCACAGCGGCAACCGCACCTACTCGGTGATTACCAGCACTCTGGCATTCTATTACAGCCTGCTGGGCAACAGTGAGAAACAGAAACATCTGCTCGCCATGAGCGCCGCCAGCGACATTGAGGGTTGCATTATGGAAAACTCTGCCCTTAGACAGCTTGCCGACCTCCTTTTCGATGAGGGCGACATCGACAGAGCTTACCGTTACATCAACATCAGCGTATCAGACGCCAACTTCTATGGCACACGTCTTCGCAACGTACAGGCGTCGCAGCTAGTGCCACGCATCATCAACGCCTATCAGGAGAAGCAAGAGCACAACTACCGCACAATGCGCAACTTCATTATTGCGCTGAGTGTTCTGGCGTTACTGCTAGTGGCTGGATTCATTGGCACCACCCTACTCTACCGCCGCTACCGCCGCTTGAGCGAAAGCCGCAAGGTCATCAACGACCGCCTCAACAGCACCGTCGAGCAACTTGAGACCACCAACCAGCAGCTACAAGAGCGCGACAAAATCAAAGAGCAATACCTAGGACGCTTCCTCACCTTCAGCAGTGCGCTCATCGACAAGAACGAGACGCAACGCAAGGCGATGAACCGACTCGCCATGGAGGACAACCTCAAGGAACTGAAATCGCAGCTCAAGAGTCCGCATTTCGACTACGAAAATGCCACACTATTCTACCAGAACTTCGACTCGGCTTTCCTCAATATCTACCCGAACTTCATCGATGCCGTCAACAGCCTTTTGGTGCAAGGCCAGCAAATAGAACCCAAAGAAGGAGAGCAACTCACACGCGAGCTGCGCATCCTGGCCCTAATACGCCTCGGCATTACCGACAATAAAGAAATTGCCAGCATCCTTCGGGCCTCAATCGCCACAATCTACACCTACCGCTCACGCCTAAAAGCCAGAGCCAAGAACAAAGACACCTTCGAAGACGACATCAAGCGCATCCAGGCACTGTCGTAAAGCAAAAAGTTCAAACGTAAATCGTTCAACGAAAGTTACAGATATTTCTGCTCGGGTTGTGCTTGCACCTATTTTCAAATAGCAGTGGACGTATATACAGACCTAAGAATCAATCCCAATGAATGGAACGAATAGGATAACAGAGCAGCAGGCAATAGATGCACGAAAGAAGTATGTAATGGCGTTCAATGACACGATGCTACACATCTGGCAGGAGAAGATAACAATGCTCGATGTCATTGACACTGGAGCACTGCTTGCTTCGCCCAAAACTCTGCCTGTACGTGCCGACGGCAGATTCTTTGAGGTCGGTCTGTCGCAAGCATTCCTCGAATATGGTCTTTGGCAAGACTATGCCACTGGAAGGGAAACACCACGTGGCAACAGTGGCGACATAGGAAGAGTGAAGCGTCGCCAACGGCGAAAGTGGTTCAGCACCAAGTATTATGCCTCGGTGATGAATATCAAGGAGTTTATGGAAGAGAACCTCGGATGGTAGTTCTGCGGAATAATTGCTGATGCCCTTGACAAGAAAAATTTCAGTCGAAATCACTAAAAAAGCGATGCCATAGGCTTCGCTTTTCTATTCGACAAATTGGAATTTACCTTATTACAATATTATTCTTTGGTACCGGTTTTGCGAGTTTCATTGCATATTTGGTGCCGAAAGTTCTTCTGATGATCGTCTCTA
>CACYVC010000049.1 GCA_902777835.1 uncultured Bacteroidales bacterium | reverse complement strand
TTTAGGAACATCGACCGCCACACCCACCAACATGCTTGTGCCAGTGATAAACGATTATTTTGTAAACACCGTCGGTGGTTATCTCTACAATGAGCAGACCCACCAGTTTGATTATGACACTGGCAACGAAGTGAGCCCTTATAGCACGATAGAGCCAAGTTATGGCTATCTGTCAATCAACACGTTGCAGAATCATGTGAACATCGACTTGTTTAGCAGTGCCAGTGTTCCTGGCGACGTGAACGGCGACGGCACTGTGACAGCCGCCGACATCACCGCACTCTATGACTACATGCTCAACAACGACAGCAGCCACATCACCAACGGCGACCAAACCGGTGACGGCATCATCACCGCTGCCGACATCACCGCGGTTTATACCATCATGCTGGGCAGCAATTGATGACGACAGAACAAGAAGATGAGACTGGGATTACTCTCAGTCTCATTTTTTATTGAATCCATAAGAAAGCAGCATGGCAACTAATTTTTTAGTCTGAACTAGGCAGTAAACCTTAAATTTGTTGAAATTTCGGGAAACATTGCTCTTGTTTGAGAATAAAGTTGTATCTTCGTGCAATCTTTGCAAACAAAGAGTAAAAACACCAAAAACTATATCACAAATGAAAGAGAAAATCATCGCTTTATTCAAAGAACGTTTCGGCGTGGAGCCAGTGATGTATGCATCGGCTGGCCGTATTAACCTGATTGGAGAGCACACCGACTATAACGGCGGATTTGTGTTCCCCGGTGCAATCGACAAATGTATCATGGCAGGCATCAAGGAAAACGGTACCGACAAGGTGCGCGTTTATAGTGCCGATCTCGACGCTTACACCGAGTTTGGCCTAAACGAAGAGGATAAGCCTGCCGAGCAATGGGCATGCTATGTGTTTGGCGTGTGCCGCGAGACCATCAAGCGTGGCGGCACAGTGAAAGGCTTTGATGCTGTGTTTGCCGGCAATGTGCCTCTTGGCGCAGGCCTGTCGTCATCGGCAGCACTTGAGTCACAAATTTGAACTTGCAAAGATAGGCCAATCGACCGAGCACAACTACTGCGGTGTGAACTGCGGCATCATGGACCAGTTTGCTTCGGTTTTCGGCAAGAAGGACCACCTCATGCGTCTCGACTGCCGCTCGCTTGAGCATCAGTACTATCCATTTGACGCTAAGGGCTATAAACTCGTGCTGATTGACTCAAGAGTAAAGCATGAGCTCGTTGACTCGCCATACAATAAGCGCCGTGAGTCGTGCGAACGTGTGGCTGCCACTCTTGGTGTCGAGACACTACGTGACGCCTCGATGGAAATGCTTGAGGCCAACCGCGACAAAATCAGTGACGAGGACTACAAGCGTGCCGTGTATGTGATTGGCGAGAAGCAGCGTGTGCTCGACGTGTGCGACGCTTTGGAGCGTGGCGACTTCGAGACCGTGGGCAAGTGCATGTATGAGACCCACAATGGCCTGAGCAAGGATTATGAGGTTAGCTGTGTTGAGCTCGACTACTTGAACGACATAGCCCGCGAGTGCGGCGTCACCGGTTCGCGCATCATGGGTGGCGGCTTTGGCGGCTGCACCATTAACCTGGTGAAAGATGAGCTATACGACAAGTTCATCGCCACAGCTTGTGAGAAGTTCAATGAGAAGTATGGTCACGAGCCCAAAGTTTATGAGGTAATCATCAGCGATGGCGCCCGCCGATTATAGTTCATAGTTCACAGTTCATAGTTAATCCATTCCTTCCACTTTCCACCTTCCACCTTCCACGCGCCGCAGGCGCTCACTTAACACTTAAAACTTTAAACTTAACACTTAATAAATGAAACCTACATTATTTGTTCTTGCTGCTGGTATGGGAAGCCGTTATGGCGGTCTCAAGCAGCTCGATGGCCTAGGCCCTCATGGTGAGACCATCATGGACTATTCAATCTACGATGCCATCCAGAGCGGATTTGGCAAAGTGGTGTTTGTAATTCGCAAAGACTTCGAGCAGGAGTTCCGCGACAAGATACTCTCGAAATATGAGAGCAAGATACCCACCGAGGTAGTGTTCCAGTCGGTTGACGCACTGCCCGAGGGATTCACCTGCCCAGAAGATCGCACCAAGCCATGGGGCACCAATCATGCTGTGCTCATGGGCAAGGACGTGATAAAAGAGCCTTTTGCCGTTATCAACAGCGACGACTTCTATGGCCGCAACTCCTTTGAGGTGCTCGCCAAGGCGCTCAGTGACCTTCCAGAGGACGCTCATGACAAGTATTTCATGGTGGGCTTCAATGTGGGCAACACCATGAGCGAGAGTGGCACCGTGTCGCGCGGCGTGTGCGAGACCGAGAACGGGCTGCTCAAGAGCGTGGTGGAGCGTACCAAGATTGGTTACGATGAGAACCACGACATCATTTTCACCGAGGGCGACCTAGTGGAGAAACTTGAGCCCACCACTCCCGTATCAATGAACTTCTGGGGCTTTACGCCCGACTATTTCGAGCATAGCGAGAAATCGTTCGTCAACTTCCTCAATCACAGCATCAATGTTCCTAAGAGCGAGTTCTTCATCCCCATCGTGGTGAGTGAACTCGTTGAGAGTGGACAATCGACTGTTGAGGTGCTGCGCACCGACTCTAAGTGGTTTGGCGTGACCTACAGCGAAGACCGCCCAGCAGTGGTTGAGAAGTTTGCTGAGTTGCACCGTCAGGGTGTTTATCCCGATAAGATGTTCTAACACTCATAAGTGGCAATGCTCAACAAGAAAGCTCTTGAAACTAGGCCTAATAGTGTAATTGTTGAGGACTTTGACAAGTTCTTGAAAGAACACGGTAAGCGTCGAACTCCCGAGCGCTTTAAAATACTTGAAAGTGCATTGGAGTTTGCAAAGCAATTCACGATTGAAGATCTCATCGTTGCAATGGCTGCAAAGAACTTTATAGTGAGTAAAGCCACGGTTTATAATACGGTATTATTGCTTGTTGAGGCAGGAGTGTTAAGGCACTTTAGTGTTGATAACCGCAGCCATTATGAAAGAGCCGATAGTGTTTCATTCATTCATCTCAAATGTGAGCATTGTGGAAAAGTGAAATTGGTGAAAGACCCTAATTTCATGGCATATATGAACGCACGCAAATTTATGGCTTTTACCACATCTTATTATAATCTCACTGTATATGGCATCTGTAATGACTGCGCGAGAAAAATCAAGCAATTAAATCGCAAGAAAAATAGTAATAAAAAAGTAAAATAACTTTCTATTATTTACACAATTAATAATTAAACAAAGTAACAATTAATCATGGCAAATGTAAAACCTTTCAAGGGGCTTCGTCCCCCAAAAGAGTTAGTTGAGAAAGTAGCTTCTAAGCCTTATGATGTACTTTCGAGTGAAGAAGCAAGGGCTGAGGCAGGCGACAACGAGATGTCGCTCTACCACATCATTAAGCCTGAAATCGACTTTAACGATGGCACTACCGAGCACGACCCACAGGTTTATGACAAGGCAGTGGAGAACTTCAAGAAGTTCCAGGCTAATGGATGGCTTGTTCAAGACCCCAAAGAGATGTATTACATCTATGCTCAGACTATGGACGGCCGCACTCAGTATGGTTTCGTGGTTGCTGCCAACTACAAAGACTATGTAGAAGGCCGCATCAAGAAACACGAGCTTACTCGTCGCGAGAAGGAAGAGGACCGTATGAAGCACATTCGCGTTAACAACGCTAACGTGGAGCCTGTGTTCCTGTCGTTCCCAACCAACGAGCCTCTCGAGGAGATTATCAACAAGGTTAAAGAGACAGAGCCTGAGTACGACTTCGTGAGCGAGGATGGCATTGGCCACACCCTGTGGTGCATCAAAGATGATGCTACTATTGCTAAGATCACCGAGGAGTTTGACAAGATTCCTTACCTCTACATCGCCGACGGTCACCACCGTACTGCTGCCGCTGCTCACATCGGTGAGGAGAAGGCACAGGCCGATCCAAACCACACTGGCAAAGAGGAATATAACTACCTGCTGGCAGTTTGCTTCCCCGAATCACATCTCAAGGTGATGGACTACAACCGCGTGGTTATGGACCTAAACGGCAACACTCCCGAGGAGTTCCTCGCTAAGGTTGGCGAGCACTTCGACATCGAGTGCAAGGGCACTGAGGAGTATCGTCCCGCTAAGCTGCACAACTTCTCGCTCTACTTGGAGGGCAAGTGGTATTCATTGACTGCTAAGGAAGGAACCTATGATGATAACGACCCAATCGGCGTGCTTGACGTGAAGATTTCTTCGGACTACATCTTGCGCGACATCCTTGGCATCATGGACCTTCGTACCGACAAGCGCATCGACTTCGTAGGTGGTATCCGTGGCCTTGGCGAGCTCAAGAAGCGTGTTGACAGTGGTGAGATGAAGATGGCATTGGCACTCTATCCCGTGACCATGCGTCAAATCATCAACATCGCCGACAGCGGCAACATCATGCCTCCAAAGGCTACTTGGTTTGAGCCTAAGCTCCGTTCTGGACTTATCATTCACAAGCTCGACTAATAAATAATCCCTAGAGATACAATATGAAGCGGGTAAGGCAGTAGATGCTTTACCCGCTTTTTTTGAGTTCAGTCGCAAAAAAGTGTGGGGTATTAAGACATTCGTCTCAGCCGTAGGCTGAACTCTGGGTACCCCCCAATACCGATTGACGAAGTGAGTTCAATGGATTGAGCAGCTGTTCTACTCGCATGACGTGCGCATGGGAAAACTTGATGAAGAGATGGAACCATGGGATATTGATTTCTCACTTCTATCACTTACCAGTTCGCTGACCGCAGAACTTGGCTGCAGACGGACTACCTGACGGTAGATCACGACAGGATTTTCACCGAACAATATGACCCGACATTCAGCTGACGCTGAAGTTTAGAGGGAAGAGGTTAGAGTTTAGAGAACAATGAGGACTGTTGATCATACTCCCCCCAACCCGCTCTTTCAGCGGCAATAGGCTGCGCCAACAATCTTGTTCGGGAAAAAGGCGGTTGATTTACCTTATGCAAACCAACCGCTTATGGTTTTAAAACTAAGGCAACTTTAGTCTTCTCATGTTTTGATATCCTTCTATTGTTTCAATGGTGTCGCCTTCTGATGTTACAGTTTTTATCCACTTTTGATATTTTATTCTCTCGTTGTCTTGGAGATAAATCTTATTCTTTTTAAAGTCGAAAGAAATTGTATCGCCCTTACATATGAACGTGCCTATATTCATAAAGCCTTGTTCCGCATGAGTGAATAGTATTTGATAAGAAAGCATCTCGCGCAAGGGTACACCTTTAACTGTTTCCCCAACTAGCGAATCGGAATTTGCCGATCGCAAAGCGATAACAACAGCCGTGTCGCCATCCACCAGAGCATGATAACGCACAAAATGATTATAAGGTCTCTCGTAAAGAACAACCACATCTTTTTGCTCTAAATCACCAAATCTTAAGTTTGTGACATACTGATCATTCTCAATCGAATAAACAAGAAGAGGCACAAACAAAAAAGGAAAAAACAGCAAGATAATTTTTTTCATAATAAAAGAAGTGATTAGTTGATAATGCAAAGTTACAACAAATATCAATTCATCAAGCATCTTCTTGAAAATTTTGTCTTTTAAAGAGTGGAGTTTCATTGTTTTCTTTGCGAAAAAAAGAAACATGGCAAATTCTGTACATATATCGACTTTGCGCAAGATGCTGAAGGCTGGTGACCCCGTGGACCTCAAACTGTGGACGAAATCGGGAGAGATCCAGGAGTGGAGAAATTGCATCCCATTGCGATACAATTTCTACAAGGGAACACGGCAAATCAAATTGCTCAACAGCGGACAAATCCGACAGTTGAGGGATGTTTGCGTGTTCTCTATAAATGATATGGAAGTTTTTTTATAATATAAACCTTTATTTGATGAAAATAAACTACCTTTGCAGTAGTATTTAACCAATATTGTATTGATATGAGAAAGAAAATTCTTGGCTTTATAGCATTAATCGCCATGTTGGTATTCATTCCATCATGCAAGGATTCAAGTGATGAACCAGAATTTCCAGATAAAGATAAAAAATCCTTTGCTTTTTTCTTTTTCCCATTTCTTAATGAAGGTGGAGTACATTTTACTTCTGGTTTTGATGATTACGATTGTGTTGATCCTTATATTGTCAAACCAGACTGTTTCGAGATAATAGACGGCAAATGGTACGCTTTGGAATATAACGCATATATTTCGGGTGGCACCGATGTAAATTTGCTTGTGAATGGAGAGAAGAAATCCACAATATTGAGTAATTGCTCGGCAGTGATAAATTCGGTTGCCTATCAAGAAGATGGACGCTTCAAAGCCTATATTTTCTATTATGATGCCGATGATAACTACCATGGTATTTTTTATGATAATGGAGAGATAAAGCAGATAGACGGATTGACTGATTTTGAACGTATATTATTTCTAAAAGTAATTAATAACGATGTATATATAGTTTGGAACTTTGATGTCCAAGACGTTTATGAAGTAGGTAATATTGTTATTACCAAGAATGGCACTCCCGTTGAACAGAACATAAAGTTGCCAAAAAACTCACATGTTAAGTATTTCCAAGACCTGTGTGTCGAGGGTTCAACAATTTACACATTCTTTACTTTGGTATTAGATGGACATCAAAATCAAGCTTATTATGCTAAGGACAATAAACTTGTAAAGATGACAGGACTTCATACTGTAGGTTACGGTCAAGTTGTTGACGGCATAGTTTATGGTTTGGGTACAGTATACGAGGAAGGCCAGTACTGTTGCTTTTGGAAAGATGGGGATGCCACAAGAATCATGCCCGAGTCAGCACCAGTGTCGCCACGTGGTCTAGTGGTGGAAAATGGTGACGTTTACTATTTTGTGACAAATTATGCTTTGGAGCCAGATGCCTCAATCCTTTTCAAGAATGGAAAAGAATACTACCGAATTGATGGTGAATGTTCGGGTTTTAGACTTCTCAATTAAACAAAGAAATTCGGTCAATTGGTCAAAATGAGTGGTAAAATTTGAGTAATATCACTCTATTGGTCAAAATGGGTGGTACTTACAATCTGTAATCAAAAGAAATAT
>CACYVC010000048.1 GCA_902777835.1 uncultured Bacteroidales bacterium | reverse complement strand
TCCTTGTGTCTTATCCTCTAAAATTGCTATGTGCTCTTGTGACAATTCACCGTTTGCTTCTGACTCATCTAGATAGCGCCTGATGTCACGTACTTCACATCCCAACAATTTTGCCAATTCAAACTTGTCAAACCATGCCATACCTCGAACGTAACGTGTTTTTACAGAGCATGGGACTATTGATTGTTCCAATGGGTAATATTCAATGTATTCCCACTCGCCGTCTTTGTATTTATTCTGCGTACACATAGCCTAAAAGGTCATGATTTAGAACATTGAAGTTATCCTTAACTCATTGTGTTCACTGATAGCATGCAATATTTTTAGGACCAGTAACAATGTGCTTTCTTTTTGTTATTGGTCGTCATTCTCATTGTTAGATTTGCCATGTTGCAGATAGAAAATTTCTTTTTGCTGCTCAATCTCACGCCTTAGTGCCTCCTCCGAAGGCATGTAAGTGAGATATTTTGCTGCAATCAACCTTTTGTTGTCGCTCAGGATTGAGTATTTGGCTATATCTTTATCTGTCTCGGCACAAAGAATGATGCCGATTGTAGGGTTATGGATTCTTTTACTGTTCAAGTCGTCAAACATTCTAACGTACATATCCATCTGCCCAACATCTTGATGGGTTATGGTAGTGGTTTTAAGATCTATCAAAAAGAAACATTGCAAGTCGTAATTGTAGAAGACAAGGTCAATGTAATAATTGGCAGTTTCGGTTGCAATACGTTTTTGGCGACCGACTAAGGCAAAACCGCGCCCCATTTCCATAATGAACTTCTGGAGATGGTCAATGATTGCCTGTTCTAGCTCGCTCTCACTATAATCGGTGTTCTCCAGCCCAAGAAACTCGGCAACAACAGGATTCTTGACGATTTCATCTTTGCCTTGTTGCAATGGCTGTGTTAATTCTCGCATTTCGGCAATCACCTTGTCTTTCTTGGGTGATTGCAGCAGGCGGTAGTAGTATTGCGAACCGATGTTTCGGCTCAGAGTGCGCACGCTCCACATCTCCTGCGATGCTTCACGTAAATACCAGTAGCGGGCATTCTCGTCAGGGACGCGAAGCAACATACGATAATGTGACCATGAAAGATTTTGAACACGCGTGTTCAAAATCTCCAAGTCCCTGAAACACAAGAAGAACTGACGCATACTATACAAATTGCGTTCATTATAAGAAGAACCGAACAACGGCACAAGTACTTCTGCCAAGCTTTTGAGCACTTGCTTCCCATATTCAGCACGATTCTCTCCATGTTGTTCTTCTTCCACTATGCGTTTCCCCACATTCCAAAAAGTCAAAATGGAAATGGAGTTGACACTGCGGTAGGCATCACGCAAACCGCGCTCCACAATCAGCTTGACATCATCAACTAATTGTGTGGGTAACACTTGGTTATTTTGTGCCTTTATAATATTTTTTTTGTCTTCCATAATACAAAGGTACTACAATTTTCATTATCACAAGTGGCTTTGGGAGAAATTCTTCTTGTCCAGAGCATTATCAAAATCTTTTGATATTTCTTTTTCTATTCCACAAAGATAAAACTTTTTTTCAGAACCAATACCCATGTGCTCTCTTTTTGTTTTTTAAAAAACGGTAAAGTGAATAATTTTGCCGTGTCGCTGTTGGCGAACACGGCTAAATATTCCTCATTCTTCCTCATTAAACCCACGATGTCACGAAAAGCGATTCAATCGCATAAATGCAATGGGATAAACATGTTAGGTTCGGACCATTTCACGTCGTCGCGCATGTAGATTTCATTGCTGATGTCAAGCACCTGCGCCGAAGTGTTTACTCTGCTGTCTAAATAAATTAAGTAAGAATTTCCCCTGTGCTCTATCTTAGCAGTTTCCTTGTTGATTTTTTTACCGTATTTCTTGACTAGTTTATTTTTCAAGGCTTCGGCATCGATTCCATCTTCGGGCTTGATGATTATCGTTTGGAGAATGATTGTGAAATCAAGAGTTGGCTCGTCGCCTCCATCTCCATAGTAGTATCCATCAAAGTAACGGTCGCTCACGTAGTCGCTTGATGTGATGAAAGAGCGGTTGGCATAGACTAAGTAGCCATCATTGCCACAGCGGATAATCAGTGGGTTGTCAACTTCTAAGTTTTCCTCTGCCATCTTTGCGAGCTCCTCATCGCGTTCTTCGGTCAAAGGGCTGATGAAATAGCACGATGCGTCGCGCATGGTGTAGGTGATTTTTTGTATGTCATGGTCACCTGCCCCACCATAATAGCGCCACACAAGTGTTGCCAGGATCTCGAGCCGGGGGTCTTCAGGGTTAAGAGTTGCTGAATCGTCGAATGGTTCGTCCTTGCTGCATGCCAGCATCATCACGGCAAGCGCTGCAAGCATCACGTAGTTCAATTTCTGTATCATAAGCGTTATAAAGGTTTTGTCCTTCTAATAAATGCACAAAGTTAAGAATCTTGCACGAAAATGGCAAAAAGTGGTATTTTTGATGCAATATTTTGTGATGGCGAGCATTTATATACTGAACAAATATTGAAACCTAAAAGACAAATGACATGAAGATAAAAAGTGTTTTCCTGATGATTCTGATGCTTGCTGTGGCGGGCATGTTGTTGATTTCGTGTGACAAAGATAGGCCACTTGGCGACTGGGACCCAATGGAGTGGGACGACCAGAGTGGTCTTGAAAAGATTGATAATGTATATCAAGTTCCAGCAAGCGGAGGAACTTACAAGATGGTGTGCAAGAACTATGGCATGTTTTGGTTTAATGGCATCAAAGAAGATGACACGGAGTTTTGGGCGAGAGTCGAATCAGAATATTTCATGGAAATAAAAGGCGCTTGGAGCCGGGCGCAAAGCGTGAAAAAAGAGCTTATAATAACAATTGATCCTCTCGATGAGACGACTGAGTCACGACGACTCGAAGTGTACCTTGAATCGGGCGATACCTTTTGCAATTTCCATTTTTTGCAAAAAAAGAACTCTAATTGATGCAAGATTTCTAACTTTGCCTTACTGGTGGCAAACTTAGTGTTTGTAATTATAAAAGATTTGAAGAAATATGAAAAAAAATGTTTTTATGGTATGCATGGCACTTCTGGCAGTGTTGGCATCATGTAACCACGATGAACCCGAAGTCGTTAAGGACGATCAGTTTGTTTTCACCGTCAATGGCGTGTCATTTAGCATGGTGGAAGTCAAAGGAGGCACATTTATGATGGGATTCCCTGGCGAGGTGGACAGTGATTTAAATGGTTTTGAGAAAATGATTTGTGGTCAACCAGCACATGAAGAAACGATAAATGATTTCCTCATTGGACAAACCGAGGTGACACAAGAGCTATGGATAGCCGTTATGGGCGAAAATCCCAGCTATTTCTCTAGTAGAAATGGTTATACCGACAATCTGCAACGTCCTGTTGAATATGTCTCAGATAGGCAGTGTCTTGAATTTATCGAGAAACTGAATGAACTGACGGGATGTGAATTCAGATTGCCAACGGTAGCGGAATGGGAATATGCGGCACGAGGTGGCCGATATAGCGGAGGCTATGACTTTGCAGGTAGCAACAACATTGAGGATGTTGCATGGCACCTGTATAATTCTGCTTATGATGAAGATGAGATATCTGCCGATGAGGGTTTCTCATTATCTGGTCCCATGACTGTCGCTTCGTTGGCGCCTAACGAGTTGGGGCTTTATGACATGAGCGGTAATGTATGGGAATGGTGCGCTGGCAGCTTTAGAATGGTTCTTGGGGAAACATACCGTTATATCAAGGGTGGTTCATGGGATAATGAGCCAAAGTGTTGTCGCACCTATTATGGCTCGGCCATGCTGAGTGGCAAATACAATTCTTGGAGTAACAATGTAGGCTTACGCCTTGCGCTATAGATTATTGCATTATTTTTGCTGCTATATGAAAAAATCAACAATATGTGTGACTTTTTTCACACCGATTAATTAACAATTTTATTATGCTAACGGATAGCTAATATTAAAAGGTCATATAATGAGCAATAGTGCGGGTTTAGACGAGAAACAGCTCGTGCGCGACATCATGCAAGGAAATCGAGTGGCTATGCAAGAGCTGTATAGTCGCACGGTTGGCGCTATGACTGCCGTGTGCTCGCGCTATGTGGTTGATCCCGACGATGTGAAGGATGTGTTGCAGGAGAGTTATCTCAAGGTGTTTACTGGAATCAGTGCCTTCACTCCTAATAACGATGGCTCGCTACAGGCTTGGGTTAGGCGAATTGTGATAAACGAGTCGTTACAGCTGCTCAGGCGCAAGAAGTCGCTGTACGCATTTGTGCAAATTGATGATATCATTGATGAGCAAGATGACTTGGCTGTTGATGAGGAACTTGCGGCACAAGCCAAGACTATGGCCATTGAAGACTTGATGGCGCTGGTGCAAGAGTTGCCAGTAGGTTATCGCACTATTTTTAACCTCTTTGCCATTGAAAAACAACCTCACAGCACCATAGCAAAGATGCTTGGAATAAGCGAGAGCACTTCGGCCTCGCAGTATCATCGTGCCCGCAAACTGCTGGCAAAGAGAATCATGGAAATCAAAAACAAGGAACTATGAAGAATGACTTTATCGACATAATGCACGAGCGGCTGTCGCAACATGAGATGATAGAGCCATCAGGGCTGTGGCGAGAGATTAACGCTTCGATGGATGGGCGCCATGGCAAGAAACGTGGCGCAATAGTGCCTCGCCGCTCGATATATAAAGCTCTGGCAGGAATGGCAGCTGCAGCAGTTGTCGCGGTGGTGATATGGACTGCACTGCAAGATGGAAGCGATATCTCCAAGCCGCAAAATATCGCTAAGAATGGTTCTCTTTCTCCTGAATCAGTTGAGCCCAGCAGTTCCTTAAAAAATGAAGAAGTAACAGAAAATGTGGAAACTGTTAATGAAGACAATTATGCTAGATCCAATGCTTCTCAACCGCCACACTACAGTAGCCAAAAAGTCGTTGAGTATAATACGGTTGCTGATTCTTGTGAGGAAGTCACACTTCCGCCATCTACAACCGACAAGGCACACTTTGCCCCTACCGAGGGAGAGTTGACCGCCATGGCAGGAGACTCTTCTGCTACACATCAAGTGGTTGATAAACAAGATATAGCACAACTCGATACTGACACATTAAAGCATCAGGTGGACTCTGCAACAATTATCTTGCATGAGCCTATGCCACAAGTGCATCCGTTGTGGGCATGGGAGGGAAGAGAGGTCGGAAAGAGTGGGCAGTTGCCCCTCGAGATAACTTTAGCCTACTCTGGGCTTGGCATGTCATCGAGTAAGTCATGGGTTCATCCCTTATATGCTGCACTGCAAAGTTCTGTACCTTCAGATTTAGAGTCGGGATATAATCATCACAAGAAAGTGGATGTGCAGATGCCAGTGAAATTTGGTCTCGAAGTTTGGTTCCCAATTGGCAGGAAGTGGAAATTGGGCAGTGGCATTGGCTATACCTATTTGACTATGAAAAAGCTAGACACCAATGAGTACGTCGAACTTGATGATAACAATGGTCAAGAGTATTGGGAAAAAACTGAAGTCACGGCTCATTACATTGGCATTCCACTTGAGGTGTCGCGCATCTTGTGGAACAGAAGGCGATGGTCATTCTATGCTGTGGCAGGTGGAGCTATAGAGTTTAACTTGAAGAGTCATTCCCGCAAAGATTATTATTTAAATTACTATAATTTATCAGATTCCCGCGATGAGCGCCCACAGTTCTCGGCACTCGCAAGGTTAGGAGTGCAATATGGAGTTGCCGACAGGTTGGCGTTCTTCTTTGAGCCAGGAGTTTCCTACTATTTCTATAATGGTGCCGACGATAACATCTACTCAGAGCGACCATTAAGATTCCACATTAATATGGGTTTGAGAATAATACTAGGCAAGCGGCCCTGATTGTGGCTCATATAGGATAAAATAAATGGGTTCTGCCACGATTTTGGCAGAACCCATTTTGTGATTATGTGTTTTGAATTATTTCAGCTCGGCGAGGGCGGCTTTGATGCGTGCCACGGCCTCGATGATGTTCTCATCGCTGGTTGCGTAGCTCATGCGCAGGTAGCCTGGGCAGCAGAATGCGTCGCCTGCCACGCTGGCCACATGGGCCTTCTCGAGCAGGTAGATGGCGAGGTCGCCAGCGTCGTTGATGACGGTGTCGCCACACTTCTTGCCAAAGAATGCCTCAACCTTGGGGAACACGTAAAATGCTCCGTGAGGAACTTTGAGCTCGATGCCTGGAATCTCCTGAAGCAGACCGGTGATAAGGTCGCGACGGCGCTGGAATGCCACGCGCATATCCTCTACGCATTGCTGCGAGCCACGGTAGGCAGCTTCGGCGGCCTTTTGGGCGATTGACGAGGCACCGCTGGTGTATTGTCCTTGCAGTTTGTTCACGGCCTTGGCGAGCCACAATGGGGCAGCAACGTAACCGATGCGCCATCCGGTCATGGCGTAAGCCTTCGACACACCATTAATCACTGCTACGCGGTCCTTGATTTCGGGGAACTGTGCAAGTGACTCGTGCTTGCCCACGTAGTTGATGTGCTCATAAATCTCGTCGGCGATAATCATCACCTGTGGGTGACGTGCCAGCACAGCGGCAAGGCCAGCAAGCTCTTCACGGCTATAGATGCTGCCGCTTGGGTTAGATGGCGAGCACAGTATGATAAGTTTCGACTTCTCTGTGATGGCGTTCTCGAGCTGCTCGGGAGTGATCTTGAAGTCCTGCTCAATGGTTGCTGGCACTAGCACGCTCTTACCGCCGCACAGGTTCACCATCTGCACATAGCTTACCCATGCTGGAGTGGGGATAATCACTTCATCGCCAGGGTTGACGAGGCACAGAACAGTGTTGCAAAGCGACTGTTTGGCACCATTGCCCACCACGATTTGCTCGGGAGCGAAATCAAGGTTGTTTTCGTTCTTAAGCTTGTCGCTGATGGCCTGCCTTAGTGACAAATATCCTGGCACTGGCGAGTAGAACGAGAAGTTGTCATCTACAGCCTTCTTAGCAGCCTCTTTAATGTGGTCGGGGGTGAAGAAATCGGGTTCTCCAACGCTAAGGTTAATAACGTCAATACCCTGAGCCTTAAGTTCGGTACTTTTTTGTGACATCGCCAGTGTAGCCGATGGCGACAGCGCTTGAAGTCTTTGCGAAATAAAATCCATAGTTGTTTTAAGTTGTTTTTTATGTAACAAGTAATCAGTTATGAGTTGTCAGTTTTGTGTATAGTTACTTTTGCGTTAGATGCTTTGAGCGGCGCCCATCCTGCCTCAAGGGGCATTCGGCATCGTTGCTAGCGTCTTCTCTTTTTGCTCTTTTTGCTTTTTTTGTTGCTTTTCTGCCCAGCTTGTGGCGTGGCGTCATGCTTTATTGTGGCAGGGTCAACACCCCAGTCAGGTGCTATATTGTTGCTACGCAGGTAGTTCATACCTGCAATTATTTGCTTGCGGCGCTTCTCCAAATATCTGCTGGGATTGGCAGAGTCAAACTTTAGCGGATTGGGCAGAGTGGCAGCAATTAGTGCCGCGTCGCTTTGGGTGAGCTCACTGGCGTTTTTATGGAAATTCTCGTTGGCACACGCCTGCACGCCATAGATGCCGTCGCCCATTTCGATAGAGTTGAGATAGACCTCCATAATGCGCTCCTTGCCCCATATTTTCTCTATGAGGAAGGTGAAATAGGTCTCTAGGCCTTTCCTGAGCCAACTGTGATTTGGCCAAAGAAAAACGTTCTTGGCAGTTTGCTGAGAGATAGAGCTTGCTCCACGTTCTTTGCCGCCTTTAAGGGCTTCGAGGCGTGCTTTTAGGATGGCCTTCTCGTCAAATCCAGGGTGCTTCATGAAATTAGCATCTTCACTGCTGATGACAGCTGCGGGCATGTGCTTCGAAATTTGGTCCATATCCACCCATTGATGCTTAATCTGTGGATCCTTGCCGGCTATATACTGCTGGCAGCATCTGATATACATGAGAGGTGTGCGATACACTGGCACCCACTTGAATGCTATCACTGCCAGTATCGATGATACAAAGAAGAAGATAAGGATGTTGCGAACCCATATCCACAGCTTGTTCCATATATACTTCACATCTCCCATGAGAATCGTTATTTACCGCCTACAAAGGTATCTATTTTCTGTGACTTATCATCTATAAAGAGACATTTTTTTTCAAAAATCACTATTATAAGGCTATTGAATATTGGAACCGATACTATGGAGTGGATGGCGACTAAAGTCGCAGTTTAGAGTTGATAGTTGAGAGAGAAGAGGGTGTGTCAAAATAAAGATATGACACACCCTCTTTTCTTTATCCTGCCATTGAGAGTGAGGTGCTGACTATCTGTTCATGACTCGAACAGGTCGAACACTACAGCCTCCGAAGCGATAGAGGAAAGCCCATGAAGCCCCACCTTCACCAAAAGTCAATCCACCAGAGGCATCAATGAAACCGGGAGATTCGCTCGACCAATAGAAACCACCCCAGTCAATGTCATCAATCGGCCCGTCTCCACGGCAGAGAGCTGCAGGCAAAAACATTGTGGCGCCATTTGGACCCGTAACAGAATAGCCTTTCACCCCCTTCATTGTCGAAGCCTTCCAATTGCACCTTGTTATCAGTTCTTGCATTTGCGCTTCGGTGGGCATGCACCACGATGGCCCCCAATTTATGGTTGCGGCATCATCGTCGGGGTCTAATGTTTTCTTGTTGTCAACAATTCCCAATTCACTGTCAGAGCAATACTTCGTCTGTGTATTTTCGGCACCTTTACACCACTTGTAGGTGCTCAAAGAATAGACATCTTTGGGCGAAGTTTCTCCCCAGGCAAAGTAGTCGCCATAGTCTTCGGGACTGCTTGCGCCCACATTC
>CACYVC010000047.1 GCA_902777835.1 uncultured Bacteroidales bacterium | reverse complement strand
ATATTTCTTTTGATTACAGATTGTAAGTACCACCCATTTTGACCAATAGAGTGATATTACTCAAATTTTACCACTCATTTTGACCAATTGACCGAATTTAGGATCATTAGAGATGTATTTTTGTTAAGTGTCTAAAATTTTTATAGAAAAGCGCATGAAGTGTGAACTTTTGGATAAGTTAGGTTGCATTTCGGCATAAAAAATAAAAAAACATTGCTTTTTTATTTTATTCTATTCTCAACTTGCACTAATTTTTTGTAAATTTGCGACTGTGTTAGTCAAGAAAAGTTTCACATTATTATATATATTACTATGACAGTGAGAGTGAATAATTGCCGCATTAGGATATTTCGCGGGGCAACGGTCGGTGATGTGCTGTTGCGCTATGCTGTGCGTAATGGTCTGGAACTTAGCGCTGTGCCTACTATGCAAGTTGCTGACAAATGGGGGCACACTCTTGACCATGCGGCTCCATTAACTGATAAACAAAGTATTAAAATAATAAACCTATAAGATTATGAAAAAGTTTTTTTTGGTAATTGTGAGTGTGGTATTGTTGTCGCTAATGGGTGTTGCCCACGGCAAGACGGTAAGGATTTTGTCAACAAACGACATGCATGCAGCGATTGAGAAGATGCCTAAGTTGGCTGCTATCGTCGATAGTTTGCGTGCTATCGATCCTGGTTTGCTTGTGCTCTCGGCAGGCGACAACCGCACTGGCAATCCTTATAACGACCTCTATGATCCAGTCTCTTACCCCATGATCGCCTTTATGAATTTCATTGGTTTTGACGCTTCGGCGCTGGGCAATCATGAGTATGACTCAAAAATTGATGGTTTGGCAAAGATGACCGCGTTGTCTAATTTTAGATATATAGCTGCCAATATCACTTGTTCTGAAGAGACAGGCATCAAGGTGGTGCCTTATCAGGTGTTTGACGTGAATGGCGTGAAAGTGGGCGTACTTGGCATCACTCAAGTGGGCACTTTGGGCATACCCGACACTCACCCCGATAACGTTAAAGGTTTGTCGTTCAGACAACCCGAGGAGGTAATACCAGAATTTAAGTGGCTTACTAATCAGTGCGACGTGAATGTGTTGCTCACTCACATTGGGTATGAGAACGATGTGGAGCTTGCAAAAAAGTATCCTTATTATGACGTTATTGTGAGTAGCCACACCCACACCCAGCTTGAAGGCGGCGAGCTGCATAATGGAGTGCTAATTACCCAGAATGGTTATCAGTTGCCTAGAGTTGCCCTTACCACCCTTGAAGTGGAAGACGGCAAGGTGGTGAGCAAGAAGACCGAGAATATATTTTTAGATCGCTTTACTAGGCATAACGAGGTTGCCGACGCCATGCTTGCACATTTCAAGAGCAGTCCTGAAATGGAACGTGAGATAGGGCGCTTTTCTACCGACATTTCGACTTACGATGCCCTTGGCGTGATGATGTGCGACGCCTGGCGCTCAGAGCTTGGCTGCGACATCGCTTTTGAGAACTATGGTGGCGTGCGCTATGACAAATTCCCTGCTGGTCCTATTACTGTGAAGGACATTCTTAACCTTGACCCATTCATGAACACTGCTGTGGTGATGAACCTCACAGGCAAGGAGTTGAGTGACATGCTTATTGCATGCTTTAAGGCCGATCGCAACCGTTTCCCTATCACTAGCGGATGCACAGCGGTGGTGACCTATAAAGACGAGTCAAAGACCGAGATTAAAAAACTCGAACTCTTTGGTCCTGATGGTAAAAAATTCGACATGAAGGCGAAATATCGCGTGATGACCAATAACTATGTGGCATCGATTTGCGATTCTCCTCGCCAAGACCAAGGTGAGCGTGGCACCGACACAACAAGCAGCATTATCATCTCTTGGCTCGAGAAGATGGGTACAGTTGACTATAAAGGACGCTCAAGTTTCACAGAGAAGTGGTAAAACACCCTTGTGTGGTTGTTGATAACTTTTGCCTGTAAAGTTATTAACAATTGTTTCATAAGATTCTTATTGTGCTTAATTTTGCACGCTAATTGCAAATAAAAAACTAATAATAACATATCTCGAGTTACAATAGCGATTAACGGTAGCAATTGATGATCAAAAAATTGTCTCCTTTGCGTGTTAACTTGTTAACTCGTTAGCTAAAAAGAATACAGTGGAAAAGAAAACTTACACCTACGATGAGGCCTATCATGCCTCGTTAGAGTACTTTAAAGGCGATGAGCTGGCAGCGAGAGTGTGGGCGACAAAATATGCTCTTAAAGACTCGTTTGGGCACCTCTATGAGCACACCCCCGACGATATGCACCACCGCATCGCCAGCGAGATAGCGAGAATTGAGAAGAAGTATCCCAATCCCATGAGTGAGGAGAAGATTTTTGACCTGCTCAAGAACTTCCGTTACATAGTGCCGCAGGGCAGTCCTATGGCAGGAATTGGCAACAATTTCCAAGTGGGCTCACTCAGCAACTGTTTTGTGATTGGTCTTGACGGTCAACCCGACTCTTACGGCGGCATCATCAAGATTGACGAGGAGCAGGTGCAGCTCATGAAGCGTCGTGGTGGAGTGGGGCACGACTTGTCGCACATCCGTCCTCAGGGTTCGCCAGTGAAGAACTCAGCATTGACTTCTACAGGACTGGTGCCTTTCATGGAACGTTACAGCAACTCCACCCGCGAGGTGGCGCAGGATGGACGCCGTGGCGCCCTGATGCTCACGGTTAGTATTAAGCATCCTGATAGCGAGTCGTTTATCGATGCCAAAATGGTTGAGGGAAAGGTTACTGGTGCAAATGTGTCGGTTCGTATCGATGACGCCTTCATGCAGGCTGCCGTAGATGGCACCGAATACATTCAGCAGTATCCTATAGATGCTAAGGAACCTTCTTACACCAAGAAGATTGATGCTCAGAAGCTTTGGGGTAAAATTGTGCACAATGCTTGGAAGAGCGCTGAGCCTGGCGTGTTGTTCTGGGATACCATTACCCGTGAGGCTGTGCCCGACTGCTATGCCGACCTCGGTTTCCGTACCATTTCTACCAATCCCTGCGGCGAGATTCCTCTGTGCCCCTATGATAGCTGCCGTCTGATTGCTGTGAATCTTTACAGTTATGTGGTTAATCCTTTCACTAAGGATGCTTACTTTGATTTTGACCTCTTCAGGGAGCACATAGGCTACACCCAGCGCATGATGGACGACATCATCGATTTGGAAATGGAGAAGATTGAAGCGATACTTGCTAAGATTAAGTCCGACCCTGAGACTGAGGAGGTTAAGCAGACAGAATTAAACCTTTGGACTAAGATTCGCAACAAGACTCTCAAGGGCCGCCGCACAGGTGTGGGCACCACTGCCGAGGGTGATATGATTGCCGCTATGGGATTGACTTATGGCACTCCCGAAGCTACTGAGTTCTCGGTGTCGGTACACAAGGCACTTGCCCTTGCTGCATATAGTTCGTCGGTAAACATGGCTCGCGAGCGCGGAGCATTTGAGATTTATGACGCTAAGCGCGAGGAGAACAATCCTTACATTCAGCGCATCAAGGAGACCGATCCCGAGTTGTATGATCTTATGGTGAAATATGGTCGCCGCAACATTGCTTGCTTAACCATTGCGCCAACTGGTACAACGAGTATTTTGACCCAGACCACTTCGGGCATCGAGCCAGTATTCCTGCCAGTGTATAAGCGTCGCCGCAAGGTAAACCCAAGCGATAAGGATGTGAGGGTTGACTATGTTGATGAGTCGGGTGACTCGTTTGAGGAGTATATCGTCTATCACCACAAGTTTATCACATGGATGCAGACCAATGGCATTGAGGTACGTGACGATTACACTCAAGAGGAAATAGAGGACCTCGTTAAGCGCTCTCCTTATTACAAAGCCACCAGCAACGATGTTGACTGGCTCAACAAGGTGAAGATGCAAGGCGCTGTGCAAAAATGGGTTGACCATAGTATAAGTGTTACCATCAATCTCCCCAACGACATCAGCGAGGAGATGGTAGGCAAACTCTATGTTGAGGCTTGGCGCTCGGGTTGCAAAGGCTGCACCGTTTATCGTGACGGTTCTCGCAGTGGCGTGCTTATCTCGCTGGCTGGCGATGGCAAAAACAAGAAGAAGAAAGACGAGAAGAAGGCTCACTACATTGCCGAGGAGGAGCACATCCTCAAGCGTCCTGTGGAGCTTGAGGCCGATGTGGTGCGCTTCCAGAACAACAAGGAGAAGTGGATTGCCTTCATTGGTTTGATTGACAATCGTCCTTATGAAATTTTCACTGGTATCGCCGACGATGAGGAAGGCATTTTCTGCCCCAAATCAGTGACTAAGGGCAAGATTATCAAGGCGGTGAACGAGAATGGCGAGAAGCGTTACGACTTCCAGTTCATCAACAAGCGTGGATTCAAGACCACAATCGAGGGCTTGAGCGAGAAGTTCAACCCTGAGTTCTGGAACTATGCAAAGCTCATATCGGGGGTGCTGCGCTATGGCATGCCTATCGAGCAGGTGCTCAAGCTTGTTGCAAGTCTCGAGCTTGACAATAAGAGCATCAACACATGGAAAATGGGTGTGGAGCGCGCCTTGAAGAA
This sequence comes from uncultured Bacteroidales bacterium, assembly GCA_902777835.1. Taxonomy (GTDB): domain Bacteria; phylum Bacteroidota; class Bacteroidia; order Bacteroidales; family Muribaculaceae; genus Sodaliphilus. The sequence goes on along the minus strand of CACYVC010000047.1, from coordinate 6,136 downwards.
GTATCTTCCTAACGGCACCAAACTCAACGGACAGACTTGCCCCAATTGTGGCCAGGAAAGCCTAGTTTATCAAGAGGGATGCCTGATCTGCACTAATTGCGGAACTTCTCGCTGCGGGTAGAAAGCACTAAACTAGTGAGGTTTTTATAACTCCTCAAGGCGTTGCTTGACCAGTGTGTTGAGCTCCTTGAGGAGTTCTTGTAATGTAGTAGGTGGTGTGGTGCTGTGATGCACGGCGATGCCGTTGATGCCAGTGTCCATCAAGGTTTTTAGCGGTGTGGCATGACAGTATGGCGCTATAACAGGCTCTTCGAGACCTGTGGTTTTCATCTGCTGTACCACTTTGCGGCACCCATCGAGGTCGTCATTTGCTACGGCTACATAGTCGATAGCGGTGCGTGGTATGAATGGCACGTCAGCGGCTTCGGTCACTGTGATACCGATAACTGGTTCCTCACCAAGCTGTTTGCGGGCATCTACGGCGGTGATTTTGCTGTCATGCTCTAAATGAACTCCAGCTACTTTCAATGTGGCAACATTTTGCACATCGTTATCAAGCGAGAGGAACGCTTCTATCTCGTTGCATTTCTCTTGTAGTGTTTTTACTGTAGCTTCAATCTCAACTGGTGTTAATTCACTCAAATCGAGCCTTATCCATCTGCAACCATTGTTGAGTGCACTGGTTGTGGTGCTGATTATATCTTGGGCATTGCTGCCACTGATTATATATTGTAACATTTGGCAAAAGTAATAGTTTTTTATGGTTCAAAAATCAGTAAAATAGTTTTTTTAATAAAATTATATAAAAAAACACTTAAACTTCGCTGTGGTAGCGATTTTTTTTGTACTTTTGTAAAATTTTGGAGACCTATGGCAAATGAGTTGCAACAGACGCTGGCACGTATCATCAACAAGAGCAATATCTTAGTTGAAAAATATCATGCCCTAGAGAGCGCAAACGCCGAGCTATCAAGCGAAAAGGAGCAACTTGTTGAAGAGATAGAGCAAATGAAGAGAGCCAATGAGCTATTGCAGCAAGAAAATGAGTATTTGAAGCTGGCTCGCGTGGTCGCTCCTGATCTCAATGATGTGGAAAGAGCCAGGACCACAATCTCCACTTTAGTGCGGGACATTGACAAATGCATCGCTCAACTTAATGAATGATGCACGATTATGGCAAAAGACGACAACAACCTAAATATAATGATAAGATTAGCCGATGTTGAGCCCACTGCTCTCACTATTCCCCGTGATGAGGAGGCTAATTATCGCGAAGCCGAGAAGCTTGTTAACACATTGTGGAACAAGTGGATAAAGCGCTTCGACGGAGATGATGCGTCGAAGCGTGTTATGGCAATGGTTGCCTTCCAGTTTGCAAGGCTATATTCTAAGGCCTATAATCAAAATGTCGCTGTGAACAAGTATCTCACCGATTTTGAGCAGCAGCTCAATGATGTGGTGGTGAAAATATAAGTTATATGCCACATTGTCACTCTCTTGAAGTGACATTGTGAGCAGCTGAATATATTGCAAATAACAGGTTCCTGCACTTCTTGCGCAAATCCATGACCTCGCTGAGGTTTAGTGATTTGTGATGAGCGGTGCATTTTTATTTATATAAATTTTATTTTAATAATGGACATAGTCATTTATATTGTAATCGCAGTCATCGCCCTGATTATTGGGGCAGTAGTGGCTGGTATGATCTCGAAGCGTAATGCTAAATCTCAAGCCAACACGATTGTGGAGAATGCTAATCGTGAGGCCGAAATGCTTAAGAAAAATGCAGAACTGAAAGCCAAAGAAGAAAGCCTTGCTATCAAGAGTGAGAGCGAAAAGCAGGCCAACGCGCGCCTTGCAAAAGTTCAGTCGAGCGAAGCAAAACTTAAACAGCGTGAAATTCAACTTAATCAGCAGCAGCAAGAGTTGCAGCGCAAGAAGAACGAGACCGACAACCTCAAGGTGAATCTCGACAATCAGCTTGCTGTGCTCGAAGACCGCAAGAAAGAAGTTGACAAGATGGAAATGAAGGTGCGCGACACTCTCGAGCACGTGAGTGGTCTCTCGGCCGAGGAAGCCAAGGAAAAACTCGTTGAGTCGCTCAAGGATGAGGCAAAGACTGCTGCCGCAAGCTACATCAATGATATCATGGACGATGCCAAGCTCACAGCCAACAAGGAAGCCAAGCGCATTGTGGTAGCTACCATTCAACGAGTTGCCACCGAGACCGCCATTGAGAATGCTGTTACCGTTTTCCACATCGACAACGATGAGATGAAGGGCCGTATCATTGGCCGCGAGGGTCGCAACATCCGCGCCCTTGAGGCTGCTACAGGCATTGAGATAATTGTTGACGACACTCCCGAGGCTATCGTGCTCTCAAGTTTCGATCCCGTGCGTCGTGAGATTGCCCGCCTGGCACTGCATCAGCTTGTTGCCGACGGTCGCATCCATCCTGCTCGCATCGAGGAGGTTGTTGCTAAAGTGCGTCGCCAGGTTGAGGATGAAATTATCGAGACTGGTAAGCGCACAGCTATCGACATGGGTATTCATGGTCTGCATCCTGAGCTCATCCGCCTAATTGGTAAGATGAAATATCGCTCGAGCTATGGTCAGAACTTGCTTCAGCACTCGCGCGAGACAGCCAATCTGTGTGCAGTGATGGCAAGCGAGCTGGGCTTGAATCCTAAGAAGGCCCGTCGTGCAGGATTGTTGCATGATATTGGCAAGGTGCCCGATGATGAGCCTGAATTGCCACATGCACAGCTTGGTATGAAACTCGCTGAGAAGTATAAGGAAAAAGCCGACATTTGCAATGCCATTGGCGCTCACCACGACGAGGAGGAGGCAACTAGCCTTTATGCTCCTATCGTGCAGGTGTGTGACGCCATATCTGGCGCACGCCCAGGTGCCCGTCGTGAGGTTGTGGAAGCCTATATCAAGCGTCTTAACGACCTTGAGCGACTGGCAATGTCCTATCCTGGCGTTGTCAAGACTTATGCCATCCAGGCAGGTCGTGAGTTGCGCGTGATTGTTGGCGCCGACAAGATTAGCGATCAGGAGACCGAGCAACTCTCAACTGAAATCGCACAAAAGATTCAGGATGAGATGACTTATCCCGGACAGGTGCGCATCACCGTGATTCGTGAGACACGTGCCGTGAGCTTCGCTAAATAATGCCATGAGTCATGGATGACATTAATAAACAAATAACTTCACCTGAGCCTCCGAGCACCAACCAGTGTGTGGACTGTGGCAAGTGTGGTTGTGGTGACTGCAACACGCGTTGCAATCTCGACAGCTATAACTGGCTTGCCGATGTGCCAGGCGGGAAGAACGACTTCGACATCGTTGAGGTCCACTTCAAGAACACCCGCAGGGGATACTACCGCAACTCGGCGCACCTTGACCTCAAACAAGGAGATGTGGTAGCGGTCGAGGCTAATCCTGGTCACGATATTGGCACAGTGGCACTTACAGGCAATCTGGTGAAGTTGCAGATGAAACGTACCCGCTTGCGTCCCGATGCCGAGATTCTGCGAGTGTTCCGCAAAGCAAAACCTACTGATTTGGAACGCTTTGAGCAGGCTAAGGCGAAGGAGATTGATACCATGATTCGCTCCCGCAAGATTGCAAAAGATCTTGGTCTGGAGATGAAGATTGGCGATGTGGAGTATCAGGGTGATGGCAACAAGGCGATTTTCTACTATATTGCCGATGGTCGCGTCGATTTCCGCCAGCTAATAAAGGTGCTTGCCGACGTGTTCAAGATTCGTGTCGAGATGAAACAGATTGGCGCGCGTCAAGAGGCTGGTCGCATAGGCGGCATAGGCCCATGTGGACGTCCGTTGTGTTGTGCGAGCTGGATGAGTACCTTTGTCTCGGTGGCAACTAGTGCTGCCCGTTATCAAGAAGTGTCGCTCAATCCTCAAAAACTTGCTGGCCAGTGCGCTAAACTTAAATGCTGCATCAACTTTGAGGTAGATACTTACGTTGAGGCATCTAAATCACTGCCTAAGCGCGAAATTGTGCTTGAGACCAAAGATAAGACCTATTACCACTTTAAGACTGATATCTTGAGAGGGGAGATGTCTTATTCTACCGAGAAGGGCGTGCCTGTCGATTTGGTGACTATCTCGCCTGAGAGAGTTTACGAAGTAATAGCTCTCAACAAGCAAGGTGTTAAACCTGAACAATTGCAAGGTTCTGATTTTGATGCAAGTGCTGCACGCAGTGCTTATGGCGACTTGGTGGGTCAAGACAGTATTAGCCGATTTGACAATACCAAGAAAAAGAAGAAAAAGAAGACTCGCAGCACTAAGCCGCAGACTGCTGGTAAACCAGCTAATGAAGCGGCAGGTGATGCTCCTGCTAATGACGAGACAGTAGTTAAAAACCGCCCTCCACGTGATCGTGACCGCGAGCGACGCCGTAGTAATTTTGATGCAAAAGCCAGCAAACTAGCAAATTATAATGATAATAGGCGCAGGCAAGGCAACAAACGTGGTTTTAATCGCAACGAGACCAATAGGCATCATTAATAAACGGTGACTACTCTTGGCAACATAACGTTAAAATCGATGATTGCTGTGGCAGTCACTCTGATATGTGTCTTGTCTTGCTTGAATGCATGCTCATTCAAGCAAGACACTATGGCACAATTCAAGGCGCTACCAGGTGAGGGCTGGAACAAGGACTTCCCCATAAAGTTCACCCCTGAGTATGCCGACTCAACTCTTACCTATGACATACAGCTCACAATTCGACATAACAACTCCTATCAGTTCAGCAATTTAAGTCTTGCTGTTGATATGGTTGACAGTGTGAAGGTTGTTCACCGAAAAGATGTGGATTTTGAACTCAGCGATAGCTATGGCAATTGGAAAGGGTCGGGATTCGGAGCTCTTTATCAGTCAAGCATTGTCATTGCTACAGGCATAAAACCCACCGATGTGAATTCTATTGTAGTGTGGCAAACTATGGCAAACTGCGATGTGGTTAAAGATGTGGTAGATATAGGCATTACTGTTACTCCAAGCAAGAATTAGATGGCAATGCCAACAAAAAACAATGAACAAAGATGATAACCAGAGACGAAGCTAAAAAAACCTTAATCCAGCTCATGAAATATGGAGTGATAGGTGTGCTCAACACGCTTATCACAGCAATATCATTCTACCTACTAAACACTTGGCTTAGTGTTCCATATGGAGCTGCCAACATCATCGGATATGTGCTTGGAGTAATTAACAGTTTCATTTGGAACAGGCAGTGGGTTTTCAAGACAGGTACCAATATTAAGCGTGAGGCTTTGCTTTTTGGCTGCGGATTTGTTATTTGCTGGTTGCTGCAAGGTGGAGTGGGCTTGTTCTTGCTCGAAGGCTTGGGTTGGAAGAACCTGCCAGTAGATACTATTCCTTTCCTGCCTATGGAAAATGCTGGACAAAATATCGTAATGATAATATCGATGGTGGTTTATACCATTGCCAATTATATTTATAACCGCACTATTACTTTCAAGGAACAAGAAAAAAACGAACAATCATGAAAAGGACATTGTTATTTCTGATGGCTATTATAGCAATGTCGATACAGATCAATGCTGTGACTCACATTTATCGTGGTCGCAGCACCTACACCAGCGACATTATAGCTACATGGGATGGACGTCATCTGTATCGTGGCAACAGCACTTATTCAAGCGACATTCTCTACACTTGGGACGGGAAATACCTTTACTCAGGTCGAAGTACCTATAGTAGTGACATTATAGCTACCTGGGATGGCAAATATATGTATGATGGTCGCAGTACCTATAGTAGCGATATCGTGTGCACCTGGGATGGAAAGCATGTATATGGTGGTCGCAGCACCTATAGCAGTGACATTCTATACACCATCACCAACAACCACATCTACCGGGGACGCAGCACCTACACTAGCGATATCCTCTACACCACAAATGGCCACATCCCTGTTCCTGTGCTGTTGACTGTGATGTAGTAAGAAGAGGTTAGTACATCGACATATGATTTTCTGGTCAATTGGTCAAAATGAGTGGTAAAATTTGAGTAATATCACTCTATTGGTCAAAATGGGTGGTACTTACAATCTGTAATCAAAAGAAATATTATGA
>CACYVC010000046.1 GCA_902777835.1 uncultured Bacteroidales bacterium | reverse complement strand
GTGTGACCAAAGATATCTTCTTTATCCCATGGAAGCCAAACGATTGTCAAGTCTGATGACTGGAAAGCACATTTAAGAAGACACTCTATTTGCTCTTTGCTGAAAGATGGATTTTCGTTGAAAACTTTTTCAGTCATGACTACGTATTCCGTTTCTTTGCCTTTTTTCTTTCCTTTACAGAATACCATATTACCTCCGTCAACGATGCAAATGGGCAGTTTTTTATGACTTTATCAACATTTGTAATGTACTTCTTCTTGTCTTGAAGATAATCTGGATTATAAACGAACTTAACGAAAACATACTCATCCATTTGTATTGGCATAAAATCTCTTACCCAATAGTCTTTCGTGTGAGAAACAGTTCCCATACCTTTGTGATATGCCCCAATAATGTCCCAAAGTTCTAATTTCAGTTCGGGGTAGTGTCTTTCCAACAGGCTTGACAAGACGACCTTACTTTTTTCTTTTTCTGTTATTATCATATCGCAATTCTTTTTAATGTTAAACATGATGATTCGTCGACTAATCACGGCGCAAAGATACAACATATTTAATACTTGGGCCAAACTTTTTTGTTAACTCTTGTTAGAGTTTTCGGAATAGTAATTTATTGATTATTAATATGTTATATACATATTTGCATTAAAATCCCCATCGTATTTATATTATAAAAATTGCATATTTTATGTCTATGAATTAAAGCGCTAAAGAAACATAATGATGCACATTTTGCGACGTTTTACCACCAAAATCGTCTGGAGATAAAACATAAAAAAGGACCTGCCCAAACGGACAGGTCCCTTTTATTATGTAAGAGTGATATTTATTCCTCCACTGCTGCCTGGGCGGCTGCGAGGCGTGCGATGGGCACACGGTAAGGACTGCAAGAAACGTAGTCCATACCAAGGCGTGCACAGAACTTCACGCTTGAAGGCTCACCACCATGCTCGCCGCAGATACCCACTTTGAGTTCGGGCTTGGTAGCACGGCCCTTCTTAGTACCCATCTCAACAAGTTGGCCAACGCCTTCCTGATCGAGGACTGCGAATGGATCAACCTTGATGATACCAAGTTCTTTGTACTTGCCAAGGAACTTAGGCGCATCATCGCGCGAGTAACCAAAGGTCATCTGGGTAAGGTCGTTAGTACCGAACGAGAAGAAGTCGGCAACTTTAGCAATCTGGTCAGCTACGAGAGCGGCGCGAGGAATCTCAATCATTGTACCCACCTTGTAGGCAACAGTCTCGCCTCGCTCGGCAAATACCTTCTGTGCTGTCTCGTTGATGATACGAGCCTGCATATCAATCTCAGGAAGAACGCCTACCAGAGGAACCATGATCTCGGGATGAACATCGATGCCACGTGCCTTCACGTTGAGGGCTGCCTCAATGATGGCGCGAGCTTGCATCTCAGTGATCTCAGGATAGGTACAACCCAGACGGCAACCGCGGTGGCCAAGCATTGGGTTGAACTCCTCAAGATTAGCGCACACGTTCTTCACTTCGTCAAGAGTGATGCCAAGTTCTTCGGCAAGCTCCTTCTGAGTAGCGAGCTGATGGGGTACAAACTCATGCAGAGGGGGATCAAGCAGACGAATAGTAACACCGAATCCATCCATAGCCTCAAAGATGCCCTCAAAGTCACCACGCTGTAATGGCAACAACTTGTCGAGTGCAACACGGCGGCTTTCCTCGTCACTTGCGATAATCATCTCGCGCATAGCCTTGATGCGGTCGCCCTCAAAGAACATGTGCTCGGTGCGGCACAAGCCGATACCCTTAGCACCAAACTTGCGAGCAACCTTAGCATCGCGTGGAGAGTCGGCGTTGGTGCGCACGTACATCTCGCTATATTTCTCTGCCAGATTCATGATAGCAGCGAAGTCGCCACTCATGTCGGCGTCAACGGTTGATACGAGGCCTTCGTAAACCTCACCAGTGCTACCGTTCAGTGAAATCCAGTCACCCTCGTGGTAAACCTTTCCACTCATCTCAACGGTCTTGTTCTTGTAGTCTACCAAGATCTCGCCAGCGCCCGAAACGCAGCAACGACCCATACCGCGAGCCACAACGGCTGCATGGCTGGTCATACCGCCACGAGCGGTCAAGATACCCTGAGCTACGCTCATTCCGCGCAGGTCCTCGGGAGAAGTCTCAAGGCGAACCAAGATAACTTTCTTGTTGCGCTGAGCCCAAGCTTCGGCATCATCGGCAAAGAATACGATGTGGCCGGTAGCAGCACCAGGACTTGCGGGAAGACCCTTAGCAACTACCTTGGCAGTCTTCATTGCTGAAGCGTCGAATACTGGGTGCAGAAGCTCGTCGAGTTTCTCTGGCTCCATACGTTTGAGAACAGTCTTCTCGTCAATCTTGCCCTCACGTAGCAGGTCCATGGCAATCTTCACCATAGCGGCACCAGTGCGCTTGCCGTTACGAGTCTGCAACAGCCAGAGCTTACCGTCTTGGATGGTAAACTCCATATCCTGCATGTCGCGATAGTGCTCCTCGAGGCGATGCTGAATCTCTACAAGCTCCTTAGCACACTCGGGCATTGATTCCTCAAGTGATGGATACTTAGCGGCACGCTCTTCCTCGCTGATGCCCTGAAGGGCTGCCCAGCGGCGTGAACCCTCGGTCATAATCTGCTGAGGTGTGCGAACACCAGCAACAACGTCCTCGCCCTGAGCATTGATCAGGTACTCACCGTTGAAGAGGTTCTCACCAGTAGCAGCGTCACGCGAGAAGCAGACGCCAGTGGCTGAATTGTTGCCCATGTTGCCATAAACCATAGCCTGAACATTAACTGCTGTGCCATACTCCTCTGGGATGCGGTTCATCTGGCGATAGAGGATGGCGCGCTCATTGTTCCAGCTATCGAATACAGCGCAGATAGCGCCCCAAAGCTGATCCCATGCACTGGTGGGGAAATCCTTACCAGTATTGGCCTTTACAGCTTCCTTGAACAGTTTAACAAGAGTCTTGAGGTCTTCAACCTCAAGCTCAGTATCAAACTTCACGCCCTTATCGGCTTTAACCTTCTCGATGATAGCCTCAAATGGATCGATGTCGGTCTTGTTCTCGGGCTTCATACCAAGCACCACGTCACCGTACATCTGCACGAAACGGCGGTAGCTGTCCCATGCGAAGCGGGGATTTCCACTCTTCTCGGCCAGTGTAGCAGCAACCTCGTCGTTGATACCCAAGTTAAGCACTGTATCCATCATACCTGGCATCGAAACAGGAGCACCAGAGCGCACCGAAACGAGCTGTGGGTTAGATGGGTCGTTAAACTTGTTGCCAGTAAGGTTCTCGATGTGAGCAATAGACTTCTCAACATCGCCCTTAATGAGTTTGATAACTTCGTCGCGACCTTTCTCGTTGTAGAGGCGACACATTTCAGTGGTGATAGTGAAGCCTGGAGGTACAGGCACACCAATGAGGTTCATCTCGGCGAGGTTAGCACCCTTGCCTCCTAAGAGGTCTCTCATGTCGGCGCTACCTTCTGCTTTACCATTACCGAAAGTGTAGATTGTCTTCATTTTAAAAACTGAATTAATATATAAATTGAATATGTTTGGTATATTTCTTATAATTTCCTGAACAACAATAGATTCAATCATCCTTGCGCCAGGCTTATGATTTTGCAGGTGCAAAGTTAGTGAAAATCTTTGACAAATAAATCTTTTATTTTATTAAATAATGTCTTATTTTATGCAAACCTTTGAATTTACGAAAAATGCTTTCAGATTATTGGCATATTTTTTGCGAGTTTATTAAAAAAATATGCACTATTAAAATGGAATAAATATGTCATTATTTAAGAAAATCATATCATTTAAATCTGTTGAGAACCCGCCTGTTCAATCGAGCGACTTAACGCTCGAAGAGTCGCTTCTCAACAGTCTTGTTAACCTAAACTGCCATTATGAGAAACGCCAGCATGAAGATGGCTATTCGACCTATGATTTTAAGTATCAGAGCAAGATTTTTCGTGCACATATCGGAAAAGACGGCACCCAAATAACCATTTGTTATCCATATCTTTATGTTGAAAGCCTTGACAATCTAAACGTGATTCGACACATGTGCAATGTGTTCAATGGAATGAGTTTTCACCACAAGCTTTACTATAGTGTCGATGGCAAGGAATACAAGGTGGGAGTGCATTGCGATATGCTCGCACAAACAGTCCTTACTCCTGATGACCTGGTCTCGCGCATCGACAGTATGTTCCAAGTCCAACACGACTTCACACTACAAACCGACAAGGAGATTAACGAGAATAAGGGTGGTCATTTCCGAGACTTTGAGTACCAAAGGGCTCTCGAATCTCGAGAGGTGACTTTGTCTCATGAGTTGGAGATTTCACATCAAACTGCCGATGTGTCAGTTCGCAGCAACGAGGATTTCAGTTTCACGGTGGAGGACTTTTTGTCAATCGCCTGCGACAACATAGAGGTGGCAAAATTTGAGAAACTACGCATCATTGACGGTGACAACATCAAAATCTACGATGATGATGCCACAATAAGGGTTATGCCACTTCACACACCCATCATTCAGGTAGTTGAGCCTGAAAGCGAGTATGCCGAACGAGTTGTGAAGTTTGTTGCTCAACGAGCGGTAGTAATTGTTGATTATCTCGATATTGACCAGATGCTTCACACGTTGACTATCAACCTCATTGCGCGTGACGAAGATGAGAGCACAATGTACTATCGGGCCTATGCTGTTCCTGAACCTAGCGACTTGAGCCGCTCGCACTCATCACAAATAGCCAAGGAACTAGTCTTGTCTCCGCCAGTGATATCACTTTTGCTTGCCTATGACAAGTGTGACGTGACAAAGAAACTTCAGGAGTTTGAATACATGTGGAGAGATGCTCAAGACAAACTCATGGAGAAAGACTCTTCACTTAGCGACGTTGATATTATATTTGCACAACTTGCTAACGGACACGTGGGAATGAACTTCTACTGGGGGCGAAGATGTTTTGCCAAAGGCAATTATGCTCAGGCGTTGAAGCATTTTCTCAATGCCTATAACGTGGTGAAATATGAGAGCACATCTGCAGTTAGCGACGCTCTCTCGGCAATGTGCTACTACATTGGGTTCTGTTTGTGTGAGATGAGAAAATATGACCGTGCATTCTTTTATCTCGAAATTAACCGTAACTCTGGAAATATAAACCAGCTTATGGAATTGGTCGATGCTGTTTCCAATGCAGGAGACATAAGAGCCTTCTTCTTTATCGACAAATATCTCAGGAGTGTTGAGGAGAATTTTGCCGAAGAGGACCAGTTGCCCGAGAAAATTGCTAATTTCGTTTCATTCCTCAGGAGGCGACATGCCTACTGTCTTATCAACTTTGGCAAACTCGACGAGGCCGAAAAAGAACTTAAGGACCTTCTCGAGGATCCCGAGAGCAATGATTATGCACTCAGTGAACTAGCCTATATACAGCGAATCAGGTCAATAGAAGGCCGTTCCGACGATGCCAACGGCACAAGCAATGAAACAAGTGAAGACATAGGAGATTCCACAATCGACAACTAACGACCTATAAAATTAAAAGTAAAGAATTAAAATCAAGCCTATCAGCAAAAATAAAGGCTTCATATCGTAAGATATGAAACCTCTATTTCGTTAAATTCTTGCTTCGGAAGCTTATTTAACCTTTTCTGCTAGTTCAGCACCAGCTTTGAATTTCACAACTTTTCTTGCTGGGATTGTGATTTTCTCCTTTGTAGCAGGGTTAACACCTGGACGTGCATCTTTCTTAACAACAGCGAAAGTGCCGAAACCAATCAGAGCAACCTTGTCACCCTTTGCAAGGGCACCGCCCATAGCGCAGAGAGCAGCCTCAAGGGCAGCTTTAGCTTGAACTTTAGTCAATTTTGCTTCGTTAGCAATAGCGTTTACTAAATCTGTTTTGTTCATAATAATTGATAATTAAATTTGTTAACAAAATAGTTTTGAATGCTTTTAACATCGCAAATATAGAAAAACAAAAACATTCAGCAAAGAAAAATGGCAGATTTTTTATTTTTTTTATTAAAAAAGGTCATTTTTCGTCCTTAAAATAGTGGTTTTTCGTGTTTTTGATATAATTTTGTGCTTTCAAACAACGCATTGTGTTACTCTTAATCATTAGTTCAAATATAGTCAAATCCCAATACATCAAAACAATATTATGAGCGCAAAAATTCGCTGGAATGCTCCTTCTATTCCCCCTATAACGAAACACCTTTTAATTATCAATGCAATACTATGGGTAGCCACCATGCTGCTTGGAGCACGTGGCATTGTTGATTTGACCGATTATTTGGGTCTTCACTTCTGGAAAGGCAGTGACTTCCACATCTACCAATTCTTTACATACATGTTTATGCATGACAGCAGCAGCTTCAACAGCGGTTTTATGCATATTTTCTTCAACATGTTCTCTTTATATATGTTTGGTACACTGCTCGAGAAAGTAATGGGCACTAAGCGTTTCATTTTATTCTATCTGGTGTGCGGTGTGGGAGCTGGACTTGTCCAGGAATTGGTGTGGCAGTACTCTTGGGATAGCATTTTAGCCGATATAAACAAAGTTTCGACGTCTGTTATTAATGATGCTATTAGCACAGGACAAATTGATAATGGATTTTTGAATGAGTATTTCAACAACCTTATAACAGTGGGAGCCTCAGGTGCCGTGTTTGGCATCTTGCTTGCGTTTGCGATGATATTCCCTAACATTCCGTTGTACATAATGTTTATACCAATACCCATCAAGGCCAAGTATGCAGTCATAGGTTTTGCTGCGATGGAGTTATTCTTTGGTGTAAGTGGAGCTATGGACAATGTAGCTCACTTTGCTCATCTTGGCGGAATGCTGTTTGGACTTATTCTAATTTTATATTGGAGAAAGAAAGGATTATTCAACAACTACTATGTCAATAGTTGATGACATAAAGTCGCGCTACAAAGGCGGTTCGCTGCTAATGCGATTCATTTATATCAACATTGCAGTGTTTGTGGTGTTGAGATTAGCAGGATTCATATCTTTTCTGATCTCGGGCTCAAGCGCTACCATAGTGCAGTGGGTAGAGTTACCATCTAATCTTCATGATTTTTTGCGTCAGCCGTGGACGTTAATAACCTATATGTTCTCGCATTATGATGTGATGCACATCTTGTTCAACATGCTGTGGCTTTATTGGCTTGGACGTATTTTCTTGGAGTTTTTCAATCCACGCCAAATGGGAGGACTATACGTGCTCGGAGGAATAGGTGGCGCAGCGCTCTACTTGGCATGTTACAACTTGATACCTCATCTGGCGAGTCAACACTCACTTATGCTTGGCGCTTCGGCATCGGTATTGGCGATAGTAGTGGCGATAGCACTATATCGCCCGGACTACCCTATCTCACTGTTTTTCTTTGGTAGCATATCGCTAAAATGGATAGCTATTATTACCATATTTATTGATATCATTGGTATCGAGAACAATAACATGGGTGGGCACATTGCACACTTGGGCGGTGCACTCGTGGGCCTGTGGTTTGGATTGGCAATAAAACAAGGACACGATATCACGTCATGGATAAACCGCTGTATCGATTCGGTTGTGATGTTGTTCAAAAAGCGTAATGCAAAGGACAAACGCACTCGAAGCCATGAACGAGAGTCTTCCTACAAATATCATAAATCCACATCTAGTGGTTCATCATCGGCTACAGCCAAAGATAAAGGCAACACCAAAAATGCCACTACTAGTGTTGATGAAGAAAAACTCGATGAGATACTAGGTAAGCTTAAACAATCGGGCTATGCTGCACTGACCGATGAAGAGAAAGAATTCCTTTTTAATGCCTCTCGCAAGCGATAAAACACAATGGAAGGACTTAAGCTTGGAAAAAAGACATTAAAAGCAGTTTTGCTTTTTATCACGGCGCTGATGGCTATTTTGATGCTCATGTCGGCATGGGGCGGTAAGGTAAATCCAAACAAGGGATTCTTGTTCCCAATGCTCACCTTGGGCATGCCTATAGTGTTTATCGCCAATCTTGTCATCATGGTGTTGTGGCTCTTGTTCCTACGCTGGCGCTACGCGCTCATCACACTAGCCGCTTTGCTTTTATCATGGAGCCCTATCAGCACGGTATGTCCACTAAACGTTTTTGCCAAGAATTATGATTCCTACCCCACTTTCAAAGTGATGAGCTATAATGTGGCCAACTTTGATTACACCAATCAGGACAAGCCATCAAAACCGATGCGTTACATCTTGGACCAAGATGCCGATTTAGTGCTGATGCAAGAGGGTTCACAGGAGCGTTACTTCTTGACTGTACCAAACGTGATAAGCATGCGCGAGGAGATTGAGCGCAAGTATCCCTATCACAGCGACGGATGGCGCGACCTGGTCATTCTGTCTAAATATCCCTATAGTGTTGTTCCCGACTCGGCTTTTGAGACAAATTCAAATAATAACGTTATGGTCTATGCCAAGGCTTTTGACATTGAGATGCATGGAGGCAAGCAGCTGCGTGTCATCAGCCTGCATCTGCGTTCGATGGGGATGGACAAGGAAGATAAGGATTTATACTCCAGTTTAACACGCAATGAGGTTAACGTCAACAATCGCAAAAATTTGAAGCGAATCAAACATTCGCTTTACGATAAGTTGGGAAGAGCATTTGTCCGTCATGCTCAAGAGGCAGAAATTGTGCGTTCTCTTATCAACAACAGTCCCAGCAACGTTATAGTGTGCGGCGATTTTAACGAGGCTCCATCCTCATATTGCTATCGCACAATACGTGGCGATGACTTCCGAGACACCTTCCAGGATTGTGGATGTGGCTTCACCTACACTTTTAATGCTAATCGCATGTATTTCAAAATTGACCACATCCTCTATCGAGGTGAGATGGAGGCTGTTGATTGGCATCGTGAAAAAGTGCCCGACAGTGATCATTATCCTCAAGTGGCAACCTTTATTTGGAAATAATATTAACTAATTAATAATTTTGAGATTTTATGAGAAAATTTATTGTATCATTACTTGCCGCCGCTGTTATGGCCATGCCAGCAGCAAGCAAAACACCTAAGAAAGTGAAAACTAACGAAAACAGCAACCCTTTCTTGACGGAATATACTACTAAGTATAAGATCCCGCCATTCGAGAAAATCAAGTATGAGCATTACATTCCAGCACTGGAGCAAGGCATCGCCCAACACAACCAGGAGATTGAGATGATAGCTAATGCTCGTCAAACTCCTACCTTCGAGAACACCGTTCTTGCTCTTGACAACAGCGGTGAGATTTATAATAAGGTATGTGCTGTGTTTGTGGCTCTTAACGAAAGCGATGCAACTCCCGAAATGCAGGAGATTGCCGAGAAGTTCATGCCCATGATGACCGCCCACAATGACGAGATTTACATGAACGATGGACTTTTCTCACGTATCAAGATGGTTTATAATAATGCCGACCAGATGGGTCTTGATCCAGTGCAGAAACGCCTTGTAGAAAAGTATTACAAGAAGTTTGTGCGCAAGGGTGCGCTGCTCAACCCAGAGCAAAAAGAGGAACTGATGAAAATCAACCAGCGTGAAGCAGAACTAGAACTTGCTTTTGGCAAAAATGTGATGCGCGAGATGAGCGAAAACGTGATTTATGTTACCGACAAGGCTCAGCTCTCGGGACTCTCACAAGAGGTGATTGACGGCGCTGCCGAGCTTGCAAAGTCTCGTGGTCATCAGGGTTGGGGATTCACTGCTTCGTCTGCCACTCGCCTAGCAGTGCTCAATGACGCCGACAACCGTGACCTGCGCGAGAAGATGTATAAGTTATACACCACCACCGCTAGCCATGGCGACGAATGGGACAACAGCAAAAACATCAACGACATCCTCAAACTTCGCCAGCGCAAGGCTCGCCTGCTGGGATTTGACACTTATGCCGACTATGCCTGTGATCCCGTAATGGCAAAAACAGTTGAAAATGCCGAAGACCTGCTAATGCAGATTTGGTGGCCTGCCATCAAGAAGGTTGACGAGGAAGTTGCCGATATGCAGAAGTATGCTAACGCTCATGGCGCCAACTTCAGCCTAGAGCCATGGGACTACTATTATTATGCCAGCAAGGTCAAAGCCGAGCGTTATAGCTTCAGCGAGGACGAGATTCGTCCATATTTTGAGCTCAATAACGTAGTGAAGAACGGTATTTTCTATGCTGCCAACAAGCTCTATGGCATCACTTTCACCGAGATGAAAGATGCTCCTAAGTACAATCCTGAGGTTACTGTATATGACGTGAAAGATGCCAACGGCAAGCATCTTGCTGTGTTCATGACCGATTACTTCCCTCGCGCCACTAAGGCTCAGGGTGCTTGGATGAACGAGATGGCATCGGCATACAATTACAATGGTGTTGTTGAGCGCCCAATCGTTTATAATGTAGGCAGTTTCAACCCTCCAACAAAAGACACCCCATCATTGCTCTCTATCGACCAGGTTGAGACTGTGTTCCATGAGTTTGGACACGCACTTCACGGCATGATGACTCAGGTGGCTTACCGTGGACTGGCTGGCACCAACATCGACCGCGACATGGTGGAAATGCCGTCGCAAATCAATGAACACTGGATGCTTGTTCCAGAAGTTCTAAAGAACTATGCAAAGCACTACAAGACAGGTGAAGTGATTCCTCAAGCACTTGTTGACAAACTCATTGAGTCATCAAAGTTCAACCAAGGCTTTATGACCACCGAGCTGGTGGGTGCCGCTTTACTCGACATTGAGTGGCACAAGATTAACTGGTGCGACGACATCGATGTAAAGGCCTTTGAGCGCTCTGTTGCCAAGCGCCTGCGCATGCCCAAGATTATTGAGTACCGCTATCGCAGTCCCTACTTCAAGCACATCTTCAACAGCGAGGAATACAGCTGTGGTTACTACACCTACCTCTGGGCTCAGGTGCTGGAGGCCGACGGATGGGAGCGCTTCCAAGAGGAAGGCCCCATGAACGTGAATGTTGCTAACGACTACCGCCGCTACATCCTCGAGGCTGGCGACACCGAGGATGCTATGACGCTCTACAAGAAATTCCGTGGTCGTGAGCCAGATGCTAAAGCTCTGCTTCGTCTCAGAGGACTGGAGTAAAACATTTTGCTGCTTTCTCTAATAAATGATAATCTTTTGAGGGTGTGTCAAAATTCTGGCACACCCTCTTTATGTTTTTTCAATTCTTGCGTAACATGTTGTAAAACATATAAATAAGCCTCTACTTTCTCAAGCG
>CACYVC010000045.1 GCA_902777835.1 uncultured Bacteroidales bacterium | reverse complement strand
GAATGCAGTTAATTCATTCAAAGAGCTTTCGATTATTTCAATCTCATATGTAGGATTGACAGGAGCTATTTTGTGGATGCTACAGACAGGTTTAAAAAGGCGTTTGCGGTCTGACGGCGGCAATTTGGAGTAAGTTTTCACGGAAGTGAGCAATTAAGCAATTGATATGGGAACTTTATTCAAGCTATTCTTCGAGAACATGATAGTTCTTTACACAGGAGTAAGTGTGAGGTACCTATATCTTAGATTCATACGGAGAAAAAAGGTAACATTTAGCGAACTTAAAAATGGAATCTCCAACTCCAAGGCAAATCAGGATGACATGGATCATGTAAATAATGAATTTGCCAACAGAGCTTATGGTTGTGGTTTTCTAATGTTTGTTGTTATGTTAATTGTTTTTCTTTCTCGATTATAAAAAAACCGCTATCTTTGCAGATGGCAGAAAACAGATTGAATTATGGCAAGAAAATATTATAACCGTGCTTTATTGCTGCTGATGGTTTGGGTCACGGGCTTCACTGTGGCGGCGCAATCGGCAAGTCAGGGTGCTTCAACACGCATGATAGTCACTGGTGTAGTAGTTAATGCTTCTGAAATGAAAGAACCAGTTGTTGGTGCTCAGGTTCGTCTTAAGGGTACCGACAAAGTTGTGATAACTGATTTAGATGGGCGTTTTAAAATAGAGGCTCAACTTGGAGACACGTTATCTGTGAAACACATAGGCTGCGATGAATTAGAGGTGGCAGTTGATGCTCAGCAGTTAAGAATATCTATATACAACTTCGTGTCAGGTTTGTGTTGTGGTGATAATTTGCCACGAGGGGTATTTGGCATTGTTCGCAGTGAAGATAAGAAACCCTTGCAGGGTGTAACAGTCACGGCACTGCCATCGGGCAATTGCGATATCACCAACTCCATAGGTTATTTCAATATCACTAAGAAGGACGGCGACAAATCGCTTAGAATTGAGCATCCAGCTTACAAAACTATTCAAGGACGCATTAATGGCAACTGCTACGAGATTTGGCTTGAGAGAAACATTGTGACAGGCGTGGTGCTTAGTGCCGAAGATGGAGAACCAGTTATCGGAGCGCATATTTGTGCTAAAGGCACAAAAAACGGCACTGCCTCTGATTTTGATGGCAAGTTCAGCATTAGCGTTACCGATGGTACTGTTCTCACTGTGTCGTTCCCAGGACTTAAGCCACAAGACATTGTTGCCGACAGCCGCCAACCAATGAAAGTAGTTCTTGAAAATGATGAGAATGATCCATTTACTGGATTAATCAGTTGTCCACAACCGATCTCAGTGATACGAATGGATTCTCTTGATTTTGTGCTGCCTGAGAGTGAGTTCCTGATTGCACAGCAGCATATTGATATTTTAAAAGGAGACTATTATAAACTCAAAAATATAGAAATTTGCAGAGCGAAATATCTCCTTAACCGCGAGATTGATAAGCGTAAAAATAATGTCTCAATTTATGGGAATCCTGCTTTGGACCTTAGCAGTTATGCTAGGCAATATTTGGGGTTCAAACACAATGGGCATCGTTTGGTATTCATAAATCTAACAGAAAAAAACATCTGGTCAGACGGTTTTGACGATTTTGACAAACATTTGAAGACTCTGATTATCCGTGACGCACCGCAACTTAATGTACGTGCCATTATTGATTTAGATACCGAAGGTTTCGTCTACTTCTCTCTGGGTTATTAAAAAATAAGAGAATTGGACCAAAGCCTGTTGTGAAAAACTAAATATAAATAATTAATCCCATGTCTTTTGAGAGGGAAGGCGGTTGGTTTACCTTTGTGGGGTAAATCAACCGCAATTTTGATATCTGCTTGTGAATAACTCACATTGATATTTTTAGCCTATTTCCTTTGTATTGTGCCACTTTATATGTACCTTTGCACCGTTTTTTAGAAAGACCATTAATCAAAAGACTATTGCAATCAAGAAAACTAATTCGCATTTTTCACAATAATTTCTAAAAGTACTTTTTGAATTAACTAAAAATTATGGCTAAAGAAAAGAAATTCATGACCTGTGATGGTAACCAGGCCGCAGCTCACATCAGTTACATGTTTACCGAAGTTGCAGCTATCTACCCCATCACTCCGTCATCTACTATGGCAGAGCACGTTGACGAATGGGCAGCTGCCGGTCGCAAAAACATCTTTGGCGAGACAGTTCTCGTGCAAGAAATGCAAAGTGAAGGTGGTGCCGCTGGCGCCGTTCATGGTTCGCTCCAAGCTGGTGCTTTGACTACTACCTACACCGCTTCGCAAGGTCTCTTGCTCATGATCCCCAACATGTACAAGATTGCCGGTGAGTTGCTTCCTGGCGTTTTCCATGTTTCGGCTCGTACACTCGCTTCTCACACCCTGTGTATCTTTGGTGACCACCAGGATGTGATGGCAACTCGCCAAACCGGTTTTGCTATGCTGTGCGAAGGCTCGGTACAAGAGGTTATGGACCTCGCTGCTGTAGCTCACCTGAGCGCTATCAAGGGCCGTGTGCCTTTCGTTAACTTCTTCGACGGTTTCCGCACCTCTCACGAGATTCAGAAGGTTGAGGCAATCGACCAAGAGGATCTCAAGCCACTCGTTGACATGGATGCACTCAACGGCTTCCGCCAGCGTGCAATGAACCCCGACAAACCCGTCACTCGCGGTACTGCAGAGAACCCCGACGTGTTCTTCCAGCATCGTGAGTCGTGCAACGACTACTACACTGCTGTTCCTGCCATCGTAGAGGACTACATGAACAAGATTAGCGACCTCACTGGCCGCAAATATGGTCTTTTCGACTACTATGGTGCTAAAGATGCCGACCGCGTGATCATCGCTATGGGTTCGGTTACTGAGGCTATCCGTGAGACTATCGACCACCTCACCGAGCAAGGCGAGAAGGTAGGTCTCGTAGCAGTTCATCTGTATCGTCCATTCTCGGCTAAGCACTTCCTCGCTGCAGTGCCCAGCACAGCTAAGCGCATTGCCGTGCTTGACCGCACTAAAGAGCCAGGTGCCGTTGGTGAGCCTCTCTATCTCGACGTTAAGGATTGCTTCTATGGTGCTGAGAATGCTCCTCTCATCGTGGGCGGTCGCTACGGTCTGGGTTCTAAGGACACTACTCCTGCTCAAATTCTCGCAGTTTATGAGAACCTCTCATTGCCAATGCCAAAGAACCAGTTCACTATTGGTATCGAAGACGATGTAACATTCGCTTCTCTGCCTCAGAAAGAGGAAATCGCTCTTGGTGGCGAGGGTCTCTTCCAGGCTAAGTTCTACGGTCTTGGTGCTGATGGTACTGTAGGTGCCAATAAGAACTCGGTTAAGATTATCGGTGACAACACCGACAAGCATTGCCAGGCTTATTTCTCTTATGACTCTAAGAAGTCGGGCGGTTTCACTTGCTCTCACCTCCGCTTTGGAGACCAGCCCATCCGTTCAACATATCTGGTAACCACTCCTAATTTCGTTGCTTGCCATGTTCAGGCCTATCTGCACATGTACGACGTGACTCGTGGTCTCCAGAAGAACGGAACCTTCCTGCTCAACACCGTTTGGGAGGGTGAGGATCTTGCTAAGAACCTGCCTAACAAAGTAAAGAAATACTTTGCCGACAACAACATCACAGTTTACTACATTAACGCTACCAAGATTGCACAGGAGATTGGCTTGGGCAACCGCACCAACACTATCCTCCAGAGTGCATTCTTCCGCATTACCGGCGTTATCCCTGTAGAGCTCGCTGTTGAGCAGATGAAGAAGTTCATCGTGAAGTCTTACGGCCGCAAGGGTGAAGACGTTGTGAACAAGAACTATCAGGCTGTGGACCGTGGCAGCGAATATAAGCAGCTCGCTGTTGACCCAGAGTGGAGCAATCTCACTGTTGACAATGATTTCGACGACAAGGCTCCTGCATTCATCAACGAGGTAGTTCGTCCTATCAACGCTCAAAATGGTGACCTCCTGCCAGTTTCGGCATTCCGTGGTCGCGAAGATGGTACTTGGGATGCTGGTACTGCTGCTTACGAGAAGCGTGGTGTTGCCACATTCGTTCCCGTCTGGAACGCTGCAAACTGTATCCAATGTAACAAGTGTGCTCTCGTTTGTCCTCACGCTGCTATCCGTCCATTCCTCATGAACGAGGAAGAGGCTGCCGCATCTCCATTTGCTGAGGCCGACAAACTTCCAGCAATGGGCAAGACTCTCGCTGGACTGAAGTTCGTTCAGGCTGTTGACGTAATGGACTGCTTGGGCTGCGGCAACTGCGCCGACGTTTGTCCTGGCAAGAAGGGCGAGAAGGCTCTCACTATGGTTCCTCTCGAGGAGCAGGTTGAGAACCAGAAGCTTTGGGACTACTGCGTTGCCAACGTCACTTCTAAGCAAGAACTCGTTGACATTAAGAGCAATGTTAAGAACTCGCAGTTCGCTACTCCACTCTTTGAGTTCAGCGGTGCTTGCTCGGGTTGCGGTGAGACCCCTTACGTGAAGCTCATTTCTCAACTCTTTGGTGACCGTGAGATGGTAGCCAACGCTACTGGATGTAGCTCAATTTATTCGGCTTCGGTTCCTTCTTCTCCTTACACTACCAACGAGAAGGGACATGGTCCCGCTTGGGCGAACTCTCTGTTTGAGGACTTCTGCGAGTTTGGTCTTGGTATGACTATCGCCGACGAGAAGATGCGCAACCGCGTTACAGGCTTCGTTAAAGATGCCATCGCTTGCGACAGTGTTAGTGCCGACGTTAAGGCGCTCTATCAAGAGTGGCTCGACAACAAGGACGATGGAGCTAAGAGCCGTGAGCTCAGCGACAAGATCCTTGCTGCCATCGAGAACAGCGACAACGAGTGCGACAAGAAGGTTAAGAGTCTTGCTCAATACCTCGTTAAGCGTTCACAATGGATCATCGGTGGTGACGGTGCAAGCTACGACATTGGCTTCGGCGGTCTCGACCACGTGATTGCAAGTGGCAAGAATGTCAACATCCTCGTTATTGATACTGAGGTTTATTCCAATACTGGCGGTCAAGCTTCGAAGGCTACTCCTATCGGCGCTATCGCTAAGTTTGCCGCTGCTGGCAAGCGCATCCGCAAGAAAGACCTTGGTCTGATTGCTTCTACCTACGGCTACGTTTACGTTGCTCAGGTAGCTATGGGTGCAAGCGATGCTCAATGTCTCAAGGCATTCCGTGAAGCTGAGGCCTATGACGGACCTTCGGTAATCATCGCCTATGCTCCATGTATCAACCACGGTTTGAAGGTTGGTATGGGCAAGTCGCAAGCTGAGGAAGCTAAGGCCGTTGAATGCGGATACTGGCACCTGTGGCGCTACAACCCAGAGCTCGAGAAAGAGGGCAAGAATCCATTCACTCTCGACAGCAAAGAACCTAACTGGGATGAGTTCGAAAACTTCCTCAAGGGCGAGGTTCGTTACGCATCGGTAATGAAGCAATATCCTGAGGAGGCCGAGCAGCTCTTTGCAGCAGCTAAGGAGAACGCTCAATGGCGTTATAACAACTACCGCCGCTTGGCACGCCAGCAATGGGGTGTTGAGCCCGAAGAGTAATTCTCAACGGAAAAAACACCTAATTAAAAATAGCGCCACACCACCGTGGCGCTATTTTTTTGCAATAGACCTTCACAATCAGTAAAAAGTTCGTAAGGCACCGCCTTACGATAAACTTTGCAAAAAACTCACAACTAATAACAGATAACTAAAAACTATTTACTATCTTTGCAAAAACTTAATCTGAACTGTTATGTCCGACACTAACCAACAATATGACGAGGTAATAACCCAATGCCGCAAGATGTTCATTTCAAAGATGGGAGATTATGGACCTAACTGGCGCATCCTTAGGCCCCAAACTCTCACCGACCAAATCCTAATTAAGGCAAAGCGCATTCGCACTATTGAAATCAATGGAGAATCAAAAGTGGGAGAAGACATCTGGCCAGAGTTCGTTGGGATTATCAACTATGGCATCATGGAACTCATTCAGCTTGAGAAAGGTTACAGCGAAGAGGTTGACATGACACGAGAGCAAGTCACTCAGCTCTATGACCATTTCATCAACGAGACCAAGAACCTAATGATTGCCAAAAACACCGACTATGGAGAGGCTTGGAGAATGATGCGCAACCAGAGCTACACCGACATGATTCTCTCCAAGCTGCAACGCATTAAGGAGATAGAGAACAACGGCGGTAAAACTCTCGTGAGTGAGGGCATTGATGCCAACATACAAGACATCATCAACTATGCTGCCTTTGCACTCATAAAGCACAACGAGTCAGTTCATAGTTCATAGTTCACAATTCATAGTTGTCAACAATAACGATAAACGACATTATAGGTTAGAGGGAAGAATGAGAGTGGAGAGTTCCCGATCACCGACCTCCGATCCCCGAACAACGATAAACGATAAACGAACAACGAATCATGCTTGACCGCTTCTCACGACTCAACGAGCGCATATCAAACAACCCTATTAACAAGGTGTTAGTTGTCTTGTTAAGACTTGTTGTGGGAGGTACTTTCATATTCTCTGGATTTGTGAAATGTGTTGACCCAATGGGCAGCGTATATAAGTTTCATGACTACATTGCTGCTCTAGGACTTCAAAACCTAGCTGGTTCAGAGGTTGTTCTTGCATTTGCTATTCCTGTATTGGAACTGGTGCTTGGAGTGATGATTGTCACCGGATGCCTGCGATATGGCTCACTCTTTGCCGCAATGGCATTTATGGGAGTGATGCTGCCGCTCACCTACTTCCTTGCTAAGACCAATGCTGTGCCCGACTGCGGATGCTTTGGCGATGCTATAAAGCTCACTAACTGGCAAACATTCTGGAAAAATGTGGCGCTAACAGTCGCCATTCTATACCTGCTCTTCCACAATAAATCGGTGCCATCATTATATGGTCCTGCAATTCAATGGATAGTAATGTTGCTCACATTTATCCTTGGTCTTTCTATTGCCTACATGAGCTACAGCACTCAACCGCTCATCGATTTCAGACCATTTAAAGTAGGCTCTAAAATTGGCACACCATTATCAGCAGTAACCGAAAATGATTTCCTTTATATATATGAGAAAGATGGAGTAAAAAAAGAGTTCACTGTCGATAGCATTCCAGATGAGGAAGATGGCTGGGAATTTGTTGACCGCAAAAAGTTGACTCCCGACCTTTCACCTGCCCAGAAAGCAGAACTGGCATCTTTCAGCATCTATGACGAGGGCGCCGACGTGACCGAAGAAGTAATCGACTCCACCAGCAATCAAATGCTTGTTTTGATGCCCGACTTCCAACGTGTGAACAAAGCCTACGCTTTTGCACTCAACGATCTGACTAAGGCTTGTAAAGAGAGGGATGCACAACTATGTGTCATCACTCCTGCTCTTCACGCAGAGGTTGAGCAATGGATTGACCTCACTTCTCCCAATTATCCCATTTACGGAGGCGACGATTCCGAAATTAAAATGCTTGCTCGAGGAAATCCTGCGGTTGTCTATGTGGAACATGGCACAATCGCATGGAAACGCACTCTCAGTTCACTAAAGACCGATAGGTTAATGAAAGAGAACGTGCCCCTTGCGCAACTTAGTGACGACTTCTCACCCCAAAAGACATTATGGGCACTACTCTCACCATACTTCTTGCTGATGATAGCTTTGCTGTTCCTCAACCGCATCTATCCTGTAGTCAATTTCATCGTCAAGAAGGTTAAAGCAATGAGAAATAAACCCAATGATAAATATAATCTAGAAGAGATTGAAAATCCAGCTAATCAAGAATAAATTAACAAATAATTATTTACAATAATTACTTAATTTTTTTAAAATGAGAAAAAATATTGTTGCGGGCAACTGGAAAATGAACACTACAGTTCCCGAAGGTGTAGAATTAGCAAAAGCAGTAAACGAGGCTGTGGCTAATGCCAGTGACCTCAAGTGTGACGTAGTGATTGGTGTGCCTTTCACACACCTAACAGCAGTAGCGCAAGTTATTGACATCAACAAGGTGGGATTAGCAGCTGAAAACTGTGCCGACCACAACAGCGGAGCTTACACTGGCGAAGTATCGGCCCCAATGGTGGCTTCGACAGGTGCTAACTATGTAATTCTAGGTCATAGCGAGCGTCGCGGCTATTACAATGAGAGCAATGAAATGCTCAAGACAAAAGTTGACTTGGCGCTTGAAGCTGGACTAAAAGTTATCTTCTGCTGTGGCGAGAGCCTTGAGGAGAGAGAGGCAGGAAAGGTCGAAGACGTTATCAAAGCCGAAATCAGCGAATCACTATTCCACCTTACTGCTGAGCAGTGGGCAAACATTGTGATTGCTTACGAACCTAT
The DNA here is from genome assembly GCA_902777835.1 of uncultured Bacteroidales bacterium. GTDB lineage: Bacteria > Bacteroidota > Bacteroidia > Bacteroidales > Muribaculaceae > Sodaliphilus. Next base: position 5,262 of record CACYVC010000045.1, on the reverse strand, counting down.
TTGGGCAATCGGTACAGGCAAGACCGCTACCAGCGAACAAGCCGAAGAAGTGCATGCCTTCATTCGCGGTCTCATAGCAGAGAACTTTGGACAGCAACTTGCCGATGACACCACAATCCTTTATGGTGGCAGCTGCAAGCCCAGTAATGCTCCTGAGCTCTTCGCTAAACCCGATATTGATGGTGGCCTGATTGGTGGCGCCTCACTGAAAGCCGCCGACTTTATGGGTATTGTAACTGCTTTCTAAAGTATTTAAAAAATCATTTCAAGGGGTGTTCTGAAAAACATATTATCAAAACGAGAACACCCCTTCATTATAATTTAAGAATGATCTACCCGAGCAACTTTGAGTCAAAAATAGGCTTTACTACTATCCGTAAAGAGATAAACTCCAGATGCATCAGCACTATGGGGAAGGATTGTTGTGAGAAAATGCGATTCTCCTCCAGTCTGCAAGAAGTGACTCTGTGGCTCAACCAGACCAACGAATTCCTCGCCATCCTGCAATCAAAACGCGAGTTCCCACTCAACCATTTCTTCGACTTGAGAAGTCCTCTAAAGGCAATTTCGGTGCCAGGAAGCCACCTGAGTGCCGAAAACCTTTTCAATCTGCAACGGTCATTGACCACTGTGGGCGAAATAGGGAGATTCTTTGACCGAGCTGGCGATGATGGCTCATACCTCTACCCTAACCTGGCGCGCTTGGCAAAGAATATGCAAGCCTTTCCCGAGATTGTGGCAGAAGCAAGCCGCATTCTCGACAAAAACGGCAATATTAAGGACAATGCCTCACCGCTCCTGCAAGAGCTACGACGTGCCATAGCCAACGCCACCGCAAGCATCAACGGATTGCTACGGAAAGTCATAAACGCAGGTCGCGAAGCGGGATATCTTGACAAAGATACTACTCCCAGCATGCGTGATGGTCGTCTGATGATTCCCGTCTCTCCCATGCACAAGCGCAAACTGAGAGGCATCGTTCACGATGAGAGTGCCACCGGTCGAACCATATTCATTGAGCCCGAAGAGGTTGTGGAGACCAATAACCGAATCCGTGAAGCAGAAGGCGAGGTGAAGCGAGAGATAGTGCGCATTCTCACCGAGGTAACCGACATGATTAGACCACATGCCGAAGAACTTATTGCCACCTATCATGTGCTCGGACTATTTGACTTTATTAGGGCAAAAGCGGTTTTTGCACACGACGTTGACGGGCAACTGCCTCACGTTGAGAAAGATCCGCATGTAGAACTTTACCACGCTGTGCATCCTGCTCTGCTGCTCGCCCTGCGTGAGCAAGGCAAGGAAGTGGTACCACTAAACATAGAGCTAAATCAAGAGCAACGTATCCTACTCATCTCTGGTCCTAATGCAGGCGGAAAGTCGGTGTGTCTAAAAACAGTAGGAGTAGTTCAATACATGATGCAATGCGGCGTGCTGCCCACGGTCTATTACAATTCACACATGGGGATGTTCAACAACATCTTCATCGACATCGGCGATCAGCAGAGCATAGAAGACGACCTAAGCACCTATAGTAGTCATCTGCAGAACATGAAGACTTTCCTTGTACGAGGCGACAAGCGCTCACTTGTGCTTATCGACGAGTTTGGCAGCGGGACTGAGCCTCAAATAGGTGGGGCTATTGCGCAAGCTATTCTCGACCAACTCAACAAGTCGCGCATTATGGGAGTAATCACCACTCACTACCAAAATCTAAAACACTTTGCCGATGAGGCCCCAGGCATAGTTAACGGTGCTATGCTCTACGACCGACAACAAATGAAACCACTGTTTCAACTTTCCATTGGCTATCCTGGCAGCTCTTTCGCTATAGAGATTGCACGCAAGACCGGCATTCCACGTGAAGTAATTGACAAGGCAAGCGAAATAGTGGGCAGCGACTATATCAACATGGATAAGTATCTGCTCGACATTGTGCGCGATCGCAAGTATTGGGAGAACAAGCGATACGATATTCATCAAAAAGAGAAAAAACTCAACGCCATTGCCGAGCAATATAATGAACGACTTGAGAAACTCAATAATGAGTACAAAGCCATTTTAAAAGAGGCAAGAAACGAAGCCTTAGATATCATCGCCAAGAGCAACTCTCAAGTGGAGCAGACAATTAGAGACATTAAAGTGGCCGAGGCCGAGAAGGAAAAGACACGTCTCGCACGCCAGCAACTTGAGGAATTCAAACGCCGACTTGCGGAGGAAGATCAGCAAGAATCCATCAAGGAACTCAAACCGTTGCGCATAGTAGGCACTCAACCGCCGCCCAAGAAAGAGAAGACCAAAAAGAAACATATTACAAAAAGAGAAGAGAAAGACCGTCCATTGATGCCTGGCGACAACGTGCTGTTAAAGGGTGGCACATCTACTGTAGGCACAATTATAAGTATAGATGAAAAATATGCCGTTGTATCATTCGGAAGTCTGAAGACGCGTGTGGAAACTTCACGGCTTGAAAGGACTTTACGCAAGAGTGATGTTCGTGAAAAGCCATCAATAACAAAATCCACTGCCGACGACATAAGGGCTCGACAACTCAACTTCAAGAGTGAAATCGATGTGAGAGGTATGCGTGCCGATGAAGCTATTCAGGCTGTCACCTACTTCATTGATGATGCCATACAGTTCTCCTACAAAACACTGCGCATCCTTCATGGCACTGGCACTGGAGCACTAAAAGTAGCCATCCGTCAATACCTCAACACCGTTCCCGACGTAAAAAACTATCACGATGAACACGTGCAACTCGGAGGGGCAGGAATTACCGTAGTCAACCTAGAATAACACAATAAATAATTATAGAAAAATGATCAGCTATTGGAAATGCCGTAACGGTTTCAGCGAGATAAACCAGTGGAAATCGGGATGTTGGGCAAGAGTCACATCGCCCACAACCGAAGAACTTAATATCTTGAGTGAACGCTTTGCTTTGCCACTAGACTTTATTCATGATGCCGAAGACGTGGAAGAGCGCCCACGTGTAGATCATGAGGACAACTGGTTGATGGTTTTTGTGAGAGTGCCATGCAAGAGCATCGATGAAGATGGCGACACTGTATTTAGTACAGCTCCATTAGCTATCTTGATGCGAGACGATGTGTTTGTCACAGTGAGTTACTTCGAAAACGAGGTGCTTGACGACTTCATCAAGTGGAGCCAACGCAAGCATTATCAGTCATGCAAGGGATATGACTTGCTATTGTCGCTGATGCTATCAACATCGGTGTGGTATCTTAAATATCTAAAACAAATGAACACAATGATGACTGCTGCCGAAGAACGCCTTGAAAAAAAGATGGACAATGACGAATTAATGCGCATGATGGGACTTGGCAAATTCTTAATCTACTTCATAACTTCGCTCAAGGGCAACTCCACTGTGCTGGCTCGAGTGAAGATGCGCATGCGCTCAATGCCTTATGACGAGGACTTGTTTGAAGATGTCGAAATTGAGACACAGCAGGCTTTAGACACTGCAAACATCTACAATAACATTCTCAAGCGCCAGCAAGAATCTTATTCATCGGTGATAGGAAACAACCTAAACCGCATTATGAAGACACTTACTGTGGTAACTATCTTGCTGATGATTCCCACTGTGATAGCAGGATACTATGGCATGAATGTACCAAACGGCATGGAATCGCATTGGCTCGGCTTTCCTTTAGCAATCGCTATCTCGGTGGTGCTAATGGCTTTCGTCTATTTCTTCATTCGCCATAGCAAACTTTTCAAATAGTAATCAATCTGCAGACAACCATCAACATTGTTAAATGGCAATTATACGAAAAAAGCGGTAGAACGCTCGTTGTGTGAGGTTCTACCGCTTAATTGTTTTGTGCGAGAAGCAACTGTGTGATTACTTCTGAGCTTCAACTGCTGCCTGCGCGGCGGATAACGGTTGTTGATTATCAACGAGTTATAGACTTTTTGTAAACTACTGGCGACTCTTTTGCGACACATTCTGCACGTCCTCACGCTTTCATAACTGTTATTTATTTATACTAAATTTTGATGTATCATATGAACCTTTATAGGGTTTTGCTGTTCCTTTGCTTGTAAAAAACCTATCCTTTATGGGATTCCAATCACCAACCTCGATACTTCCATCAAAGAAACACAATCTATCATGTATTTTATCTGTTCCAGTTTTTCCCAATGTACGATAAGTTGGTACAGGTTCTATGACCTGCCCGTCTGATTCATATATCAACTTAGGCATACTCTCATTCTTGCATGCATTCAATATTTCATCTTTACAATTCAAAGGACCAGCTATAATCAAACCACTATTATCTTTTATTGCCCTAATAAGAATTCCGCCAAATTTGCCTTCGTTATTCTTATAATGACTATCAAAGCAAATATCTATTCCGCTAAGATGATAAAACAACTGTCCTCCTTGATAATTATCACGAGGATATGTCACTTCTTGCCATTTATTTAGATTTTTGTCTTTCAAATACATTGCCCTATCATAATAATAGAATTCTATTTCTGCAAAACGGAAAGTTTCATTCCCGCATGCGAGATGATAGTTGCTAAATAGTTCACGTGCAATTTCTGCACATTTATCTTGGATACTTTCATAGTTCGATAATCCTTCAAATGGATTCTTAAATAGTTCAAAAACTTTTCCCATGATTCACTTAACGGAAAAACTATCGCTTACATTTGGTTTTAAGCATATCATCAATCTTGTTTTTGATTTGATCTTTCTTATTATCTTCCAAATCTATTATGGGAATGCGTGCACATTTCGCTAATACTTTAAGATAATTCTCATAGATTGTCCATGTTAGACAATTCAATGCACCACCATTCTCTGCTATAAAATCTCGCATCTGCACTTGATAGATATTGTCTTCATACTCGGGGTATAGTTGCTTGTATTGGGCCAATGTTTCCGCGTCTGTGACTTCATCTCCAAGTCCTGGAATGATAATGAAATCGCATGTTTGTAAACTGTTGATATATGCCCAACTCAAGTCATCATATTTGCTTAGTTCGAGTTCTATGACTTCAAAATGCTTTGCCAGTGATGAATACATCTCTTGAGCTATCTTGTCATCGTACAGTTGCAGATTTACCAATACTTGAGGCTTGCCAGATTTACTTATACCAACATACCTAACTATTCCATCAGTGTGACCAAAGATATCTTCTTTATCCCATGGAAGCCAAACGATTGTCAAGTCTGATGACTGGAAAGCACATTTAAGAAGACACTCTATTTGCTCTTTG
>CACYVC010000044.1 GCA_902777835.1 uncultured Bacteroidales bacterium | reverse complement strand
TGTGAAGTACGTGACATCAGGCGCTATCTAGATGAGTCAGAAGCAAACGGTGAATTGTCACAAGAGCACATAGCAATTTTAGAGGATAAGACACAAGGAGGGAGAAAGTTTGACACCAAGTGTTATGATGCAACTGTCGCTTTAAAGATTGCTGACTATGATACTGTTCCCGACAAACAATTTTTATTGTGGATTAAATCAAAATCAAGTCTTGACACAGGACATGAATATGAAAAGCATGTACTTAAACTGATGAAAGAGAATGATGAGATTGAGAAGAAATACACTTACAATATCTTTGACTTAATTTGGTATAACGGAGAATGGGTAGAAGAGGAAGTATATTCTGCTAAAATATCTTTGGCATTTTTATTTATACCCATCATTATTTTTGCTGCCTATTTTTTGCGCTTTATAAATAAAGAACGCAGATGGGCAATAAAAGTTCATTATGGCCTCAATCGTTATCCTGGTAGTCCTTTCTGGACTTCGGCATATAATAAGGGCTTATGGAATTGGAAACAGAATGTTCTCATTTATACATGGTTCATTTGGTCTGTTATAGTTAGTTTGCTTTTTCTGCAAAAATACGTCTTTTAAGTATAGAAGCGGTTACCGTAATTTGCAGTACGATAACCGCCTATATTGTTTTTTTTATTATCTTTGCCTGTGAAAAACATCTTAAACGGTTAATTTATAGGCAACAAGATTATAATAAAGCCAAATATAGCAATTATGAGAAAGAGTATTTTTATTGTTCTGGCATTGGCATGTTTTGCTTGCGCATGGGGCAAGACTGCTGAGAGGAAACTGCAATTCGACGCTACTAAGGGCGAGCCACGCACCATGACGATGCTTGATGGAACCACGGTAAACTACGTGGCATACGAGAGGCTCTACTATGTTACCAACGTGGAGGACTCGATGTATCAATATCTCAATGTGTATGTGCCTGAGACAGCGGGGAGTAAGTCACCGATACTGCTGCGCACCTACGTGGGCGGCTACATGGCATCTCGGGCTGGTATTCCTCAGGCAGGCGACGCTAGCGGGCGAGCCCTCAAGGAAGGCATGGTGGTTGTGATTCCTGGCACTCGTGGACGCAACTCGAGCGTGATTGTCACAAAAAGCGACAAGAAGGCTGGGCTGAAGAAAGGCGACAAGGTTTTCACTGGTCGTGCTCCCAATGCTATCCTTGACCTGAAGGCAGCCATTCGCTACATACGCTATTTTGACGACGATATTCCCGGCGATGCCGAGAGGATTATCACCGACGGCACCAGTGCCGGCGGAGCGATGTCGTCGCTGATGGGTGCCACTGGCAATCACCCCGACTATGAGCCTCTGCTTCAGGCGATGGGTGCCGCACCAGCTCGCGACGACGTGTTTGCCAGCGTATGCTACTGCCCTATCATCGACCTTGACCATGCCGACATGGCCTATGAGTGGCTGTATAACGGCACCGATAGCCGCCAGAATGGCGACCTCGATGTGCTTGCCGTGAGCGACGAACTAAAGGCGCAATTCCCTGCCTATATCGAGAGCCTGAATCTCCGCACCACTGACGGAACGCCGCTCACTGCCGACAATTACCTTGACTATATCAAAAAGGAACTCATCCGCTCGGCTCAGATTGCCAAGAATGCCGGAGCCGAAATTCCTGACAGCCTAGGCTTCACTTTCAGTGAAGAGGCAGGTTTTGGCGCTCCTCCCATCAATGGAGGCGTGGATTCACCTGCCGGCAAAGCTCCAATAGGCGGCCAGCGACGAGCAATGGCGCCTCCTGCGGGTGGCAGAAAGCAAGTGGGCGACTATATTCTTGACCTTGACATGGCAAAATATCTTAACTATGTGGTATCAACACAAGCGCTCAAGACTGCGCCTGCATTCGACACTCAAGGTGTGGCAGGACAACGGGGCTCGAGCGAGAATGAGGAGTTTGGCGACTGGACCGGCAGCAGCGTCAATTTCACCGACTATGGCGCGATGAAAGCAGGCACAACGCTCACTCCCGACATCAAGCGCAACGTGAGGATGATGAACCCCATGAACTACATAGGTGACGAAAATAGCAGTGTGGCACAATACTGGTACATACGCCACGGCTCACGTGACCGCGACACCTCATTCCCCGTGCCCATCAACTTGGCGCTCAAACTTGAGAATGCTGGCAAGAGCGTGGACTTCTTGCTGGCATGGAACCGACCTCACAGCGGCGACTATGCTCTCGACGAGATGTTCAAGTGGATAAAGGACTGCCTGTTAATGCAAGCTCTTAAAGAGTATGAAGGATCTAAAAAAGCTTTGATTGAGAAATATTAAAAACATGGGCAAGAACAGATTTTTCAAAAAAACTGATTCTTGCCTATAATCTTTCTCATTTTCCTTAACACATATTGTCATTTACAATTATTATGCTTAATTTTGCAGTTTGTGAAGCATGTCATTAACACATTGACAATGCATCGCATTTTTATTCACTCTAACTTAAAAGTTACATGACAAAACGTGGTTTAATAGACCTGATGCTAACATTGCTGCTTGTGGCGATTGCTTGTGGCTGCAAGCCCGAGCGCAAGGCTATCGACAACCCCAAGCCGGCGGTTTATTATTGGCGCACGTCATTCGGCCTTGATGATGCTGAACGGCAGTTTTTGCGCGACAACAAAGTGGGTAAAATATATATGCGATATTTCGATGTGGTGGTCGATGGCAAATCGCAACAACTTAGGCCCAATGCCACTATCACATTTAACGACTCGGTGCCAGCGGGCATTGAGGTGATTCCCACCATATTTATCGTTAACGAGTGCGTAAATCACAATATCGACACTATAGCGCAGCTGCTTGTGGACCGCGTGCTGCAGATGAACGAGACTCACGACATAAAGGGAGTGAAAGAGATACAAATCGACTGCGACTGGACGGTCAAGACACAGGATGCCTATTTTGCTTTCCTTGAGCATGTGCGCCAGCTGCTTGCCGACAAAGGCATGAAACTAAGCGCCACCATCAGGCTGCATCAGCTCTCGATGAAGGCACCACCAGTAGATTATGGCGTGCTGATGATGTATAACACTGGCGACCTCAAAAACAGCAAGCAGCGCAACCCCATCCTTGACAAGCGCGATGTGGAGCCTTATCTAAAATACTTGGCTGGATACAGCCTACCGATCTGTGCCGCCTACCCCAACTTCGGGTGGCAGCTACTATTCACTGGCGACAAGTTTCGCGACATTCTCTACAGCGAGGACCTGAACGACACAACCCTTTATCAGCCTGTAGGCAACGGCAAATATGTGGTCATCAGCAGCATCGACTTGCCTAACTACCTAAGCAGCAACAGCACCTACACCTATCTAAATGCTGGCGACACAGTGATGGTGGTTAAACCCGATGCCGAAACTATAGTCCAAGTGCATGATGCCCTAAGCCATGAGAGGCCTGGCATCAACGACCAAGTGATAATTTACCATTTAAATAATAGCAGTATAAACAATTACTCACAAAGCGATTATGAAAAAATTTTTAATCCTTAGCCTTCTTGCAATGGCAACATTGCAAGTTTGGGCGTGTGGCGGTTGGATAAGGCCCAACTACTACATGTTCAGCGTGTTTAACCGCGACATGATGAAGAACCAGTTCTATCAAGAGAGCGTGCAGTACTGGAGAGATTACACTGGTTATGAGTCTATAGATTATTCCTTCGATGTGCTTGACTTTGTCAAGTACGAGGAGTTTGACAAGAGCGACAATAAAATCATCGTAGCAGCACGCAAGAAAGGCGACACCGAGACGCTTAACTACTTGAGGCAATTGGTGAAGTACCTCAACAACGACGGCAGTGACGACAGCGAGTGGAACTATCCCACCAAAGAGCAGCTAGCACAGCGCAAAGTGGCTTTGCGGGAGGTTCTCAAACAGGCACAAGCCTATAAGGGCACCAAGTACAAGAGTCAATATGCTCTGCTAGCGATGCGTTGCAACATGACACTCGAGAACCATCAGGCAAATATCACTTACTGGGAAAAGACCGCCAGCAAGCTCAAAGACAACGTCTATAAGCGCTGGATGAAAGATATCTACGCTGGCGCACTCTACAACACTGGCAATAAGGACAAAGCTTGCGAGATTTTTGCCGAGCTAGGCGACATGACCAGTATCAAATACTGCATGCGCAAGAAACGCAACCTCAAGGGCATCAAAGAAGAATATGCCAATAACCCCAACTCCCCCACTCTCATCTTCCTCGTTCAGGACTTTGTGAACAACTATCAGGAGACACTCGACAATGGCAGCAATCCCGAATATATGCAATATGTTGAGGCAACCGGCATCTACGAGAACGAGATGAACGATTTCATCAATTTTGCTGGTAAGGTGCTCGATGAGAAGAAGACCAAGTCGCCAGCGATGTGGGAAGCAGCCCGCGGTTTCGTCAACTATATGGCTGGTAACCAAGACGATGCACTAAGGCAACTCGATAATTCTCAGACTCTCGACGGCACACAACGCATGAAAGACAACGCTCGCGCATGCCTCTTGCTCGCCAGCGTCAAGAGCGCAAAACCAACCAACGAATACTTCGACTATCTGCTCGGTGAGTATAAATGGCTGGAACAAAAGGCTGGATATGACAAAGACCACAATGTCGCCGACCCACACTATAACGATGTGTTTGAGCGAGTGACCTACGATGCTCTGGTTCCGCAATACTACCGTTGGGGTATGCCCAACCAAGCAACAGCTCTTCTTGGTATGGCATCACACAACAATGAATATTCCTCAGAATACAGCTGCCAGCTCGACTCTCTCAGCTCTAGCGACTTTGAGGGATTCAAGCAATATCTAGAAAACGGCACAAGCAACAACTTCGAAAAATGGGTGGCTTCTTACTGCAGTATCGACAACGTGAAGTTCAACGACATGATGGGCACAAAGCTTGTGCGCGAGGGCGAGTTCCAAGCTGCCATCAACTACCTCGAGCAAGTGCCACTGAGCTACATCTCGGAGCAAGGCATCAGCTACTACATGGCACACAAAGATTATAATCAGATAATATGGATGAAGCGCCAGTTCTTGAGTTTCTTAAACGAAGTGAACACTCCAGTGAAATCTAACGCCAAACTGCAATACTGCCGCGACATGGTGGCGCTCGACAACCAGATTGCCAACTCCAGTGGCGAACAGCGCAATGAGTTGCTCTACAAGAAGGCAAACATGCTTTATCAGGCAAGCCACAAGGGCGACTGTTGGTATCTAGCACATTACCAGAATGGTGAATATTCCGAGAAACTGCGCAGCGAGTACGACTTCATTGGCACCGCCCGCCGCCTCCTCTTCGCTGTCGAGCACGACGCCGAGAGCATAGATCTTAAGCAGAGGTGTATCTTCGCTCAAACGTTCATCACCGCCGAGAACTTTGGATATTGCGTGAACACCATCTATGATTGGGAAACAAAAAAGTCAACCTATTCGTTTGACAATGAACAATATCCGCACATCCGCTCAATCGAAAGACTGCTTGACTTTGCCAACAAAGACGGTAACCCCAATGTCGACTACATGAGCAAGTGCGATATTCTCAAGGTTTTCCAGCAATTTAACAATTGAGTTTATCACAATGAAAATTCAATATGCAAGTGACTTGCATTTAGAGTTTAGAGAAAACACCCGCTACCTCAAGGACCATCCTCTTGAGGTGGCGGGCGATATCCTGGTGCTGGCGGGCGATATTATGCTCTTTGGCGAGAAGCAGTTGAGCGAGCACTCATTCTGGGACTGGTGCAGCGACCACTTTACCCACACCTTCATTGTGCCGGGCAACCACGAGTACTACAACCGTGTGGATGTACTTGCCACGCTCAACAATTTCACCTATCCCATGCGCAAGAATGTGACCTATGTCAACAACCGCAGCATCACTCTAGGCGATACCGAGCTGTTTTTCACCACTTTGTGGAGTCGCATCAGCGATGACGCACTAGCTGCTGTGCAGATGGGGATGAATGACTGCCACCGCATCGCCTTTGGCGACCACATCTTGCTTGCCACCGACTATGCCCGCGCTCACGATAAGTGCCTAACCTGGCTCAAAGATGCGCTGAGCAAGTCAACAGCACTGCACAAAGTGGTTATCACCCACCACTGCCCTATCATAGCCGAAGACCCTCGATATGACGACAACGGCCTGTCGTCGGCTTTCGTGGTCGATCTAGAAGATTTCATCAAGCAAAGCAGCATCGACTATTGGATATTCGGCCACACACACTGGAATGCCAAGCGTGGCTCAAAAGTGGGAAACACCACCCTACTCACCAATCAGATGGGCTACCTCACCCACGGCGGCGAAGAAGGTTTCAACCTCAACGAAATGATAGAGATAGATTAAGATTCAAGGTCAGTTTCTTCGGCAGATACAGTTTCTGATGTCTCTGGTTCGGCCCTAGGTTTCTGTGGACGAGGTTTGCTAATTATATAGCTTATCCACAGGATAGCAATGAACACAACAATTGAAATCACTTCAAAGAGTAAAAATTCTGTAGCCTTATCTGTTCGCCCAACATTAAGCAGGTGGATACAAAAGTCAAGCCACAACATGATAGAGGCTAAAACAATAGCTGCTGTAAATGAAGCTATCAGGCGCCATAGTGTGCCCCAAACGCCATATCCAAAGAGCTGCTTGTAAGTAAAGTAGAGCAACAGCGCTGTAAAAACAAACATAAGTTTTCCCATCGAAGTGATATCATATATCATATTAAATATCAGAAACGCTATTGAACCAAACACTTGGATGAAAAAGCCCTGAGGCAAGGTGTGGTAAGTATTGCGCGGCGCAAACTTGAAAATGAAATAATTGGGAATAATCAAGTAGGACAGCATTATTATAGACATCAAGTCGGGGTGGATATTCATCCACTCAAAAGCATTATCAAGGAACAACATTTTATCACCCTCGAAGTCGAAATCAGAATTGAACACACCCACGACATCTCCTGAGCCTGTCAAGGTATCAACGACAAGACCCAACAATGCGATAATAGCTAGCATCTTGACGGGCGGAAAACTCACCTGACGCTTGCCGCTGATGTAGTCACTGATGAAATAACCCGGGCGCAGGAAAAGCTGAACAAGCGAGTATAGCAATGAACGATTGTGCATTCCCCACACCTCAGCAACACTCTGAGCCACACTCTTCCACGTGATGCGGCCCATACCCTTCTTCTGCGAACATATGGGACAGTAATTGCCAACGAAATCACTGCCGCAATTGTGGCACTTGTGCGACTCCTGACTGTTGACCTTATACTCAAACGGGTCAACCTGCCATTGCTTGAAACGTCTGTATGCTGCCTTAAGATTCATATCGTCTGCAAAGATATGGTTTTTTTTCTATATTTTATTCATTTCAATTGAGATATCCTTGATTTGCAGTCTTATCAATGTCTTATAATTGAATATTTTGAAAAAAAATTTGCCAGTAATAAAAAACTACACGGCCAGCTCCCTGCCAATCCCCCAGGTCTTGACCGAAGCAAGGGTAACAGGTTGTAGCGGCGCGATGTAGTCTTCTTACCCTTTTTTTGTATCTGTACGTTAAGCGAAAACATACCCATAATGAATAACGCAGTTGACTAGTAAATGCTAGCCAACTGCGCTATTTTATGAGTGTGGTTAACTACTTGATGAGCAGGTTGCGACGCAACTCGCTAATGGTGATTGCTGCGGCGATGCCCACATTGAGGCTTTCGCTCTTAGCTCCCTTGCGAGGCATAGCTGGAATGTGGAGACGCTGAGTCACGTGCTCTGCGACCTTAGGACTGATGCCTTGGCCCTCGTTGCCGAAGATGACGAATGCTCCGCCCTCAGGCAGCTTTGTGCTGTAGATGTTGTCACCGTCAAGGAATGTGCCGAGCACTGGCATGTCGCTAAAGTCATCAAGGAAGAAGTCAAGGTCACAGTAATGCACCTTAACACGGCTGATGGCTCCCATCGTGGCTTGCACCACTTTGTGATTATAGACATCAACCGTAGATTTGCTGGCAAAGATGTTTTTAATGCCAAACCAGTCGGCAAGGCGCATAATGGTGCCCAAGTTGCCTGGATCCTGGATATTGTCAAGCACAATGCTGAGTCCAGAGCGCACCTCGTCGTCGGTATAATCCACCTTTGGAATCTCATATACCGCCATCACGTCGCTAGGTGTGGTAAACTGCGACATGCGCGCCATCTGGCTCTTGTGGGCAAGCACAAGTTTGGGATAATGCTCGGCTGTGCCTTGCTGCTCATACCATGCCTTGGTGGCAATGAGATATCGGCAGTTGAAAGCGCGCCACGTGTCGCGCACGCATTTCCAGCCTTCAGCGACAAAGAGTCCTTCTTTGTCGCGGTATTTCTTCACTGCCAGCGACGATACCAGCTTGATTATTCCATTGTTGATGTCTTGCATTTCTATATTAGTTTAGTGGAAGAGTTGTCGAAAGATTATGGCACCTCAATCTTGTGCGGCCTGCTTGGTGGTGGCGGCACTGCTATGCCACGATTAGAGCTGGTTGGATCATTGCTTGCCTTTTTCCTGGGTGGAGGCACGCCGCCTGGCTGGGCAGGTTGTTTAGGCTCCTCGGTTTTAGCAACAGGAGTCTCGGGCACCTCTTTCTCAAGTTCATTGTAGTCGTTCTTGTTGTCGAAAGCATCGGGATAAGGATCACCTTCCTTCACACGAGGCACCTTCACATTGCTGCCAGTGGGCATAGGAATGTCTTTAACTCTTGGCGCTGGCGTCACCGACACGTTGCTGCCAGTAGGCGGCTCGCCCACATTCACATTATCCTCGTCGCCGAAAGGTTCTAATGGCTCCTCGGGCACCACGTCATTTGCAGGCACATCTTTACTGATAATTACGTCAGGATCGCTCACATGCTCAGTTTTACTCTTCTCCGACACCTCTTTATCTGTGTCTTTCTTGTTGTTGAGTAGCATTAAAGCTACTATTGCACCAATAAAGAACAAAGCCGCAAGAATCATCCATAACGTGCGTTTCGAAGATTTCTTCGCAGGCACAGGTTGAGCTGTTGTTGGTGAAGTAGGGAAAGCTGCCTGCTGCTCTTCACTAGTAACAGCAATAGGCACAGCTTCTTGCAACGAAGCCGTATCTGGCTCACCTTCGGCGAAGTCATTATCTCCCAAAAAAGGCGGTGGAGTTTCAAGATCAGGAGTTGTGACAGGAGCAGGAGGCGGAGTGGGAGTCGCTGCTCTAGGAGCGAGAATCACACTGCGACGCACCATCTTGTCGCACATCAGGCGCTCGGTGTTGACAAGCAGATAATCATTATCCTCTTTCTCTACACTCTCCACTTCGATAAGCAACACACTATGGTTAGTGGCCACAGAATCGGTGAGCATCTTGAGCGATGCCAGTTTCTGGGCATTGCTCAAACGGCTGTGGCACAGCACGTCTTTGAGTTTTTTGTCGCTTAGAGCACTGGTGATGCCGTCACAACACAAGATAAAATAGTCGCCAGCTTTGATGTCGGTTATAAACGCCACGTCGGGCACTGCCACATTGCATGGGCTGGGGAGCATGGCGCGTGTGAGCACATTCTTCTTAGCCGATGCACCGGCCTCGGCACGAGTAAGGCGCCCAGCGGCAAAGAGGTCGTTGACCAACGAGTGGTCGCGCGAACGGTACAACACCTCTCGGCTAGAAGGGCGAAGGTGATAAACACGGGTGTTGCCAATATGGGCTGCCGCTACACCAAAGTCGCCAAAAGCGAGCATCGCCATCGTCGTACCCATGGGATAACGGCTCGGTTCAAAGCGGCAATAAGTGGCATCGAGCTGGTCCTGGGCATTGACCACAGCGCGGCGCACTGTCACTCCAGTAAGCTGCTGCGAGAAGTCAACGTTGGCGCTCATCCACTCACCGAGAGACCGTGCTACCACAGCACTTGCCACCTCGCTATGGGCATGGCCGCTAACGCCATCGCAGAGCACAAACACCCTATCGCTCGCCTTTACATTAGCGAGATTAGGGAAGAACGAGTTGCACTGCACAGGAGAATGTCCCTTTTCACTGATTCCCAGCGGAGCTTTTATCTTTATTTTCATTGGTTATCTTTTTTCGGTATATATAATAACGTAAACATATACCAATAAATTGCTTTTGCATGCCGCACATCGAAAAAAACAAGTCAAAATAATTTATAAGACGTTCCTTATTTGCTTATGAGAAAATTATTGTTTATCTTTGCACTCAGAATATTGCAAATACATATAGAATTTCAAGTTCTAAATTTTTTAAACAAATTTATTATGGTAAGTTACAAGGAATTAGGCCTGGTCAACACCCGCGAGATGTTTGCTAAGGCAATTAATGGAGGTTATGCTATTCCCGCCTTCAATTTCAACAACATGGAGCAGCTTCAGGCTATTATCAAGGCTAGCGCCGAGACTAAATCGCCAGTAATCCTGCAAGTTTCCAAAGGTGCACGCAACTACGCTAACCAAACCCTGCTGCGCTACATGGCACAGGGCGCCGTAGAGTATGCCAAGGAACTTGGATGGGAGCATCCACAAATTTGCCTACACCTCGACCACGGCGACACTTTCGAAGTGTGCAAGAGCTGTGTTGACTTTGGTTTCTCAAGCGTGATGATCGACGGCAGCTCACTGCCTTATGAGGAGAACATCGCCCTGACAAAGAAGGTTGTTGAGTATGCTCACCAGTACGACGTTACTGTAGAGGCAGAGCTTGGCGTGCTCGCTGGCGTTGAAGATGACGTTCAAGCCGAGGAATCGCACTACACTAAGCCCGAGGAGGTTATCGACTTCGCTACCCGCACAGGCTGCGACTCACTGGCAATCTCTATTGGCACCAGCCATGGCGCTTACAAGTTCAAACCTGAGCAGTGCACCCGCGACCCACAGACTGGCAAACTCGTTCCTCCCCCATTGGCATTCGACGTGCTCGACGCCATTATGGAGAAACTTCCCGGCTTCCCCATTGTGCTCCACGGTTCATCATCAGTTCCCCAAGAGTATGTTGACATCATCAACACTCATGGTGGCAAGATGCCCGATGCAGTAGGTATTCCCGAGGAGCAGCTCCGCAAGGCCGCTAAGAGCGCAGTGTGCAAGATCAACATCGACAGCGACAGCCGCCTCGCCTTCACCGCTGCAGTGCGCAAGGTATTCGTTGAAAAACCCGGCGAGTTTGACCCACGCAAGTACTGTGGTCCCGCACGCGACGAGATGACCAAGCTCTACAAGCACAAAATCATCGAAGTGCTTGGCAGCGACGGCAAAGCCGAGTAATTACGCGTAACACAACCACTAAGAAAACTCACGGGCAACACAGTCCGTGAGTTTTTTGTAAATAAATAGCTCATTATTCCTATAAAATTATTATTTTTGCAAGTTGAATTATCTAGAGACACAAATTCAATCCGTAATATGAAGAAAATTTTCTATATATGCACGTTTTTTGTTGCGCTTGTGGCATTATGCGCTTGTGGCAACAAGGATAATGGCATCTATCCTTTTCAAGAGGAGACTAAATACCTAACAGTGAGGCTGCAGGGCAGCGACAAGTGGAGCATTATCAACATTGAGAATGGCGACATCGTGGCCAAAAATGCTATCAACGGCATGCCATCGGCAGTGCATGAGGACATGTTCTATGTCTATGACAACGAGTCGGCCCGCATCAATTATTATAATGTAAATGACTGCTCTAAGCCTGTAAACAGCAAGCCCTACTGCTCGGCGACGAGCTTCAACGGCGGATATGCTATCGCTTGTCTGCCAGGTGAGGACTTACAGGTTATTGACAAGAACTGCGAGACTGTGAAAAAACTGCCGCCTAGCATAAACTCGGCATCGCTATTCCTCAATGGTCTTGCTATCGTGAAAGACGACACAGGCTTAAGCGGATTTATCGACACTAAAGGCGACACAGTGATAGGGCCACATCTGGGTCTAGCCAACGCTTTCCTCTTTGACGATGCCGCACTAGTGTCGGAGAGCCAAGTTGCCGACACCACTGCTGTTTCGAGTCTAGTAGTCATCAACAAGAAGGGAGAAAAACTATTTGATTTCGACAGCAATAAATACATGCCCATCAATCGCTATTTTATCAACGGCACCCTCAAAGTGATGCTTGCCAAAGAAGAGAAAATGGTCTATCTTGACAAGAAAGGCAATGAAACGACCGACACTCTGGCTCTGCCTAAGAAGATAACAGATGCCAACTATCGCGACGTGAAGCATGTGGGCAACGACCGCTATATGGTCATCAAGGGCGACCGCATGGGACTCGTGGATAAAAACAACGACACGCTCATCAACACCAAATATGACGGCATAGTCAACATCACTCCTAACCGATTTATTGTCGCTCAAGACTCGGTGATGATGATTATCGATGAGAAAGGCAAGCAAGTTGGCAAAGCCAAGTTTGTCGATTTTATCGATAGCAACAACTTTGAAGAGGCGGCAGGACGTGGATATGTCAACACTGGAAAGGTGGCGGCCACCATTCTGCAGCTCTTCGACAAGGATGCAGTGTTCAACGCGCGCAAGGGTGCCACACTGATGGAGATAAACCAAGTGGTGGGTGTAAATCCTGAGAATTACGTGGGTGCAACTGAACTTTCAGGACCGCTGCCTCCACTAATTATCACCTATCATTTCGACCGAGAGATTGCCTCGCACAAAGCAGGTGCGCCAAATGCCAACGACAGCATTCCCACGGGAACCGCCACACAGTCTTCGGCACAATTCAACTATAACGCATTGGTCAAGGGCGTGACGATGCAATACCCCGTAAGGGAGTGCGCCCCAGGTACAGAGGAAGAGATTTTGCAGATTGTCACCCAGCAGATGGGCAAGAAAGGCTTCGGCATTAAAGACGACGGCACCTTCATCAGCGATGACGGTTGCGCAGTAGCAATGGGATATGAAAAAGGTGTATTCCTCATGAACTACTACTTCGACGCCTCCAATGTAAAGCCCCTGCAAAGAGTGAGCCGAACGAACTAATGCACAATCAAGTAATCTAAAATGTCTAGTTAATATAAAAGAAGAACGCCTCACTCCATTTCTGATTTTGTTCCCGAAATATGGCATGATTTTTGCTCCAAATAATTTAGAGACACTTAACAACTTAACACTTACAAATCATGTCCTGCATTAGAGTTATATTAGCTATCATTTTTCCGCCACTAGCAGTGGTTGACAAAGGCTGTGGGTCGTTTCTCATCACTTTCATCCTCACATGCTGCGGATGGGTTCCTGGTGTGATTGCTGCACTCGTGATTCTAAACAACAACAATGGCACATAACCTGGTTTATAGCAAAGGACACAATCAAGGGTTATAAGAAGGGAGTGCTCATAATGCACAATTAGAATGCGGATTGCAGAAAGAACGTGCCACAAGCGCAAACTTAAAACTTAACACTTAAAACTTAACACTTAAAGTAGTTTTGTCTTTGAAAAGAAAAATATTGGCGGTTGTGTTCCCACCCTTTGCTGTTGTTGATAAAGGGTGCGGCACCTATCTCATTGCTTTCATTCTCACATGCCTAGGATGGTTGCCAGGAATAATTTACGCTTTTGTCGTTCTCAAACTCGAGCAACGCAATAAAAACAACAGCACCGGCAACCATGCAAGCAAGATGCAAAGCAGGACCACTGCTAAGAGCAATGCCAGTAGCGGCACATCACAGCAGTCGCCCTTCAACCGTCCACGCAGGATGTCAAGTAACAATAATCAGTCTAGTGGTTGGCAAGGATGGTGACAATGAATAAGGACCAACATATCATTGACCTGCTCGAGCAGCGCGACATCAAGCCCACTGCCATGCGCATTCTGGTGCTCAAGGCGATGACAAGCTGCGATGACGCCTTCTCGCTGCAGAGCCTTGAGGACAAGCTCGACACTGTGGATAAATCCACCATCTACCGCTGCATCACCCTGTTCTTAACTCATCATCTTATCCACGCCATTGACGATGGCACTGGATCGTTGAAATATGCCGTGTGTCACGTTGGCTGCCACTGCGGCGAGGATGGTGAGCACCTCGACGACATGCACGCCCATTTCTACTGCGAGCGTTGCCAGCGCACCTTCTGCCTAAGTCGCATTGCCGCGCCAGTAGTGGCTTTGCCTGGCAACTTCAAGGTTCACAGCATCAACTATGTGCTCAAGGGCCTTTGTCCACAGTGCAGCGCGCTTCAGCAAGATTAATCAACGTCTAAACTTCTATAGTTTTTGCGTTTTTATCTATAAAATTACCCCACTCACCCATTTTGGGTAGGTTACCACGACAGTACAATTAAACTTAATTTTTAAAATTTAGTCAAAACAATACGTTATCGGTCATTTCAAGACTGGTAAACACATATAACATTATTACAAACAACAAAATATCAGCGAATATGAAAAGTTTTTATTACACATTATCAAGCGTAGCGCTCTCGGTGGCAATCTTTGCCCTCGCAGCGCCAGCATCGGCGCAAGGCCGAAGACCAGGTGGAGCAAGTAGTAACGACCGACCAAGACAGTCGATGCAGCAGCACGCTCCGTCGAGCAGTCGTCCCGACCGCAGCATGGCAGCACCACAAACACGTCCAAGTGCTCCAAGCAACCGCAGCACTGCAACACCACAAGCACGTCCAAGTGCTCCTAGCAACCGCAGTACTTCAACACCTCAAACTCGTCCGAGTACACCAACCAACCGCCCATCATATTCACCTAGTGGCGACAACAACCGTCCACGTGGCGGAGGCAACCACGGTGGTGGCAACAATGGCGGCGGAAGAAACTTTGGTGGCGACAACAAGGGCTATCAAAACCAACGTCCTAACGCTACTCCAGGACGTCCTGAAAACAGGAATTATAATGACAACACCCGCACCTATCAACCAGGTTCGCAGGTTAACAGAGGCAGCAACCAGAGGCCAGGCTCCATCACTCCTGGTAACGGCGACAACCGCCCAGGTGGAAATAACGGCAATGGCAACACTCGTCCTGGTGGTGGCAACGACCGTCCTAGCGGCAACATGAACCCTGGCGGCAATAACGGCGGCAACCATGGTGGCGGCAACCATGGAAACAACGGCAACAACTATCGCCCAGGCAATGACAACAACCGTCCTGGCGGTGGACACGGTGGTAACCACGGCGGCAACTATCGTCCCGACAACAATCGTCCTGGCGGTGGACATGGCAACGAGCATCGCCCTGGCGGTGGACCAAGCCACAACCGTCCCGGTGGCCCCCATCACGGAGGCATCAACCACGGTGGCCCACGTCCCGACTACAACCGCTATCGCTGGCACAGCGACGTGCGTCCACGCGGACCACGCGACCGCTGGTACGACTACTACCGCTACAACCGCTGGAGTTGGCGTGCCCCAATCGCTCCCCCCTATCGTCAGTGGCGTCCACGCATCGTGTGGTACTATCGCCCAATCATCCCCACAGGCTATCGTTACTATGTATCGGCACCTATCATCTCAGGAGTTCTGGGACTGGAGTTTGGCACCTATCTCGATGCTTCGCTCAACTACCTCTACTACAACGGCTATGACATCGACGGATATCAGGACAACGTGGTATATCTGCGCGACGTGAACATGATGGGATACAGCTGGCCCGACGTGATGCTGCAGTACGACAGCAATGGCGGAATGTACTATGCCGAGTTTGTAACCTCTACATCCTATCAAGACGACTATCGCTTCCGCAGCCTTTACAACTCGCTTTGCACCACTTTCGGAACACCTATCAACAGCGGCAACGGACACTTCTCGTGGTACGGACGCAACGGCAGCGGATTTGTCAACCTCAACACTATGTACGACGGCGGACGCTTCTTCACAGTACTCACCTTCGGTGTATAGAACTTGTCACTTAACACTTAGAATTATACCCTTTTCATATTTCGCTCAACAATCGGCGTCGCTTCAAGCAACCTTGAAGTGGCGCCTGATTTTTGCGACATTTGCATTTTACCAGATTTCTGTGTAACTTTGCAGTGATGATTATCTGCAACACTACATATCATGTGGAGTGCTCCATCAGCGGTGAATTTATCGACTGGATGAAGCAGGAGTTCCTGCCGCGGGCAATCGAGAATGGACTCGTGAGCCATCCCAGACTTATGCGCCTGATGGGTCACAACGAGGGTGGCGCATGCTTTGCCCTACAGTTGCAGGCTTCCTCGCTCAAGCACCTGCAGCAGTGGAACCAGGAAGTGGGCAAACCTCTACATCAGGCGATAATTGACCGCTTCGGCGACAAGGTAGCAGGATTCACCACCTTTATGGAAGAAATTCCTCTTAAGTATTAAGTGTGAAGTTTTAAGTGTTAAGTGGTTCGTTGATGGTTAGAGATTATAGTGCTTTTAATCTCACCACTGTCTTCCATAAACGATAAACCATAAACGATAAACGAAAAAAGTGGCAAAAGACGTTTTTGACAAAATAATAATAGGCATAGACCCCGGCACTAATGTGATGGGTTATGGGCTGCTGGGGGTGAAAGATGGCAAGCCATCACTCATCGCAATGGGTGTGCTGCAGCTCAGCAAGATGGATGACCACTACATGAGGCTGCGACGCATCTACGAACGTGTGCTGAGCCTCGTAGAGGAGTTCCTGCCCGACGAGATGGCTATTGAGGCGCCGTTCTACGGCAAGAATGTGCAGTCGATGCTCAAACTGGGACGCGCGCAAGGCGTGGCGATGGCTGCAGCGCTAGGCAGGCAGGTGCCTATCTCAGAATATGAACCCCGAAAAATTAAAATGGCTATAACCGGAAATGGTGCTGCCAGTAAAGAGCAAGTGGCAATGATGCTGCAGCGTCAGCTGAACATCGACCCAAGCAATATGCCCGATTTCCTTGACGCCACCGATGCCCTCGCAGCAGCCTTGTGCCACTACTATGAGAGCAAAAAGCCTTTCCCCAGCTCAAGCGCCAAATCGTGGAAAGACTTCATCAAAAAACACCCAGAAAAAATCGCAAAACCGTAGATAACTTGTCGATTTGCCCTCTCGTTTTGTACCTAATCCTTACCCCACTCCTCAATTCCCGCCTCACGATCAACAGATTACTTTTTCTTCAAAAACAAAAAAAATTTGTGTATTAGAAAATTATGTTGTACCTTTGCACCGCTTTAAGCTCCCGTGTGATGGGAAATTAAGCTAAATAACTTAATTTTTAGTAACACAAATCATTCAAAATGAAGACATTCCAATTAAACGCAGAGCCAAGAACTGACCTTGGCAAGAAGGCTGCAAAGGCGCTCCGCGCTAGCCAAAAAATTCCTTGCGTCCTCAATGGCGGTAAGGTAGTAGAGTTAAAAGACGGTAAGTATGAAGGCACCCTCGCCGAGGGCGAGAAGGTTGTAGAGATTGGCCGTGACGGCAAAGCTGTTCTTACTACCGACTTCACCGTAAACTTCAGCGACATCCGCAAGCTCATCTACACCCCCGACGTGTATGTTGTAGCTCTTAACCTCAACGGCGTTGAGAAGATGGCTGTTCTGAAAGACATTCAGTGGCACCCAATTAACGACAGCATCCTGCACCTCGATTTCCTTGAGGTAACTAAGGAGAAACCAGTTGTTGTATCAGTGCCTGTTAAGCTCGAGGGTCACGCTGCCGGTGTTAAGGCTGGTGGTAAGCTCTATCTGAGCATGAAGAAGGTGAAAGTTAAAGGTATCTACACCGAGCTTCCCGAGCGCATCGTGGTTAACGTTGACGACATCGCCATTGGCCACTCTATCAAGGTGGGTGACTTGAAGTTCGACAACTATGAGCTCGCAAGCTCTAAGGACCTCGTGATCACTGGTGTTCGTGCTACACGTGCTGCCGCAGCTGCTGCAGCCGCTGCCGAGGAGGGCGAAGAGGGTGAAGCTGCTGAGTAATCTACTCAACCGCATTTTCTCTCAACACTCCAGCAGTGAAACGACCGAATCTCAAGACTCTGAAGATATGAAGTTCTTGATTGTTGGACTGGGAAACATTGGTGCAGAGTATCAAGATACCCGTCACAACATAGGTTTTACAATATTGGATGCCTTTGCCGAGGCGTCCAATGTTGTTTTTGCCTCAGCCCGTTATGGCGCCGTGGCACAGATGCGCCTCAAGAACCAGCAACTGGTGCTCTTGAAGCCGTCAACCTACATGAACCGTAGTGGAGAGGCGGTGCGCTACTGGATGCAGAAAGAGAAAATCGCGCTCGACCACCTGCTGGTGATCGTTGATGACCTGGCATTGCCATTTGGCACCTTGCGACTGCGTGGCAAGGGCGCCGACGGTGGACATAACGGTTTGAAGAACATCAATGCCATGATAGGCTCGCAGAACTATGCGCGCCTGCGTTTTGGCATTGGTAACGACTTCCCCGAAGGCGCACAGGTTGATTATGTACTTGGTCCCCTCACTGCCGAGGAGCGCCAAATGCTCCCCGAGCGATTGGAAAAAACCACACAACTCATCAAAGCCTTCTGCCTAAGCGGATTGAGCTTTGCTATGACCAACTACAATAATAAGTGACAGGTGGAATGTGGAAGGAAGAAGGTGGACAGCAGAAAGCCTCGTTCCTCATTCCACGTTTCTCATTCCACTAATAGAGTGAAACTATGACTGAGATGCGAATTGACAAGTGGCTGTGGGCGACGCGGGTGTTTAAGACACGGTCGCTGGCTACTGACCAGTGCAAACTGGGACGCGTAACTATTAAGGGCATGAACGTGAAACCGTCGCACAACATCAAGGTGGGCGATGTGATCGAGGTGCGTAAGCCGCCCGTCACCTTCACCTTTGAAGTGGTGGGGCTGCTCAACAACCGCGTAGGTGCCAAACTCGTGCCAAACTACCTGAAGAACATCACCCCCGAGGACCAGTACAAGATTCTTGAGATGGCCCGCATCGGTGGCTTTGTGCGCCGACAGAAGGGCATGGGCCGTCCAACTAAGAAGGAGGGCCGCGAGATGGCGGCATTTGCCGACGAGGCATTCCTCGATTTTGACGAATTCGACGACGAGAACCCATTCTGGACCGAGGAAGACGAGGAGAAACTCGAGTCGCAGTGTTAATGGGGTCATCACTCGCCTAGCCAGTTTTGGTGAAACATGAGGCTTTTTGGTGATTTTTTCTTCTAAATTGTTTTTAGTTTTAAAAATAATGTGTAATTTTGTTAGTTGTTTTGTGCATTCGTGATAATGCGTATAATAGCAAAAAACACTAACGAGATAACACATTTTTTATTAACTAAAACTTAATGCAATGAAGAAATTTTTACTTTTTGCTTGTATGTTGACCTTGGGACTGACGGCTTTTGCCCAGAACCCATACGCCTACAATGCTTCGACTGGTGCGGTGACTGACCAAGCACTGCCCGTGAACTACACACTGAATGCTGCTGCCGTGAGCGTAATTGTTGACTTCATCGATGCTGATGGTGCTATTGCCATGAGCTCTGAGCTTGGCGAGGAGTTCCTAACAGCAGGTGAGCACGCAGCTAACGTATCTATTGAAGGTTTAGACCCTGGAACCTATTCACTGGCTATCCGTGTCAAGGGTGCTGCTTTGGAGGCGCCTGTTCAGTGCGACCCAGTATATACATTCTGGAGTCCTTACGGAATTGCCATTGACAATGACCCAATGAGCAAGCACTTCGGTCGCGTTCTCGTTACTGAGTGCCAGCCCAGCGTCAATGACAAAGGTGCAGCGACTGCTTACTGGACTTCGGTACAACACAGCGGTGTGGGTGTAGGACTGTATGAATTTGATCCTCAGCTTAACCGCCTCCAAAATCCCGAAGGAACTTATGGTTATGCCGTGCCTTGGACACAAGAAAATTTTGCTTACGCCGACTACACCGGTGGTACTGGCAATAATTTTGCCCTAAAGAAAGTGAAAATCAGCAAGGACGGACGCATCTTCGTTGGAGGCCTTGACGTGAAGAATGGTGAACCCCTCTGCGAGGTTAATCCTGACAATCTCGCTGAATGGACTCCTATCTTCGTTGGCGAACAGAGCAATTATAATGAGACAAGTAAAGACTGCAACCTCTATGATGCTGATGGTAATTTCGTTGCTGGCTACTCAGTATGCTTTGCCGTTACAGGTGAAGGTGAGAACTTGAAGATCATGAATCACAGCAGCACGATTGGACAGGTGTTCACATACAGTTATTACAAGATGTTTGAATATCCACTCGGCACAGCTACTACTTGGGACGCTCCCGCGACAAACGAGGTTACTCCTGTTAGTGGTAATTATACTATCAGCGCCCAGAACGTGAGCATCGACTATGACCCCAATGGCAACCTGTGGTACGCTCAATATCGTGCTGAACCAACCGAGGCTCAACCCACCATGAAGCATTTCAGCAAGAATAGTGAAGGAGAATGGGTAGAGGACTACTCTTACGTTACAGGCGATGGATTCCCCTACAACCGTGGTGGTGGCATTGCGTGCAGCCCTGATGGAACCAAGCTCGCATTCTCTACAGGAAACTTCAAACTTACAGTAGCCGATGTTACCTACGATGAGAGCGGCGCGCCAACAATTGACATGGCTAATGCAGTTACCGTAACAAGCACCGATGTGCGTGGCTTCAACGATATTGCATGGGACTATGCAGGCAACCTCTATAGCTGCGATAATGGTAAAGAGACATTCCGTCGCTTCGCATTCCCACGCACTTCGAGTGCCAAGGAAGGTGATCCCAACGAGGTTAGCACTCCTCTGCGTCCAGAATTCGACCTTACCATCTCCACTCCCACCAGTGTTACCGACATGAACGTGAACAAGGCTATTGCCAGCGTTGAATATGTTAACGTCAACGGCCAAGTGAGCAGCACTCCATTCAAGGGTGTGAACATCGTTGTTACTCGCTATGCTGATGGATCCAAGAGCGTAACTAAGTTAGTGAAGTAAATTAGCAAAGAGAATAGTTACAGACAATAGATGAGGGTGTGTCAAAATTCTGGCACACCCTCTTTATGTTTTTTCAATTCTTGCGTAACATGTTGTAAAACATATAAATAAGCCTCTACTTTCTCAAGCG
>CACYVC010000043.1 GCA_902777835.1 uncultured Bacteroidales bacterium | reverse complement strand
CTAGTCCTAATAAATATGTTTTTTTCATAAACTTCAAAATTTATTGAATGTTAATAATCTAATACTTATACTTACAAGTTTAAGAGTCTCACATTAGAATGTCACTTGCAAACCAACAGACCAGCTGCGGGTTACAGGATAAGTACGTCCCCAAGTACCATAGCCCAGAGAGCCTTGTCCGGCATTCATCTCAGGATCGATTGGGAGGTCGCCGCTGCCCTTGTGGAGCAAGCACAGGTTGTTGACACTTGCATAGAGACGCAAGTTCTGGATGTAAATCTTCTTGGTAAGCGCCTGTGGAATTGTGTAACCAAGGGTAACGTTCTTCAAGCGCAGGTAGCTCATGTCAACCAAGTACTTGGTCTGAGGATAGTAGTTGTGGCAACCACCCTCACTAGAGATACCAGCAACAGTGCCGCCAACCTCATTACCTGGCCACAAGCATGGGAAGTCGTTGCTCTCGCTGATGTTTACGACGCCATTGGCTGGATCATAAACATTGTACTTAGTTTGGTTAGCAAAGATTGCCAAGTCGGCGTTACGCATCATTGGGAATACAAATGCTGACTGAGTCCACATGTCGCGCTTGCCCACACCCTGGAAGAACAGGTCGAGGTCGAAGCCCTTGTAGGTTCCACCAATGTGGAAGCTGTACTCATAGCGTGGCAGGCAGTTACCAATCACCTTGAGGTCGCCGTGGTCGTCGGCAGTGCTCTTGCCACCGTCGATCTTGCCGTCACCGTTGAGGTCCTTGAACTTGATGTCACCAGGGCCAAACACGAAGTTGTCGCTCTGGAGACCGGTTTGATCGGCTACGCCAGGAGCGTAGATCCAAGAGCCGTCGGCATTCTTGCCGGTGAAGTCGGCCTCGGTGAAGTAGCGGTCGGTCTCAAATCCCCAGATGTCGCCCCAAGTCTCGCCTTCATAAGCGTTAG
Source organism: uncultured Bacteroidales bacterium (assembly GCA_902777835.1). Classification (GTDB taxonomy): domain Bacteria; phylum Bacteroidota; class Bacteroidia; order Bacteroidales; family Muribaculaceae; genus Sodaliphilus. The sequence goes on along the minus strand of CACYVC010000043.1, from coordinate 12,657 downwards.
AGCTGTCGAGAGGATGACCAATCTGCTTGGTTGGGTTGTCCCACTTAGTAACCTTCACCTTGCTGTCGCCAATGCTGAAGTTAGCATAGAGACCGAGGTCGCGGTTGAACTGCTTGCGCCAGTTGACGGTGAGCTCCCATCCACGTGAGCGGAGCGAACCGTTGTTACGATAAGGACTGGTGGCACCCACACTAGCTGGCAGAGCCACACCAGGAGCGAGCATGTCGTTGGTGGTGCGCTGGAACCACTCGGCGCTCAATGTAATCATGTCGTTGAGGAAACCGAGGTCAATACCCACGTTGACAGTCTTAATCTTCTCCCATGTGAGAGTTGGAGACACCCATGTTGGCAAGCCAAAGTAGTTGTACTTGGCGCCGCTGTTGTCGAGGTAGCTGAGCTGTCCGGCTCCAATAGTAGAGATGAACATGTTGTTACCGATAGCCTCGTTACCGATGGTACCATAAGAGAAGCGAACCTTACCGTTAGAAACGATGTCGCGTGCTTTCTCGAAGTAAGCCTCCTCGCTGAAGCGGTAACCCAGAGAGAATGATGGGAAGAATGCCCAGCGGTCATCCTTGGGGAAACTTGACGAACCGTCGTAACGGCCGTTGGCCTCAAAGAGGTAGATGCCCTTGTAGTCGTAGTTGAAACGAGCGAAGTAACCTGCGGTAGCATAGTCGCCACGCATCCAGGGCACGAAGCGGCTGATGTAGCCACTGGTGCTGCTGCTTATCGACCAGGTGTTGTTGTCACCATAAGTGAGGTTAAGCTCGGGATAAGCTGTGTCATAAAGAAGCATGCGATAAGCGCCGAAGTAGTCAAATTTGCGCTTCTCACCGGTGGCGCCAATCATAATCTTGAAGTTGTGAGCGTCGTTGATGCTCTTCATGTACTCGGCATAGATGTTGCCAATCCAAGTCTGAGCCTTGGCATTGTCGCGGGAAGTACCTACCGAACCGTTACCAACAACATAGGTAGGATTAACGCCGTTCCAGTTCCAGCTGTAAACCGGGAAGTCGCTCCAGCGCATGTTGGCGTCATTAATCTGCCAAGTGAAGTCACCGTTAAGAGTAAGGTCTTTAGTGATATGAGCTCTAAAGAAAGCAGTAGCCTTCATCTCATCATTGACGATGCGACGACGGTCGGCATCCTTCTGCATAGCGATTACACGGAAGTCAAGACCATCGATAGTGCCGCTTGGGATAAAGAACGAACCCCAGCGCCAAATGTACTGGTACATGTTGTTCCAAGTCTCGGCGCGTGCGGTGTAGCGACGGTTGTAACTCAGGCGAGCGCCTACGGTCAACCAGTCGGTAACATCGGTCTGGATGTTGGCAACAGCATTGTAGCGAGTGCGCTTAGTAGTGTTCCAGGGCATCAAGTCTTCCTTGCCGCTGTAGCCGAAAGCCATGCGGAAGGTGGTGCGTCCGCTCGAACCGTCAACGCTCACGTTGTGGCTCTGGCCAGGAGCAGCCTTCTGATACCAAATGCCAGGAACGTCGAAGTCGGCGTAATACATGGGCTGACCGCCAATGAAGCGGTAGTCACCCACGTCGTTCTCGTCAACATAGGGACGCATCTCGCCGTAACCCTTGCGGCCACTGTTCTGCTCTTTCCACTTCTCGGCGTAGGGGAGCAACTGGTCGAAGTACATACCGAAGAGCTCTACCGAGCCGCTACCAGCACGAGCCTTAGCCAGGATGGCACTCTTGAGCTGAGTGGGCACATCGGGGAAGTCGGGAAGATAAGTGGCATGGTCCCAAGAGAAGTTGTTGTTGTAGCGGATGTTGATGCGGTCATCCTTCTTACCAGACTTGGTGGTGATGAGGATCACACCAAAGGCAGCACGAGTACCGTAGATGGCACTTGAAGCGGCATCCTTGAGCACACTGATGCTGGCAATGTCGTTACCGTTAATCATTGTGAGGTCGTCAACAACTACACCGTCAACCACGATAAGTGGGTTACTGGTTGCGCCGTTACTCAGAGTTCCGACACCACGGATGGTGAGTGTTGGTGACTCACCGATGTCACCGCTGGTGCTCAGCACAGTGAGACCAGGAACGGCACCTTGCAGAGCTTTCGACACATCCTGCTCGGGGCGAGAAGTGAGGGTTTTGTCGATGTCAACTACCGAAACTGCACCGGTGAGGTTCACTTTCTTCTGTTGACCATAGCCCACAACTACCACCTCGTCGAGGAGGGCGTTATCCTCAGCAAGTCTAACATTCATGTTGCTGCCAGGATCAAGAGTCACTGTCTTGTAGCCTACGTAAGAGATTTGGATTTTACCCTTACCGCTGGCACGAAGGCTGAAGCGACCGTTGATGTCGGTGGCCGTAGCGCGGGTAGTACCGATTTCAGATACTGTGGCACCAATCACGGGCTCACCATTCTCATCGGTCACAGTGCCCGACACAGTGGTTAGCTGTGTCGACATAGCTTGAGGTGCCTGCTCGGCATGTGAATAGCTAGCGCTACCAAATGCCAGTAACAATGCACCTAACAATGCAAAATACTTTTTCATACGCACATGTTTTTGTTAATAATTAAATTAATATTTAGTTTGTAAAAACTTAATTTTCTTATAGATAGAAAGCTGAAGCCTTAATTAGTCTACTATTTTATTTCATAAAACATATAAATCAAAATACAAATTTCAAACAATTATTATATATATGCAAGTTTTTTTATTAAAAAAATGTGAATAAATTAAAACATTATCAAATGGCCGAGTTCTGAACGTCGTTTTGGGTTGAGTGTGGGAGTGCTGATTGAGGGGTGGATATTGCTGGGAAATCCATATCTGGATCTACTACACCATAGGGGCTCCACATGCAAGATGAGTGCAAAATGCAATGCAATTTGCTTTTACCTACGCCCATGATTTCTGGTAATAAACTCAACGATTTGATTCTCTTGTTTTTTGTTGCTTATACTACTCGTTTTATATTCACAAAGCATTGCACTTTGCAAATTTAGAATACAAAATTGATAAGTTTTTTTTGTTTATGCAAATTTTTTTATTAGAAAAACATGAAAATGTAATAAATAGTTAACAAATATGTTTTATAACACATTTTTTAAACATATTTTTGAGTAAAAATCCCTCAAAACGCATATTATTTCAAAAAATAGTGCCTATTCCGTATTTATATAAAATATTCTATTTTGAATTATAAACAAAATTTTAAAACATTTTGGCACAAAATTCATCGACCAAATCCCTGCATTTAACCCGACGATTCGGGTTTAAAATTGTTGTAAAAAGAATTTTTATATTCAAAATTTTGTTTTTTAAATATATATGGCTTACCTTTGCATTGAACTTTAACTATGAAAAAATCTGTTTTTTTCTGATTTTTTCGCACTTAATAATCAATTTTGACTATGAGACGCAGAATTATGCAAGCTCTCTTGCGCTGGAAAGACAAGAGCAACCGTCAGCCATTAATTCTAAATGGTGCTCGACAGGTGGGCAAGACCTATATTTTAAAGAAGTTTGCTCAAGAGCAATTCAGCAATGTAGCTTATTTCAATCTTGAGCATAATTTAATGGCACGAGAACTCTTTGAGGGCAGTTTAGATGCTCTGCCCTTAATCCATAATTTGGAGGTGGTATCGCATGAGCATATAAGTGCGAACTCTACCCTAATCATTCTTGATGAGATACAGTCTTGCCCTCGTGCACTCACTGCTTTGAAGGAGTTCAGCGAGAATGCGTCACAATATCACATAGTTGCAGCAGGGAGTTTGTTGGGTGTAGCAATCAATCGTGAGCATTATTCGTTTCCTGTTGGAAAAGTTGATGAACTCACACTCTATCCTATGGATTTTGAGGAGTTCCTCTGGGCTATGAATGAGACACAGTTGAGTGACCTCATACGAGTCCATTACACGAGTTGTGAACCTATGCTGAATGCCTTGCACGAGCGAGCTTTGGAGCTTTACCGACAGTATCTTATAGTTGGTGGCATGCCTGCTGCAGTTGCACAATTCTCAACCACTGGTAGCTATCTTGATGTTGCCGATGTTCAACAACGTGTACTTAATGATTATACTGCCGACATGGCAAAATATGCCGATTCATCATGTGCTGTGAAAATTCGAGCTTGCTATAACTCTATTCCAACACAGCTTGCAAAGGAAAATCACAAATTTCAATATAAAGTTGTGCAACGTGGAGGTTCTGCTACCATCTTTGGCGAAGCAATCGAGTGGTTAAACTATGCTGGCGTGGCGCTGAAATGCGATAAAATAACAGAAGGTTCGATTCCTGTTGCTGCTTATGTGGATTTGTCGGACTTCAAACTCTATATGAGCGATGTGGGACTATTGACGTTGCGAAGTGGTATGCCCACCTCAATGATTCTGTCTCCGCTTCACGAAGAAAACACATTTCTTGGTGCCATAGCCGAGAATTACGTTGCTCAGGCACTTGTGGCCAGCGGATTTCACTTGTATTATTGGAAAAGTAACAATAGCGCCGAGGTAGATTTCATCATTCAACAAGGCTCACAAGTGATACCTGTAGAGGTGAAAAGTGGTGTGAACACGCGTTCACGCAGTCTAAATGTATATTGTGGGCGTTATAAATCACAGTTGGCATATCGTTTCTCACAAAAAAACTTCGGTTTTGAGAATGGTATTAAGTCATTTCCGTTATATGCAGTGTTCTGTATTGGTGCTATATAGTCTAAAAACTCAAAAAAGTTTGTTTTATTTGAACTTTAAGTGCGAAAAAATCTGATATTTTCTGATTTTTCCCCACTTAACGTTCGTTTTCGCTCGATTGCTGAGTTGTTGAGAATAGCCAAGTGCCGACTAATTCCATTGCCTTGTCAGCTTGTTTGCTCGTCAGCTTGTCAGTTCCTTTTCCCACTCTGGGATGGTATTCAGCAAGTCACTATGAAACTGGTAGCTGCCATCGGCGGGGCGCACCACGCAGCGGGCGAGTTCGAGTTGTGGCGTGCCGGCGGTGCTTATCATCACGAGCTGGAAACCATAGTCGATGATGGCTGGGTCGCAGGCGCCGCCGCGCGTCCACTCGTTGAGTTGGAGCATCGCCTCATGGCTGCATGGGTCAAGAAACTCGGTGACGCTGCGCTGCCACTCGGCAAGTTTCCACTCAACGGGTCTAACACATTGCAGCGGAGTTGTTGCTATTACTATGCCGTTGCGAGTATTGATGGGCACTTGCGCTGCCAGGTTCTCGATTGGCAACAGGTTTGTGGGAGCGGTGTTGAGCAGATGGGCATACCATTGCTTGATGTGAGTGAGCAGCAGAGCGTCGAGGTCGATGCCGTCGTCCCACTCCACCGCGCAGTCGCGCCGCGGTGTTTCTAGAAGCATCACCTGCTTCCACAGGTCGAGCATTTCGCTCTCTGTAAGGTTGTAGAATTGGTTGCGGTTTTCCATGGTTAATATTGGTTTTTTCGTTTATCGTTTATCGTTTTTGGAAGTCTGTGGTGAGACTTATTGCTCTACAGTCTTCTATGTGATATGTTTTTTTGCTGGCAAAATTACCTGCTGCTTTCAGAGATAAACCATATTAAAAACTCATAGCCCAGAGCAATGTCAATAAATTTTACGCATTTTGCATAACGCATTTTGCTTAATTGATGGAAATTGCTACCTTTGTGCACACATAACTACTTTAGGTGAAATGGAGAATAAAAAGATACACTTTGTGAAAATGCATGGCTTGGGCAACGACTACATTTATGTTGATACCGAGTATAACACCATCCCCGACCCCAGTAAGGCGTCTATTGAGTGGAGCAAGCCTCACACGGGAATTGGTAGCGATGGGCTCATACTGATAGGTCGCTCGCCCGAGGCCGACTTCACCATGCGCATCATCAATGCCGATGGCCTTGAGGGACAGATGTGCGGCAACGCCAGCCGATGTCTCGGCAAGTTTGTCTATGAACGCGGTCTCACCCGCAAGACCACCATCAGCATGCTCACGCGAGCCGGCATCAAGATGCTCTATCTCGACGTTGACGACAATGACAAGGTGCAGAGCGTGGCAGTCGATCTCATGGAGCCGGTGCTTGACGACCCCTCTCAATTTTTGGTAGAGGGCGAACTGCTACCCGACGGCGTGTTTGTGTCGATAGGAAATCCTAATTATGTGATTTTTGTTGATGATGTTGAGGCTATCGACCTCGCGAAGGTGGGACCCGGACTGGAGTTCCATTCACGCTTCCCGCAGCGGTGCAACATTGAGTTTGCACAGGTGCTTGACGACAGTCACATCCGCATGCGTGTGTGGGAGCGCGGCAGTGGCATCACCATGGCGTGCGGCACAGGAGCCTGCGCCACACTCGTTGCGGCAGCACTCACTGGACGCACTAAGCGCCAGGCGACTATCAACATGGATGGTGGCTCACTTGAGATAGAATGGCGCGAGAGCAACAACCACATCTACATGCGTGGCCCAGCAACCGAAGTATTCGAGGGTGATATTGAGTTGCCTGTTTAAGGTAATGAATTAGGTTGCGCCTACCCCCTAAGCCATTGACAATAAAACGTCGCCACTATTATGAGGCGACGTTAATTATGTATTAATCTAAGTGTTAGTTAAGTGTGAGCTTGAAGTCGTCAATCAATTTGTTGAATTCTTGGTTGCGCTGGCGCATGTCGGCGATAATCTCGCGGTCGGTCTTTGCCATTGCCGACACGCCTTTTGGCGAAATTTTGATTTCTAGAGCCACCATGTCGTTGCCCACCTCTTGGCGCAGGAAACCCAATAGTTTTGTCATGCTGCTGTTGATGGCCTCCACCTGCGCAGTATTCTCTACTTCAATCAGATAGGTGGTGTCATTAACCTTCTGTGGCAAGGAGTTTCGCATCGCGCTAAGCAATATTATCTCGCCTGGATTTTGCTCTATGTAGCGTTTCCACGCCCCAACAAACTGCTCGGCAGTAAATTGGGTGGTATGGCTTGGGGCAGCAGGCTTGGGAGTGTTGTCGCTGGCTGCGTTAGCGGGCTGCTTGTTGATGAGTATGCGTGGCGCAGCGGCGATTGGTTTTGTTGCCGCTGGTTGGGGTGTTGATGGAATAAACTGAGGCTTTGGCTGCGAGGACGCGGGTGCTGCTTGAGGCGCTGGCGCGGGCTGAGCAGGTGCTGTGGGCTGAGGTGTGGCTGGCTGTGCAGCGGGCTGGGGTGATGCTGGTGCGGTTTGCTGAGCTTGCGTTGGGGCAGCGGCAGTTATCTTTTGTACTCGGGGCTGTGCTGGTTGTTGCAACGGTGTGCCGCCCATGAGTTGGCACAGTTTAATTAACGTGAGCTCAACCACAAATTGCTTGTTGCTGGTCTCGCGGTATTGCAGGTCGCAGCTGTTGCACAGGTCCATAGCCATATAAAAGAAACGTGCGTTGAAGCGTGCTGCCTCTTTCACGTGGCGCTGGGCGATGTCGTTGTTCATCTCCAGCAGACCTATAGTTTGGGGCGTGCTTGCCACCATCAGGTCGCGCAGGTGCTGAGCCAAGCCGTTGACAAAGAATAGGGAGTCAAAGCCTTTATCCCTGATTTCCTTATATATAAGTAGTGCTTGTGGCACGTCGCCAGTGAGGAACGCCTCGTCGAGGCGGAAGTAGTAGTCATAGTCGAGAACGTTCAAATTCTCGATTGCGGCCTGATAAGTGATGTTGCCCTCGCTCGAGGCGAGCACCTGGTCAAAGATTGACAAGGCGTCGCGCATCGCGCCGTCGGCCTTCTGGGCTATCACGTTAAGAGCAGCAGTCTCGGCGGTCACCCCCTTGTCTTGGCAGATGTGCTGCAACTGCTCCACGATGTCGGGTACCGTGATGCGCGCAAAGTCATATATCTGGCAACGCGACAGGATGGTGGGTATAATCTTTTGTTTCTCGGTGGTGGCGAGGATGAAAATAGCATAGTGCGGAGGCTCCTCAAGGGTCTTTAGGAACGCGTTGAACGCCGCCTGCGACAGCATGTGAACCTCGTCGATGATAAACACGCGATAGCGACCTATCTGGGGAGGAACGAGCACCTGGTCGGTAAGGTTGCGGATGTCCTCCACCGAGTTGTTGCTCGCTGCGTCGAGCTCTAGAATGTTGTAAGAGCGTTGCTCGTTAAATGCCTGGCACGACTCGCACTCGTTGCACGGCTCGCCGTCAGCACCCAGATGCTCGCAGTTGATAGCCTTCGCAAAGATGCGTGCGCATGTGGTTTTGCCCACGCCACGGGGCCCGCAAAATAGGTAGGCATGCGCCAGCTGCTCGTTCTTAATGGCTGTCTTAAGAGTGTGAGTGAGAGCCGTCTGGCCCACAACAGTAGAAAAACTCGCAGGGCGGTACTTTCGCGCCGATACTATGTAATTCTCGCTCATGATATGCAGGTTTTGATAATCGATTACAAAGATACTACTTTTGCTGCAATATTTTGGTACCTCTCCATTTTTTTTCAAAAAATGAAACAATGTGGTCTGTCACCGATGTTTCGTTAAAACTAATAAAGCCGTGATATATGGAAGATTTTTCGGTTTTGTGTGGCGATGATGAAAATGTGGCAAGCTTTTTGTATTAGTAGGAAAGGTATTTCTAAAAGTATTAATTAAAAACTTAATTTCACAACTATGACAACACCATTTTTTGATTACGAGAAGTTATGGAAAAATATTTGTAAGTGGAGCAGAAAGGTTGGTCGTGTTGCTGCGCGCCCAGTGCTTCTTTTGTATTATGTGATGACGAGCGAAGACACGTCGAAGAAAGACAAAGCGATGGTTTTTGCGGCGATTGCCTATCTTGTGCTGCCTTTAGATTTGATTCAGGCTTGGAAGTTGCCCATCATCGGTTGGTTAGATGAAGGACTGTCGATTGCGGTGATTATTAAAAAGATGCAGAAGTATATCACTCCCGAAATGCAGCAGCGTGCCAATGAAACGCTCGACCAGTGGTTCCCAGAATATACCGAGTTTGAGGTAGTAGTACAAGGCTCGCCTTGCACTTGAACCGCTTTAACCACCCCCATTATTTTCACTTTTGGCTGATTTGTCCATCCTGATGAATTAGCCAAAAGTGCTTTTTTTGTACTTTTCTGAAAAAATCTTGACTCTTGATGTAACATTTTGTGCTACCTTTACGTCTTGATTTTTGAAACGACTTTTATTCACACAACAATAACATTTTTAAATCATGAAGAAATTATTAGTTTTAGCCCTCGTGGCAATGATTAGTGCCACAGGCTTCAGTAAGACACTCGACGAGGTGTTTAACGCATTCCCGAAGGCCGACAACGTGCAGGAGATGACTATTGACAAGAATATGCTCGCCATGGCAAAGAGCATGGGCGGCGATAAAGCCGAGCAGATTAAGGACATCTACGCAATGAGGGTGATTTCCATTGAAACACCTTCGAGCGAGCAGCTTGCTATACTCAAGGGGATTATGGACGAAGGAGTTGAAGGTTTTGACGTGTTGGTTGATGCCGACGAAGATGGAGAACACGCGTTGATCCTCGCTCAGGGCAATGAGAAAGAGATTCCTAAAATGCTCATAATGGCAACTACTGAGGAAGAGGTGGCTATCGTTTTGATAGAAGGCAAGATAGATCCCAGTAATGTCGATAAATTGATGAAACTGGGCAAATAGTGACAAGATAATTGATGAACGCTAACGAGTTTAAACAGCGGTTCCTGCCTCTGAATGCCAAGCTTTACAAGGTGGCTTACCTCATGCTAGGCAACGAGGACGACGCCAAAGACGCCGTGCAGGACGCCTACATGAAGATGTGGAACCGTCGTGACTCGCTAGCCGACATCGACAACCCTCAAGCCTACTGCGTCACGCTAGTGCGCAATCTGTGCCTTGACCGACACCGAGCGGCAAGCATTGATATGGTGGACAAACCACCCGAGGAACTGCCCATCGCAGGCAGTGACGATGCCTCGCAGCACATCGAGCGACAGCAGACGGCACAACTGCTCAACCAATGCCTGGCACGACTGCCGGCACAGCAACAGCAAGTTGTGAGGCTGCGCGACATCAACGGATGCTCGATGCAGGAGATAGAAAAGGCTACAGGCCTCACGGCAATAAACGCGAGAGTGCTGCTAAGCCGAGCGAGAAAATCATTAAGGAATCAACTCCAAAACGTTATATCATCATGAACAAGAACGATTTAGACATATTGCTCAACAAGTTCTACCGCGGCGAGACCTCTCTCGACGAGGAGCAACAGTTGCGCCAAGCGCTTGAGGGTGATGATGCCGATGCATTGCTCATGCAAGCATCGGACCAGATGGAGGATGAGGTAGAAGTGCCTGCCGATTTGGAGGTGTCGCTCAGCGGCATGATCGACGAGTGGGAGGCACAAGAGAATCGCGAGGCTAATGAAAATCGCAAGGCGAAGGTCGTTCCATTATTTTGGAAACGAACCGCTTGGGCAGCTGCGGCTTCGGTGGCAGTGATAGCGGCAGTAGGGTGGTGGTTATTGCGTGGTGGTTCTCCGCAAGTGACTGGGGACAATTCTCCTGTGATTATAGCAAAAGTTGAGGAACCTGCGCAAAAATCTTCAGTGCAAAATGTTGAAACCGAGATCGATGCCATTGTTCCTGAGATGCCTTCACAACCACAACGCACCACAAAATCTTTGCCACATGCCAAGCCGGCAAGTGCGTTTAAAAATAATGTGGAGCATTTGGCACAGGCCGATAAGGGAGCTCAGAGCGAGTCTCAGCTTAGCGATAGCGACGAAGAGATTGCTCTCGCAGCCCTTGAGAAATTCTCAACAGTCCTCAATAAAGGCATGGACCAACTTAACAATGCCAACGAGAAAATCAACGATATCAACAATACAATTCAGCAACACTTAATATAATTATGAAAAAGACAATTTTTATACTCGTTCTCATGCTCACAGTGGGCATGACGGCAAACGCGCAAGACTCGTTTGCCAAGCAATTCAAGGGCAAGGAAGGTTTTTCCTGTGTCACCATCGGCAAGGCGGCGATGAAGATGATGAGCTCTAAAGGTAAGCTTGGTCGCGAAGGCTTCACTGGCAAACTCAAAATCGGCAATTTTGCCGACAAGGTGGACCGACTCGAAATCGTCGCAGCAAGCACACACGAAGCGGCCGAGAAACTCTCGAAGGAGTGCAAAAAGTGGATTGAGAAGGACAATTTTGAGAGTGTAATTGATGTAGATGAGGGAGACCAGCAGGCTTCAATCTATGCTAGGACTGGCGGCGACCAGAACATCTTCCTCCTCCTCGCACAAGACAAGGAGACCTCGGTCATCATCATCTACGGCACCATGACACTAGAAGATCTCCAAGGCGTTATGGGCGGTGGGCAGTAGTTGCCACCGTCATAAAGCAACATCCCCCATGAGTTGTGCACGGCTCATGGGGGATGTTGTATATCAATGAAAAAACTAGCGATGTGGCACTTAACACTTAAAACTTAACACTTATTACTTAATTCAGTAGCTTTCTGCTTCATTCGGGAAGAGTCCTTTCTTCACATCTTCTACGTAATGATTTACCGAGTCGATAATCTGTTCGCCCAGATTGTTGTATTGGCGTAGGAATTTAGGTTTGAATCCCATGTTCATGCCAAGCATGTCTTGAACCACCAAAACCTGACCGTCACAATTCACTCCCGCGCCAATGCCTATGGTGGGAATGCCTACGCTCTCAGTCACACGTTTGGCAAGTGCTGCCGGAATCTTCTCAAGCACAAGGGCATAACAGCCTATCTCTTCCAGCATCTTTGCGTCGTCGATAAGTTTCTGCGCCTCGGTCTCCTCTTGTGCGCGCAATGCGTAGGTGCCAAACTGGTAGATTGACTGCGGAGTAAGTCCTAAATGACCACAGACGGGGATGCCGGCGCGTATAATCAGTTCCAGCGCCTCACGAATCTCGCTGCCGCCCTCACACTTCACCGAGTCGATGCCTGTGCTCTGAATAAGTCGCACGGCATTCTCCTGAGCCTTGTAGGGGTCGCCTTGATATGTGCCAAAAGGCATGTCAATACATGTGATGGCACGTTTGCAAGCTCGAGCCACAGTGCGGCCATACACTATCATGTCGTCAAGAGTGATGGGCACCGTGGTTGCGTTGCCCTGCATCACGTTCGACGCACTATCGCCCACATGTATCATGTCGATGCCTCCCTGCTCCACCAGCGATGCGATGGTGTAGTCGTAGGATGTCAATACTGCTATTTTCTCACCAGTGTGCTTCATCTCGCGGATGCGCTTGGTGGTAATTTTCTTGTTGTCGGTGACTAAATATCCCATTATTTTAATCAATTAATTAAAGCGTAAAGCGCCGCAAAGGTAGCGTTTTATTTTAAGAATGCAAAGACCATGCCAATAAATTCCCTTAGCCCGCCCCTTTTATATTATATAATAATGTGTGCCCTTGTCGTGTCGGTTGCCGGTGCGCCGGGCCGCGTGCGCCGCGCCCGGCGGCGCGCCGTTTCCCGCCCCCGCTCCCCGCTGGTCCCCTGTCTCCCTCCCCCTGAAATGCCCGTTTTCCCCTGAAAACGCCCCGTTTTTAGTGAAAGGATGTTAAATTTGCGTTTTTCTTGCATTTTTTCGTGAAAATATTTTGCCATGTCGCGGAACGGTTGTAATTTTGCATCGCTTTTCGGCTCACGAGGACCTGGTTCCGAGTTGAGCGGTTTT
>CACYVC010000042.1 GCA_902777835.1 uncultured Bacteroidales bacterium | reverse complement strand
AGTTAAGTTATAGCACTATAAATCAATATAATAAACTTAAAAATTATTTGTCATGAAGAGATTGTTGTTTTTTTCAGCCCTGATAATTGCTGCTATGCAGATGATGGGTGCTAATGTGGACTTGGCGACAGCCAAGGCGACCGCACAACAGTATGCTGCCAGCAAGATGGCTAACGGCAAGCTGATGGCTCCGTCGGCTATTGACTTGAAATTGGTGAAGCAGGAGATGAACTCCGACAATCCTGGCACAGCCGTGTATTACATTTTCAACACCGACGACCACTTCATCATCGTTTCGGGTGATGACCGAGCTAAAACTGTGCTTGCCTACGGTGACCGACCCATCAATGACATCAACCGTATGCCTGCCAACATGAAGTATTGGCTCGGCGTTTATAAAAAGGAATTGGAATATTTGCAAGATCATCCCGAGATTGCTGCCGAACAGTCGCTCAATGCAGGTGGCACCAAGGGTGTGAGCGTCGAGCCCCTGCTCACCGCACTATGGGATCAGCAGGAACCATACTACAATCACTGTCCTGTGTACAATGGCCAGTTATGTGTCACCGGCTGCCCTGCTACCTCGCTCTCAATGGTATTCTATTATTGGAAATTCCCCGTTGGTCCTGTTCCCGCTGTCAGTGGCTACAGCAATTATAGCTACGGTTTCCAGGTTGAGCCTTTGCCTGGCACAACCTTTGATTGGGAGAATATGATTGACGATTACAAGTCTGGTTATACTGAGGCTCAGGCCGATGCCGTAGCATGGCTGATGCGCTACATCGGCCAAGAGGAGCGCATGGACTACACGCCCACGGGCAGTGGTGCCTATGGCAGTGACATTTTGCGTGCCGTCGAGTTCTTCGGCTACAACGAGCAGACTGCTGCGCTTCACTATAAGTATTCCTACAATAATAATACGTGGGCTGCCATGATTCAGGAGGAACTTGTTAACAACCGTCCCATCGTTTATTGTGGCTATGACAGTTATGCTGGAGGCCATGCCTTCAACGTTGACGGTTATGACGCCAATGACGACACTTACCATATCAACTGGGGCTGGAGCGGCGATTATAACTGCTACTGCGCATTGAATGCCTTCAGTGACGGTGAGTACAACTTCACCGATGATCAGCAGATGGTCATCGGTATCCAGCCGCCCTATCTTGGACCAACCATCACCGCTAGCGCCTTGAACATGGCCATCGAGTCTTATGCCGAGAAGTCGGCCACCCAGGTACTCTCGGTATTTGGTTACTATTTGGATCATGATGTGAACGTTACCCTCGACGACCCCAATGGCGTTTACTCGATTGATGTTAACCATATTGCTTTGAGCGAGGTTGAAAACGGCAAGGACATCACCATCACCTATGCTCCCCAGGAGGTGGGCACCCACAATGCCACCATCACTTTGAGCAGCGAGAATGCTGAGGATGTGGTTGTCAACATCGTGGGCACCTCAGTGTTTGAGAAGCACGATCCTGTAATGCTTGAGGCCAATGAGGACTTCATCAAACTCACCGAGTTCCGTGCTGATTGGACCGACGAGACACCCGACAAGAATGTGGAGAGTTACACTCTTGAGGTAGCCACCAAACCCATCACTGCGCTGTTGGGCGAGACCGACTGGAGCAACCTCACTTACAGCAGTTCCAGTGTAATCTCTCACTGGCAGGACCGGTAGCCAGCTCTTTACCGGTAATGGCTGCCTCCAATTGGGCTCTGGTGGTGGAATCATCACGCCCGAGTATGACCTCACGGGGTATGAAAAGGTCACAGTCAAGATGCGTGCCCAGGGCTATAATTCGTGGTACAACTCGGGTGTGACCATCTCCACCAGCCAGCAATCGGTTCATGTGGACCTTGCTCTCCAGTACACAGATTATGTGTTCGTTCTGGATTGCGCCGAGCGTGAGCAGATTATCATCCGTGGTGATTATTATCCCAACAATTATGGTCAGATTGAGAGCATCCAGATTTATGCAGGCGATGCCAGCGAGCCCGCGAAGCTCAGGGCCGTTAATGAGGAAGGCGATGCCACCTACCGTCTCATCACCGGCATCACTCCCGACAAGTTCTACACAGTTAAGAACCTGACAGCCGGCGGCACCTTCTTCTTCCGCGTGAAGGCCCATTACACCGACGACACCTGGAGCCCTTGGAGCAAGGCCAAGACTGTTGTCCTCGAAGGTGAAGGCTATGCAGTGGGTGACGTGAACCGTGACGGCTACGTGACCAGTACCGATGTTACCTGCATTTACAACTACTTGCTTAACGGCGATGAGACCTTCCTTGACACATGCGACGTCAACGGCGATGGCTACATCACCAGCACCGACGTTACAGTAATTTACAACATACTTTTAGGAAACTAATTAGATAAGATAAGACCCTTTCAAGAGGGTGTGTCAAAAATAAAAAATAATTAAATTGGATGCTGACAAATAAATAATCCCATTTCTAAAGGCGACACCATCACAGTGTCGCCTTTCTTTTTCACATAACTAATTGGATGATAATATGAGGCCAATTACCGGTAATCCTCGTTGAAAAGTCAAAGCAATTTTCATTATATCTTAAGCGAAGCTTCCCACCAGCCTCAAAAGCCATTATGCATTGTGCATTTGCATGATTGGACTACATTTTCACCAAAACCGGTGGGAAAAAATCTCGCTCAAAGGGTTTAGAATAGAAAAAATATTTCTATTTTTGCAAGTTATTTAGAACAGCAATATAGAGTTATGACGATATTAGGAATTGAGTCGTCGTGCGATGATGCCAGTGCGACATGCCGCGACGAGTCGCAGTCCACTTAATTCTTAAAACTCAACACCTCTAACTTAAAGAATGCATCCTTTACTTATACTTATCATTGCCTTCGTGCTACTTGAATTTGGCGTTAGCAGCGTTCTCTCGTGGCTCAACGGCAAGTGGATGACACACCCCATCCCCGCAGTGCTCGAGGGTCTCTACGACGAGGAGAAGTACCAAAAACAGCAAGCCTACATGCGTGCCAATGCACGCGTGGGGTGGATAGAGCGTGGCGTGGCGCTAGCCATCACCCTTGCCGTCCTCATTCCTGGCTTGCTAGGCTGGCTCGATACCCTCACCACGCAATGGACACATAGCCTGCTGCTGCAGCTACTCATCTTCTTTAGCATCTATGCAGTAGTATCGGCTATCATCAGCTTGCCCTTCAGCTATTACGACACCTTCGTCATTGAGCAGAAATTTGGTTTCAACAAAACAACTAAAAAAACGTTCTGGTTCGATGCTCTCAAAAGTTTCCTGCTTACTCTGGTGCTCGGCTCTGTGCTACTCGCTGTTATCTTCATTCTTTACAGTTATCTTGGCAAGTCGTTCTGGATTTGGGCAACCTTAGTATGCGCCGCATTCATAATGTTCTTCTCGCTGTTTTACAGCAACCTTATTGTGCCACTGTTCAACAAACAGAAGCCACTAGAGGAAGGTGAATTGCGCACCGCCATCGAGGATGCCGCTCATGAAATGGGATTTTCTATTAAAAACATATATGTTATCGACGGCTCCAAGCACAGCACCAAGGCCAACGCCTATTTCACTGGCTTTGGCATGAAAAAACGCGTGGTACTCTACGACACCCTCATTGAGCAACTCACAACCAAGGAAATAGTAGCGGTACTGGCGCATGAATTGGGACACAACAAGCATCGCGACACCATCAAAACCATGATAATGAGCATTGCAATGGTAGCTGTTAACCTCTTTGTGTTCTCGTTGCTTGCCGACAATCCCGATCTTTCACACGCTCTCGGCGGGTCGCGCGACCACTCTTTTGCGTTATCACTAGTGGCCTTCTCGCTACTGTTCTCGCCCATCGATCTTGTTCTTGACCCTATAATCAACGGCGTGTCAAGACGCTGCGAATATGCCGCCGACGCTTTTGCCAAGAAATATGGTCATAGCGAGCACCTGATCTCTGGTCTCAAAAAAATGAGCGCAAACACCCTCTCCAACCTCACCCCGCATCCCGCAGTAGTGTGGATGGACTACAGCCACCCCACCCTCGCGCAACGCATAACCGCCTTAATTAATGCATAATTCACAATGCATAATCTATAATGCTCAATGCACAATGCGTAATTTAGAATGTGTTGCCACTAATCTCACCACAATCTTCCATAAACGATAAACGATAAACGATAAACAAACCATAAACGATAAACGAAACATGAAATACTCCACAATAGTAATTGGTGACGAGCTGCTGATAGGTCAAGTCACCGACACCAATTCGGGCTGGATTGCCCGCCATCTGTCCCCACTGGGATGGGAGTCCAATAGTGTAAAAGTCATTGCTGACGATGCCGACGAGATTTTCCGTGCTATCGATGAAGCGTTTGCCGTCACCGACGTGGTGCTGATGACTGGCGGCCTCGGGCCCACCAAAGACGACATCACAAAAGCCACCTTGTGCCGATACTTTGGCGGCGAGATGGTGCTTAACGAGGACGTGAAGCGTAACGTTGATGCACAGTTTGAGCGTCGTGGCATTCCTATGAACCGCCTCACTGCAGGCCAGGCTATGGTGCCATCGTCGTGCCGCGTGATACAGAACGAAGTGGGCACAGCACCCATCATGTGGTTTGAACGTGATGGCAAAGTGCTGGTGTCAATGCCTGGCGTGCCGCACGAGACCCAAACAATGATGGAGCGAGCCGTCATTTCACAACTCATCAAACATTTCCATAGCGACCTCGATATTGAGTACCGAACCTTTGTAGTCATCGACTACGCTGAAAGTGCTCTTGCCGAGAAACTTGAAGACTATGAGCAACAACTGCCAGAATACATACATCTTGCATACCTTCCCAATCAGGGCGTTATACGTTTGAGGCTCACAGGAGCGCACCACGACTCACAGGTTATCGCTGCCAACATGGAGGAGCAGTCAAAGAAACTGCATAAAATCCTAGGCAAGAGCATTATTGCCGATAGTGACAAACCACTAGCTATGATTGTTGGCGAGCGACTGCGTGAACTAGGACTTACCCTCTCCACCGCCGAGAGCTGCACTGGTGGCAACGTGGCGCACGTCATCACCGAAATTGCTGGCAGTAGCGACTATTTCATGGGCAGCGTGGTGAGCTATAGCAACGATGTGAAAGAGCGAGTTCTAGGAGTGGACAATACCACTCTTGACACCTGCGGGGCAGTGAGTCAACCTGTAGTAGAACAGATGGCTTACGGCGTGAGCCAACTCTGCCGCACCCACTGCGCCGTGGCAACCAGCGGCGTTGCAGGCCCTAGCGGTGGCACCCCAGAAAAACCAGTGGGAACCGTGTGGATGGCGGCTAAAGTGGGTGATATTGTAGTGAGTCAGTGCCAACACCTCCCTGGCGAGCGCTCACAAATCATAACCCGCGCCACCAATCAAGTCCTAATCATGCTATTGAAACTGCTGCGATAGCAATAAGGCAGTTTATATAGGATAAAATTGAGGGATGCACTTATCGTCAAGCGCATCCCTCGTCACTACTTAATTATTGAGAATAATTACTTGAGTATTTTTTCAGTACGGGTGCTTCCGTCGGTGTAGCGTGTCACGACGATGTTCACGCCCTGATGTGGACGGCTGCTTGCAACACCCATCATGTTGTAGTATGTCACGTTCACAACCTGGGCCTCAGCATTAACAGTGCCAATGGATGTTGGGGTGCCGTTGTTAAACCTGGCAGTAATCTTTGCCTCGGCGATGAAGTAGTCCTTGCCGTTGCCGCTTTCGGTAACATCCATTAGGTGGGAATCAATGGGAGCACCCCCTTGACCAGGAATAGTGGTGGCATAGAGGCGCACGATGTATTTAACATCCTTGCTACCTTCATAGGCCCAATCAACAAAGAGGTCGTTAACGTTTACAGGATCATTGGTTGGATATATAGTGTAGAGACACTCGTAGTCACTACCCCACTCGGTCAAATTGCCAGTGTTTGGATCAATACCTTCACCGCTCTGCATAGTCTCGCGGTTGAGCAGTCTCTCACCTTCGATGCGTGTGGGATTATTTTTGGTGTCAATCTCACGCCATACACGATAGTAATATACAAAGTTGATGTTGCTTACGTCGGCTGACGGTAGAGTTGGAGTAATTAGTAGGTTCACACGATATCCCATCAAGTCACCACCGTTGCCATAGAAGGGGTTAGTTTTCTCTTGAGCAGTGATAGCCACTTTCACCTGTGGATAGCTGGTGCTCTGGATGTTGCAACCATAAGAATTGGGCCTTGAAGCATCACCATTATAAAGGGTGTTGATTACCGGCACATAGAGACTGCGCTGATTGTCGCTAGAGCTGTTAATGTCGTGAGTGGTGATGTCGCCACCCTCGGCACCCACAGCCTGGGTACCCACCAGTTCGTTGAGCTGCCCGGCGCTATTGAGCGCGTAGATGTAGTAGTTGCCACTGTTCTGGAAGTTCTCGGCTTTTCCAATCCTGTCATATTTGCTGTAGTTGTTAGAATATACTCGGCGAATCTCATAGTTCACCACATTGGCGGCAGGATTGTTGATTGCGTTGAACGTGATGGTGTTGTCAGGGGTAGCTTTAGCTGTGTGAGTAGTATCGGCAATCACCTCGTCGAGAGTGCGTCCCTCGCCCCCCACACTGTTTGTAGTCTTATAGACAGGCACCACATACTGGTCACTACAAGCATAATATCCATTATTCTTTTGCTCCTTGAAGGTGTAAATATATTTGTCATAGTGGTTATTGTTGACAGTCGAAGCGCTAAAACGGTCAAAAATCTTCACTGTAGAATTCTCAAAGCTTGTGATAGTGCCACTGGTCACTGGCTCCTCCTCGTCGAAGAGGAATCCTAGGTCTTGAGTGTTGTTGTCATACTCTACAGTATAGTTATATTGTTTCAAACCTTCAACATTGTCAATTGGAGTAAAAGTGACAGTAGCGATGGCTTTGTCGGTGCTGCCATATTTGCGATACACTTTTTAGGCCTCAGGACGGATGGTTTCATAGCTTTGCATCGAAGATGGAGTAATCGACACTATGTTTTTATAGATATTCATCTGCTTGCTTGAGTTCTCAATGTGATAGCGGCTACGATATTCCGAAATTTCGGTGAAGAACGCATATTTCTTACTTGGGATGATAACAGTGCGCACAGGACTCTCAGCACTGATAGTTATATAAGGTGTTTCGTCCTGGTTGCGCAAAACTGTGGTACCATCCACATCATAGTTGATGGGGTGAGCAGTGATAACATAGCGTAGGATCTGCTGCTTATCGGTCTGCTCCACAAGATAACTGTGGTCTTGAACGCGAACCATGCCATTCTCGTCCTTTTCCACATCCTGAATCAGAGTGCGAGTGCCATCGTCATTGAGAACATATACATAGAAATGCTGAGGTACGTCAACGCCAAGATTTTCATAGGTGAAAGATGTGTTCCAATCAAGGTTTACTTTATAAAATCCATAGGATTCGGTCGAAGGCACTGCCTCTGCATTCAGGTTGGCGGTGTACATCAGCACTTTGGGCAACACAGCAAGGTCGCCGCTGTCGTTCTCATAGTTCTTGAAAATTTGACTATCTGTGCTATAGTCACTGGTGTTGTTGCGAGCTTCAACACCCTTTGATTCGTTATAAGCATACTCCAAACGGCGGTCAGGTACAAATATCGTCAAGTTGTTGAGAGCGTAGGACTCACCAGTTGAAGCAATCTCAAACCAATGATTGTAGCTTGTGCTTTGTCCAAAACCTATCACATTGGTGCAGTCGTGATAGCATGGGTAAGGGTGGCCGGCCCTAACCTCATCAATGAAGTCGTCGGAGTTGTGACCACCATCGCCACGCACAGGGCTTATCTGCTCAAACAAGCGATAAAATGGAGCCCAGTAGCATGCTCTTGGTTTGCCTTTTGAAATGATAAAAAAGCGATTGGTGACACCTTTAAACGAAAAAAGATAGCCAGGATTGGCAGCATCGTGCACTCTGGTGAAATGCGACATCAACTTCACCGACGAGATGGCATTCTCGAGCATGTAGTCGGTCTCGAAGTTTTTTCCATTGGAATAAGACCTGTACCAACTGTCTTTCATGTTCACCATGAGGAGGGTCATTCCATCTAGGTCGGGATTGGGAATCACCTCGCTAGGGTTGGCATCATTCCAAGTCACCCTCATTGTGGGATTTTCAGGATTTACACCCTCATGAGCATAGGCGTTATAGTCAATTTTGCGAACCTGAGTGCCATTGAAATCATAAGCGTAGTGTATGCCGGGGATAGTTCGATCGGTATAAACTGCTTTAATTAGGGCCTTAATCTGCTCTGGAGAGTTAGCCTCATCGGTGATGTGTGCTGTTTGTTCTACACCATTGGCATCAATATAGGTGTAGGTGTAACCACTGTAGTCAAACTTTGTGACCTTTTGTGTCGTCTCATGATACACTGTTGCGCTTACTGGCAAAATGCCTGCCATTGCAATCAATGCAATCAATAAAAATTTCGAAGTTTTTTTCATAGTTTTATTCTCAATAAAAGTTGGGAAGAATATAAATAATTGTGTAATAAACATGGATTTCGAAGGCAAAATTATACATAAATGGTGAATGAGGTACTAATTATTTATTTAAATGTTGTATAAGACATAAAATATTTGTGAAAATTTGTACTTAATTCTATAACTGTAGTGTTTTTGTAGTGGCATTTTACACTAAAATCACTTTAAAGTGTGGGGCTTTTTATGTAATTTTGGTTTTGGTAGTCCTTAATTTTCCCAAAAATATGGTAAATGTGATAGGTTTTCTTGCATGAAAAGATTATTATGCTTTACTTTGTCACGCTAATTTAAAATTAATGAGCCACTTATCACTTTTCTAATACTTGTTCTTAGAAATTGATTTGCATTACTTTTATAACCAAACTTTTTATAAACAACTAATTAAATCTTCTATGACAAAAAAATTTACAATTGTAGCATTGGCCATGCTGGCTCTATGCCTCACAGCTAATGCTGACCCCATCAAGATTAAAGGTGTTTACAACAACAATCGTTATGACGACCACGCCGACCACTGGTATAGCACCTATGTGGGCTGGAACAGCACACTTGGAAAGGCCATCTTCGTGGTGGAGAATGGCATTTATGCTATGCAAGTTGACGAGAACTCAGTAAGCACTCCTGAGAAGGAGCCTGCTGTAGTTATCAGCGATTTCTATTCTAACGGACAGTTTACCAATGACGCCATGGCACTGTGGGCCAACAACTTCAACCTGATGTATGGCAACTCGGGTGCCGTAAAAGCTGGCGACCGCATTGTTACTGTAACTTCTCGTTCAGGCGACGACGTTGAGGACAGCGAGCGCTTTGCAGTGCGCAAGTGGAACGCCGAGACTGGCGACCTGCTCAACGCCAGCAACGAGTACCACGCCAAGGATGAATGGCTTGAGAGCGCAGGCATGTGCGTTAATCCAAAGGACAACAAAGTTTATGGCTTGTTCTATCTCACCGACGTTCAATTGCCAGATGAGATCATCAACGATCCCGACTTCTTTGGCGACAGCATCGACTCAGGTTACGCAATATGCACTATCGACCTCGATAATATGGTAGTGACACCCATCACGCCAGGTCTCTACTACGAAAACTTCGTTACCTTTGCCATCAACAGCGAGGGCCGCGCATTTGCTATGACAGCAGGTGCTACTGCCGGCTATGAGGGTGAGGACGGCAAGTTCTATGACATCAATGGCAACCTTACAGGTGCACACATCATTGAGTTTGACCTCGCTTCTGGTCTCATTCTCAATGATCTTGGTGCTACCGGTTACTGCTCACAGGCTAAGCGTCAAAGCGCTTGCTTCAGCATGAAAGACCCCAACAAGATGTACTGGAACGGTTTCGTTAACAGCGGCATGGGTTATAATAACTATGGTAACTGGGGTCCACTGCCCGACAGCAACTGGCTGACCAACGGCAAATATGACACTGCCCTCTACGGCATTGACATCACCACTGGCGAGGCCACTCGCATCGCTAAGATTGACAACCGCTTCACCTTCTCGTGCATGTGGGTTGAAGAGGACAACGAGCCAGTAGCAGTTGACGGTGACGTAAACGGCGACGGAGACGTCACCAGCGCCGATATTACAGCCCTCTACAACTGGCTGCTCAATGGTGATGACAGCGCAATCGTCAACGGCGACCAGAACAAAGACGGCGACATCACCTCAGGCGATGTTACCTACGTTTACAACATCCTTCTTGGCAACGCTAACTAATTGTATTCGATACATGATAAAAACGTCAGATGCCTTTTAATAGGCATCTGTTGTTTTTTTTATGGCTACCATCAACAAAATGTTTTCATTCAAAAATCCTTTTTATTACTGACAATTTCTATTGAACATTTTAGCCATAATTGTTAATGAAATTTTATGATAATCTTTTGCATATATCAAGAATTTTAGCGAATTTTGCATACAAGTTGCGTGAGTGGTGATTTGAATTTAATGATTTAAGCACCACTGAATTGTTGTAAATCAGCAATATGTGCAACTTCATTCATTGTTTTCTTAACTTTTTAAACCAGCCAACTAGTTAGTTTATTATTTTATGAATACCTACAATGGAGGTTGTAAATCTAATTGGAAACATTAACCATTAAACCAGTCAATATGTATAAAATTGAAAATCATCCCATTCTTGACCTTCCAAAAGAAGAATTTGTAGAATTCAAGTTTGAGGGGAGAACCGTTCGCGGTCAGAAAGGCAAAACCATTGCTGCAGCCCTTCATCAGGCAGGACTAATTGTGCACAGCCACAGTACCAGCGGCCGCAACCGCAGCCTTGAGTGCGGTATCGGCAAATGCGGTGCCTGCGAAATGCTCGTCGATGGCCAAGTGCGCCGCATCTGCATCACCAGCGTCGATGGCGTGAAAGAAGTACGCGAGATTCCTAAGGACTATATGCCCGAGGGCAAAGCTCGTGAAACCCAAGAGACAAAGATTTACAAGACCACCGTTGCCATAATTGGCGGTGGCCCTGCTGGTCTTGCATGCCGCGAGCAATTAACCGCGTTGGGCATCCCCAACATTGTGGTTGACAACAACGCCACCGAGGGCGGACAGTTCAACATGCAGACCCACCAGTTCTTCTTCTTTGAGAAAGAGCAGAAGTTTGGTGGTATGCGCGGTTTTGACATCGCCAAGACACTCGCTGGCGACAATCACGACGGAATCTTGCTCAACAATACCGTTTGGGACCTGCTCGAAGGCCGCCGCATCGCTCTTAAGAATATTGTCACCCAAGAGGTAAGCTACATTGACGCCGACCATCTGGTGGTAGCCACCGGCGCCGTGCCATTCATGCCAGTGTTTGAGAACGACGATGTGCCTGGCGTATATACCGCTGCCGTGTTCCAGAAGATGATGAACCAGGAGCACACTCTGCTTGGCAAGCGCGTGCTCACCGTGGGCGCTGGCAACATTGGTTACCTCACCAGTTATCAGGCTATGCAAGCTGGTGCAACCATCAAGGCTATCATCGAGGGTATGGACCACGAGGGTGGATTCCCCGTACAGGCCAACCGCGTGCGCCGTCTGGGCATTCCCATCATGACTTCGCACGTGCTCATCCGCGCCATCCCCAACGAGGACTATACTGGAGTTACAGGCGCTGTAATCGCTGAGTGTCGCAACTTCCAGCCTATTCCAGGCACTGAGCAAGTGATTGACGATATCGACATCATCAACATCTGCACAGGTCTGATTCCCGATAATCAGCTGCTCGTGAAGGGGCGCGCGGTATTTGGACGCAACGTTTATGGTGCGGGCGATGCCGTTCGCATTGGCGAGGGCACCAGCGCTGTGCTTCGCGGCAAGCAGGTGGCCTACGAGGTTGCTCAGGAGATGGGAATGCGTTTCCCCTACGAAGACTATCTCGAGGTTTCACGCCAATATATCGACTCGCAGCAGCGTCCCGTGCGTCTGCTCGACGAACCACGCATCCCCGATGAGGAGCGCATGGCTGCGAAACCTTACGTGAAGATCAACTGCCTCTATGGCTTCGCTTGTAACCCCTGTACCTTCTCTTGTCCACAGGGTGCAATCAGCAAGCCCACCACATCATCGGTGCCAATGGTTGATTACAACAAGTGCATCGGCTGTATGCAGTGCGTGAACCACTGTCCTGGTCTTGCCATCTTCGGCTACGACAAGCGCAAGAATGTGGTGTTCCTGCCTGTAGAGTATGAGGTAGAAGAAGGTAAGGAAGTGTTCTTGGTTGATGATAATGGCGCTAAGGTGGGCGAAGGCACCATCGAAAAAGTGCTCAAAAAAGACAACAAGACCAATGTGGCACGTGTCAAAGTGACTCAGGTGGATGATCTGAACCAGGTGAACGGCTTCATCCTCAAGGATCGCTATCCCGAACCACTGAACTTGCGTCCTCTCACCGATGCTGAGGAAGGCAAGTCATTCGTTTGCCACTGCGAGGATGTGGATGTGAAGACCCTGCTCGCTGTGATTGGCGACCGCAAGTACATCTCGGTTGACGAGCTCAAGCACACCACTCGCATGGGTATGGGTCCCTGCCGTGGCAAGCGTTGCGTATCGCGCGCAAAACAGATTCTGCGTGCTCACGGCATTGAGGTGACTGGCGACAGCACTCCACGTGCACCACTCGCCAACCAAGTGACTCTGGGCGATGTATATAACGGCGAGACCCGCGAGACCTTCGTCTTTGAGCATGGCTCAGTAATCGAGAAAGCCGAGACCGAGATTCTCGTGGCTGGTGGTGGCATGGCAGGTAGCGCAGCATTCCGCTACTTTGCCGAAGCTGGCAAACGCGTCGTTCTCGTCAACTACGACCGCGGTTCTACATGGCGCTGTATCGGTGGTGGACGCCCAGCGTTCTCTAACCCCGACATTAGTGACATCGCTATGCACAACTTGGAAATCTTCCGCGATGACCAGGAGCATTGCAACATCGACCTTAAGATGACCCGCTACGTGAACCTTGTGCACAACGACGCTACCTATCGCTCTCTCGATGCTTCACGCGCATGGAGCGAGGCCTACATGATCGACCGCAAGGACTTCACCAAGGAAATCTCGCCTTACTGGAATCCTAACGACAACATCTACAGCCACGCTTTGATTTCGGAGAACTGCTGGCAGGCTACTCCTGGACGCACTATCGACTATGTGCGCACTGTGGGCAAGCAGCATGGCGGCGAGGTCCTCGAGGACTGCGAGGTGCTCCATGTAGAGAAAGCAGGCGACAAATTCCGTGTGCTGGTGCGTCGTCACGACAAGCACTATGTGGAATACACCTGCGACCACTTCGTGAACGCTATGGGATGGGGTTCAGAGAAATTCACCGACATGCTCGGCATCGACACCCAGCTCTTCCCTGTTAAGCACCAGGCATTCATCACCCGCCGACTGCCTAACATGGGCGTGAACGGCGACTCGCTCGACATGATTATCGACCGTCGCCACTACAAGGGCTTCAACGCCGTTTATGGACAGCAGTTCCTGCACACTGGACAAATCATTGGTTGCGCTTCACCCGACTGCGACCCCTACGAGGCACGTCAGAACCTGAAGTACAACAGCCAAGCATTCCTCAAGATTGTGAGCGAGATGTTCGCACAATGGATTCCTAACCTGGCTCAGGTAGGCTTCCATGCTGTGTGGGCAGGCTACTACATCGAGCCACGCTACATCATCGACCCAGAGGTAGGACTCCTCACTGGTCTGCGAGGACATGGCTTCATGCTCGGACAATATCTTGCCAAACTCTATGTTGACAAATACCTGGGCAAGCCAGTACCAGCTTACATGAAAGACCTCGCCATCGGCGGCAAGGGCCTGAGCGAGAACGCATTCCAGTAATCAGTAGTCTTAAAACCTAAAACTAATTGCCCCTGAGAGTTTTTTCCAACTTTCAGGGGCATTATTTTGATTTTTATATACTATAGCGTTATATGCAAAGTCTCCATGAAGCAAGCACTGAGGCGTGCATGGCATCTAGCACGCCCTTCACGCCCATTTTTTGACAGAAGAACAGAACTGCCACGCTTGGTTGGTCATAAGAACATAAATTCTGTTCTTCTGAATGCTTCTGTTCTTCTGTCTTTTCATTCAGTCGATTTGTGGCGTTAAGCGTATCGTGAGCAATTGTCTTTAATGTGACGGCGTCTTATGCTATAGAGCATTGTCCTTAATTGTCTAAAATAGGTGGCGCGAAAAAAAGCGCCCTGGAGGGCGCTAAATTGTGCATTAATTAAGCATTGATTATTCTTTGCTGCTTAGCATGATGGTGTAAACAGCAGTGACGTCGGCTGCGGTGATAACGCCGTCGCCGGTTTGGTCGCCGTTTACGATTTGGTTGTAGTCATTATTAAGCAGCACATCATAGAGCGCGGTAATGTCGGCGGCTGTCACTTGTCCGTCGCCGTTCACGTCGCCAGGGATAGCTGTGTTAACAGGTATCTCTACCCAGCCAGTTTCAGCCACAAACTTATATGGTATCCAGCGTTTGTTACGGGCGGCCCTTACTTGAGCGTCGGTGAGATTCACGTTCTTTTCTACGTAAAAACCCGAGGAATAGCCTGGATAGATATATTGTAAAACGCCTGTGCTTCCAGCTGGAATGGTACACAGGCTGTTGATAAGCGTATTGGCCCCTGATGAATTGATTTGATTCAAACAGCAGTTAAGAGTGCGCAACGCATTGCACCCCTGAACCGTGAGAGAAGTGAGCTTATTGCTTTCAAGATACAAGTAATTTAGCGACGAGCAGCCCTGAACATTGAGCGATGTAAGTTGGTTATATCCGGCACTCAATGATGTGAGTTTAGTCTTATTCGATACATTCAAGGAGCCAAGCTCGTTCCAATTACATCTGAGTTCAGTCAAGTTGCTTAAGCTGCTCACATCGAGCGAGGTGAGCCGGTTGTTGATGCAGTTAAGAGTCTTTAGACTTGAGCAACTACTCAAGTTGTCGAATGAAGTGAGTTTATTGTATTGGCAATTGATGTCGGTCAGTGCAGAACATCCTGAAACGCTAAGGTAAGAAAGTTGATTGTTTATGCAATTAAGAGTTGTCAATGACGTGCAATGGTCGACCAATAGATCTGTCAAACTGTTGTTAGAAACATTTACTGTAACTAAGTTATAATTTAAGCCTAGGTCCAAATACGTCAAAGCGTTGTGATTGGTCAGGTTGAACGTACCTGAGAAGTTGTTGTAGCCACACGATAGTTTTTGCAATGTGGAAGGGAGGTTGCTGAGTGAGGTCAGTTGGTTGTTACCACAACTGAGAATGGTCAGTGCCGAGCATCCTGAGAGAGTGAGTTGCGTGAGTTTATTGTTACTGCAGCTGAGAGTTGTCATAGCCGGGCAATTAGCGACATTAAGTGATGTCAACACAAAGTTGTAGGATACATCAGCATTGGTCAAATAAGGATTGTTGCTAATATTCACACTGGTCAGCGTATAATTTCTACTAATAATAGAGATGCTCGTGAATTTGTTGTTGCTGCCGTCTAAAACTTTCAGTGAGGTAGGCAATTCGCTGAGAGAGGTGAGCTTATTGCCATGGCAGTCGAGTGTGGCAAGCGACGTGCAGTTGGTGAAGTTAAGGCTCGTCAATGCGCTGTTATTGTAAACATTCAGCGTGGTAAGGGTGGGGGTGCTGCTGATATTCAAAGTCTTCAACGCGCTGTGATTTGTCAAGGTAAATGTGGTGAACTTGTTTTGCTCGCACTCCAAAGTCTGCAACAGCGAGG
Source organism: uncultured Bacteroidales bacterium (assembly GCA_902777835.1). Classification (GTDB taxonomy): domain Bacteria; phylum Bacteroidota; class Bacteroidia; order Bacteroidales; family Muribaculaceae; genus Sodaliphilus. The sequence goes on along the minus strand of CACYVC010000042.1, from coordinate 11,648 downwards.
TGAGATTATTTTCTTCGCACCCAAAACTCACCAGTTTGCTGAAATATCCAAGTCCCGTCAAGTCTGAAATATACTCGCTGCCTACATTCATGGCTGTCGTTGCGTTAACGTCGTTGGTAGTAATGTATCCCTTTGGGAATAAGGACCTCTGCAGGTAGCCGCGGAAGTTTGCATCGGGGAAATATGTACTGTTTAAGATTGCCACATAGTTGCTGCTTAATAAGATGTCATCATTGATGACTGGTGACCCCGAAGAGTTGCAGATTGTTTTTCCAGAAGAACTGTAATAGGCGCCATATGGTTCCAGAAGTGCTACACCTATATAATCAGGCAGACCAAAGGAGCAGTTGTTAACACTCTTTTTCTTACCGTTAGCCTTAATGCGCACGTCACACTCAGTTCCAACATACGCACCACTGTTTTTCCAAAACTGAATAGCCACTGTATTGATTGCATATCCCGCATAGCTTTTTATGGAGACTCTGGCGTTTTGAAATTCAAGGACAGAGCTAGAGCCAGCGGCTTCGATCTTTTCACCCTTGATGCACTCGGCACTGCCACCTATTGTTTCAAACTCGGCACTTCCACTACCTAAGACATATGCTCTGACACTGCTTTTAATGACAACAGCATTATTCGTTTGACTTTTAATTGTACTAGTGCCACTGTAAAAATTAAGTTTGGTGTTTTTCGCAAGCATCAATGCCGGTCCCTTTTCGGAATATAATCTGCAAGTACCCACAAATTTTATGGTCAAATTTTCACAGTCTCTGTTGTGAACGGCATATTTGCTACTGCTATCATAGCGATAAATAGTGACATTGTTGAGTGTGAGGACTTTTGAATTTGGGTCATAAGAGACTGTGCCTCCAGATATGTCGCCGCCGGTGACGTTGCTGTAGTTGCTTGTGGTGACTTCTACGCCACCCACGTTGATCTCGTAGTTGGCGGCATTAGCTACCACTCCAGTTATAGCGATAGCCATTAGTAATAGTAAGAACTTCTTCATAACGTAAAAGTTTATGTCGTTAATAATTTGTTTCTATTCTTGAGACGTTCAAAACGTATGGGGTTGTCTGAATTGTTGCAAATTTACTACAAACAGTGATAACATGCAAGAAAAACGAAGGGCTTTAGTTTAAATTCCATAGAATTTCTGTTATTATTGTTTGTTTATGATAGATTTTTGTGTGTGTTTGACCCCTCTATTTAGTTAATATGGGTTAAAAACGTGTTAAGTATTGTATTAAGCATCGTTGTAATAAATTTATCAAAATCATTGGGAAAATATTGTGTGACTTTATAAATTTGATTCCTCAAAAATACGATTTATTCATTCAAAACCGAATAAAAATTTGCAGTTAAGAAAAAAATGCTTAACTTTGCAGTCGCATTTGGAAAATGGGTAGATTCCAGAGTGGCCAAATGGGGCAGACTGTAAATCTGCTGCGTCATCGCTTCGGTGGTTCGAATCCATCTCTACCCACATTTAGCAAAAATCCTCAACCTGATTCAGGCTGAGGATTTTTTAGTTTAGTATTTAAAGTGTTTCTTGTTCACACGTCGAGGCACACACTTAAAACTTACTACTTAACACTTACTTAATGCTTATCTTCAGCGTCTTCTATCTGCTCGAGGATGTCGCGGTAGTGGCGCTGGGTCTTGAAGTGCACTGCCAGGCCCATGATGATTCCTGCCACGAGGCAGATTATGAAGAATGGCATGAAGAATTTGAAGTCCTCGGCGCCCATCTTCTGCGCCATTTCCCATCCTACCCACACTGCCCATGCTGTTGCCATGGGTATGCCTATCCACTGCCATTTGGCATCACGTTTCTTGGCAGCAGCCACTTTGTGCATAGTGTCGTGCAGGTTGCCGTCAGTAAGTTTTGAGTCGCGCATGGCTCGTCCGTTGAAGAAGCAGAATGCTACCACCATGAGCATCATCACGCACGATGCTATCCACAGGGGTATCGACAGTCCATTGAGTTTCACGAAGGCCCAGTAGCCGTAGGGTATCATCGCCAGCGCGATGATTGAGATAACGAGGTACCGCTTGTTGATGGTGCTCACGCCGTGCTTGATAGCGCGGCGAATGACGCGGTCGTCAACTATCGTCTGCTTCTCGAGTTTATCTTTCAGTATTGCCATTTGCTGGCGCATTTCGTCAAGTTCGTAATCCATAATTTGAGAGTTTTTTGTTAATCGTTCATTTTTTTAAGTTGTTCTTTGATGCGATAAAGGCGAGTGCTAACGGCACTGGTGGAGATTCCCACCACCTGGCCAATCTCCTCGTAGGGCATGTTTTCGAGCCACAGCAACACGATTGCGCGGTCGAAGGGCTGCAGGCGGCTGATGCGCTTGTGAAGCAGGTCCACCTGGCGGGTGTCCTCGTCGCGGTCCTCAAAGAGGTTGATGTTCATGGGCAACGGCTCAGTGGCGTTGCGGCGTTTCTTGCGGTCGAGCGAGATGCAGGTGTTAAGTGCCACACGATAGATCCATGTCTTGATGTCGCTGCGGTTCTCAAATCCTTCAAATCCCCGCCACAGGTTGATGACCGCCTCTTGGAAGAGGTCGCTCACCTCGTCGGCATCTTTCGAGAACATGTAGCACACGGTGTAGATGGTGCTCTTGTTCTGCTTGATGGTTTGAGCAAATTTGCTTTCTAGTTCGTTCATCGTTTTTATGCGTTTTAAAACTTACAGGTAAGTTGTTTAAATTGTTGAAAGGTGAATATTTGTTGGTCACATTGGGTTGCTTACAGGCATCTTTTGGCTTAATTACTTGACCCGTAGCCCGCTACTGTGTCAGCGCACTTAAGTCAAAATCTGCTCAGTAATCAAACCCAATCTGACTCAAACAATTTAAAGAACTCACCTTTTTTTGACCATTAGACGCATAACTCTCAAAAAAATCACACAAAAATAAGAAAAAATTTCCACTCTAGATATTTCAAACTCAACCATAATCACAAAAAAGTTCACAAATCATTTTGATGAGTGAGCTATTGTCGCTTTTAAGCCAGTACCTAAAGCCGGGGCGCGAGATTGATTTATTATCTCACATAGTCAACTAACTCATATCGAAATCAACACAATAAAAGTAGATAATACTATAAAAGAAGAAATATTATATTTGAACATTGTTAGTAGAAGAATTAAAATAATTGTGTAACTTTGCATTGGCTTACTAATGTCTAGTAATCAGAATCAAGACATTGGACAGATTTAATAGTGTGAGTTCTACATTTTGAGATACTGACTATAACAGGTTGACGTAGAGATCGTAATATGCTTTTTAATTCTTTTGAGTTTCTGATATTCTTGCCAATAGTTTTTATTCTCTATTGGTTTATTTTCCAAGGACGGCGATGGCAAAATCTATTAATCGTTTTTGCCAGTTATATTTTTTATGGTTGGTGGGATTGGCGGTTTCTATTTCTTATTGTGCTAACCTCGCTATGCAGCTACATTAGTGGTTTGTTACTAGAACATTATAAAGGACGCAGGCGAGTGCAACAGCTTGTGAGTGCTAGCAACATTGTGCTAAACTTGGGAATTTTAGGCACATTTAAATATTATAATTTTTTTGTAGAGAACATCAATTCACTATTTGGGATGATGGGATATCACCTCGACTGGGTGACAATGAATGTAATTTTACCAGTAGGTATAAGTTTTTATACGTTTCAAGCACTTAGTTATACAATAGATGTTTATCAAAAGAAACTATCGGCTACTCATGACATTATAGAATTCTTTGCTTATATTAGTTTCTTCCCGCAGTTGGTAGCAGGTCCAATTGAGAGAGCCACCAACCTTTTGCCTCAGTTTCAAAATAATAGACGATTTGATTATGCAAAATCGGTTGATGGATTACGACAAATGCTTTGGGGTTTTTTAAAGAAATTGGTTGTTGCTGACAATTGTGCTAAAGTAGTTAATGATTATTGGGGCCAATTTGAAAACCTATCTGGAATTACTCTTATTTTGCTAGGAGTGTTGTTTACATTTCAAATTTATTGCGACTTTTCGGGTTATTCCGATATAGCTATTGGTTGTGCTAGACTATTTGGTATAGACCTCATGCGCAACTTTAATTTTCCTTATTTCTCACGTAGCATACCTGAGTTTTGGCGTCGGTGGCACATATCGTTAACTACCTGGTTTCGCGACTACATTTATTTTCCATTAGGAGGAAGCCGATGCAATAAATGGAAAATAATCCGTAATGTGTTTATTGTATGGGCAATCAGTGGATTATGGCACGGTGCTAATTGGACCTTTGTGTGCTGGGGTTTGTTTCACGCTTCATTATTGGCAATTTATAATTTGTTTGGCATAAATACTAAATACAAGAATGTTGTGGCTGTAGGGCACATCCTCCCCAGCGTAAAAGAGTTTCTTCAAATGTCCTTGACATTTATACTCGCAGTTATAGGGTGGATAATTTTTCGAGCTGAGTCGATGAGCCAAGCTATTTATTATTTTAAAGCAATGTTTACTAACAGGTTTTTAGATATGCCTATGACAGACGGCTTAATTTGCTTATGTTATGGTGTCATACTCTTGTTAGTTGAATGGTTACAGCGTGATAAGCAACATGCCCTGCAGTTTCCAAACATTTATCCATTTAACTACCGCTTTGTCAGGTGGGGCACATATTATATTATTTTTATTATTATCTCTTTGTTGGCTGGCTCAAGCCAAACATTTATATATTTTCAATTTTAACTAGTGATGAGAAGATTTATAAAACGCTTTTTCATTTTTCTTCTGCCTATACTGGTCGTTTGTATTTCTTTGGAAGCCTTGGTAAGGTATGTTCCCAATACATACAAATATAAATACAATTGGATGCAAGAGAATGCTGAGGATGTTGAAACCTTAGTTCTTGGTAATTCACATGCCTTTTATGCAATTCGAGCAGATTTGCTTAGTGGTTTATCTTTCAACTTAACAAACCCTGCTCAGAGGTTGGAAAATGATTTGTTTCTTCTCAAGTATTGGGGAGATAAATATAAGAACTTAAAAACTGTGATATGCACTATATCCTATTTTAGTTGGTTTTCACCTGGACTGGAAAAGATTGCTCCCGATTATTGTCGTTATTATAATTTATATATGGATTGTGATCTATACAATGATTTCTCTATTGTAAATAATTTTGAGATTTCTAATCCAAAACACGCATTGTTAAAAGTGCGTGCATATATTCTTAATCAGCATGCTTCGGATGGAACATGTGATGAATTTGGTTGTGCAAATGGGAATGTGCTATCAAAGAAAGATATGGTGGAGTGGAATAAAGGAGATTATAATAGAAAGATTATAGCTCGTCACACGATTGCAGGTCGGGAATACTTAGAAAAGAATTATTCTTACATGAAGGAAATTGCCGAATTCTGTAAAAAAAGGAATATAAGATTGGTACTGGTAACAACACCAACTTGGAAGAATTATTATAATAATCTGGATAAAAAACAATTAGAAGAAATGTATGAAATTACTCATAAATTTCAAAAAGAATATGATGTTTCTTATTTTGATTATTTAAAAGATTCTCGTTTTGATGCTGATGATTTCTTTAACGAAAGCCACATGTCTAATATAGGTGCAATTAAGTTCACTAAAATTCTTAATGAGGACATTAATTCATGCCTACATTGAAAAATGCATCTTCCTCCCAAAATGATGCTGTTTGAAGGAAAATCACTATCTTTGCCCATCATAAATAATAAGACATTAAAAAGATTTATTCAATAATCCCAAGAACTTATATGATTTTAAGTGGAAACAAGTGGTCTCAAATGATTAAATTCTGCGTGCGATTAGTGCAACGCTGGTTGCCAGAACCGTTTATATTCGCCATACTGCTCACCTTCGTGGCTGCATTGGTGGCAATGCCATTGTGTCACCAGACACCCTTAGAAGTGGTTGAGCACTGGGGTGACGGCGTATGGAATTTGTTGGAGTTTGCCATGCAGATGTCTTTGGTTCTAGTATGTGGATCAACCTTGGCTGCAGCACCTATTATCAAAAGAGCCATAAATGCAATGGCTCGCTTGCCCCAGAGTGCCCCTGCAGCAATAGCTCTTGTAACGGCCGTTTCGGCATTAGCCTGCTGGCTCAACTGGGGCTTTGGTCTTATCGTTGGGGTCGTGTTTGCCAAGGCAATAGCACGTCAGCGTTCCGATGTCGATTATAGGCTTCTTATCGCATCGGCCTATAGTGGCTTCGTGGTGTGGCATGCCGGCATCTCAGGCTCCATCCCCCTCACTATGGCAACACCTGGCGAGTCACTCGTAACGGCTACCAATGGTGCGCTGACCAACCCTGTGCCATTGGCGCAAACCATCTTAGACTGGCACAATCTGGTGACTGTGCTGGTGGTAATGATAGGCATCACCATTACTAACACCTTGATGCATCCCAAGCAAGGCATCCTCACCGTCAACCCCGCGCTTCTGAAGGACGATGATAATATTACCACCAACGTTTCCTCTTCGTCAAAGACACCGGCACAACGGCTCGAGCAAAGCAAATTACTCTCATGGCTTGTGGCGCTGATGCTCGTGGCCTATCTCGTGATTCATCTCGCCGTGAACGGCGCTGGTCTAGACCTAGGCGGGGTAATCATGATATTCCTCGCGTTGGGACTTGTTCTGCATCCCACACCAGTAGATTATGTGCGCGCTTTCGGGAAAGCAACCACTGGAGCTGCAGGAATCATATTGCAGTTTCCCTTCTATGCCGGCATCATGGGCATCTTTACTGGCATTGGCGGCAGCGGCATCAGTTTAGGAGGCGTCATGGCCGAAGCTTGCGTCCAAATCAGCAATCCCGTCACCTATCCGCTGCTCACCTTCCTTTGTGCAGCAGTGCTCAACCTGTTTGTGCCGAGTGGTGGCGGCCATTGGGCAGTGCAAGCACCGGTTATGTTCACCGCTGGTGCTAGCCTAGCTGTAGATCCTGGCTTGACAGGCATGGCCATTGCATGGGGCGACGCATGGACCAATCTCATACAACCATTTTGGGCACTCCCGGCCTTGGCTATAGCTCGCCTTGACGCCAAAGATATCATGGGCTACTGCCTCATCGATCTCTTCGTCACCGGTGTCATCATCTGCGCCAGCCTATTAATTTGGGCAATGTAGAGTAACTCTAGTAGGATAAAATAAAAGACACTGCAAACTTTCATTTGCAGTGTCTTTTTGCTTTTAAGCCAGTACCAGAGCCGAACTACTGAAATAGAATTTTAATAAATTAACAAACCTTATAAATAACTGGTTTACATCGCAAAGATAAATGTTTTTTGGGAATTAGAAAGAATTTCAATATAAAAAATTTAGAAAATGTTGATGTGATTTTGTACATTTGCAGTGAATTTAAAAACTATGCATCATGAAGAAATTATTTATCTTAATACTTATTGTTTCTACCTGTGTTGTAACAGGTCGTTCCCAGGCCTATCATTATGATGTGAACGGTGATGGAGAGGTTACAGTCACCGACATAACAGCAATCTATGACTATCTTTTGGGCAATATTCCTGTTGAGCCATCTGTGAACCACGACTACGTTGATATGGGTCTTCCTAGTGGCACACTGTGGGCAACGATGAACGTGGGAGCAAACTCTCCCGAGGATTATGGCGACTATTTCGCCTGGGGCGAGACTGTGCCTAAGGAAGTTTATAGTTGGAGTACATATCAGTGGTGTAATGGAAACTTTAACAAGTTAATCAAGTACTGCAACAACAGCACATATGGCTACAATGGCTTTACAGACGACCTAACCGAGCTTGAGCTTGAGGACGATGCTGCTTATGTGAACTGGGGACCTGAGTGGCGCATACCATCATTGATCCAAATAAAAGAATTATTAAACAATTGCACTTATGAGTTGACCACACGAAACGGAGTTAGTGGTATGTTATTAACTAGCAACTACAACGGAGAGTCATTGTTTTTTCCAGCCGCAGGTTACCGCTCCGATAGTTCGGTCAATTACGTTGGTGTTGGTGGCTACTTTATGTCGAGAACGCTTGCTAGCTACACTTCATACTATTCTTACTTGTTTTACTTCTATTCTAACGATTTGCGTTGGAATACAGGTGATCGATTCTTTGGTAAAAGCGTGCGTGCTGTGCGTGTCTCCCAGAAATAGCACCATTATCCCAACCATAACGCGAAACCCTATCTTTCAAATCATTCGTGTAGTGAAGCTTAGAGAAGATATTTTTCTTTTATTTTCACAATAAGATTTGATGCACTCAAAAAACAAAGACACTGCTAACTATCATTGAGCCGGGGTCGAACCGGCACGGGTGTTACCCCACTGGTGTTTGAGACCAGCGCGTCTACCGATTCCGCCATCTGGGCTCGAAAAGCGGTGCAAAGGTAGTGCAATTTTTTTAAATGACAAATAATAGTGGCATTTTTTCGTCGATTTTTTTGTTTTTTCAATAAAAATTGCTATATTAATCAACGTGAAAACTAACGTATTATAAATAAAAAAGGATTAGTATGATAATTGATTTTCCTGAGTTTAATTACCCCCCTCGCGCCCATGTGGGCGACATCGTGTATTACCTCTCTCCTTTTAACCGTTATGCCGTGAAACGCTCGGAGGTGGCAGAAATCAGAGAAGGCTATCGCCATGGTTGTAAGGTGTATGAACAAGTGATGAAAAACGGCGACATCGTGCTGAAAAACAGAAGCTGTGATGAGGACTATTCTACGTTTCCTTCGTTTGAGATAGCAGTGAGTCACATAATGGCAACGATGGTTGAGAGCATTAACAATGATAAGCGTTGTTTAGACAATTATGTCCATAATATGAAGAAGAAACAGCGCATTCTTGCAACAATTAAGAAGTTATATCCTAAGATAACTCCTCAACGCTACAGCTACAAATTTCCTATCATTATGAATGATGATTTTTTTGTTTAAACCCGAATCGGTCATTAGGCGACGATAGGTTGTTTTTTTAGGTCTATTTATACCATAGTAGTTTTTTGTCGGCATCTTATTTTCAATGTCATTTCGCCATAGCCCGCTATGTCTTCAATGACATTGTTACAATCTGCTTAACAAAAATTCTCTTCTGACATAAGTCCTAATGAGCGATTTGGGTTAAATGATATAGAGAACACATAATAAATGAGCCTTTAGCTGCAATTATTTTGAATAATTTTTGAAAAAATACACGAAAAAATTGTATTATTTATCAGATTGACTTAAATTTGTGGCTTAATCTTGCAAAATACTGTTTAGCATTGAAAAAGAAATATTCATCAATAAAATATACATTTTTTATTAACTAAAACACTAAATCATGAGAAAAATCTACGCTATTGCAGCATTCTTGCTGTGTGGTGCCGCAGTGATGCTGGCACAGCCCGCTCACCACACTGGTGTAGCTAAGGGCAATGAGTTTAAAACAGAGATGATTGAAGCCGAGAACGCCGGCAATGCCGTTGTGGCTACTGCTGCCGAGCGAGCCGAGGCAAGCCTCAAGGCCGCTCCCGCCGCTGGAGAGGCCTATTACTACCGTCCTGCTGGCACATTCTTTGTTGGTACTGCTGGCACTACCACATATTCGCAGTACACTCCATACCTAGTTGTTAGTCCCTACAAGACTTACACCTTCAAGGCCCAAGAGGCCGACAGCTATTCTTGGCGCTTCCAAATTGGCAGCAACTGGTATGACAACCTTACTTCAAGAAACATAAACGCAAAGTACAACTTCGAGACCGACAGCGTGCCCTCACTCACAGTGGGTGAGACTGAGTATCACGTGTTTGGCAACCAGAGTGCCGATCTGCCCAAGAACCGCTACAGCTTGCTCTATGCTGTGCCACGTCCTATCGACTACATTGGCTCGGCATCTTCAGGCCCTTACTATGCAAGCCCTAAATACTTTGCTTATCGCGACCGTGACAACACTGGTGGCGGCACAAGATACTTCACCGGCTCAACCAACGGTTATGATGGTGGCACTGGCTACTGGTTTGGCTTCAATACCAGCGGCTGGAACGGCATGGCTACCTATGTAGAGGAACCACAGAACCCTTACATGCTCATGGGTGGAGCGGTGCGCTACTCCAATCTTGCTTTTGTTGACGCTACCGCCGACAACAACGTGCCCATCTACATCGACGTTTATAGTGTAACCACTCACACCGACCAAACACTGGAGCTTGGCGAGAAACTGGCTACTGCTACCGCCTACCTCACCAACGAGAGCCCTGCATCAGGAGGATTCCTCTATGAGTTTGATCAGCCATTGGAAGTAAATCAAGCCATTGCCGTTGTGGCAAGAGGCTATGACAACGAGGCTCTCAAAGGCTTCACCATGTCGGTAGCTCGCGACGGCTGGGACGAGGGACACGGACAGCACGGCTACATACTTCATGTGGGTGAAGACGGCGTGCCCACACAAATCGTGGGCCTGGGCAACTTCTTCTCTAGCACCAACCTGGGTGTTACCGCACCTAGCATCCTGCTCGACGTGAAGTTCCCATTCATGCGCTACTACTACACCAATGTCACCGACCCACAGATGGAGTTCACTGTTGAAGGCGAATGCACAAGCGAGGGTCTTGGCGACTATGCTGGCAACCAGCTGCCCATCTGGTCTTCGGATCCATCAACCAACTGGACACTCACCAGCAGCAATCCTTCGGGCGCTCCACAGATTAAGGCTGCCGACGGTGGCGAGGTTCCCGAGTGGATCAACTATGAGATTCAGGACGTGATGAGCGAAGGCGAGTACACCCACCGCTCAGTCATGACAGTGACTGTTGCTGAGAACGACGGTGCCGACCGCAGCGCGCTCATAACCATCAGTCAACCTGCCTCTGAGGAGATTACCCTTATGGTTTCTCAGGCTGGAACATCTACCGCCATCAACGTGGTAGATGCCGCAGTAAATGTTAAGAGCGTTACTTACTTCAACCTCGCTGGCGTTGAGAGCGCTACCCCATTCAAGGGCGTGAACATCGAGGTTAAGACCATGAGCGACGGCTCTAAGGTTAGCACCAAGGTGGTTCGCTAATTCTATCCGTCCCTAAAATTTAATCAAGTAAACATAAATCGCCGCAGGCTCCAAATGAGAATCTGCGGCGATAATTATCATTATAAGCAAAATACAAGAAATATACCTCAATTGTATTTTACTTTATATTAGTATCCGGTAAAAATCTACATAGTCCTTATAATCTGTTGATAATTAGTTTACAACGTCATTATGACACTAAAATTGCTTGGATTCTTATTATAATGCATAATGCACAATTTTGTGCGAAGGAGAGGATTTAATAAATTATTACTGCGTCAGCACACTAAAAAAGCGGCTCTCAAGATCTTGGAAGCCGCTTTTATAATGCCAGTATTTATAGTGAGAGTCTTGACGGCGTATGACTAATAAATAATAAAGTTAATTGTATGTCAGATTTCTCACTATAAATCCTTGATAATATTAATCGCTGTTGCCCAGCAGGATGTTATAAACTGCAGTAACATCAGCACTGGTTACTTCGCCGTCACCATCCACATCGCTGGTTTCATAATACTGATAATCACTGTCGAGCAGATAGTTATAGAGAGCTGTGATATCAGCACTTGTCACAACACCGTCATCATCG
>CACYVC010000041.1 GCA_902777835.1 uncultured Bacteroidales bacterium | reverse complement strand
AAGCATTTTTTGCATCATATTGATAATAAATGCTGCAAAGATAAGGATTGATCGGCTTTCTCAGAGATTTCAACACGCAAAATGACCAATAAGCCAAAATAATGGTATGCTTTGATGGATATGAATTTTGAGACAAAAAATGAAGAAAAGGAACTTCGCCTTTTCTTCATTTCTCACTAACTACTAACCTTCAAGCTAACTTGAATTATTTATATAGGAATCGCTTGATGCTCATCTTTGGGGTTTTCTCGAATGGGGCGTCAAGCATTTCTACTGTTGAGATTTTGCTGTAGGCGGGGAGGGATTTGTTGGCCTCCTCGCGGATTTGTGCCGGCAGGGTGGCTTTGGTCTCATCGTCCATGTCTTTGGGAAGGTCGGTATAAACGAGCGCCACGATTTTTCCTTTTCGATCCACGACAACGCATTCGTCAACATACTGACAGTTGTTAAGAACCGCCTCAACCTCTTCGGGGTAGATGTTCTGGCCCGAGGAGTTGAGAATCATCGACTTTATGCGTCCTCTAATGAAGATGTTGTTGTTTTTATCCATCACGCCTAAGTCGCCAGTGCGGAACCATCCATCGTCGGTGAACGAGGCGGCTGTGGCTTCGGGGTTCTTGTAATAGCCTATGGTTAGGTTGGCACCGCGCGCTTGGATTTCGCCTGCTTTGTGCTGCGGGTCTTCGCTGTCGATGCGAACCTCATGCACTGGTTTGCCGCATGATCCAGGCACGAACTCTTTCCACCATGAATAGGCCAGCAGCGGACATGCCTCGGTCATTCCGTAGCCCACGGTGAAAGGCAGTTTCATCTTCTTGAAGCAACGTTCAGCTTCTGGATTAAGTGCCGCTCCGCCCATGATGAAGCATTGCACCTGCCCTCCAAACACTTTCATGATAGTTCGGCGTGCAGCGCTGTATATCAATCGCTTCAAGCCTGGGATGCGCATTAGTTTTTTCCTCTTCTCCAAGGCTGGTTTTATAGAGTTGGCATATATTTTCTCCATTACAAGAGGTACAGTGATTACCATGTAAGGCCGTACTTCTTTCATCGCTTTGAGTAGGGTAGTGGGCGATGGTGTCTTCCCGAGAAAATAAACGGTTACACCATCCACATTAGGGTGAATGAACTCGATTGCCAAGCCATACATGTGCGCCATGGGCAGCATTGAGACGATGGTGTCGCCGGGAGTGTTGGGGAAATTGTAGTTGGCGAACTCGTCTGTGTCGCTCATTGCGCCGTAGGTGAGCATCACGCCCTTAGGGGTTCCTGTAGTGCCCGATGTGTAGTTGATGATTGCTAGGTCATAGAAGTTGTCGCCGGGATAAGTCACGTCGCCAGGCATCATGCCGCTAGGATATTGTTTTGCAAAAGCCTCCTCACGCTTCTCCCATTCCTGTGCCACTGCCTCGTCGCGATACCACAACACGCTGCTGTCCTTCACGTTGATAGCGGCTTTGAGGTTGGGCATGTCGTCGGGGTTCATCTTGTTCCAGATGTCGTCGTTAGTGAAGAGCAACACGCTATCTGAATGGTTGGTGAGCTTAGAGACACTATCGGGATGGAAGTCGGCAAGGATAGGCACCACCACGCACTCGTTGGCGTTAATGCCCCAGAATGTCATTGCCCAGCGTGCCGAGTTGCGAGCGCAGATGGCGATTTTGTCGCCTTTCTTGATGCCTGTAGCCGCAAAGAATAGCCGCATCTGTTCAACATGAGTGGCAAGGTCGCCGTAGGTAAATGACTCGCCTCCGTAATCACAGAGTGCTTTCAAGTTCCAATGATTGTGGATAGTGTTCTCTAAAGTCTTCAGGTAGTGTTTCATCGGTTACGTTTTATTAAAATAGGAATGCTCCTAAGTTGGTATTTTTGCTTTTTTGTTTAAGTTCGCTTTCCATGCGCGATGTGATAGCTGCAAAGAAGAACGAGATGAGGTATTCGTCGGTTCCTTCACTACGAATTTTGCGAAGTGAGTCAATGTAGGCTGCTCGGTCCTTAATGTCTATAATGATGAGAGGGTGACCGCAATGCATCATAATCCAGTTTGAGAGAAGGCGTCCAGTACGTCCATTGCCGTCACGAAATGGGTGCAGATATTCAAAAAATCCGTGAAATCGCGCTGCTACAATCACTGGATGTATTTCGCGTGTCAATGCTTCGGCTGTTGATTTCATCAACCCTGGCACGCGAGAGATTAGCTTCTCGTGGTCACCAAATATGGTGTCGCCAGCCGCCATGTCGCAAGTGGTGTATTCACCAGGCACAGCGTCAGGCACACGATAGGCGAGCGTGTTCTCGGTAACTAGGCGGTTGTTTTTTTTAAGTAAAGCCTCGTCAAAAGGCGCATCAATGTGATGCGTAATGTAGCGGAAGGCTCTGAAATGGTCTGCAATCTCAGTACATTCCAACAGCGACCTGCCAACAGGAATCATGCCTAAACCTTTCTCTTGAAGCACACGAGTGTCGTCAAGGGTAAAAGAGTTACCCTCGATGGCGCACGAGTGGCACGAGAACAACACCTCATGCCAGTCAAGATAGTCTTTGTTCGACATCTTCCTGACAATGCGTTCCTCGTAGTTGGCGCGCACGCGCTCATAACGGTCTATTTCCTTCTGAAACATACTTTCAAATTACAAAGGTACAAAAAAACTGAATAAATACACTTTTTCAACGAACTTTTATGTGTAATGTTTCACTTTTTAAAAGGACTTTAAAAGGACTTATAGAGTCAAAAGTGAAAAAATGAGACTCAAGGATAAGCTCCTCGGGTCTCATTTTTTTGTGGTGAGTTGAGAGTTGCTATCGTTTCATTTCCAGTCTTAGCACGCGGATTGGGCGGTTGTTGCCTTGATATAGATTAGTGTCGATGCAGGTCTCTCCTGTTGGGATGAAGCCGCATTTCTCCATTACGCGTCCAGAGGCGGGATTGTCGATGAAGTGGCCGCTGATGAGCGATGGGATGCTGGTTGTCTTGGCAATGTGTTCCAGCATCAGCCGCAGCGCCTCGGTGCAGATGCCTTGATTCCAATAGGGCTTGCCCAGCCAGTAGCCGATTAGTGGTTCGTCCTCTCGTGCTGGCAGGTTGCAGTCGCACGAGGGGCCATAGCCTATTGCGCCTACGACTTCACCTGTTTCTTTTAACACAATAGCCCACGTGCTATCGTTCATGAAGATAGTGCGTACAATCTCGCGACTCTCATCCACGCTCTTGTGCGGTGGCCAGCCTGCGCGCGAACCCACATCGGGATCGCTGGCAAGCCTAAACAGCACTTCTGCATCGCTCTCGCACCACGGTCGAAGCAGTATCCTGCTGTTTTCCATTATCCCATCGTAGGTCAACTGCCCTGGTGAACGTAGTTTTTCCTTTTTGGGAAATGTGTCTTCGTAGGCGGCAAAGGCCTCTGGATTGGTTTCGGCAACAAAATAACCCTTAGGAGGACAATAGGTCGCCTCGTCTATGCCATTGTTTTTCAGCCAGCCTGGAATCAGTTCTTGCGCAAGGAAATAGGGAACTTCAGCATCTCGGGGCTCGGCATGGTAGTGGATGCCCATCTTGCTAGCGAGACCAAAGCCGGCATGCTTGTAGAAATTGATGTTTCCCTCAATGCACAGGAATCCAACGCCCATCTCGCAGGCCTTGTCAAGTGCGTAGTTTAGCAGTTGGAGCCCATATCCTTTGCACTTGTAATCGGGATGAATGCTGATGGGACCAAAGGTCCACGATGGGCGACGAGTGCCGTCGTCGAGCACAAGCTCTGCTCTTGAGAACATGATGTGCCCAATTATCTTGCTGTCCTTCTCCATCACGAGGCTGAGTTCGGGAATGAAGTCAGGGTTGCTCCTGAACTGGTTGAGCACAAAATGCTCGGTGCATCCAGGACGATAAACGTTCCAAAACGCCTCGCGAGTGAGGTTTTCCACTTCGCGGTAGTCGCTGGGCTGTTCTAGTCTTATTCTCATTATAGTTTGTTTTGAATGCAAAGTTAAAGAAAAAGCTCATCACATGCAACTGTGAACTCTTAACTGTGAACTATGAACTAGCCTCACATTCTTGCTTTCTGTTTCTCGCCTGCGCCTGAACCACGGTACTTGCTTTGTGTGGTGTTGAATTTCCAGGTTAGGTCAATCGTGAAGGTGCGGCGGGCGGGGTTATATGTTGATATCTCGCGAACGCCGTAGATTACTGCACCAGTCTTGTTGGTGTTAAAAATGTCGTTGCAGCGCAGGTCGGCAGTCAGTGTTCCTAGTCGTCCCAAGCTGAAGTCACGTTGCACGCCCAGGCTTGTGTTGAAGCGGGTTTTGGTAAGGCGGAAGTTGTTGTAGTCACCACGTGACGCCCATACCATGACGGCGCTCAAACGGAAGCCCTTTGGCAACTCAATGCCGTTCTGCCACACGAGGTTCACATAGGGATGGTTGAGTGTGAGGATTGAACCGTCGGCGCAAGGAGTCTTATAGTTTTGGAACACGGCGAATGCGCTCCACTGTGGATGCCAGCAGCCAATTACGGGACTTGCCACAAAGTTGATTGAGAGTTGGTTGAAATCCTCGGTGCTATTGATTGGGCGCACGAGGCTCACCAGTGGATCGTCGGCACCGGGATAAGGTTCGGTTGACATTGTCTCACAATCCTTGATGCGTCCGTAGTTAAGGGTGAGGTTCATCCACTTGTACGCTGAGTTTAACACAAGACTGTGAGTGTAGGTTGGTTTAAGATAGGGGTTGCCGCTCTGGTAGGTGTAGCGGTTGATATACACTGTAGAGCTGGTGAGGCTGCTGTAGTTTGGACGCTGGATGTCGCGACGGTAAGAAAGCGACAGTTGCACGTCACCAATGGGCATGGAGATTACTGCGGTGGGGAACCAGTCACCGTAGTTGCGGCATACCTCGTCCTCGCGCACACCAAAGTTGAAATAGTCGTTCTTCAGGTGCTCATAGCGCAGTCCCACTTGTGCAAACACTCGACCAAACAGTCTTCCATATTCCATGAATGCCGCAGTTGATGACTCGTTAATCTTAGTGTCGGTAGTCTTCACGGGTACAGCATCGGTAGCGGTGAATGAGTAGGCATCGGTGCGATGGTTGTGGGAGTACTCGCCACCGAGCGACAAATTGCCGTTCCACACGGGATAGGAGAAGATGAGTTTAGTAGCCCAGAAGTCGTTGCCGCTGCGGGTGTTGCTCTCAATGCTACGCTTTGAAGTCTCTCCAGCAGCCGATGTGGCGGTCTCAAATGTGCTGCCCGGAGTCTCGGTCTTGTCAAAGAGTCCATCCACATTGAAGTCGATGCCCAGTTTGCCAATCTTGCCGTTGTAGTAAGCGTTGAAGATGTGCTTCTTAAAGGTATCACTTTGCCTGATGTCGCTCTCGGAATGCTCTGTCAAGATGCCGTTCACATAATTGTCGGTATAGAACATGTCGCTGAAATCGGTGCCGGGGTGGCGATCATATTTATAGAATGCGCCTAGGCTGTGGTTCTCATTTATCATGTAGTTGATTTGTAATTGTGGCGACCAACCCTTCCAGATGTTTTTCCCTTCCTGATTTGTCACGCTCTTAATGTGGTCTGGTCCAACGTAGTAGATTAGCTCGTTGTCCTGCAACTGCTTGACGTGTCCGTAACGTCCGGTCCAAAACGATGCGGTGAGGTCGAGGCCACCAATGCGGTAGTTCATATCGAGGTTGTTGGCAATGGTATATCCATATTGGTACATACCATTCAAGTTGTCTTGGAAACTAAAGCCTTCGCCTTGTGCCTTCTTGAGTTGGATGCGTACCACTGCCTTAGTTGAGGCGGCATAGCGTGCTCCTGGGTTCTGGATAACGTCAACATGCTCGATTTGATCGGAACGCAGTCGTGAGAGCTCGCTCATGTCTTGAACCTTGCGGCCGTTGATATATACCTCGGCGTCGCCGCGACCAAGCACTTTCACGCCGCCGTCACGCTCAGCTTCAAGTGAAGGCACTCTCGCTAAGGCATCGGCCACAGTTCCTGCTTTCTCAAGTATGGTGCCCTCGATGGTGGTGCGCATGGCTTCGCCTTTCACTCGAGTTTTGGGTAGGTTGCTCACCACTACCACCTCGCCTAGCAGTGTGGCTTCGGGCTGCATGGTTATTGTGCCTAGGTCAACTGCACTGGAATTGATATACATTGTTTGGTAACCGATATAAGAAATCTTTACCAGTCCTCCATTTTGCAGGGCGGTAAGATTAAATGCGCCCTGTTCGTCGGTTATGCCACCTTGCACGTAAGCCGAGTCGGGCAGCGACAACATAACCACATTTACAAATGGCATTGGTTCGCCATTCTCGTCAATCACTTTGCCGTTTACGTCGGGTGTCTTTGCGCCAGCACTCAAAGCTATCATCATGACAGCCATCACAGCAGTTAATTTCAAAACTAAATCTTTCATTTTACCTTACTTTTTGAATTATACATTTTGTTTGTTCTTTCTATGCCTTAGACGCAAGAAGCGTTTAAAATGTTTCAGTAATTTTTGTATTGTTCTCAACTTTTTAAATATTTTAACAATGACCATATTTTAAAAAATCATGAACAGCGGTTTATCGTCTGCATGATTATGACGCAAAATTACTACTAGAATTACAGCAATAACATGCTTTTGGGATATTCTGCACGGTTTTGTGACGAATGGTAGAGAAATATAAAAAATGCTTGGTGCCGCTAACGGTACCAAGCATTTTTAATTGTGCATTTATTCAGTTCTGCTCTCACTTAAAAATGCGATTAAGCGAGACAAAGGATGAGCTTGCTCAATGCTTTGCGAGCGTGAGCATTTTATCTAATCACGACTTTTCGGCCCGAGTTGATGTAGATTCCAGGTGCCGTTGGTTTGGAGTTGTAAGAGCGTCCAGTGATGTCAAACCATAGGTTGCTGTCAACTTTGGGGTTGTCGTGTGAGACGGTGCTGATTGAGGTCATTCCCTTGATGTATTCAATGCCGGCTGCAGCGTCAATCTTGCCATAGCCCCACTTGATGGGGTCAACGGCAGTGAACTCGTCGTTGCGCGAGGTAGCGGCGAGCACTTCTTTTATTTCATCAAGTGTGAGGGTGGGATTGGCTTGTAGCCACAGGGCGATGATGCCGCTCACAGTTGGGCACGACATCGAGGTGCCGCTCAAGCTGCTGTAGGGGAATCCTTGCCACTGCATCGTTTCGGCAATCTCCTTGTCACAGTTATAGTGGTTTATAGATGACACGACATTGGTGCCTGGAGCGGCAACAGTGGGTTGTGCCACACCGTTTAACGACACTCCGTGACTTGAAGTGATACTGATGTCGTTAAGTGTGTAAATCATGCTCCCATCAGTGACAGCTCCAGTGTAAAGTCGTCCGGTAGTATTTGCCACATAATTACCTACGCTGATAACATTTGGGGTGGATGTCCAGTCGCCACACGAGAACTCGCTGTCTCCATAGGTATAACCATCCATCTCAATATTATCAAATCCACCAGTAGTCTCCCATAAGTCCACCTCGATGGGTGAAGATGAAGACAGCGAAATAAAGAAAGGCAATCGTTGACTGAGAACACCTTGCGCGGCAGTTAGCAGATCAAGTTTGCCGTCAGCGACTTTGCCATATATCAACACGAAACCACCATGCAAATATTCTCCGAGTATCTCATCATCGTCGCTCTCTATATCAATATAGCATTCTTGCGTGGGAGTGATAGTGCATGGCTCTGTTTGCCACACTATCTCGCCACTACTGCGATTTACCATGCCTATTTGGACACTTAATGCATCGTTCTCGCTCAATGTGTTGCGTGAATAGCCGCGTACTACCGAGGCAACAACTCTTGAGGTGCTGCCGTCTTCGTCAATGAAAGGAATTGCTCGGGTAAGAAACGCCTTCATGCTGCTGTTCTCCTCATCAAATGCCTTGTAAATGTGAACATCTTGACTTCCTTCATTTCCAACACTCAAGACAGGAATGACATAGTTAGAAACCTCATCGATGAGTTCTGGCATTGTGCCCGTGCCATTATGAGGGCCATTGTGTGAGTTCATGCTTGCGCTAAGCACTACGGGAGTTCCGATTTGCTGAGCATATTGTGCTACAAATTGGAAGGCAATCTCGTTAACATCGCCCTTACTCTCACCTTCAATCAACACAAGCACAATATCGGCATCGGGTGCCATGCCACCAAACCCCAGCGGCGAACGACTACCGGCGGCAATGCCAGCGGTGTGGGTGCCATGATCGCGATATTCGGTATCGGTGGTGAGAGTGGCGATTAGTTCAGGAGTGTCGAACACCGAGCCAGGATACTCTATCGTTCCGGCCTCATCATCCTCGACGATGAACTTGTGGCCACTGTCATTAGTGGGCATATAGACGCAACGCAGGCGCGTGTTGCCATTGGCATCCTTGAAGGCAGGATGCTGGAAATCAAAACCTCCATCCACAACGCATATGGTGATGCCCTCACCGGTGTAAACCTCTTGAACACCAGGCGTGGTGCCGTCGATAAGACTCACGCCAGTTTCTACAAGCGAGACATCGGTTTTCAACTCTCCTTTACTTGTTGCATCCACTCTTTTCACACCCTCTATGGCAACGATGTCATCAACCTTGCCAGCGGGAATGCTTATCACAGCCTGATGACCAAGCTTTGACAACACTGTGCCGCCGCATTCACGGATTTGAGCAAACGTGCTTGCCGCATCTTTAGAGTCAACTTCCACCACAAGTCTGATGACTGGGCTGGCGTCAATAGCCTTAATCTTCTTGCCGTTTGAGTCATATTGTGTTGTCTGCTTTTGCAGTAATGACAATTGAGCGCTAGAAGTGAGTTTGTTATGCGCGCTCGACAAGAGAGCGCACGAGCAAGCAATAATAGCAAATAATGTAATTAGTAATAATCTGTTCTTCATAATTCTTATGTTTTATTTTCTGTTTGGTCGTTATTCTCTATTTGGTCGTTAACGGAAATTTCAAGGCTTTGTATATCTTTCTTTTCCCTGCGTTTAAATGTTTTTTTGCTGATACACATACCAACAAGAATGGGCACCACCGAACAAAATAATAGTTCAATTATTGCCTTGAATTCATCAGTATATGATTTGGGGGTAGTTGTCAGCAGTTCGGTTATTGTCATTGCCAAAGCTGCTAACAAGAAACCGCTTACTAATGTAATAACGACTCTCCAAAAGTTCCCCCAGAAGCCATATCCAAACAACTGCCTGTAGGCATAAAAATAGCATAAGGGAAGCAAAATATAGAAAAAGTCACCGAAAAAGTCGGCAAGGTCATCGACAATGAGAACCTGAATGGCCATGAACACCGTGATGAAAAAGCCTTGCGGTAGTGTGTGCTTGGTGTTGCGTGGCGCATAGCGGAAGAGACACCATGTGGGAATAATGAAGAAGCATGTCATGATCAACCATCCCCATCCCGGACTTCTCTCAAGCCAGACAAAGAACTGATTGGCCAATGACGGGTCGTCTTCAACTGTGGTGGTTTTTTTCGTGCCAAACAAATTATCAATGAAGACACTTATCACCCCCATGACAACCAGCATTTTCACTGGCGGGAACGACACTTGCCGCTTGCCGTTGATATAATCGCTGATGAAATATCCGGGACGCATAATCAGTTGCCACAGTGAGTATAGCATAGAACGGTTACCCATTCCCCACACCTCGGCGGTGCTTTGAAGCACACTTTTCCAAGATATCTTGTTCAATCCGGCCTTCTGCGAGCAATGCGGGCAATAGTTACCTGCAAAGTCGTTACCGCAATTCTCACAATGATGGTGCTCGCCTTCGTCAAAACTCCAATCAAAGGGGTCGAGCTGCCATGCCTTGAATCGTTTATATCTTTCTTTTAAAGTCATAAATAATCTTTTTGCAAAGGTATATTTTTTCTCTCAAAAAAGTTGTATCTTTGCGAAAAAGTTACATAATAAAAAGATTTGATTATGATTAAGGATTTCAATTTTTACGCACCCACAAGGGTGGTGTTTGGTCGTGAGTCAGAGAAGAAGATTGGTCAACTAGTGGCAGCATGTGGAGCCAAGAAGGTGCTGATACACTATGGAGGCGGCTCGGCGCAGCGTTCGGGTTTGCTCGACGTGGTGCGGAAGCAGCTGCGTGATGCTGGTATCGCATTTTGCGAACTTGGTGGCGTTGTGCCCAACCCATTGCTGTCAAAGGTTCGTGAGGGCATTGACCTGTGCCGACGCGAAGGGGTGGATTTCATCCTTGCTGTGGGTGGTGGCAGTGTTATAGATTCTTCAAAGGCCATTGGCTATGGTGTGCCTTACGAGGGCGACGTGTGGGACTTTTGGGCTGGAAAAGCGGTGCCTGCACAATGTCTGCCCATAGGCGTGGTGCTGACTATTCCTGCCGCCGGAAGTGAGATGTCATCGAGTTGTGTAATCACTGCCGATGAGGGATTGCTCAAACGTGGCATCAACAGCGACTTGTGCCGATGCCGTTTTGCTGTGATGAATCCTGAGCGCACTTTCACCTTGCCACCTTATCAAACTGCAGCTGGCGCGACCGATATCATGATGCACACCATGGAGCGCTACTTCTCGAAATATGAGGATATGACGCTCACCGATGCCATCAGTGAGGCGCTGTTGCGAACTGTGAAGGATTCGGCCCTGGTGGTGATGCGCAACCCCGAGGACTATCGTCATCGTGCACAGATTATGTGGGCGGGTTCACTGGCACACAATGATTTGACCGAGTGCGGCACCGAGAAAGATTTTGCCACACACCGTCTCGAGCATGAGTTGAGTGCGCTCTTTGGCGTCACTCATGGGGCTGGCTTGGCAGCTATCTGGCCTTCGTGGGCACGCTATGTCAAAGACAAGCACTTAAATAGATTTGTGCAGTTTGCAGTCAATGTGATGGGAGTGCCCAACGACTTCTCGCACCCCGAGGAGACTGCCGAGCGAGGCATCTGTGCTGTTGAGGAATTCTATCGCCAGATAGGAATGCCCACCAATATACATGAGTTGCTAGGCCGTGAAATCGCCGACGAGGAGATTGACACTATGGTTGAGAAGTGCTCGCGTGGCGGCACCATCACCCTCGGCGCCATGGAAGTGCTCGATGCCCAAGCCATGCGCGCCATCTACCACATGGCACGCTAGCCTTTGTTACCGCAATGGATAAAGAAACCTACAAGGCGCAGAAGCCCTTTGCAGGCGATAAGAAACCGTCGATGCTTCGCCGTTGTGTGGGACACGATTACACGGGTCGCCAAATCTATATGATAACGATGGTGACCGAGGGGAGGCGTGCTCTCTTTGGGAACGTGGTTGGAAAGAGTGATGCGCCAGATGGTAGTGATCAGGCTCCAAACATTGCGCTCTCTGAACTAGGGCAATGTGTCGCCGACGAGTGGTGGGCAGCATCGGAGCATCATCCTGAAATTGAAGTCATCGCACTTCAAATGATGCCCGATCACCTGCACGGCATCCTTTTTGTGAAAGAGAAGATGGATAAGCCGCTAGGCATGGCACTTCGTGGTTTCAAGCAGAGTTGTAACCGCCATTATCGTGAACTGGTGCTTGGGGTTCCGTCTGTTGCGTTGACAACGCAACAAACAGGACAGCGGCAAGACCGCCGTGGCGAGGACCGCACCCACGGTCTGCTCTTTGCGCGTGGCTATAATGACAGGCTACTCCTACGCTCAGGGCAACTCGAAGCATGGCTGCGATATTTAGATGATAACCCTCGCCGTCTGTTGATGAAGCGCGAGCACCCTGATTTGTTCCGCGTGCAACGCAATGTGGAGGTGGCAGGAATCAGATTCTCGGCTATTGGCAACCGTTTCCTGCTTAATCGCCCATTTAAGTTGCAGGTGCAGTGCTCACGAAGCCTTAATGAGCAAGAAATAGAAACAAAGGTTGCCCAGTGCCTTGCGGCAGCACGGCAGGGGGCTGTACTCGTTTCACCTTCTATCTCTCCTGGCGAGAAAGCTGTAATGAAAGCTGCGTTCAACGAAGGTTTCCCTTTGATTTACTTGCAGGAAAACGGCTTTACAGATCTTGCTAAGCCAGGTGGCGCTCGCATGGAAGCATGCGCCCGTGGTCAACTTCTCATCCTTGCTCCGTGGGAACACCATAATGAGAAAATTTCCATTAAGCGAGGCCAGTGCCTCACCCTCAATGAAATGGCTCGCTGCATTTGTAATGAACAATAAGAACCTAGCCTCATCTTGTATGTTGCGTTGACAACGCAACATACTGGACAAGAATAACAAAAGCCACCTCATTGCTCATGAAGTGGCTTTTTTGTGTTATAAAGGAATTGTTCTCTTCATTCTCACCTATATTTTTACCACACTACAGCGCGTTTTTCCTTGGGGAGGAACATCTTGTCGGTCTTCTTGATGTGGAATGCCTTATACCAAGGGTCAATCATTGGAAGAGCGGCGTTGACGCGCAGCATGTTGGGAGAGTGGGTGTCGCTATCAACGAGGTTGGCAAGCGATTCGGGTGTGCTGTTGCTGGCCCATACGCGGGCGTTGGCGAGGAAGAAACGCTGTTCTGGAGTGAAACCATCAACTTTCTTCAGTGGCTCTACCTTCATGCGGTTCTCAAATGCTCGGTAAGCGATGTTCAATCCACCGTTATCGCTCACGTTCTCGCCGAGGGTCTTCTCGCCGTTGACTTTCACACCGGGAAGAATCTCTTGCTTGCTGAACCAGTCGGCTATTACTTTGGTACGCTGGTCATAGTTGGCCTTATCCTCTTCGGTCCACCAGTTGGCGAGGTTTCCATCCTTGTCGAAGAGACAACCCTTGTCATCAAATCCGTGAGTCATCTCATGACCGATAACCATACCGATGGCACCATAGTTGTTTGCATAGTCGGCCTCTGGATCAAAGAAAGGAGGTTGCAGGATGGCAGCAGGGAAGTTGATGCTGTTGTAGCGTGAGTTGTAGAATGCGTTGACAGTCTGTGGAGTGCATGCCATCACGGTCTTGTCAACTGGTTGGTGCCAATGCTTGCGAAGCGATGCCTGAGTAGTCTCCTGCGAGATGCGGATGTAGTTCTCAACTAGGTTCTCATTTTCGCGGATGTCGATATATTTCTCCATGTCTTGCCACTTATCGGGGTAGCCAACGTTGATATACATAGCGTGAAGTTTCTCGATGGCTTTGGCCTTGGTCTCCTCGCTCATCCATGTGTTGTCTTTCAGACGGTCTTCAAATGCCTGCTGCAAGTCTTTTACGAGTTTAACTACACGCTGCTTGCTGCTCTCGGGGAAGTATTTCTTAACATAGAGTTTGCCAATGGTCTCGCCCAGGCTCCCGCTGATGAGGCCTACGGCGCGTTTCCAGCGAGGTTGCTGCTCCTGCACACCCGAGATTTTCTTGCTTGCCTCAAAGCTTCGGTCACTGAAGTCGTCGGACAGGAAACCTGCAAATCCCTTAACAATGCTTAGCTCCATAAATGCCTTCCAGTCCTCTACGCTGGTGTTGGCAAGAAGGTCTTCCACCACGTGCAGTGGTTCAAGTTGTCCCACGTTTACGGTGTCAATGTCTTTTGGATAGTTGATGGCATCGCGATAGGTCTCCCAGTCAATGCCTTTGAAGTCATTTTTAAGCTGATCCCAAGTCATAATGTGAATGCGCTTGTAAGGGTCGCGTGCTTGCACTTGGTCGAGCTCAGTAAGGCCAATCTTGGTTTCGATGGCCCACTCGGCCTCCATCATGCGCTGAGCTTCCTCTTCGCTATGGCCCACCATCTTCAATAGGTCTTTGTTGAGTTCTTTGATGGTGCTCACTACTAGCTTCTGCTGCTCACTGGGGTTGTCGTAGTATTCTTTTGACAGTGATGCGCCTCCATGGCCAGCACCCATCATGTATTCATCGCTGTTGAAGGGGTTCATGCCCAAGTAAATACCAAATGGCGCAGTGCCAAAACCTTTGGCATCGAGCTCATACATCACCTTGAGCATCTCCTCGCGAGTCTTGATGGCACGCACTTGATTGAGGTAGGGCAAAATGGGTTTGTAACCCATCTCATTGCGGCTCACGGTGTCCATATACAGACGGTAGAGACTGCCTATCTTCTGTCCGTCGGTGCCTTGTGGCAGGTGTTTACCAGCATACTCCATGATAAGGTCGTTGATGCGGTCGTTGTTCTGCTCATAGAGGTCGATAAAGGCGCCATTGTCGGTGTGCTGCTTGTCGAGAGGGTTAGCTTTTAACCAGCCACCAACGGCATACTGCCAAAAGTTCTCACCTGGTTTCACACTAAGGTCCATATTGGACTTATTGACTTGAGCCATGCCTGCCACAAAAGCAAACATAAGGGCTACTGCTAGAATTGATTTTTTCATAGTTGAAAATATTAAAAAATAGTTGTTTTTGTTGTGTCATTAAAGGAGCGGTTCTAGTACGCTTTCATTAGTTAGACGCAACAGTTGCCAAAAAACTTCACTATTTTGGCGATTTTTTTAAAAAAAATGAGACTCTTTTATTTTGACACAAGCAATGCTGAAATTCCTATTCCACCTAATGCTAATAATGCCAGAGTCGCTACTGAAATGATAAGGGTAAGTGGCATGTATGCGAGAATCCGGCGTTTTTTATATCCCGAGAATTGACTTAGAGTGACAAATATCATAAACACGGCTATGACTTTGAGAATACTTGAACCCAACAGCATTCCTAGCATTACAATGATAGAGAATGAATTGGAGGTATATACCATAGCCACGATGAATTCCGCGAATCGTAGGTCGGGAATATTTGGCGAGTGGCGCAGAAAGAAATATAACGGCCACAAGAATAGCAATAGCGTCAATAATACGAAAAGGGCAGGGTTCTTTTCCCATAACGCAAACATTATTTTGCCAAATAAATGACCAATACGATATAATGGCGACTTTTGTTGTTCTTTTTGTTTTTCAGTGGCTTGGCTCAAATCTTCCTTAACGACTTGTTCCTCTTGTTCAACTATTTCGGTTTGGTCATCTATTGGTTGGGTGGCGGTTTCTTCAAGGTTAAGATTGATACCTTGATCAATAATGAACATGAAAGTTAAAAGAATGAAGAACATCTTGAAAGGCGGAAAATAGGCCGACTGCATACCGCTTAGGTAGTCGCGAATCATATAGCCAGGTCGAAGCACCAA
Organism: uncultured Bacteroidales bacterium; assembly: GCA_902777835.1. Taxonomy (GTDB): domain Bacteria; phylum Bacteroidota; class Bacteroidia; order Bacteroidales; family Muribaculaceae; genus Sodaliphilus. The sequence continues at coordinate 4,177 of CACYVC010000041.1, read as the reverse complement.
GTCGCGAAGACTGCGAAACATACTGCGATTGCCCATGCCCCACACATCAAGGAAAAGCAGGGCAGCCTTCTTGAACGAAAACCTACCAATACTGGCTGACTGACCGCATCTAGGACAGTAATTGCCCTGGTATTCTGTGCCGCACGCCGCGCACTCATGGGGCGACTCCGATAGTGGGGCCACCTCGTGAGGCCTGCGTTGCCACAAATGAAATGCACGCTTTAAGATTCTGCGTTTCTTTTTGCCAGTCAAGTAATTGAGCACTTTTTTTGCTTTGCTCTTTGGAGCGCTACTCTCAACAACCAAGCTATCATTATCCAACATCTCGTCCTCCTCAACTTCTTGGGTTGAAGGTTCCTCAACTACAGGAATGAGAGAAGGCATCACGAACTCCTGTTCAGGCACCTCTGGCACCTGCACGTTAGGCACTTCAGGTCTTCCCATAACGGACTCTACCTGCGCGTCAGGTTCTTCGCTTACCAACTCAATGACCTTATTTTCCATTATCCAATCACAAAACTACGGGGATAGAAATCACTATAAAAGCGACCGTCAGTTGCCGTGAACTTCAGCACGCAATAGTTGGGATCTGTCACGCCGCCTGGGTAGTACTGTGTGTCTCCATCCCGCCAGATCATCTCTTTGCTCTTGGCGTCAGTCAGCACCTCCATCGTGCCTCGCAGCATCATGCCCTTGAACCCTTTGGCATCACAGAAATAAATGCTGGCCTTGGGGTTAGCTTTGTAATGCGCTACACGCAGAGAGAAGGTGTTGGTGGTGAAAAAGAATGTCTTGATACCTTCACGCACGCGTGGTGACAGCATGGCTTTAGTGCAAGGAAATCCCTCTTCATCCACCGATGAAATATAGGTAACTGGCAGTGTGTCGGCCATCTTGGCAATCAGATCTTTTACTCCCGCCAGAACTGGATTCTTGGGAACTGCCTCATTGATGGTCATCTCCTTGCGCCAGCGCTTCAAGTGAGGGAAGTACATTTTCATTTGACCGATGTATTCCTCCCTAGTGATGGGCTGCGGCAGGCCCTTGTTGACCTCGCCAACGAACTGGGAGCAATGCTCAATCATCTCGTCCATTGTGCAGTTCTGCACGAACTTGCCATCCTTGTAGCAATAAATGCAGTACTCCTTGTTTTTGCTGCCATCGGCATTGGTGCCGAGCAGTTCCTCTGTGAGCGGCATACCGCAGCTTTGACAAAATTTTAGTTCCATATTTATAATCGTTTTAATGATACAAAATTACTATTTATTAGATTTGCCCACTACTAAGAATAATTTTTCAAAATTCTACTTAGGACATATTTTATATTGTTTTATTTTCTGAAGGTGGCAGAATATTGTAATTCTATCAATGGCAAAGTGAGAGGTATTGCAAATAGCAAAGCTCCCGTGAGTTTGTTTGATATAGAATGAACGGCCACAAATTGTTTTTGCCGAATAAAACCATAGAGTATATTTATGAGTTTGATTGCCGCAATGATACCTGTCCATAAATATATCCATAGAGGAATAGCGAGTGCTGGGAGCAGTTTAATCAAGCAAACAACTACAAAAAAGCAATCGGCGGCAGAGTCAAATTTCGCTCCTGCATCACTTGTTGAATTTGTTCGTCGGGCTATCCATCCATCAAGCACATCAGATGTTCCTGCTATGATATACCAAGCATAAAAAGCTGGTGACAGTGCTGTACAAAAAAGTAACACAATGCTACACAAAACCCGGACTCCTGTTATAATGTTGGCCGTCATGTTTTTAAACCTTTGGGGTTAAGTCCTGGAAATGTTGCTCTGGTTAGTGTCAAGTTTTATAGTTTACCAATTACGTCTTGCAAGTTAGCCAAAAATCGCCCGGCATGGGCACCATCCATCTGCACATGGTGAAACTGAAAACTGATGGGCAACGTGGTCTTGAACCACCCTTTGCGATATTTCCCCCACATGACCATAGGGTTGTTAAATTCCTTGGCATATTGGTTAACAGTGCAATCCAATTCTGTTTCAATCATTGCCGATGTGCCTATTATCATTGCCTCCTCTCGGAAACTGCTTTTACAGTTTTGGTTCACCGATTGTGTCAAGGTCATGTAATCGTGGTTGAAACGGCTCAAGTCATTTGTGTATGGGATATCGCATGAGTTGATGCCGCCTTTTTTGTTATTCACAATCACATTGACAGCCAGGCAGTCATATTTATATAACTTGCCATGCTCGGGCAGCACATAGAACTCCTCAACTTGGCTTGCCGCTTTACCAATGCACCAGCAGAGCAGCATGTTGAAACTCATATCCTGTTTTTTGCTATATCTCAGAAGTTTTGTCACCTCCATGGTCTTCACAAGAGTGACCATTGGCATAGGCGATGACATCCAGAGATTGAATGCTTCTTGGCGATTGCTGTCCTGTGGATTAATCTCAGTCTTCATTGTTTCAATAAGGGTGATAGTAGGGGTGATCCTTGACCGGAGATTACTGTCTTTTAAATATTACAATTTCGGCATCAACGCCATCTTTGCCGTATTCACTCACGAAGATGTGGCGCTCATCGCAAGCAATGCCAAAGCAACGGCCTGGAGAGTCAAGGCGCTCAACTTGGTTGCACCAGTAGGTGGCGTTGTCATCAAGCAATTTCACTTTGTTGCCGTTGACCTCATATTCCATATTGATATAAGAGCCTAGCAGGACAAATAGGTTGTTAATCTCGGGCATACCGCTGATGCCTAGCGCGTTTACCTCATCAATGAGTTTCTGCTTGATAGGCGATGTGGCATGAGGGAGCTGGTCGGCTGGCAATTGCCAACGTTTCAGACTAGGATAAAACTGGCGGAGCACGTTCTTATACTCCTCGCGATTCCACCATTTCCTCCATTGTGAAGTCGCCAGTGTAAGCTCCATCCTTGTAGCAATAGATGCAATACTCCTTATTCTTACTCCCATCGGCATTGGTGCCGAGCAGTTCCTCTGTGAGCGGCATTCCGCAACTTTGACAAAATTTTAGTTCCATATTTTATGATTATCTTTTGAATACAAAATTACTAATTATTATTATATCGTGGCAAAGCCATGAATTTTTTGTGACACTCAACCTAAGTGAGCATAACTGTGAACCATTAACTATAAACTCTGAACTATTAACTATTCCTTAATGCTTACTCCGCCGAGCATATTGCTGGCAATGATATGTAGGGTAGGGGTGTTAGGAATGTTCCTGCCCACGGTCTCGTTGCCCACTCCGCCAATGAAACTGCGGCTTTGTACCTCAATGTTGACATTGGTAGGCACCAGTATCTCCACTCCACCGGCAAAGGTGTGGATGTCAATCTCCTCATCTTCGTTGATAACCGCCTGTCGCAAGTCAAGACGCAGTCCGCCAAAGAAAGCGTCAAGCCGTGCGCCATGAAACGGCTCACCTCTAAAGACATACTCGTCGCCGCCAAACCTCACCGCGCAGTTCATGCGCTTGCCGTCCTCGCCTTGAGGGACAGGGCGCTGAAGCCACTGTTCAGGATTGCGCTGGTAACTGCTCACTATAAGCTTCACGCCTATTATAAGCAATAGAACTGGTCCCAAATATTCGGTCCAGCGATGATTCCACACCCAGTCAAACCAATTGAGATGGAAAATGCCCCACATACTTACCAGCTTCATCAAAGCGGCAAAAATAAAAATGATTCCAATAATTGTTCGTCGTGTCATAATCGTAAAAAATGCGTGTGTTATTTTTACTGCAAAATTGCAGCAAAATTCCACTCTCAGCAAACTTTTGGGATATTCTGCACGCTTTTGTGACGAATAGCATGCGATTGGGATAAATTGAGTGAAATGTGATAATGGTTAAGGTTTAGTGATGATGGTTTCGTAATATGCCTTGCCAGAAGATTTTAAGAGAAATGATTGTAAATTACAGTTTTTGTTGTACTTTTGCACATTAAATCTATTATATTACATCTATAAACTTAACTGGAGATGAAAAGAATTCTACTGATGCTCGTCTTGCTCATAGGAGCAGTGACGGGCGCGATGGCCGAAAAGACGCCACAGGTCATCTGGTGTGAAGGCAACGCCACCATGTATTTCACCAATTCCGATACGTTGTATGCCGCTGGCGACACTTACGACGGCAAGACCGTTACCAGCGTGTGGAGCGGTGTTTCTGTCACTAAT
>CACYVC010000040.1 GCA_902777835.1 uncultured Bacteroidales bacterium | reverse complement strand
CTATCTACTAACCTATAAACCTGTATTGTTATGAAGAAATTATTACTCACACTTTTAGCGATTGTCGCTTGTGGCTTGTCGGCCTTTGCGAATGTCGGTGATGTGAATGGTGACGGACATGTTACAGCAGCCGACGTGACTGCGCTCTACGACTACATGCTCAACAACGACATGACTTATTACAGCACCGCCGATGTCAATGGCGACGGCAACATTACGGCAGCGGATGTCACATTTATCTATGACATCCTGCTCGGAAACGTTCAGCCAGATGAAGGCGTGACTGAATACACCGTAGGTGGCGTGAAGTTCAAGATGGTGGATGTCGAGGGCGGCACGTTCAATATGGGTGCCACCGCCGAGCAGGCTAGCGATGCTTTCGACGACGAAAAACCCGCTCATCAGGTGACTTTGAGTAGCTTTGCTATCGGTCAGACCGAGGTGACACAGGAACTATGGCAAGCTGTGATGGGAAACAATCCAAGTTCTTTCACAGGTGACCTTCAGCGTCCAGTAGAGTATGTCTCTTGGAACGACTGCCAACAGTTTATCACTCAGCTGAATCAGATGACCGGCAAGAACTTCCGCCTGCCCACCGAGGCGGAGTGGGAATATGTCGCACGAGGAGGCAATAAGAGTCAAGGTTATAAATACGCTGGAAGCCATATCATTGATGATGTGGCTTGGTGCTATAGTAATGCCAATTTAACTACTCATCCTGTCGCTACCAAAGCTCCTAACGAATTGGGGCTTTATGACATGAGCGGCAACGTCAATGAGTGGTGTCAGGACTGGTATGGCAGTTACAGTGCAGATGCACAGACCAACCCCACAGGACCAAGTTCGGGCTCGAGCCGCGTGGTTCGTGGTGGCAGCTATTACAACAACGCCAGGGGCTGCCGTGTGGCATATCGCTTCAAGCTCGGTGTCAACAACCGCGTCAGCTACCTTGGTTTGCGTCTTGCCATGTAGTTGTCACTTTTCAAGAGATATTATGAGTCCGCACCGCTCGATGAGCCAAGTGCGGACTTTTTTGCATAGTCAATCGCCTCTCGCCGCACCGACACTGGGGAAAACACCATTCAATGGGCACACAGGACTGCTTACTAATATCGATGGGCAGGTGGAAACCGAAAAAAAAGCAAATATTTGGTTTTTAATGAAAAAACCTTTTACTTTGCGAAGTTGAACGTAATAGTATTAATTTGTTTTTTCTTCAGTTATGAATAAAATAGTCAAATATTTAATTGTTATATTGTCGTTTCTCAGTATTTCACTTTCGATTAACGCATGTGCTGCAAATACTGATTGTAGGTTTGGATGTGAAGTTTTAGATGTTGATACCGTTGTTCAAACTGAACCCCAAAAAATGATTTGTACTACAACAATAACGGAGCCTATTAAACATCCACTATGGGTTGTGGATGGAAAAAGCTATGGAAATTTAGAGCTTGATTCAGTCATGCTTTCTGCTCAAAGCGCAGAAGAATTAATTCCAATGGTATTGAATTCTATTGGTATTTCGATAAGTACAGAAGAGATTAAAGACTATACAATATTACCACCCGATTACGGATCTGCTGTATATGGTGTACGTGGCTCTGCTGGAGCAATTGTCATCACAACCAAAAAGAAAATAAAAGGAAATAATAAGTAGTGATCATCGGCGAACCGAAACGCCCTCATTCCCACCCCTCATAGCGACAGGTCGCTTCCCTCAAAACGCCGTGCAATGGGCACACAGGATGCTTACTCAATAGTGCTGGCGTCGCCCTGCCTACGCCGTCGGTTACGCTGTCGTGAGAGTGCTGCCCATGACCTGCCGCAACTCCGCTGCGCTACGTGTGCGCCAGTCATCGGGACGTGTCGCTCTTAACCTCATGGTGTGGACGCTCCGAAGTCGCACGGCTGAATCCTACGCTATCGCAGGTGTCCGACCTGTTGCCATAACGACACCCGAGATACACATTATAAGAATCAATTATTGAAAAAATAGTGTATGCATAAATGAAAAACCATTATTTATTATTATCTTTGCACCACAAAATCACCTAAACTACTGTTTTTATGTCTCTATTAGTTATTTTCAAGCTGATTGGCTCGCTGGCATTGCTCATGTTTGGTATGAAATCGATGAGCGAGAGCCTCCAGAAAATGGCTGGTCCACAACTTCGTCGCGTTCTTGGCGCCATGACCACCAACCGATTTACAGGAATGCTCACCGGTGTAGCCGTGACAGCAGCAGTTCAGAGTTCTACAGCTACCACGCTGATGACGGTCTCGTTTGTCAACGCAGGTTTGTTGACGCTAATCCAGGCCATCTCGGTGATTATGGGTGCCAACATCGGTACTACAGTCACCGCATGGATCATGAGTTTGGGATTCTCGTTTAATATCACCGATTTTGTTTATCCCGCTTTCTTCATTGGTATAATTTTGATATACATGAAGAAACGCCGCGTGATTGGCGACTTCCTCTTTGGTGTGGCGTTCCTTTTCTTGGGACTTGGAACACTCAAAGAGACTGGTACAAATTTTGCCACCGACCCTGCTATGCGTGAGAGCATTATGGCGTTCTTCTCGCAGTTTGGCAGTTCTATGTGGAGCTACCTGCTCTTCCTCGTTATTGGTAGCATCCTCACCCTGTGCGTGCAGTCGAGTGCTGCCATGATGGCAATCACCATGATATTGTGCTCCACAGGCGTGATGAGCATTACCCAAGGTATCATGCTCGTGCTGGGTGAGAACATCGGTACCACCATTACCGCCAACATTGCGGCTATGGGTGCCAACGTGCAAGCACGGCGAGCTGCGTTAGCTCACTTCACCTACAACATTATAGGTGTAATCTGGTCGTTATGCCTGCTCAAGCCATTTGTAGGGCTTATATGTAATATGGCAGGATTTGACCAGGATATGACTGCTGCCGACCCAGGCTATGAGGCCAATTTGGCCAAGATTTCGGTAGTCCTCGCTGGCTTCCACTCGGCGTTCAATATCACCAACACTGCCATCCTTATTTGGTTCATTCCACAAATAGAGAAACTTGTGTGCGCCGTTATCAAGCCGCGCCGTCAGGACGAGGAAGACGACTTCAAGTTACATTTCATCACTTCGGGTATCATGAAGACCCCTGAGCTCTCGGTGCTTGAGGCACAGAAGGAGATTAAGTCGTTTGGCGAGCGCATACAGAGCATGTTTGGCATGGTGCAAACCCTGCTCGACGAGGAGGACAAAGACAAGTTTGTGAAGCTATATTCCCGCATCGAGAAATATGAGGAAATCAGCGACCAGATGGAAGTGGATATCGCCAACTACCTGCACGACGTGAGCGACGCTCACCTTAGTGACGAGACCAAGGCGAAGATGCGCGCCATGTTGCGTGAGATTTCCGAGATAGAGAGTATTGGCGATAGTTGCTACAAACTGGCCCGCATCATCAACCGCTACCGCACCAGCAAGGAGCAGTTCTCGGGTTACCAAATCAAGCACATTAAGACCATGATGGAGCTTGTGGATAACAGCCTCACCGAGATGAACAGAATGCTTGTCAATTACAGGGAACACAGCGACATCAACCGTGCTTATAACATCGAGAATGAGATTGACAACTATCGCGACATGATTAAGGCCGAGAACTTCAACGACGTGAACGAGCAGAAGTACAGCTATGCTATCGGCACCATGTACAGCGACTTCTTCGACGAATGCGAGACAGTGGGCGATTATGTCCTGAACGTAGTAGAAGCCCGCATGGGAGTGAAGAAGAAAGAGTAACTTTAGGTGTTATACTTGCGTTTAGGCGCGTGTAGAATATGTAACGTGGAACGGAAAACCAAATATCCATTCCACGTTTCTCTTTATTATATTATCCTGCGCGAAGCGCATTAGAACTGGAAGTATATGAACGGCTGCACTTCGCTGGTCTTTACTTGTACAATGACAACTATCAGTACCACTATCACCACGATGTAGAGGAACGCCGGCATTTTCACGAAGGCGTTGCGGCAACGCTGTGAGAACCTATCGGGTACGAAATGCAGTGCGTAGCCCAGCACAATCAATATAAAGACGTGCCAGTAGTTGGCAATCACATCGGGCAGCAGTTCGGGATGGAAACTGGTGAAAATCTGTGAGAGCATGACGCCCATGTTTCCCCACTCGCCGCCCAGGAACAGGCCGTTCCAGGTGATGTCGGCGTTGCGGAACAGCAACCAAGCGAAGATTATAAAGTGGAAAGTGACAATTACCATGAGCACATTCCATAGTTTGGACTGCACAAATTTAGCTCCATGCGTTATGGTCATCCATATCTTGTGTACCACCAGTGCTATGCCATGCAATGCTCCCCAGAACACGAAGTTTAGCGATGCTCCATGCCACAATCCGCCTAGCAGCATGGTGACAAACAAGTTGAGATATTGACGAAGCTTGCCCTTGCGGTTTCCACCGAGTGAGATATACACATAGTCGCGCAGCCATGTGCTGAGCGAGATGTGCCAGCGCCGCCAGAAGTCGGTCACCGAAACCGCCTTGTAGGGGTTGTTGAAGTTGATGTTGAAATGGAATCCCATGAGCAGCGCCAGTCCTATCGCCATGTCGCTGTAGCCCGAGAAGTCGCAGTAGATTTGCATGCCGTAGCCGTAGGCTCCCAGCAGGTTCTCGATGCCACTGAACTGGATAGGGTTCTCAAACACGCGCTGCACAAAATTCACTGCAATGTAGTCGCTGATAATTGCTTTCTTGAAGAGTCCTATGAGGATAAACCAGAATCCCGTGCCCAACATTTGGCGGGTGACAACCACAGGCTTATACATCTGTGGGATGAAGTCGCTTGCCCTGACGATGGGACCTGCCACCAGCTGTGGGAAGAACGAGACATAGAAGGCGTAGTCGAGCAAGTTATCGACAGGCTCTATCTTGCGGCGGTAGATGTCGATGATGTAGCTCAGCGACTGGAAGGTGAAGAACGAGATACCCACTGGCAGGAAGATGTCCAAAGTGTCCCATTTCACACCATTGAAGTTTGCCCATAGCTCGCCAAAGAAGTTGGTATATTTGAAATACCCAAGCATTCCTAGGTCTATCACTAGGCTTAGCAGCACAAGCAGTTTGCGCACCCAACGCCGGCGGGTGTTGTGGAGCAGGTCACCAATGATATAGTCTGAACAAGTGACTATCGCCAGCAGGAAGAAATATACACCACTGCTCTTATAGTAGAAATAGTAACTGAAAGCCACCACAAAAAGGGTGCGCGGCAGCGACTTGTTGCGCAGCAGGGCATATATCACGATGAATATGGCAAACATGCACATAAACATGCCGCTTGAGAAGATGAGAGGCGCCTCGCTGTCGTAGGCAAGCTCACTGAACAGCTTGCCCAGGTCGAGAGTGCCAAACTGCACCTTCAAGTAAGTCAATATGTTTTGCCAAATATCCTGCATTTCTATGTTAGTTAAGTGGAAGGTGGAAAGTGGAAGATGGCCGTTCCTCGTTCCTCCATTCGCCATTCACGGCGCAAAGCGCCTGGTTATCTATTTTCATATCCCAGCATTAGTGCATCATAGAGGTAGCGTGCGATGCGGTTGCCTCCTCTGGAGTTGATGTGGGTGTAGTCACTATTGGCCTCACCATGTTTCACCATTTCAACAATGCTGCCCTCGCCGCCCATTGCTGTGTACATGTCCCAGAATGCTACGCCGCTCTCGATTGCGGCACGCTTTTGCGCCTGAATTAGTCCTAACACACCTTTCATGGTGCGCCAGCCTCCTGAGAAACGTTCCTCGCGGTCGCTGCATCCCACAATGAGCACGCTGGTGCCAGGCATATTGTCCTTGATATTGTTGACGGCAGCTATGATAGAGTTGCTATAAGGGGTATATACGCTCCTGTTGGCTTCGGCTACGTTGAGGCCATACATGAGAATGACGAGGTCGTAGTGTCGGGCTTTGTTAAGCATCGACATCACTTGTGGAGTAATTTTGCTCAGGTGGCTGCCGCGAGCTGATCGCATGGCGTAGTTATCGACCATTACACCAGTTTCGCTGTCCATCGATGCTCCCAGGAACACCATGCTCTCGGGATTGGTGACGCTCCAGCGTACCGAGCGAATGTCGCCCGTGACTTTGGCGTGACCTATCAGTGTGCCAGTGTTAAGGGCAAAATGAGTGGTATCGGTGCCGTTGACCACTGCGGTGGCATAACCTGCACCAGTGGTACCAAAGAAATAGAACGATGAACTAGTGCATGATGCGCAGCGAGAATAGTTGCCGCCTCTGCCCACCAAGTTGACCCACGCCCCTTGACTGGCGGTGAAGTAGTTGCCGGTGAGGTTGTTGTAGGTCTCGGAGTATCCACCTTTGTCAACAGCCTTGTGCTGGTTCCACCCTCCAAAGGTCTGCTTTACAGTGTTGCGAATGTCGGCAGTGATAGATGTTATGGGCAGATAGCCTACTCCACATCCACCAAAGCGCTGCTGCAGCAACTCGCGCAGCATTGATGTGAGGATATCGCCCTCGATAAACGAGTCGCCAAGCACAGCAATGTGAACAGGCCTGCTACCTGCTTGGTCAAGAGCATGATAAAACGCTGCCATGCCTCCGTTGCCACCATTGCTCATGTCGATGATGCTGGTCACTCCTTCGCGGTTAACAGTTCTTTGGGCGCGAGCGTTGATGGTGGAGTCCTCTACTGTCACCACATTGCCGTTGCTGTCGTGGGTAAGGTGAGAGCCCTCAATAACCGGGGCCTTTGACTTATGGTTCTCTACTATCTCGGCGAGATGTGAGTCGGCAGCTACCACTTGTGCCACGAGTGAGTCGCTGGCAGCGAGTTGGTACAACGCCGAGTCGCTCCTCAAGTCAGAGAGCATATCAACCTTGCGCATCTTCCAGTCGCCCACGCAAATGCCTGGCAACCAGAACATGCACAACAGTGCCAGCAATGACGCCAGCACTATCCATACCACTCTGCTAAGATAGTTTTTTTCCATTTCACTCAAAAAAACGTGCAAAGGTAGGAAAAATTAGTGCAAGTTGAGAGCAGAACAAAATGAAAAAAATAGTTTTTTTTCATTTTTTATGCGATTTCACAAATAATAGTTAACTTTGCGTTGTTATACAAAGAATCCTTCCACAACAGCAATGGCAAAGAAAACTAATAATAAAACATCGTAGGAATCTTCGATGCTTTCAAATAAAAATCCTCAGATTAGCATCATACAAGGTAAGATAGCGTTAATTCGTGGGCAACAAGTCCTTATTGATAGGGATTTAGCTCAACTATATGGTGTTGACATCGCTCAAATGAACCGGCAAGTAAAGCGTAATATTGAGCGTTTTCCTGATGATTTTATGTTCCAACTAACCAAAGATGAATACGATAGTTTGAAATGCCAATTTGGCATTTCAAACCAACGAGGTGGCGACCGTCGATTGCCACACGCATTTACCGAACAAGGAATAGCCATGCTCAGCGGTTTGTTGCGTAGTGAAATTGCCATACAAGCAAACATTTTGATTATGAGAGCTTTTGTCGCCATGCGCAGGTTTCTTACAGCCAATGCCCAAATCTTTCAACGTTTAGACAGAATTGAGGTTAAACAACTTGAGAATTCGCAATGGCAAGTTGAGACCGACGCAAAGATTGATGCTATCCTTGATAAGATAGAAGAAAAGTCGCCCACCCCTACGGCCGAACAAATATTTGCCACAGGCTGCATTTGGGACGCATGGCAATATGTGTCTGAACTCGTAAAAAGTGCAAAATTACGCATTGTGCTGATTGACAACTTTGTGGACGAACGCGTACTGACTTTGTTGTCAAAACGTAGCGATGGTGTTGTCGCGACCATTCACACACGTTACAACCAACAATTTTTACTCGACTTGGAGAAATTCAACCTACAATACCCTGAAATAACTTCTATACAAATCCCACATAAGCACCACGACCGATTCCTCATAATTGACGATACTGTTTACCTTCTTGGTGCAAGTGTGAAAGATATGGGAACTGGGTTGTGCGCAATAACAAAACTCGTTACCACGCCAGAAGAAATCTTAGCAATGATAAAGTAGTCTTACTTGCGTTTTTTTCCTCAAAGGGACAGTTCTTTTGAAGACATGATTTTTGCTATAAAAAACAAAAACTATAAGGCAAGGCGTAGTCCAAAGCCCTTATACCGGTAACGAGGTGGTTCTAGCGAACGAAATACAACACGACAGTAATCTTCAGGAGTATCATAGTTACCACCACGAATTGATTTATAAGAACTGTTTGCTTTGCTACCGTCATATTTATACCATTTGTTTTGGCACCATTCTTTCACATTTCCGCTCATGTCGTAAATGCCGAGCTCGTTGGCCTGCTTAGTCGCAACTGAATGTGTACCATAATCAGAAAGCTTTTCGTCCTCAAAATTACAATTTGATTGACACCATGCGACATCATCTATATTGTTGCTGCCACTATACTCAAATGATTGGCTTTTATTTCCTCCACGTGCGGCATATTCCCATTCTTCTTCGGTAGGAAGACGAAAATTCTTTCCAGTAAGCTTATTCAACTTTTTGATAAATTTTTGACAGTCATTCCAACTCACATTATCAACTGGGCGATTTGCGCCTTTACAGTAACTCGGGTTTTTCCCCATCACTGCTTCCCAAAGCTCTTGAGTCACCTCGGTCTGACCAATCCAAAAAGTAGGAACAGAAACTTCATGTGCTGGTCTTTCCCAATCGTTAGTCAAAATAATGGGAATTGGGCCAACAAGCGTTTTTATTATTGTATCTGTGCCCATATTGTAAGTGCCAGCATCGACTTTCACCATCTTAAATGTTACGCCATTGATTGTATATTCAGCTATAGTGTCATTATTTTCATCAACATTATTGGCGATAACAACCTGCGCAGTGAGCAAGACGAGTAATAGAAATAATATTCTTTTCATGAATGTGAAATTTTATTTGTTATGAAATAGGTTGCAAAGGTACTTATTTTTTGTCGTTTACCAAAACAGTTCTTCACTTTTTCTGTGTATTATGATTGACGTCTTCAAAGGAATGAGTTAGAGGATACTTTCTCATACTCAGTCTTTTTTCAGTCTTATCAAGTCGCCTTTGTGCAGAACGGCATCGGGAGAGAGATTGTTGATTTTTGCCAGGTCTTTAAGGCGGATGCCAAACATTTGTGATACATACCACATTGACATACCATCATCGGTGACACGATACTGCTCATGCACGCCATGCGCCTCGCTGTGCTTGCGGTTTACATAGATGATGTCGCCCACTTCGGGCTGCTTGCTTCCCTTGGGCAAATCATTATAATCGAGCAGTTTGTCGAGTTTCATATTATACTCGTCGGCAATATCTTGATAGGTGTCGCCAAGCACAGCCATAATGTAGTTCAGGTCGTGGCGGCGCTTGGTGGGATGGCGCAGTAGCGGGCGATCACGCTTGGGGCGGGTGGGCTTTTGTTCTTCACGACCAGGCTTCTCGTCCACATATTTGTCGAGTCCGTAAGTCTCAATCATGTTGATTAGTTTTTCAGCATAGAGAGGGTCGGTGGCATAACCGCATCGCTTCAAACCATGTGCCCAACCTCTATAATCAGTAATTTCAAGAGTAAAAAGCGACTCATAGCGCTTAGCTTTCAGAAATTTGGAATGGTCGGTATAGGAGTCATTAGCCGAGCGGTACTTGCGGTAGCATGTCTTACCCGAGAACACGCTGTCGCCACGCCATGAGCGGTGGCACTTTATGCCAAAGTGGTTGTTGCCCTCGCGGGCAAGTTTGCTGGTGCCAGCAGCGCTCTCAAGCAGTCCCTGCGCTAGGGTGATGCTCGCAGGAATACCATGCTCGCGCTGTTCAATGAGTGCGGCATTTTTGTAGGTGTCGATGTAACGATACACTTCATCACGGGTCACAGAATACCCGTTTTGGCAAAAAAAGAGACAAAAAAAGAGGCAAAAAACTATTTTTTTGTTGATATTTAAAAAATTATCAATAATTTTGCGATTGTTAATGTAAATCTGAAACATCATGAACGAAAAGAATTTTGTCACAAAGATACAAATTTACTCCTATAATGAACTAAGTGAGGAGGACAAAAATTTAGTTAATCTTGCTAAAGAGGCTACAAAGGCAAGCTACGCACCCTACAGCAATTTCCATGTGGGATCGGCATTGTTGCTCAATAACGGCGTGACCATAAAGGGTGCAAACCAGGAAAACGCAGCTTTTGCAGGCACCTGCGGGGAGCGCAGTGCTTGCTATAACGCTGGGGCAAACTATCCCGGCGTGCCCATCAAGAAAATGGCTATTGCTGCTTTCACTAGAGGCGATTTCGTAGAGCGCCCTACTGCACCATGTGGTGTATGTCGTCAGGCCCTGCTCGAATTTGAGACCCAAGCCAACCAACCCATTGAGGTTATTCTTGTGGGAAAAGAGGTAATCTATAAAGTAGAAAGTGTTAAAGCTCTTCTGCCACTGGCTTTCACAGAGTTCTAAAAGATAATAACTACTGGCTTGTGGGACGAAACCGCCACACCCTTAGTAGAATGGCAATTAAAAATATCACTTTGCGATTTATTGTGACAATTGTCTTTGCAGTTGTCTTTTCGTGTTTGTCGTTTGCACAGCGGCCTGCTATGCATGTGATTGATGCAGTGAACGATAGCGTGATCGACGAGGGCAACAACCTGTATCTCCACGACAAGCTCAACTGGGTGATGAGCGACGCCTACAAGCAGATGTGCTCCAGCAAGACAGCATCACTATCAGTGGTAGGGCAACTCAACGATACCCTCATGAGCGGAATCATGATTGATGTGGACCAGATGAAATGTGTCTTTGAGTGCCGCCTCAACCTCAACACGGGGGAGATAGAACCGTTTGATCTCGTGCGCGGACTTACACCAAAAGAGATATCTCGCGCTGAACGACAGTTGACGCTGCTTGATAAAGTAAGCGCCCTTGATGGCATTTATAATATTGAAGAGGCAGGAAACCTCAATGCCGATGTTGTGGAGATAAGCCCTAGTCTCACAAGGGTTTATCTGCTTCAAGGCACCGATAAGTCGAAACTTATCCCTTTTGGCAACGATTATAGTTTTGACTTTGATGCCGCAGGCAACCTCATTACTAGGCGCAAGTACCATAACTCTTTCATTCCCATTGATTTTGGCAGCAAAGAAGGAAACATCCACAAATGCACACATTCCCACCTCGATGACAACCCCTACATTACTACAACCGACATCGCTACTTTTCTGCTCTATGGTCATGACCTCTACGGCATGAAAACCTTCTCGATTTATAGCAAAGCGTTCAGCTGCTATTTCACCTACAATGCTGATACAGCAACTATTATCCTCGTCGATGACGAAGAGTCGATGAAATGACGGGGGTGGATAGGAGATTTCTATCTTAATCCTGCTACGAAAAGATAATTTACTAATTTTTAGTAACTTTGCAGTTGTTAAAAATCAGATTATTATGACTACAACGAATAATATACGCATATGGCTTATTGGATGCTTGTTGCTTGCCACTATGTTGGCCAATGCGCAGGTTCACAAGACGTTGAGAGAGTGGGGATTCCCAACGGGCATTTTTGAGACTGGCCGCTACAACGCCATCACCGATGTGCCGGGAGTGACGGTTGGGCATGTCACCTGCATAGAGGGCGACGACATTCGCACTGGTGTAACAGCCATTGTGCCCCATCAGGGCAACATTTTCCGCAACAAGGTGCCGGCAGCTATATATGTGGGCAACGGATTTGGCAAACTCGCTGGCGTGACACAAGTGCGCGAGTTGGGCAATATAGAGACTCCTATTATACTCACCAACACGCTGAGCGTGGCAGCAGGCATGGAGGGCCTAATCCGCTACACCCTCATGCAACCTGGTTGTGAGAACGAGAGGTCGGTGAATGCCGTAGTGGGGGAGACCAACGACGGCCGACTAAACAATATACGCCAGATGTATATCACTCCCGATATGGTGATTGATGCCATCAACAATGCCCACAGTGGGCCAGTTGAGCAGGGTAATGTGGGCGCTGGCACGGGCACCATTTGCTTTGGTTTTAAAGGGGGTATAGGCACCTCGTCACGCAAGTTGCCTGAGTCGCTGGGAGGTTATACCATTGGCGTGCTGGTGCAGACCAACTATGGCGGCATCCTAGAAATTGACGGTGTGCAGGTGGGACAGAAACTGCACAAACACGATTTTATTGATCACGTGCGACGTACCGAGAATGTGGATGGTTCGTGCATGATGGTGGTTATCACCAATGCGCCACTCGACAGTCGCAACCTAGAGCGGGTGGCAAAGCGTGCAATGATGGGGCTTGCAAAGACTGGTGGCATTGCCAGCAACGGCAGTGGCGACTATGTGATAGCCCTCTCGGTCGCTCCCGAAAACCTCATCAATGACAAGGCAAAAACCTTAACCACAACAATGCTAGCCAATAGCCAGATGTCGCCCATCTTTGCCGCCACAATTGAGGCTACCGCCGAGGCGTTGTGGAATTCACTCTTCATGGCCGAGAGCATGACAGGCCGTGATGGTAACCACGTGGATGCCCTCCCCGTGCAGCAAGTCCTCGAGATGCTGAGAAACAGATAGTCTCTATGCTAGTTTCCCTTTAGACTTCAAACATTGTTTTAACCAGAATCACATTAACTCCATTGCTATCCAAGCGCAGGCTTGGGCATCGGCAAGGGCATGATGGTGATTCTCAAGGTCGTAACCTAATGCGGCAGCCACAGTGTGGAGTTGGTGGTTAGGAAGATTGCGGAGTTTGCGGCGTGAGGCTCGCAGGGTATCGAGGAAGGTGTAGTCGGGATAGTCCATCTGATAGGTGCGGAACACAGCGCGCAGGCATCCCTCGTCGAAAGGACTATTGTGGGCCACGAGTGGCAGTCCGGCGATTAGCGGCTCAATCTGTGCCCATACGTCTGGAAAGATAGGAGCATCATCGGTGTCATCGCAGCATAGACCATGCACTCGTGAGCACCAGTAGCTGTAATAGTTTGGTTCGGGTTGTATGAGCGAGTAGAAGGAATCTACAATCTCTCCACCTCGCACTATCACTATACCCACAGAGCACACCGAGGATTGCTCGTTGTTGGCAGTTTCAAAATCTATGGCAGCAAAGTCGGTCATACTCCGTTATTTTTCTGCAAAGATACAACAATCTTATGCCATTTCTCGACAATGGTTTAGGAAAATATCAAAGTTGTTCTAAAAAATTGACGGAATAGTGCATTAAATCCTAATGACCGATTCGGGTTAAAAAAAGCGACACCTCGTCATCGAGATGCCGCTGTCGCTATTCTAATCATTCCTTAATAGCCTTACTAATCAATCATTAACCTAAATCAAATGCTTATGAAAAATATAACCAAAATGTTATTCTTATGAAAAACTTCTATCTTTTATTTTGTGTGTGCAGGTTACTCGGTCATGTCGCTGTCAAAGCCGCCCATGCCGCCGTGTCCGCCATGTCCACCGTGACCACGACCTGGTCCGTGTCCTCGGCCTGGATCATGTCCTCTGCCCGGTCCTTCTCCGCGACCAAAACCTTTGCGGCCTTCTTTCCACATCTCTTTATCTTGCTCCTTCATCTCGGCATATTTGGCTTTCTGCTCGTCGGTGAGGATTGAGTTGATTTTGCCGTCGAGGGCGTCGCGGTCTTTTTTCTCTTGCAGGCGCACCTGCTCCATGCGGGCCATCTGGGTCTTGTCAAACTCGCCATAAAACTCTTTGAGTTGCTGCTTCTGCTCGTCGGTGAGCTTGAGTTTCTTGTCAAGACGTTTAACTTGGTGCTCAATGCGTTTCTCGGGATCTGGTGCACGGCGGTCGCCGCGCTGTTCAGTTTCTTGTGCTGTTACTGCAGTAGTAGCAACTACTGCCATTAATGCTAATAAAATTGTCTTTTTCATGATGAAAATATTTTTAAAAATGTTTGTAATTGAGTTCTTAAATAAAGTGGACCCTTACCATAGTCTTGAGGCACAGGGCCCACGAGATTATTTAATTGTTTAGATGAAGCCTACGATGCGGAACACCACGGTGCCGTTACGGTGCATGGGGCTGTAGATGATGCCGTTGTGGATGTAGTGCTTTGCGCCATTGCGAATCATCACGCTGTGACCCATGGGGAGCGAGGGAACGATCATGCCCACACGTGGACGAACTACCTCAAACTCGCGGCCGATGGAACTATAATATACACCGTTGTTATAGATGAAGCTCACACCGCCAAAGTTTACCACTACTCCCGCAGGACGGCTGGCGAAGCGCATGCCATAGTGCATTGCCACTGGGCGGCCACCAACTGGCGGCATTGGCTTTCCAACTCGAGGACCATGACCTGGACCTAGCATTTCAACACTTGGTCTGTGGCTCATTGCACCGCCACGCACTGTGCGTGCCATTGCCGATGGTGCTGCCAGACCTGCAGTAACCAGCAAGATTGCGATGCTAAGTAATAATTTCTTCATGATTGTGAGTTTTTATGCTGTTGCCAGCGGTTATTAAATTTATTTGTTGCAAAGTTAAGGTGGTTTTCCACGCAGTGCAATAGTTGTTGCAAAAGTTGGTGGTCAACGACCCGAAAGTGATGGCAAACGACATTTTGCTGTGTTTTGCGTTATGCTTCTCATCGCTTTCTGTTATTTAGATTGCAATGAGTACCAAAGGTTTAAGGGTGGTGCCGCTATCTAGTCAAGGTTAATGGTAAACGACAAAAAAGTGATGGCGAACGACATGTTTTTTGTCTGGATTTGTTTTATAAAGCTTCTGGAATTACCCTTAACGGGTAGGGTTTTCTTTTTTTCTCACATTTAGATTAAATTGTTTGGCGATTGTTTAAAGGAAAATCATTAACTTTGCACGCTCAATATGAAAAATACAAAAAATAAATACATTGACTATGAATTTTAATAATGCATTAAAGAAGGTCTTGGGACTTGGTGATTTTGGGGAAGGCGTTGACGACCTCGATTACTTCGAGAAGAGAAATTACGATAATCCCTGGCGCAAGGACGAAGACGAGAAAAAACCAAGAAGTGCCCAGAAGAGGGAGGATGGTAATGATGAAGAGCAGGGCCAAGAGCCTGTAGAAAAACCTGTATATACCAGAGTGGAACTCCCACGTCAGCAGGTTGATATGTCGGAACTAGCCGTTACTAAAGATGTAGGCGTGCCCGAGAATATTCTTAAGAGGATAATGATAATCATAAATGGCAATCTGCCAACGCAAATCCTCAATAACTTGAACGTTGAGGCCGAGACTCAGGCTATAGTAGAGACTTTAAGACCACAGTTCCGCGACTATGAGACTCGCTTGCGCAAAGACGTGCTCGATAGCGCTGCCGAGAAATGGAACAAAGAGCGTGCCGAGATAATCGACAAACTCAAAGAGACCGATGATAAGGCTCTGAATGCATACGAGGAGATTGAGGATCTCAAAGAGAAAATCAAATCTACCGAGAACTCTCGCAAGAGCACTCTCACACGATACAACGACTTGCAAATGAAGATGCAGGAGTTGATGACCTCCAAGGAGAAGGTGGAGATGGAAAACCGTAGCCTTCAGAATAAGATGAAGGTGCTTCAGATGAATGAGGAGCAGAACAAGAGCGGCGACATCGCCAAGGAAGAGCTCTTGAAACTCAATCAAGAACTTACCAAAGAGAGAAATGAGGGTCTCAAGTCTAAAGAGCGCATTACTCAACTGCAGAAGCAGATCGACGAACTCAGGGCTAACGGCAATGATGCTCCCGTAGCAGCAGTGGTCGATACTAAAGCACTTGAAGAGAAGGATGCTGAGATCGACACCCTCGCTGCACAGGTGGCATGGTTGCATCGCCGACTCGACGAAACCAGCGAGGAACTCGACAAGGCTAATGAAGATCTTGCACAAGCCGAGCAACTCGTTGCCGAAATCGAGAAGTTTGAGGAAATCAAGCAGCGCAAAGACGATGAGATTGCAAGCTTGAAGAAAAAACTTCTTGAAGCTGGTGGCGGCGACAACAGCGAGGTGGAAGAACTCAAAGCACAAATCGAGGAACTTAAAGAGCAACTCAAGAACGCTGCCAATGGTGACAGCCCAATTCTTGACGATCTTGATGACGGCATCAACTTCACTGGCGACGACGATCAAATGTCGCTCTTTAAATAGAAAAGCACTACCGCTATCACAAAACTGCCAATCAGGCAAAGTATAATTAGGAGGATGCAACCACATCCTCCTAATTTTTGTCGCTATATATATTATATAATAATGTGTACCCTTGGCGTGCAGGTTGCCGGTGCGCCTCGCCGCGTGCGCTGCGCCCTGCGCCGTGCCGTTTCCCGCCCCCGCTCCCCGCTGGTCCCCTGTCTCCCTCCCCCTGAAATGCCCGTTTTCCCCTGAAAACGCCCTATTTTTAGTGAAAGGATGTTAAATTCGCGTTTTCCGTGCATTTTTTCGTGAAAATATTTTGCCATGTCGCGGAGAGGCTGTAATTTTGCATCGCTTTTCGGCTCACGAGGACCTGGTTCCGAGTTGAGCGGTTTTTTTGACGCCCTGTCAAAAGGCGGCCGCTGGGCCGGGGAGCCCATGTGAGATCATTGACATGTTTGCGATGAGGAAATCTGACAAGCAGGTGAGAGACAAGGAAGCGAGGATTCCGCGGAGCTCCCCG
>CACYVC010000039.1 GCA_902777835.1 uncultured Bacteroidales bacterium | reverse complement strand
ACAGGACCTATGCCGCTCGAAAACTACGCCAAGCAATATTTTGGAGTCAAACGCAATGGCCACCGCTTGATTTATATCAATCTGGTTGCGAAAGCAAATTTGAAAGACCATAATTATATTAATTATATTGACAAAAAACTTGTCGTAGTCTTTGACGGAGGCGACAAATATGGTCGTGCCTTGATTGATTTGGATACCGAAGGTATTGTGTATATTCACATCAATGGACCAAAGAATGTTGTGAAAAACTAACTACTTCATAATTAACTCCCGTGTCTTTTGAGGGGGAAGGCGGTTGGTTTACCTTTGTGGTGTGAATCAACCGCTTTTCTTGTGAAACAACAGATAAAACCTATAGACGCGTGCCGGCTTGACCTCTTTACTGGTGAGGAGGAGCTGCGAGAGAAGTACGACATGAGGATTGTTGTGCGCATACTTCGCATTCGTGAGGAGTATAACTGGTTCCTCTCAAATCCTGACGCTAAGGACAGGCAGTTTGTCGAGACAGTGATGTCTCGCCATGGAATCAATAAAACGCAAGCGTACAGTGACCTTGCCATTATCAAGGCTCTGCTTCCCATGATGTCACAGCCGCGGCTTCAATCACTAAGGCGGTGGAAGAAGGCCAGGACATCAAGTCAACTTACGAGATGGTGGAGATGACCAACCACCGCATGATGGTGAAGGACACCGACATAGGCGAGGAACTCGAGGACCAGATCAACGACCTCAAGCATCTGCTCGAGGCCTACCGCAATGGTGACATCAGCGAGCGCTCACGCCAGCCCATCACCCTCAAGACTTAACTCTACGGAGTCTAGACAACAAAAATGTCCTCAAGAGGAATTCTCCTTTGAGGACATTTTTATGTCTTGTTTACAATTGAGGCTCGACCATTGAGAGTCTAACACCTTGCTGCTTCACGTCAGTGTTATCAGGCACTGGCCATTGTGGTACTGGATTTCGACAATTCCCATCTCGCAGAGTTTCACCACCGTGTGTTGGGCGGCGTGGAATGAGATGTGGGCCAGGCGCTCGTAGCCGCTAAGTGTGATGCCTCCATGGTCTTGCAGGTAGTCGAGAAGTTGCTCCTCTTTGTCGGTGAGGTTGATCACCACGTCGGCTGGCGCTGTCTCGCTCTTGAGTTGCATCACCTTAACGTGGGTGCCGCTTGCGAGCACATTCTCGTCAGCAACGCGGTAGTAGGTGCGCCACTGTCCGTTATCGTCGGGGGCTTTCACGGGTTTGTCATCGGCCTCGTCGATATCCACCTTGAGCACGTTCTTGCCTGCCACACGGTAAATCTTAAAATGTACCTGCTGCTCTGGGCGGCAATACATCTGCGCAGCCTGTTCAATCATGTAGATCTCCTCATCGCTGCTCACTCCCACAATGTTGCCGTTGTCCTTCACGCCAACGAGCAGATGGCCGCCACTATTGTTGGCAAACGCACTGATGGAGCGTGCAATCTTGCGAGCATCGCTGATTTGATACTTGAAATCCTGATGCTCATGCTCGCCCTGCTCAATCAACCCCTCGATATAACCTTTCCTCTTGGTTTCCATTACAAGTGCAAAGATAATAAATTTTAGTGCAAGTTGAGAAAAAATGCACCTAATTTATTCATCCTTTTTGGGCTGAGCAAAATAAAAAAACAATGACAGAAGATGAGACATGCGCCGAGAGACTATAAAACACGGGTTATGAATCCGTTGCTAAAATCAGCGCCAAGCCGCTGTTATTATAATCTTGTAATTATTAATAATCTGGTGGTTAGCTAGTAATACTAGTTGCCCTCGCTAGCTCTTGTGAGAAAATGTTGCCGCACATCGAGCCAGTGGTAGTAGGGTGCGCAGTCGGTGGAAATGGGCAAGGTAGTTTCGTGCTCGTTGAGGAGGATTTTCACGAGTATGTCGTCGCTCCCAGCCTTGCGGTAGAAAATCATCTGCACGTTGGCTGCCATGGGGAACACCTCGTAGGAGCGCCAATGCTCGGCTAATGTTGTCAGGTCATTGGTGTCATAATCCATACCGTTGAGCCCCATCAAGCAAACGAGTGGCAGCACCACCGACTCGTGACCAAATCGCAGCGTGGCGCTATTGGTACGACTGAGAATTGCTTTGTCGGCTTCTTCCACGAAGTTGCGCAGCAGATGTCGGTGCGCACGTGCTCCGGTGTGGTTATTGAGCGAAGTGTTACCCGAGTATATATACCACCGTGCGTTGTTGTAGGTCCAAAAGTCGGTTGCTTCATCCACGGTGAAGACTCCTGTGTAGAGGTCGATGCTCTCGAAGTCGTGGTGACTCTGCATATTGCTCACAAGGTCGAAGAGCACATACTCAAACTTGAAACTGTCGATGCTGTCGCGCACAAACTTCTTGTCGTTAAAGAGGCGTGATGTCATCTTTTCGAGTCGTTTGTCGAGAGTCTTGGGTGGGAATATATGATCTTTGATAGCGTTAACGCTAGGCCGTGCAGCTTTCTGAGCCGCTGTTGCCACGGTGTCGTGGTAGTTCATGTAGTACATGTCGTGCTCGCTAGCGTCGGTGGTGATGCGCAGGTCGGGGTTCAGCGATTTGAGCGTTTCCACCTCATTGAGCATCGAGAGAATGCAGCGAATCACCACAGTAGATTTCGCATCGACTTTAGCGTCGCCCGCCCACACTTCAGGGAAATTCTGGAACATTCGTCGGGCGATGCCTTGGTGCTGCTCAGCGCCTATGTCGCTTAGTTCGCCGAGTCGTCCCTGTGACGCCTCGAGCATGTGTCGGCACACGTTAAGCACTTCCTTGCCGCGCTTAGTTAGTTTGCCATTGCGCTCACCTTTGGTGAGTTGCTCCACGGGGAAGGTGTAGTCGGTAGGGGCAATTAACCAGCGGCTGCCGTGCCTGCCATAATGATTGATGTAGAACGGCACATACCCTTCGGGAGCAGGAGTCAATGACGGAAGGTTGCGGTCGGGATAGGCGTAGTAGTTGTTGGCGCTGCGGCGGATGTCTTGCTTAAAAGTTTCTCGCGCAACGTTTTGTGCCTGAGCAGCAAGCACAAGCACCAGCGCTGTTATTAATAGTGAGAGTCGTTTCATAGATATGAGTGATTGGGAATAACTTAACACTTAAGTTCAAGCAGTTGCAGTGATAATTGTTGCTGAACCATTGAGTGAGAGGTGATCTATACATGCCGGCACGAGGAGCGACTCGCCTTGCTTAATGGTCTCGGTGGTGTTGCCGCCATAGTTGATGGTGGCGTTGCCGCCGATGCACATCAGGCAAAGGAAGGCATCGTGTGGCATGGGCATGTCGCAGCTGCCATCGACGATGACTCTACCCACATTGAAGAAGATGCTGTTGATGAGAGAAATGTCGCCCTTCACGTTGGGATAGTGGCGCAAGCAGTCGCGGCTGACGGTATAGTCGATGGCGTCGATGGCAAGGTCGGTATGCAGCTGGCGAAGTTTACCGTTGATGTCGAGGCGGTCATAGTCATAGACGCGATAGGTGA
This sequence comes from uncultured Bacteroidales bacterium, assembly GCA_902777835.1. Lineage (GTDB taxonomy): Bacteria > Bacteroidota > Bacteroidia > Bacteroidales > Muribaculaceae > Sodaliphilus. The sequence goes on along the minus strand of CACYVC010000039.1, from coordinate 18,091 downwards.
TGTCGCTAGGCTGCTGCACCTCGAGCAGCAGGTTGCCGGCACCAATGGAGTGGATGCGTCCTGCCGGCAGGAAAAAGATGTCGCCTGCATGAGTGTCGTGGCGTGAGAGTACGTCGAGCAGAGTGCCGTCGGCCATGTGCTGCAAGTACTCCTTAGGTGTGATGGTTCGACTCATACCCGCCAGCAACGAGGCACCTGGCTGAGCATTGATGATATACCACATCTCAGTCTTGCCGCAGCAGTTGTGGCGGCTACGGGCAAGGTCCTCATCGGGATGCACTTGCACCGACAGGTCTTTATTGGCACCGATAAACTTGATGAGCAGCGGGAACTCGGTGCCGTGGGCGCGATAGATGCGCTTTCCCACCAGCTGGCTACGGTATTTCTTGATGAGCTGTCGCAAGGTGAGACCTGCATCGTCGCCGCTGGCGACCACCGACTCATGGCCTTTGAGTCCCGAAATCTCCCAACTCTCGCCCACGAAATGGTTGTCGAGCGTGATGCCTTTGAAGGCGGCAATCATGTCGCCTCCCCAAAGCACAGTCTTCAAGTTCAATTTAAAACGGAATAGTTGCGGGGTCAATATTTCGGGTTGTTTAGCCAATTTTTGCAAGTGTTGTTGCCAATAACATGCAAAAGTACACAGAATTTTCGTAAAAAATTCAATCTCACACAAAAATAAAAAAAACTTAACATTTCATAGTTTAGTGATAATTATCAAAATATATAAACTAATTTTGCACTGCTTTTCTGGAAATCTATGCCGCAATTATGGCAAAATGGGTTTCGAGAGAGTTGTAATTTGCAGAATGACAGCACGAAACAAGAAAATAGCATGGTGGACTGTTGGGACGGTTGTTACCGTCCTGGTGCTGTTGTATATCTTCTGCCCGCCAGTCCACAAGTTTGGCAACAAGCTTTTGGGCCGTAGCGAGAAGGAGTATCCCAAGCCTGATTCGCTTAAGGTTGACGAGTTTGAGTATGGCGTGCCCCAAGACCTCCAGGGTGAGATTATTGATGTGCCGCGCGACTCGTTGCTCGACAGCCTGATGCTCGCCGACACAACCCTGCGACCTGTTGACGGGCCTGCGCCAACTCCAGTGCCTGGTTTTGGTGAAGACGATTTGCCACCAATGCCAAGCGAAAACGATCTGCCCATAAAGATTGCTCCCGTCAAGCCCGAGAATATGCCTCTTGACCTTGAGGAGATAGAGCATTACGCATCGTCAAATGCCTCGGTCAATGCCAAGCTATCGGCATGCCGTGACAACTACAAGAAACTGTGTGACCTGTATGGCGAGTTTGTGGCGCACCCCACTAAAGAATACCAAGAAGTGGGCGCTAAACGCAAAAAAGAGTTGCTTGACCAGCTTTCACAACTGATGAAAGCTGCCCAGAGCGCTAACGACAGCAACTGTGAAGAAGAAACCGCAGCTCTGCGCCGCGAGGTGAATAAGATGAAGTTCTAAGCCTGACGGGGCGGGGCTGATTACTGTTTCGGTTGATGTTTTTTGAATTTTTACGCACTCAAAAGAAAAACGCAAATAAAAAGACTTGAATATAATGGATAAAAACGTACTTGACAAGAAGTTGATAGGCACCACGACGGTGCGCAGTGTGGTCACTTTTGTGCTCTCTATATTGGCGTTTGCCGCTATTTCATGGATATATTTCTATCCAAGCGACGTGGATGGCTACGTGCTGCAGCAGAACGATGTTATGCAGGGCGCAGCCAATGGTCAGGAGGCAAAAGTCTATAACGAGAGTCACGATGGTGAGGTCACCCGCTGGACCAACAGTCTCTTTGGTGGCATGCCCACCTTCCAGATTGCTCCTAGCTACGAGAGCAACTCTATTATCAACACTATTGGCAAGGTGCTCACACTGGGATTTCCTCAGCCAGTAAGTTGGGTGTTCCTGCTCATGTTGGGATTCTTCATCTTGATGCTGGCGTTTGACATGAAGTGGTATCTGGCTGTGCTGGGCGCTATTGGGTATGCCTTCTCGTCCTACTTTTTCATTATTATAGATGCGGGTCACATCTGGAAACTTCTTGTGTTGTGCTACATCCCACCTACGATAGCGGGCATAGTATGGGCCTATCGTGGTAAATACTTGCTGGGTACAGCGGTTGCAGCATTGTTTGGAGCGCTGCAGCTGCTCAACAACCATGTGCAGATGACTTATTACTCATTGTTTATTATCGTGCCATTAGTAATCGCTTATCTTGTTGGTGCTATCAGGGAGAAGAAGATGAAACAATGGGGCATCGCCACCGCTTGTATGGCAATGGCAGCATTGTTGGCAGTAGGTGCTAACGCATCTAATCTTTATATCTCTAATAAATATGCCAAGGAAACTATGCGTGGCGGTCATAGCGAACTGACTCCCCTGCCTTCTAGTGATGGCGAGAAGCAGGTTAGCAATGAACCTACTAATGGTGGCTTGAGCAAAGAGTATATCACTCAGTGGAGTTACGGCATTGGTGAGACATGGACGCTCATGGTGCCTAATGTGAAGGGTGGAACAAGCATGAAGTCGCTTGCCGAGGTTGATGATGCGTCTGAAGTTGCCTCAAGTCAAAATGCTGAACTTGGAGCTGAAGGTTTGGGCGTGTTCTCTCAATACTTTGGTGATCAGCCGTTCACTAGTGGGCCTGTGTATGTGGGTGCTCTGATTTTCGCCTTGTTTATCCTCAGTCTGTTTGTGGTTAAAGGTCCCGTTAAATGGGCTTTATTGGTAGCGACTATCATCTCCATTCTGCTCTCTTGGGGACATAACTTTATGGGGCTGACGGGTTGGTTTATCGACCATTTCCCCATGTATAACAAGTTCCGCACGGTATCGAGCATTCTTGTCATTGCCGAGTTTACTATGCCGTTATTGGCAGTTCTTGCTCTGAAAGAAATGTTCACACAGGAAGATTTCTTCAAGAAAAATGGTAAAATCTTCTATGGCGTGTTTGGCGCGTGTGCTTTGCTGTGCGTCCTCTTCGCAATGGCGCCAAGCATTTTTGGTGGTGAGGCTACCGAATCAGATGCAATGAATCTGCTGAGGGCTTCGCAAGGCCAGATTTCGATAGAGCAAGTTCCTAACACAGCTTCGGCTGCTAAGATGATTCGTCATGCTCTTGTCAGTGCCGACGCTTGGCGCAGCCTTATTATTATACTGCTTGGTTTTGGCGTGCTGATGCTTTATAAGTCCAGAAAGATTAGTGCCATGCCTGCAGGATTGATAATTGCTGCAATCGTGCTGGTGGACATGTTTGCTGTAAATAAGCGCTATCTCAACGATGAAAGCTTTGTAGATCCTGCTACACTTCCTGCCACCACCTTTGCGAAGACTCCTGCCGATGATGCTATCCTTGCCGACACCACTCAGAATTATAGGGTATTTGATTTTAATCTCGAAGGGTATCGTTCAAGCTACTTCCACAAAACCGTTGGTGGATACCATGCTGCCAAGCTCAGCCGTTACAACGACCTTATTGAGCGACAACTTATTCCTGCTCGACAGTACTTGATTGATGGCATTAATAATCGACACACTATTGATACTATTCCTCAGGTTTTGAATATGCTAAACGCTAAATATCTGATGCTTGGGGAGAATGAAACAGATATCTTTGAGAACGATAAGGCTCTTGGTAATGCGTGGTTTGTAGATACTTTGACTTATGTCAAGACTGCCGATGATGAGATGAAGTTCCTTGACAACTTCGACCCAGCAAAACAGGCTGTCGCCGAAGTGAAGTTCAAAGATGCTCTTAAGGAAGCTACTCCTACTGATTCTAGCGACTATATCAAGGAGACAACCTATGCCCCCAACAAGCTCACCTATCATGCTCATAGCGCAAAAGGTGGCCTAGCGGTGTTCAGCGAGATATATTTCCCATGGGGTTGGACTGCCACTATCGATGGCAAAGAGGTGCCTATTGGTCGCGTTAACTATGTGCTTCGTGCGCTGCAAGTGCCTGCAGGTGATCACAGCATTGTTTTCACCTTCGACCCGCAAGATGTTCACAAGACCGAATCAATGGCCAAGGCATCGGTATGGATTATAGTGTTACTCATCATATTTACATTAGCGTGGTCAATAGGCTTTTCACAGCGTCGCCGCAAGAAAGAAGAGTAATTATTAAGTAGTAAGTGTTAAGTTTTAAGTTTTAAGTGTTAAGTTCACAACTCATAACTGACTACTGAGAACTGAAAACTGAGAACTGAAAACTGACAACTCAAAACTATTTTGGGTCGCATCAAGAGATACCGCACGGCTTTGAGCCGCCATCATCGCAGCAAGGGGCATGGCATACATTCCCCTTTTGCGTATAATTTCGTGCGCTTTGTTCTGCGCGAGAAGTCGCCGTACTATTGCTACGACGATATGGAAGATATGCGTCAGGCGGTTATCGACTCGTTGCGCGATGTCAAGAAGCATCCGCGTGTGATTTCGTTCAAGGGAATGAAGATGCTGTTTCGCATCACCAACTTTTTCAATCCCCAGTGCATTATGCAAGTGGGCACTTGCTATGGAATGACGGCAGCTACAATGCTCAACGTGTCGTCACAAAGCCGCCTATGGCTCTATGAGCCACATCTCGATGCCTATCCAGTAATTGGTAACGTATTGGCACCCTATCTCGACAGCGTAGGGTGTTACAATATCCTTGATGTGGCTTTTGACGATTATGAGCGTGAGATAACCAGTGAGGATATGCCGTTTGTGCTTGTTAACTCAGTGCCCGAGCCTTCTGATCTGGGGCCGTTGAAACATCATCTTTCTTCAATGCTGAACGATGATTGTGTACTGTTGTTTCGCAACATCCACCGCAGCGATAGCGTTAAGCAGCTATGGCGCCACCTCAAGCAGTCGATGAGCCATGGGCAGTCGTTCACCAACGAGAAAACCGGTGTTATAGTAGCCAAACGTGGGCTTAATCTTGAGCATTTCTTCCTGTGGTTTTGAATGGTTCAAATTGGTCCATTTTGCAAAAAGATGTTTATGCGAATCTGATTTTGGTTGAAAATATGTTAATAAGAATTAAATTGAAGTGGTCGTTAAATAAATCGTTTGCATAAAATCAAGAAAAGCCCTAAATTTGCATAGAAAATCAAAGGACATTCATCATTATAATATAACCATCGTAATTAATACATTCCTTTTTAGTTGTCTGCGTCTGCTTTGTTTGAAAAGCGGGCGTAGGTTTTTTTTTATGCGCTTGTATCTTGTTTTTCTCGTTTTTTTTGTGGAATTTTGCAATCGCAACAATCTTATAATCAATGAGGCGAAAAGCGGGAGTAATATTATCGTTAGTGATGCTTATAATGTGCCTGCCGTCGTTGATGAAAGCAGGCGACATTATTGTTAGCAACGGCTTATGCTACGAAGTGCTTGATGGCGATAGCACTGTGTGCCTGATTGCGCCTGTCGATGAATACGAGGCTGAGAGTGCAGTAATACCATCAATGGTCGAGGGTTATCATGTCACTGAGATAGCGAGTGGTGCTTTTGCTCAGTGCCAGTGGCTCACTGAGGTGTCGCTTCCGGCAACGCTAACGGCTATTGGAGAGGGTGCGTTTGCTGGATGTGAAGGTTTGGCAACGATTTTCTCGCATGTGCCTGATGCTTCGCTCGTGCTGCCTCATCTGCCCGATGGCGCATTGTTGGCGGTAGATGGCTCCTATCGAGAGTCCTACTCACAATATAATGGCACACTCAAGACCTTAGTTGACGTTGATAGTGAACCTCGCAGCGCCAATCTTCGTGACGTGAATCGTGATGGCGTTATTACCGCTGCCGATGTTACGCAGGTTTATAGTAACCTCTTAGGCTATTATGAAGTTGATGGTGATGCTAATGGCGACGGCACAGTCACAGCTGCCGATGTCACGGCAATTTATGACGCGCTTCTTAGTGACCACACAAGCGGAGTCGGTGATAGGGGATATTGCTTTGCTGTTCTCAACACACGCAATGGGCAAGTGGAGCAGTGTGTGAGAGAGAGCCTGTATCTTAATGTGGGATACGAGATGCACATTGTGGCGCACGACAATGAGCGTGAGGCTGTTGTTACGGAGGGCGTGAATATGATGAAAGGTCCCTTGCCAAGTGGCGAAGTTGCCACCATCAATGACGTCCAGGTGCTGTCGCTCAACAACAAGCACTACAATACTGGCGCATCAACACAGGTGGTGATGTATTTGCCTGTTGGCGCCGACACAATATATTATAAAGATGTTCAAATTGATGTGGCTCGGCATATTGTCACCGACACTCTGCGTGTGCTGTCGATAGGTAACAGTTTCTCGCTTGACGCGTTGAGTTATGTGCCGTTTATTATGAAGGCTGTGGCACCTCAAATTTACCTTAAACTCGACATTATGTACATAGGAGGTGGCAGTCTCAACGAGTTTTACAACGCTCTTGACTCCACTACATGGGCTCCTGTTGATGATGGAACTCCAACAACCTTTATCCACTACTGGTCACACAATGCTCAGCCTTGGGATGCTCGTCTCGATGTGCCTATGACTGATGTGATTACTAGTCATCCCTGGGATGTGATATTGCTGCAGCAGCAGTCCAACGCGTCGCGCGACTATAGCACCTATCAGCCATATCTTAACCAGATTATAGATTGGATTGATGAGAAAGCGACTTGGCAACATGAGTATGCATGGCTAATCACGCCGTCTTATCCCGACAATCTGCCACGACTTGCCCCCGACACCACCAGCGTGCAGATGTTTGAGCGTATTGCCCAGTGCGTGAGTCAAATACAGCAAGACACAGGCATCCAATTGTTGTTGCCATGCGGCACTGCAATCCAGAACGCCCGTACCACACCTCTTGACTCGCTTGGAGACTTAGGTCATCTTTTTGATTACCTGCACCTACAGGAAGGTATCCCTTGTCTGATAGAAGCCTATACCGCTTGTGCCGCCCTGCTAGCGCGCTATGGCTTGAGCGACCGTGTGTGGACCGACACAACTTGGGTTGACCAGCAATGGCTACGTGCCAAGAACATACAAGAACTAAATGGGGCGCCTGTGGGTATGAGTGAGGAGAATCGTGTTATTGCTAAGCAATGTGCAATTAAAGCCCTTGAGAATCCGTTATCAATAACAATAATTGAATCGCCATGAAAATGAATATGACCACGAAGATATTGCTGGTGTTAATTCTCCTGGCTACGACTTACGGAATATCGTCAGCAGTAACCAATACTGCCTTGCCAAGAAGCACTCCAGCACAGGAAGGTGTTGATCCTAATGCTGTTAGAGTTTTTGTCGATTCGCTGATGAAAGTGCCTGAGACCGACATTCATCACGTTATGGTGGTGCGTCATGGCAAGGTGATTGCCGAAGCACATCCAGCGCCATTTATAAAAGATGATGTGCACACACTCTACTCCTGCAGCAAGACGTTCACCATGCTAGCAATCGGTATGCTCATCGACGAAGGCAAGTTGAGTGTGAACGACAAGGTTATTGAACTGTTGCCCGATGAAGCGCCTGCCGAAAAAAGTGATGCTCTCAAAGCGATGACTGTGAAGCATCTGCTCACGATGACAGCAGGAATCACACCCGCGCTAGAACTTCGTCAAGAAGGCGATGACTGGGTGCGCATTTGGCTTGCTCAACCTGTCACTAAGCTTGGAATATTTCAGTATGACTCTTTTTGCACTTTCATGCTCTCTGCTATAGTGCAGCGCATCGCTGGCAAGACGTTGCTTGAGTTCCTCAATGAAAGGTTTTTTCATCAAATGGGAATCTACGAGGCCGATTGGGAGGAGAGCCCCGATGGCATCAACGTGGGTGGATGGGGCTTGAGGCTTACTGCCGAGTCGATGGCAAAGGCGGGCATCTGCATGATGAACCATGGACAGTGGCAAGGCAAACAGCTGATTTCGACCAAATGGATTGACGAGGCGTCGCAAGCCCACACAAACTACAGTAATCCAGGGCCCAAACCCACCGACACCAACCAGGGCTACTGCTACCAGATGTGGCGGTGCCTGCTGCCCGATGCCTTTCGTGCCGATGGCGCCTACGGGCAGTTTATCGTAATGTCGCCCGAACGTGATCTCGTGGTTGTGATCACAGGGGTATCTAACAATACCGGCAAGGAACTGGCCTGCATCTGGAATCAGCTCATTCCCGGTGTTAAGGATGCGCCGCTGCCTGCCGATGAGAAAGCCCAACGCCATCTCGCAGATCGACTCGCCACAGTATCGCTGAAATTGCTCAGGGGTAATAAGAGCAATGGCAAGAAAAGCATAACACTTTCTCTTGGAGAGAATGCGCGCTACTACAAGACTATGCAGCTTGACTACGGTGAGAGATATTGTGACATTACACTCACAAGTAAAGATGGCACTGCGCAGAAGTTTCCCGCTTCTTACCTTAAGTGGGCCAAAATATCAACACCACAAGTGCCGCCCTATAGCAACACCGTTTCACCCGAAAATATCAAGGAAATAAAAGGTATCAGTGGCAATTTCTCTGTTGCTGGCAACTATGCTTGGGAGAGTGACAATAGGTTAGTGATCAGGCTATACTGGACTAACTGGATAGTGCCAAACACTTTTACTGTTGATTTCAATAACGATGGCACCGCCACCATCACCAACGACGAAGGCTACCCAGGCTGCGATCCCGAGGTGATAACTGCTACCTACGAGTATCAACAATAGTGGACTGGCCAGCATTCCTTGTCACCAAATGTCTATAATAAAGTAGGTGAGTTTTTAATTTTCCTCTTGTTGAATGCACCACTCATACACTGGCTGCACTTTGATGTTATATACGTTTTCTGTTAATAAGTTGCTCTCATGGTCAGTGAGAAGTAAAAGGTTGTTACAACCAGTTTTCTCGGCCGCAAGTATTAATCCATTGATTTCTCGTTTTCGAGTCTTGGGTGACGATATGTCGTAGGATACTTGTATGGCTTGCTTTACTGAATTTCCTCGACAAACCACAAAGTCGCATTCTCCGCTACGTTCATTTAAGTAGTAAACATCAAGTCCTTCAAGCCTACACTTGCGCAGTAACTGAATAAGAACTATTGTTTCTAATCGATGACCAAGGTTTTCACCGGCAAAAGCATTGTCGCGCTGGTCCATCATAGCAACATCAACTGCATAAAGTTTTTCACCAGTAATTCTCAACTTGCTTTTTTGAGAATATTTTTGTACTCCGATAAGCAGGTAGGCTTGCTTTAGATATTCTATGTAATTCTTGACAGTGTGTACCGATTTGATTCCAAATGAACAAGCTAAGTCTTTGGCCGAGACAACGGTAGGGGTGATATTCAACAAATGATGAGCTAATTTCTCAAAATCGGCTTTGTAGTGAATGGCAAAGCGATTTTCTATATCGCGTTTAAGAATGTTGTTGACAAGATTCATCACATAGCCTTTGCTTCTTTTCATAAGAAGAAGTTCGGGAAAGCCGCCTTGTTTTAAATAATTGTCGAAAGCCGCACGCCGCAATGCTTCTGCCTGAGTTGTCATACGCATGGTATCCACCTCTTTCATCAAACAATATTCTTTGAAAGAGAAGGGATAAAGCGATATTTCATTGCTTCTTCCCGTCAGATGTGTTGCTAGCTCGCCGCTTAACAGTTTTGCATTTGAGCCAGTGATTATAACATGTAACTTTTGTCTTAGCATTCTGTTGACGAAAAGATGCCAGCCTTCAACGTTTTGTATCTCATCAAGGAACAGGTAATCGAAATCGCCATAGATTTTATACAATACTTCCAAAACATCATTCAATTGACTAGCGTCAATACCCAATAGACGCTCGTCATCAAAATCAACGTATGCAAATTTTACCTTGTTTTTCATTAGAGATTGATAGCAAAGCGTTGATTTTCCGCTGCGCCTTACTCCTATCACAGCTTGTGCTTGAGGACTTGAGAGGTCCACAAGAGTTTCCTCGCTACGATAGCAAAGTTTTTCTTTTGCCCGTTTTTCAACCTCTAATTGTTGGTCAGAGAGGATAAGTTCTAATGTTCTTTTGTTAATCATTTTGGCGTTTTAGCTATTTACCTGCAAATATACGAATTAATTTTAATAAAACGCCTTATTTTACATTTTTTCTGGCAAAATATTGCCTTATTTTACACATTTTGCATTTTTAAATTGCCTTATTTTACATGTTTTTGGGGATTAGTGTGTCTTGTGTTTGTGGGAGAAGAGGCGTTGTGGAAGCTCCATGGCGAGGATTATGCCGAACACGATGGCGATGGCAATTTTGCTTGCTAGCCATCCGCTCTGCATCGAGAGGTCGAATTGTGAGTCGGTAAGGTAGTAGGTGAACCAGAATATTCCGGCTCCGGGTACCAGAGGAAAAATGCCGCATAACAGAAAACCCTGTGCAGGAATGCGGAAGATAGGTGCTGCTAGGCGGGAAATAATGCACACCAGTGTGGCGGCAGCAAGTGTGGCGCCAACAGGAGTGGCTCCGCAATATCGCACCAAAACCAGATAAAGTGCCCAGCCTATCGCGCCAATTACTCCAGCTGGCACGTAGTGCTCACGGTCAATACCGAAGAGCAACGCAAAAGCTGCCGTGCCGACAAAGGCTGCAAAGGCTTGCAGGAACAGGTTGGCAGTCTGCGGGTTAATGACCATCTCAATTTCCAGCATGTGACCATGCAAAGAACCATCAATTATGAAACCAAGCGACACACCCACGGCAATGCACAAGAAGCCTAGCATAGCATCGGTGAGTCGTGTGAAGCCTGCGATGTAATCGGAGTTAGCAAGGTCACGCACACCATTGACAAAAGGCACTCCAGGAATGAGTGGCATGATTGCCCCGATGATGATATTGGCAAGGCTGGCGCCAAAGCCAATGCGCCATGAGATGACGCATAGCAGTGTGGCAAGTAGGGCATTGCAAGCACCGCCCACAATTTTTGATAGATAGCGGCTGCTCACCCACAGCACAAAGGCATACAGCAATATCCCCACTACAAGTGCCGCAGCGCAGTCGAGCCACCCTCCACCAAACACAGCACAGAATCCTGACGCGCCAAATCCAGAGCCCAGTATCTGTTCCCAAGCTGGTTTCTGTGGTGCAGCGCTGATGCGTTCCAAGCGCTCCCGTGCTTCGGCAAGGTCGGTCTTGCCGTTTGAGATATCATAACTTAAGCGGTTCACTGCCACCACCTTCGACAACTGGATGGCTCTAAGTGGAATGAACTCCACGTTGGCGTAGGTTGATGCTTGACCTCCCGACTTGGTGATTTTGTTGGCGTGGCCAGTGGTGAAAATACCGTTAGAGAGAATGAAGAAGTTGCCTGTGTCCACACCGTAATGCGAAGCGATGCGGCTCATGATATCTTCCACGCGCGATATTTCGGCGCCATTCTCCAAAAGGATATGCCCGGCTTTGGATGCTACCTCCAGTACTTCGGTAAAATCGGCCTGTTGTGTCATATAATCAATAGTTTAAAGAGAAGTGATTGTATTGATAATACCACATTTTCGTTATTTTGCTGCAAAAGTACTAATTATATTTCAAATATACTTTATTTTATAAAAAATCAATAATTATTTGGTAATTTACCAAATTTATGGTAATTTTGCCACAATAATAAATGTATTACTATGGATAACAACGCAGTAGCTGAACGTATTAAGTTCTTAATGAAGGAGTTGAACTACCGTCAGGTGGATTTTGCTCAGAAGATAGATATTGACACTTCAAACTTGTCGAAGTACCTCAATGGTCGTCTGGCGATGAGCGAGGCGCTGATCAACAAGATTGTGGTAAACCTGGGGGTGTCGAAGCAGTGGCTTGAGACAGGCGAGGATCTGCCATTTGCTAAACAGCAGCCACAACAACTTGTGACGATGCCCGACACGCACATCGTTACCCAGCCTAGCACTGCAGTGGCAAAGCGTGGTACGCCAGTATATGACATTGATGTAACGGCAGGCTATCTGCCCCAGGCGCGCATGTTTACCGATGACCAGATAGTGGGCTTCGTGGATCTGCCCGACATGACGAGTTCTCAGTGCCGCATCGTGCGTGTGAGTGGCGACTCGATGAGTCCTGTGATTCGCAATGGCGACTATATCGCTGTGCGTGAGTTGAGTAACCTGCGTCAAATATTTTGGGGACAGATTTATGTTGTCATCCTCGACGATTACCGCATGGTGAAATACATCCGTCGCCACGATAATCCGTCGATGGTGATCCTGCGTAGCGAGAACAAGCGTTATGATGATATGATAATCGACCGCGAGGAGATACGAGACCTGATGTTTGTGCAGAATATCATACATGTTGATACGAGAATGTAAGTTATAAGTGTTAAGCAGTAAGTTTTAAGTGTTAAGTGAGGCCGCTGTGCGGCTATGGTTTTAGATTTCTTTAAATCCTTTCTCTTCTTTATTTAATGAACAACAACGAAAATATATATCTTCACTCTCTTGCTAATGGTTTGCGGTTGGTGCATGTGCATCGCAGCTCGCCAGTGGCGTGGTGCGGACTGGCAGTGAATGCTGGCAGCCGCGATGAACTTGATGGGCAATATGGATTGGCGCACTTTGTGGAGCACACCATCTTCAAGGGCACTAAGCGCCGCTCATCCACACGCATCAATAACCGCATGGAGCAAGTGGGTGGCGAACTCAACGCCTACACCACCAAAGAGAGCACCATGCTCTATTGCATCTTCCCTGTGGAGCACCTGGAGCGTGCCGTGGAGCTGATTGCCGACCTGGTGGAGAACTCAGTGTTTCCTATGAACGAACTTTCGACCGAGCTCGACGTGGTTCTTGAGGAAGTTGCGAGCTATCGCGACTCACCGAGTGAGGCGGTATATGACGATTTTGAGGACATGCTCCTTGCCGGAAGTCAGTTAGGACACAATATCTTGGGAGAAGAGAAGGACCTGCGCCTGCTCACCTCGGGACATTGCCTCGACTGGCTTAAACGGCTGTATGTGCCCAGCAATATGGTGTTCTTCTCACTAGGCAGCACTCCTCCCGAGAGGGTATTCCGACTTGCCGAGAAGTATTTTGACATCCTGTCTCACGCCAAAGATGGCATCAAGCGCAAGTCGCCTATTGAAATCGCACCACAACGCAAAGTTGTGGATTTGGGGCTGCACCAGTCCCACACCATTGTGGGGGCTAGAGTGCAGGGTATGTATGGCGACGAGCGTTTCGCTATGTCGCTGCTCAACAATGTCTTGGGTGGACCTGGTATGAACTCGCTCTTGAACGTGAGTCTGCGTGAGAAACGCGGCTTGGTCTATACTGTAGAGTCATCGCTTGTTACTTTCACCGACTGTGGCATGATACAGATTTACCTTGGCTGCGAGCACGACAAGCTCAAGAAGGCGCTACGTCTCATTGACAACACTATCGACTCACTGGCACAGGCGCCAATGAGCGACCGCCGGCTCGACGCCTACAAGCGGCAGTACTGCGGTCAGCTCCTCGTTGCTAGTGACAATGCCGAGTTCACTGCGATGGGGGCGGGTAGGGGATTGCTCTACTATAACCGTGTGAGCACCTTGCAGGACAATATCGACTGCATTCTCGGTGTAACACCCGAGCAGTTGCAGCGCGCAGCACAGAAGCTCATGCTAGACCGCTGCTCAGTGCTCACTTTTAGGTAAAACATTGTCTCGTGTGTTGCGATAGCATCGCAGCAGACAGGACAAAAACAATTTTTTCCACTTTTTGGCATTTTTCTTGCAAGAAAACTAAAAAAATAATTATTTTTGTAGCTTGAAATAAAAAAATCGCATACTAATCACTTAAAAACATACTATTATGGCAGACGTAAAAACATTTCTTGATGCAGCCGAGAAGAAGATGAACGAGGCTGTGGCTTATCTTGACGAGACCTTGTCGCGCGTGCGTGCCGGCAAGGCTAACCCCAAAATCCTGGAGCCAGTGAAGGTGGAATACTATGGCTCAATGATGCCTATCGCCAACGTTGCTAACGTTGCCGTGCCCGATGCCCGCAGCATCACTATCACTCCTTGGGAGAAACCTATGATTAAGGTCATCGAGAAGGCGATTCTTGACTCCAACATCGGTATTACTCCCGAGAACAACGGTGAGATTATTCGCTTGAACTTCCCACCATTGACCGAGGATCGCCGCAAGCAGCTCGTGCTAAAGAAAGCAGTGAAAGACGGAATGCCTGAGGATTCCCAGAAAGATGGCGAGGAGAAAGTGCAGAAACTCCACGACAAGTTCTTGAAGAAAATCGACGAGGTGTTTGCCGCCAAGGAGAAAGAAATTCTTACGGTATAGAGCAAATAGTTCTTATTTTTTAAGAGAATCGCAAGAAAAATATCCATTTCCTTGCGATTCTCTTGTTTTATTGATAAGATTGTCATATATTTGTAAGCGAATAAATCTCGTTGTTATTGATTTGTAAACAAGCCGTTTTTTCATGTCAAAAGCGAAATTATTAACATACTAAACATATATCATTATGAAGACAAAACTACTCAAAACCTTTGCACTTGCGCTCATGGTGCTCACGGCATTTGGCAGCAAGGCACAAACAATCACCTCGGGTGACCTTGTCTACAAGTTCTATGGTACGAATCTCTATTGCCATGGTTTGAGCTCATCGGCGCAGAATCAGTCAAGCCTTAGACTCGTCATTCCATCGACTGTGACCTACAACGGCACCAAGTATCGTGTGTGGGGAATTGACGCGGGTTCATTCATGAACGCTGAAAACATCAAGACTGTTACGATGCGTTTTGGTGTGACCTATATAGAAAGCAGTGCGTTTAATGGCTGTACCAATCTTACCGATGTGTACTTGCCTAGTTCGGTGAAGAGCATTGGCGACAATGCTTTCCATGCTTGCTCCGCCCTGAAATATGTTTATTATGCCGGTTTCGACTTCCCTCAAGGAACTATGTATTCCAACGCCTTTCCCAACAACAGCGGCATGAACCTGTTTATCCCTCGGGCGTCGCGTAAGACCCCCGCTCAATACAAGGCTCACTCGGTTTTCAATAGGTTTGCCAACGTTTACTATTCAAGTTTGGCTTATGACTTCTATATGGACGATGGTGCCACCTACAGTATTGGTTGGCCCGACATGGAAGATGCCTATGCTACTCGTAGCGCCACGCTCGTTGGTTATATTGGTGGTGGCACCTTCGACAACAACGGTACGGTTTATGCACCCACCAATCCAGTTTACGACGTAGGAATTGTCTTCTCTATCGACACCATTGGCGAGAATGCCTTTGCTGGTCAGTCAGCACTCAAAACTATAAACCTGACGAAGCTGACAAACCTCAAGTATTTTGGCTCTCAATTTGAGGATATGGGAGTCCAGAATGTTACCCGTCTGGTGTTGCCCAACTCAAATTTCAATTACAGCACCATTTCTTTCTTGTATTTCAATTCTCTTACCGCATTTGAGCTTGCATCGGGAAGCACTAAATTTTCAATCTATGAAGGATGCCTATACAATTACGCCAAGACGACGTTAATAAAAGTGCCCAATGCAAAAGAGGGACTTATGAGCTATCCCTCCAGCCTAAAAACCGTATGGGACTGGAGTCACTGCAACTGCAAAAAAATCACACACGCCATGTTGCCCTATGGCGTTACTTCCATTAACGCTGGTGCCTTTTCTAATACCTCCTTGCTGGACTATGTGCGCATCCCAAGTTCGGTTACCAGCTTGAGCAACGACCGGGTGTTTCAAGGCACCAAGTACAACAACTGGATTTACTGCAACATGGACAATCCGCCCACAGTGACAGCTAGCAGCTACTTTGGCAACAACAGCAATATGAACCTGTATGTGCCCTACAACAAAGCGAGCACCTATGCCAGTGCAGGATGGACAGGTTTTAATGATGTCAACGCTAATGGCCGTCAGGCTTATGACTATCCAAATAATACCTCCACTTTGTGCTACTCGGTGACCAGCACCAACACTGTGACGGGTGCCGATGGCATCACCTACAGTGGTCGCGCACGACTGGTGTGCAACGGCATCACAAGCAATGATGATGCTCCCTCCACAATAACCATTCCTCCCAGTGTCACAATTAGTGGTAAAGAATATGTTATCAACAAAATTGGCGATGATGCCTTTAATAACCGCACTATTACTAACTTTTCAGTCAAGGGGTGTGTCAATGTCGATACC
This sequence comes from uncultured Bacteroidales bacterium, assembly GCA_902777835.1. GTDB lineage: Bacteria > Bacteroidota > Bacteroidia > Bacteroidales > Muribaculaceae > Sodaliphilus. The sequence goes on along the minus strand of CACYVC010000039.1, from coordinate 1,925 downwards.
ATAGGTGAACATGCTTTTGATGGTCAGGCAATCACCAGCTATCACTTTACCCACAATCTAAAGAATATCATGGCCTATGCCTTCTATGAATCGGGACTGACAGGAACAGTTGCCTTGCCATACGGTTTGGAAAAGTTAGGACAAGTTGCGTTTGGCCACGGCAAGTATAGCAGAATCATTGTGCCCAGTTCGATTAACTCAATAAATGGATACTTCTGCTATGGCACCTCCACGCTCACTGAGCTGGTGCTTAACCTCAAGAGTAGCGTTTACTATAATTATAGTGGTTGGAACTTGACCGATGTGCCCAGCACGTGCCGCATTCTAGTCCCCACTGGGGTGGTCGACCAATATAAGCAGAACAGTAAGTTGAGTAGTCGCGCCAGCTACATAAGCGCTGGAGCTTACGACTTTGCCCGTGGCTCATCCTACTTCTTGACCGTCCTCAGCAATACACCTACCACCTTTAATAATTTCACCTACGCTGGCAAGGCGAAATATGTTTACCATCCTAATATTCAGAATTCAACAAGCACAGGTAACTATGGTTTCTCTAACTGGGAAACCGACATGTCCGACCCTGACGACTTGCGTCAGTATCTAATTACTGAGATTGGCGATTCGCTGCTCTACGGCAGCAAGTACACTGGCGGCTTTATCCCTGATGGCGTGACTCGCATTGGTCAGAGTGCCTTCCGCAATTGCCAATTTGCTGCTCACCCTCTGTTATTGCCCGGAGGGTTGACTTTCATCGGTCATGACGCCTTTTACGGGAGCAAAATCGGTGGCGAGGTGATAATCCCAAACTCGGTGACTACACTTGAGAGTTATGCGTTGTGTACTTCAACACTGAACTCTATATTCTTCCCCGACATGTCATTACCCGACATGGGGCAATGCGTGTGGAGTCAAAGTATTAACTATGGTGTGTATGTACCTAATCACCGTGCCCAGAATTACTTGACCAAGGCCAACTCATGGGGCTCTGCTTATGCTGACAAACTTGCAGTGTGGATTCTTCCTTATGCCCAAACACAGATGTTCAGTTCGGTGCTGCCTGTTGATTTCTCAGGAACTGCAGTTAAGGCTTATTATGCCAGCGCCTACAACAAGAACAACACTGGCAAAGAGGTGACACTGACACAGATTTCAAAGATACCAGCTAACACTGGCGTGCTGCTGACAAACCTGTCGACCACCTCCTCGCAACGCTTCGATCGACCAACAGGTAGCGTCACTGCCCCATCGACCAACTATCTGGTTGGAACACCTAACGCATCGGTTGACGTCTATAACCAGAATGTGGGCTACTATTGGGAGTACCGCACTCCTTCAAATCTGCGTTTTGTTAGGCCAACTTCATCCTACTTGACATCTAAGGGCGGTGCCTACCTTAGGCTCAGCAGCAGCGAGGCAAGTGGCAAGAGTGAGGTTTTCACTAATCTATATCCTGGCCAGAGCGGTGGCATTCCTGGCGATGTGAACGGCGATGGACAGGTAACGGCAGCCGACGTGACTGCGCTCTACGACTACTTGCTGAATGAGGACAGCAGCCAAATCGTCAACGGTGTCTATGGTGTGCTATTGGAGAACTAACGAATATAACGAACGACCTATTAAGACAATAAAACCTGCACGACATCACGAGCGTGCAGGTTTTTATTTCCACATTTTGTTCATTCACAAACGAAGTGCAATAAATAATTCTTTGTTGAATTAAAAAACACATATGATAATGTGCTGTTGGAAGTCGGAAATAACTTCCAGAGCGAAGCGCAGAAGTTATTCTGACTTTCAATAGCATCTACTAGATCAACTGGCAATACAAAAAACAAAAAAGGGAGACTGAAGTCTCCCAGAGATTAATTAATTTTGTATTGCATATGTATGTTCAATTAACCTCGGAGCAAAGGTACCAAATATTT
>CACYVC010000038.1 GCA_902777835.1 uncultured Bacteroidales bacterium | reverse complement strand
AGAAGTTAAGCCTCACCACGCCGATGGTACTGCGAAAGTGGGAGAGTAGGTAATCGCCCCCTATGGAGACTCAGGAACCCGTTCCTGGGTCTCTTTTTTTGTTCCCTTTTTGTTTCCCTTTTCCCTTTTTGTTTCCCGCGCGATCTTCCCTTCACCGCCTAGAGCCCTAAGCCGCACCACGACAATGGTCAGCGACATGGGAAGGCGCAGGTAATCGCCCCCTATGGAGACTCAGGAACCCGTTCCTGGGTCTCTTTTTTAGTTCTATCCCTGGTTTTCTTTAGCAACACTTTTCCTGAACGCCGCTCTTGCGGCGCAATACCGAACAACAACCACGCTTGCTTTTTTCCTTTTCTTCTTCCTTTTTTTCTTCCTTTTTTTCTTCCTTTTTTTCTTACTTTTCTTCTTCCTTTTCTTCTTCGTTTCTTTCTTTCTTTTCTACCTCTCTTGTTTTAAACCTTTTTTGTTTATTTCAATCATAATAAAGTGTTTTCACTATCAATCATGATAATATGAATTTAGGTCGATTTTTTGCTACTTTGTTAGTAATATGTGCTTTTGTGATTAATGCTACAGCACAGAGTGAAGTTATTACTCCTTATGCCTATAATATGGCTCGCATAATTCAGGATTTTACTCAGTCGCATGCTAAGAACCATCAGCGTCCTGAAAAATTTTGTGTGATTCCTACTGCAAAAGACGAGGTGAATTTGCTGTGGGTAAGCACCTTTGATGAGGGTTATGGGTGCTTGTTCTCATGTGCACGTGGCATCAACAAACTGCTTGATGTGGGTTATAATGCTGCAGGTGAGCATGTTGACCTTGCAATGCGTAACGGAGTGATGATTGTTACAAGTAGCAATAGCGCTGGCGAGTTTGTGGGAGCGCAGTTTTACCGTTTTGTTGATAGTAAGTTGCAAGAGTTGGACTTTAGCATGAAGAATATTGATGGCCGTGAGGTCTATATTGATGCTAAAGGCAGGGAGATGAAGCTAAGCAAGGTGCAGAAGGAACTTGACAAGGGCTTGAAAAAGAACCAGGAGCCACAGGTATATAACTCTGAGACGATGGAGTGGAAGCCATTCCGCAAGATAGGCACCTATCTCAATGCCAACGAGGACATCACTCTCTCGCAAATGCCAGTGCTCGCTTATGCCGACTATAAGCGCAACGAGTTCACGACTCATGCCAAGTCGATGCTAGATGCATCGAACTATAATCACATAGTCTTTAAAGGCCAAGTGGGGGATGCTAGTCTTAAGAGCGGTGGAGATGTTGCTGTTTATTCTCTCAACGATCCAAAGGCCATCAAGACTATGTTCCGTGGCTACAAGGATAATGAACTGTTCCCTATCATCGCAACAAACGACTATCTCGCCACCCACGAAATGAAGTCGTTTATGCGATGGAAATATCCTGAGAAAGTTAAGCCTATGGAGAAGGAGCGTCAGCAGGTGGTGAGCGAGTACTTTGGCGGTCGTGCCATCAAGAACGCTCGATGGCTTGCCGACCTGGAGTCGAGCGACCGCAAGCTCTATGCAGTGGAGTTTAAACCCGAGGGCAATCAGGCACTTGCCGTAATAGCGTGCTTTATTGGTAACCGACTGGTATCGACCTACGACCAGTATGCTGTGGTTGACAAGAGTCGCGGCTGGTTGTGGACACCAGGCGACAAGGGCGATTTCATGAATGCGCTGCCCGAGCTGCAAGGTTTGGCGATAACCGACGAAGGTTTTGAGCTGTATATGAGCCAGATGGTGGGCGAAAAGCGTCACATGATAGTGGTGCGCGAAGTGCGCTCCATGTTTATAGAGCTCATTGACCAGGAGTTTTAAGTTTAGTTGCGATGGGATTGCAACACACTGAACACTTTTACTGCTTTTTTTGAAAACTAAAGGACTGAAAACTAAAAAACTGGCGACTGACAACCGATAACTGATAACTTTTTACTATCTTTGCAATTCAATTCTGTAGAAAGATGAAATTGCGCAATATATATGACTCTCGTCGCATTTGGAAGATGGTGCTTCTCGCAGTGTCTTTGGTGCTGGTGGGAGTGTTTATTTACATTTCTACCCGCTTGGTAAAGGATCTTGCCATACAGGAGCGTGAGCGCATGGAGATATGGGCCGACGCTACACGGGAACTCACAACCTCTACCGATACCGACGTGGACTTCCTTTTCCGCATTATTCGTGGTAACCGGAACATTCCCGTGCTGCTTGTTGATGATGATGGAAACATCGTCGAGCAGCGTAACTTCAAACTTCCTGAGCCTGCCGACACCGCCAAGATGCTTGATGAGTATTCACAGGTAAACAAAGAATACCTTGCCAAGAGGTTGCAGAAGCTGCGCAACTCATCCAATAAGATAGATATTGAGATTGACCAAGACATGCATCAGACGCTCTACTATGAGGATAGCGATGTATTGCGACGACTCGCCTATTACCCATATATCCAGCTTGCTGTGATGTTGCTGTTCTTGGGAGTAGCCTATTTTGCCCTTATCAGCGTGAAGCGTGCAGAGCAGAACCGCGTGTGGGTGGGATTGTCGAAGGAAACTGCACACCAGCTTGGCACGCCTATCTCGTCGCTGATGGCATGGACCCAGATGCTTGAGTCGATGGGTATTGATAAGGAGATTATCACCGATATGAATACCGATGTGCATCGCCTCTCGGTGATTGCCGACCGCTTCTCGAAAATCGGTTCTATGCCTGATAAGGAGCTCACGTTCATAAATGAGGCTGTGGAAACCAGCCTTGCCTACATGCGCACACGCATCCCTAAGCGTGTGAATCTCACCGTACACACCGATGATGACAAGAACTGTGGCGTGATGCTCTGCCAGTCGCTATTTGAGTGGGTGATGGAGAACCTCACTAAGAACGCCGTAGATGCCATGGAGGGAGAGGGTAGCATCGACATTGTGGTCACCAGCGATGACCGCCATGCTCACCTTTATATTAAAGACACCGGTAAGGGCATAGCACGCAAGAATTTCAAGAACGTGTTCAACCCTGGATTCACCACCAAGAAGCGCGGCTGGGGCTTGGGACTGACGCTTGTGAAGCGCATCATTGAGGAGTACCACGGCGGCAAAATCTATGTAAAAGATAGTGAAGTAGGTAAGGGGACCACGTTTGCTATTGAGATACCGAAGGTTAAGTGTTAAGTTTTAAGTGTTAAGCATTAAGTGACTTCATCGCAATACATAAAAATGCTAGGCACGGGTAGTGCTATGTGCACTCGGTGCTACAATACTTGCTTCTATCTTAAAAGTAATGCAGGGCAGCTTATGGTGGATGCTGGTGGCGGCAATGGCATCTTTCGCCAGCTCTATCGAGCGGGCATCGACTACACCCAGATTCACCACCTCTTTGTCACTCATGTGCACACCGACCATATCATGGGTGTGATATGGCTCATCCGCAAGATTTCTCCACTGCTTTACAAGGGAAAATATCATGGCACATTCACTATCTACTGCCACCATGAGGTGTGTGAGGCGCTTGAAACAATGTGCAATATCATGATTCCTGCAAAGATTATGGCGGCAGTGGGCAAGACCATCATACTGCGAGAGGTGGGCGACGGTGAGACTATCGACATCGACGACATGAAGGTGACATTCTTCGACATCGGGTCCGACAAGACATTGCAGTATGGATTCAGCGCTCTGATGCCCGACGGGCAGCGAGTGGTGTGCCTTGGCGATGAACCTTACAACCCAGTGAGCGAGTGCTATGTGCGCGACTGCGACTGGCTGCTATGCGAGGCATTCTGTATGTATCGTGACCGTGAGCAGTTCCGCCCCTACGAGAAGCACCACAGCACTGTTATCGATGCTGGCAAACTAGCGCAGGAACTTGGGGTTAAAAACCTATTGCTCTATCACACTGAAGACACGCGCCTGATGTCGCGCCGCGAGAACTACAGTGCCGAGGCCCGCACTGTATTCACTGGCAATATACATGTGCCAATGGACCTTGAGACTGTTGATTTAATGCACAATGCATAATGCACAATGCACTGCGCCTGGAGACTTTTCTCACACTAATCGAAAACGAAATGGCTTGAAACCTTGTGGTCTCAAGCCATTCCTGAAATATAGCGTTTTTGTTTTATTATAAACAAAATTGCGTGTACTGTCTAGTCTTTATTTAAGATATTCGTCAACCTTGTCGTTGGGTACCATTCTTTCCTCAAAAACGTAGGCACCAGTTTTTGGCGAGCGAACCATCTTAATCACTTTGCTGAAATTACGTCCTTCACCAGTTTGAAGGGTTGCAACGGTCTTTTTTGCCATGATTAAAAAGTATTATTTGATTTCTTTGTGAATAGTGTACCTCTTGAGGTATGGGTTGTATTTCTTCAACTCCAGACGCTCAGTTGTGTTCTTGCGGTTTTTTGTAGTGATGTAGCGTGACATTCCGGGAACGCCGCTTTCCTTCTGCTCGGTGCATTGAAGGATAACCTGAATGCGATCGCCTTTAGTTTTCTTTGCCATAACTCGTTGATTTAATAGATTGCTTTAATTTCTTTTAAATTTCCGTCCTGAGCGGCTTTTTTCAAAGCGGCGTCAAGGCCGATACGATTGATAAGACGCAGTCCGCTGGCGCTCACTGTCAGGCGGATCCACTGATCCTGCTCTACCCAATAGAACTTGCGGTTGAAGATGTTCACATTGAACTTGCGTTTAGTTCTTCTTTTAGAGTGCGATACGTTGTTACCTGTAATCGCCTTCTTGCCTGTGATTTGACAAACTTTTGACATAGTGTTTTACTTCAAAAATGTTATAAAATACTGTTGTTTCTCTCGTTGATTTCAAGCCGCTACTTTCGAAATATGTCCACGTAGCACAATATTCTACCACGACACCCTTGTTCACTGGCGATAAATTGACGTGAGAAGCCATCAATGCTACCCACCAGCAGTTGTTTTTGCGTTTAAATATCGTCCTACGCTTTATGGCCACATTTTAAGCATCTTCAAGCAGCCATCGAAGTTTCAACGATCATGTCACAGAACAGGTCTAACGGGACTAAACCCAAGTACCCTGACTCGAAATCGGATGCAAAGGTATGAACAATTTTTTAATTGACCAAATTTTTTTTCATTTTCACCTAAATTTCATCCTCAAAACCAAGTGATAAGCGAAAATGCGCTACCAAAAGTGAGGAGAATTGGCGTTACTACAGCACTTCGGGCAGTTGGAAAAGGCGAATGCTGTTGGAGCCTTTGATGAGAATGTAACAACCATCAACCGGCTTGGTGACGAGAGCTGCTTTTACGGCTTCTACATCAGCAAACTTGCGGAAGTCGCAATCTACAGCCTCAAATTCGCTTCCCACGAGCCACACCTGGTCGAATTGGCACTGCTTGAGTTTCTCCACCACAGCCACATGTTCTTGATGACTACTCTCGCCTAACTCGCGCATGTCACCCAGGATTGCCATCTTGGGACTCACCTGCATGAGCGAGAAGTTATCGATTGCCGCAGCCATCGAGGTGGGGTTGGCGTTGTAGGCATCCACGATGAGGTGATTGCGTCCAGTCTCGGTGAGTTGCGAGCGGTTGTTCGACGGCACATATCCCGCTATCGCCTCGCTGATTGCGCTGGGTGCAACGCCGAAATGCAATCCCACAGTCACCGCCGCGAGCACATTGTCGAGGTTGTAGCTGCCAATTAGATGTGTCGCCACTTCGTGCCATTCACTGCCTTCGCTCTTCCAGCGCAGCCTGAGGAATGGGTCGCACGCTACTATCTCGCCCATTACTGCCGCATCTTGTTGGTGCTTAGAATACTTAATCGCCTCTACGTTCTTAGGCAGTATGCCCATGAGATGCTCATTGTCGGCATTGACAAAAATCACGCTGCCGTCGCGGTTGGCGAGGTTGTCGTATAGTTCGCCTTTAGTCTTTATAACACCCTCGAGCGATCCGAACCCCTGCAAGTGGGCTTTGCCAACGTTGGTGATAAGTCCGCAGATGGGCTCGGCGGTCTCAACGAGAGTCTTGATGTCGCCAGGATGGCTTGCGCCCATTTCAACCACGGCAATCTCATGCTCAGGCGAGAGTCGCAGCAGCGTCTTGGGTACACCCACATCGTTGTTGAAATTGCCTTCGGTTGCCATCACATTGAACTTCTGTGCCAGCACGGTACGTACCAGTTCTTTAGTAGTGGTCTTGCCGTTGGTGCCCGTGATGCCTACCACAGGAATAGAGAACTGGCGGCGATGCTCTCGCGCCAAGTCTTTGAACGCCTGCAGTGTGTCGGGCACAAGCGCCATGCTCTTGCCCTCAAGTGGATTATCAAGATAATCGTTATACACCTGCTCGTCATCGACTACTGCCAGGGTGCATCCCTTCTCCAGTGCCTGCACGGCAAACTTGTTTCCATCAAACGACTCACCCTTCAGGGCAATGAATATGCTGCCTTTGGGACAATCACGACTATCGGTAGTCACTACCGGATGCTGCTTATAAAAAGCATATAATTCTTTAATGTTCATTGTTTTTTTGTAGCAAAATTATGCTTATGTATCACTTGATTCTGGCTTTTAGCCATTTTTTTGCTTTGGGGCTGGGGGAGTGTTTTGCGATGGTAGTCGCAAGACATTCGTCATATTCTAGTCCAGGACCTTTATATTTCTTGGCTCGCTTGAGTAGTTTCGTCAACGATGTCTTGGCGCGGTTCTTGTAAACGTAGCTTAAGAACGCTTTTGGGTTGCGGTTATATATGAGCATTCCCAGGTGCATCACGCGGTCGCCTACCAGCTCGTTGTTGGCGAGCTTTGCCCATGCTTTGTCGAGTTTAGAGAGCAGTTGCGTGTCGCTCATGGGGGCGTAAATGACCTCCATCATATCGATAGCAGCAGAATTGGCGACTTGGCTCAAGGCATTGTTGGAGATTTTCTCAAGGCGTATCTTACCATCGGATGTGATGGTGTAGCTGCGTTGCCATTCAATCTTTTCGGGCACGCCTTCTCCCACCTCTTTAAGACGACTTGTGCAGCTAATTGTAAAACGGTCTCCAGTCTCGTCAAACTCCAGTTTGCTGCAACCTGCATTGCCCGCCTTATAACTTTTGTGGGGTTCGACGCCGAGGATATCGGCCATGTCGTTGTGATACCCCATCATCATGCAGTCGGTGAGGTTGCCTTTGTCGTCAAACACGGCAATGAACTGCTCCAGATTCTCGTATTGTGTGTTGAAGTAGCGGTAAGTGTCAAAAGAGCGATACACCACCACTGCGCCACAGCCATGATGGGTGCGCACACAGCATTTGAGCGGTGCCAGTGCCCGAGGCGATGTCATATCGGTAACATAGAGCCCCAGCACGCGTGGTATCACTGCCAATTCCTGTTCGCAGAGTGGCAACTTGGGTGCCATGTGTTCGTCGTGGTTGAGCTCTACTTGGCGTGTGGTGTAGGCCTCGCCGTCGTTCATGTTGATGCCAGCGCCCTGCACTGTGCTACTGCTGCGCATGTGATTGGGCCTGGTAAACACTGGGTTAGTGCAATCGTCAGGCAGTCCCACCACTTGTCGCCAGTGTTCTTGAGAAGAGGTGGCAGTAGCTATAAAAGCACCAATTATAAAGAGCAAAAACTTCCTCATATTATTCGGTAAGAGGTTCCGACAGCGGCTTCAGTGCTGGAATGCGTTCCTCACCATCTTTGGGAGAAAGTGGGCGGTACACACACTTTGCGAGTCCCTTAGATGGCCAAATCCACCAATCGTCACCCTTGAATCCGCTTAGCAAGCCTTCCAGATCTTTCTCGGCATCGGCTTTATTGTAGTAGCACTGGCAGCACAGGCGATATACCGTCTTGCCATTGGCTGTGGTCTTATAAACAGGATAGAACATCACTTCGCTCATCTGCTCCGAATGTTCTATAGCTTTCTTTAGTGATGAATAACTGCCGCACACAACATAATAAACGGTGCGGGGCTGTTTCTTGGTTTTGGCTTGTGCGTCAAGGGCGCAGAATGCCATTAATGCAATCAACAATAGAGGTAAACCGATTTTTATAGAACGTCTCATAATAATAAAGAATAGAGGTTAGTATATAATTTGGAGTATTTGTATTTACGCGTTTAGTTGCGGGTATATTCAAGATAGATATCCTTAATATCGATGCTTTGTGGCAGGTTTAAGGCTCTTTGTGTATAGGTACCGGAGATCACATTGTTAAATGTGTCGTAGAAGAAATAGTAAGCCACTCCATTTACTCCAGTTTCTTTTCTCACGCCATAAAGGTAACCGTCTTTGTATCGGCACATCACTATGTTTTTCAGGTTCGTGACATAGGTCGATGTGGAGTACATGCCACTGGATGCCTTGGTAATTTTTCCGTTGACGAAATCACTCACGTAGAAGATTTGATTATCGTTAGTAAGGAATATTTCATTAGAGTATGCCTCAGGAATTGCGTTGTAACCATAACTTACCGTGGATGTGCTTGACCCCGAGAGGTAGCAATCCACCCATTTGGTGTAGGTGTGCTCAACTTCATAGCCCACAATCTTGGCAATGTCTTTCATCTTCTTCACCACTGCTATGCCATGGTCAACGGCAAGATTCTCATAGTAAAACGATACCCTTCCTCCATAGGTCTGGTTGGGGTCGGTTGGTGGCAAATAGTAACTTTCATCGCAACAAGTTATAGTACCTGACACCACATCCTGAACGAAATTGAGGCCATTACTGTTATTAAATATCATTGCCACCTTGCCCTTATGATAGTCAGTTTTTACAAAATCTGGTTCATAGTTAGAATTTGTGTCAAACACCAAGCCATTATTCTTGAATATCATGTATTTGCCATTGCTGTAGTTGCTCAGATAGAACACGTTTCCACTCTTGTCGGCATAGAGCCATGGCATAGCACCTGACACATCATAGCGCTTGTTGTAAGAACCGTAGCTATAGGGATTAGTGCTGCGGTGTATCTCGTTTTTCGAGCCATTGGTAACCCAGGCATAGCCTTGGTCCTTGCCCACTTCAAAGCGCTCAATCCACTGGTTGCCGGTGACGCCACTCATTGAGGGAACACTTGTGGTTTTATTGTTGAAATAAATTGCTGGAATCTTATTACCGCTGGAATTGAGCGTTGAGCCAGCAACCCATATCGAGGGATCCACACGCACCACAAACTGGTAGTTGAAAGTGCCACCGCCAGGCGAAGTGTAGCTGAAGCTTACTAGTGCATCTCCTACCTCCATGCCCTCAATGGTAATTGTGTTGGCCGTGTTGTATTTATAGCTTTTCACGCTATTGGGGTTAGAGTTGCTTTGCGACTGTAGGGTTCCGTCCCACACTGTCATGCCAGCCTCTTGTGGCATGAATGAGATTGTGGCTCCAACAGGCAGGTGTATTACATTGCCTGTGTTATTCAAAATTTTCTTACTATTGTCGTAGGCATCGTAGTAAATCATCGTGAAGTCGCGAGTCCAGAATGAAGGATACTCTTGGGGACTGTAGATGAAATGGGTCTTACCAGGTGTCAATGGATAGGTCATAGAACTCTTATAGCCTGTTTGGCCGGCAGTGAGATAATGGTAGTAGTCATAGGACTGCATAATGCCGTAAGCATAGCCAAAGGTAGTGTTACCCGAGGTAACAAAGTGCTTCACTGGAGCCTTGGCTTCTTGGTAAAATTGATTACCAACAATGCTCTCAATGCCTGTGATGTGATAGTAGTTTGTCACATAATCGCCTTGAGTTGGCTTGAAGACTTCGAGCTTGCTCTCGGTCAATGAGAGGTTGAGTTTAATCGCTACAGTTGTGCCGCTGCGAGTGTAGGTGCCGCTACCAGTGGCGAGATCGACGGGAACATCAATGTTCCACACCTGGGCATTGGCATAGTCGGCGTTGCGCACCCACGCCGCCTTGATGGCTCCCGAGGTCTTGAAGCCTGCCTTGCTGCTGCCGTTGATGTCCTTGAGTGTCCACTTGCCACTGCTACGCACTAGCACATACATGTTCTCCTCTACTCCGTCGAGGGCGATGAAGATCACGTCCTCATTGTTCTTCCAAGTGTGTTGAACTGGTGTAGCCGTTGAGGTGACACTGATGTAGTCGCTCATCTTGATAGATGTGGTAGCCGGCGTGGCACCACCTCCACTAAGCAACACATCATATACCGCGGTGATATCGGCTGCGGTAACTACGCCATCGCCATTCACGTCGCTGGTATTGTAGTAGGTGGTGCTGTTGTTGAGCAGGTAGTTATAAAGTTCGGTCACATCGCTTGCCGTCACCACCTGGTCTTGGTTGACGTCACCAACAATCACGGCAGTCTCGGGAGCTATAGTGTAGTAGCTGGCAGGATACGTTGCCGCCATAGTCATTGCCGCCGAGAGCATAAATAATGATAGTGATAATAACTTTTTCATAGTAGTATATTTTGAGAGATTAATAATCATTTCTTGATTCTCAAATGGACTTATTACTTAACACTTAAAACTTAACACTTAACACTTAAAACTAACTACTTAGAAGATGCTCTTGAGCAGAGTCATTATATTGGTGTTCTTGTTTTTATTATTGAGGAGGTTCTCGATTTCTATCAGTTCGTTGGTAGCGTTTAGGCGCTTGGCGAGGGGGTGCAGCGACTGGAGCAACTGCTCGGCACTCTCACGGCGGTTTGCCAGCTTATTTAAAGCTTTGGCAAGGCCTATAGAGAGCACCAATTCCTTATGTCCCATGTGAGTACTCACCTTCTTCTGGTAGCGCAGTGCTTTAGTATAGTATTTTGCGGCATTGCGCCCGTTTCCCATCTCTAGCATTATGTCGCCCTCCTTTTTGAGGGAGTTTACGAGATTGATGAGCGCCTCACGCGTTTTCTTGCTGTCGCCATTATTGAGCATGCCGGTGTAGAGTTTCACCTCATCGTCGTAGTGCTTAAGCACGTTCATCTGCTGCGTCTTAGAGGTAATGATGCTCGTTGAAGCCTCTATGGCATAGAGCAGCATTGGCGAGAATCGGCGCTCGTTCTTTTTCACCAGTCGCTCAAATAGTTTCTGGCACTTGGTGAGTTCCTTCTTTGCCCTTGCACCATCGCCAATGCTGTTGTGCACCGACGCGAGGTTGTAGAGCAATGATGCGAGAATTGCTAGAAAGTCCTCCTTCTTCTTGTTAGTGATTTCCACCATTTGCAGCAATGCGTTCTCGGCGGCACCTAAAGCGAGCATTTGGTCGTTGTTGGAGATGAATATTGTCATCCTCGCTAGCCACAACCAACTCACGTAGAGGTGTGGCATGTCGCTGAAGCTCTCATCAAAGACTAGAGTGTCGATGAGCGGCGCGGCATCTTCGCTGCGGTCGTTGTCGATAAGGTAAAACACATGCCACAGCTTCACCTCCAACATCTTGTCGCGGCTCATGGTCTCAAAATCGGGCATCTTGTTGAGTTGGTCGATTTGAGCTTTGGCAACGGTGATGTCGTTCACCAGTTTGGGAAAGGAGGCTTCTAAAAGTAATGGCTTCATTTGTTATATTAAATATCTGTTATTCTTGTGTCAAAATGTGAGCTTTGGCAAACTCGTCGCTAAGGGTGTTATCGCCATTAGTGGCGCAGCAGGCGGCAAAGTCGAAGGCACTAGTCATCACCTGTTGCCACTTGCTGGGTTCCATTATTTCTATGTCGTCATGCTTGATGTTGCACGCAATGAGTTGGTGTATCACGCCTGCAATGAATCCTGCCTGCCATCCCAGATGGTTGTCGCTCTCGCAAGAGAATGGCACCTCGGTCTTGTCGATGCCTTTATAGATGGTGGCACATTTGCCAGGAGTGATGTGAATGTAGGTGGGACCGTAGAACTTGATGTGGTTGTTATACACCTTGTCGCTGTCCTGATTGGGGAACATGGTGTTGATGTCGTTAGCATGGTCGATGACTATGTTCGACACCTCAAAGTTCTCAAGAATGTTAGGCATCACCTTGGTGAGATTGAATTGTGTGCCATGCTGGAAACCAGGCAGATATATTACTATTGCCTTGCGTTCGGCAGCATAACTCAGCAGGTCGTAGAGTTTTTCACGCTGAGGCTGGTCGATGGCATAATAAGAGCCAAAGAGAAGGATGTCGTCCTCATCAATTCGTGGCCATATCACATTGAAGCGATTGGTGGGATAGGTGCCATAATTCACGATTTTGTCTTGCTCTCCATCCTCCTTGAAGATGGCAGCAAGGGGTGTGGAACCGTCGGTATATCGGTCTATTGACTTGGTATCTACATGGTGTTTTTCAAAGAAATCCACCACCCAGTCTCCCACCTTGTCGGTGCAGCACTCGCTGACCATCGACACAGGAAGCTCAAGGTCGCCCAGTGCGGCAGCTGCGTTACTCACGCGACCACCCACAAAGGCGCTCACAGGCTGGTGATTTTCATAAATGGTGTCGAGAATCGACTCTCCAATGGCAATGATTTTTCGCATCTTATATAATTTTTAGTAAAAGGGATTTCGAGTAATCGATAGAATTATGTATTGCCCTCGCGGCTCTTGCGGCCCAGGTAGCCACCGTGGTGACGCTTGGCATATTCCTCGCGAGTGAAGCCGGTGGCTTTCATCGTGTTTACCACTAGCACGTCGCCCATTACTGTCATCATGGTTGTGGATGTGGTAGGGGTGAGTCCAAGCGGACACACCTCGGGAGCGCCACCAGTGGCGAGGCACACGTCGGCAAGCTGTGCCAGGGGGCTGCTAGGATTACCAGTTATCACGATAATAGGTACTTGGCTATATAACTCCTTTTCAAGCGACACCAGAGCGACTATCTCGTTGGTGCGACCCGAGTTGGATAGCAGCAGCATCACATCGTTGGGCTGCAGCACTCCCAAGTCGCCATGTTGCGCCTCGCTGGGGTGGAGGAAGATGGCAGGAGTGCCTGTTGAGGAGAAGGTGGTGGCGATGTTGTCGGCAATCTGCCCACATTTTCCCATGCCCGATGTCACGAGTTTGCCCCCCTTGTTATGTACTCGCTCAATGATTAAGTTTACCGCTTTTTCATATCCGTCGGTTACGGGAATGTTGCGAATCGCCTCACTCTCGGCCGCCAGGATTTCTATCATCGTTTGCTTAATGTCCATGTTAACTACTTTTTCGGTATGCAAAGATACTGCAACAATGGTAAAAAAACAAAGATTGCAGCGATTTTTGGGAAAAAATTGGTTTGCCAATTATTTCGTGGAAGGTGGAATGTGGAGCGAAGATGGGTTTCACGCCTTTTTGTTATTTGCTGAAATCTTTTTCATAATTTTGTGGCAATTAAAAATATTGTATTATCTTTGCAATGTGATAGTTTCGGATAGTTGAGAGGGAAGATCTCCATTCCTCCTTTCCTCACTCTATAGACGCAACATCGCAAATCATTTATTAACTATTTAACCCAATTACACATGAAGAAAATTTTTACTCTATGCTTTATGGCGATTGCCTTGATGGCAAGTGCCAACACTTACACCCTTAGTCAGCTTGCTGAGCTGGTTCCAGCACTTGAAGATGGCACTGGTGTTGCCGTGGTCGATGGAGCTTATGTTATCAATCTGCCCGCATCGCTTCCCGAGGGCGTTAGTGGCCTTGGTTATGACGACAACAACATCGTGCTCACCAAAACCTACTTCACCATCAATGGCGACCTGATTATCAGCGAAGGCGAGACTCTGCTCTTTGGTGGTTCTTCAACAATGGAAGTTAATGGTAACCTCACAATCACTAATGCTACCATTGGTGCTGCACCTGGTTCGGAAGGCACTGCCAAGGGCTTCCGCATGTATATGGAGGGCGCGTCGGCAACAATCACCGGCAGCACTTTCAACTATGTGGGCATCAACTATGGCAATGGCACCGAGGAAGGCTGCCTCACAGCAACTGGTTGCACCTTCAACAACCACAATAGCAAGGGTGGTAATGCAGTTATCAACTTCACTTCGCTGAGCAAGGGCAACCTGGTTCAGGATTGCGTGTTTGAAAATCCCACTCTCTCGTCGGTAGCAAGTGGTGCCAATGTAGCTTGTGGTATTACCATCAAGGACAACATTATCAACAAGCCCACTGCCAGCACCCGCCTCTATCCTGGCATCAACATGAGTGCTACTGGTCCTTACGACATCGTTATCGACGGTAATGAGGTTCACGGTGCAGCTGCCGAGACACGTTCGGGTGGTATAGCACTGGCATGCCTGCTCGGAAATCCTCCAACAGGAACTCTCTATGTTACCAACAACTTCGTTGAGAACTGCTCTTATGGCATCACCCTCACTGGTCCTGGCAACGTGCGCATGATTGGCAACACCGTGCTCAACAACAAGTACATCAACAACCCCAACAATGGCGGTAGTGGCCTCAACATTACCTGCAACTCTGCCAACGTAATCGCAAAGGCCTACATGCAGGGCAACCACATCGAGGGTAACGTGTGGGGCATTACTGTGATCGGCAACGTTGAAATTAACGCTGGCTATCTCGAGGAATCAAAAGACATGGAATACAATCCAGGCGGTAATGTGTTTAAAGACAACGGCAATGGCGACCCATTTGTGAAGTATGACTTCTACAACAACACAGCCGCCACTAGCTATGCTCAAGGCAATACTTGGAACGTTGAGGTTCAAGACTTTGAGCACATTGCCGAAGTGGTTGTTGACAAGGCCGATGACCCATCGCTGGGTGAGGTTATCTACATGCCTGCCGCAGAACAACCTATTGAATATAATGACTTCTATCTGGTTGGCACATTCAATGGCTGGAGCCAAGAGGAAGGCATGATTGAACTCGTTGCAGATGATGATAATTACATGCATGTTGGAACTGTAAATCTTGAAGCTGGTGCCGAGTTCAAAATTATCACTCCTCTCGAAAATGACGAGTGGATGTGGTTTGGCGGCATAGATGAGAACAACGTTGGCTACTTCCTCATCAATGATGATATAATCAACAATGGTGTGAACGAAATCTATCTTCTTGGCGATGCAAACTTCAAGGTTGAGAATGCAGGAAATTACACTATCACAGTCTATGTAGATTATACAACTAAAGAAACTCTCGGTGGTAGTTACATTCTCTGGATGAATATCATCAAGAATGATCCTCAGGCTATCACTACAATCAGTGTTGACGAGAACAGCAACGAGTGGTATAACCTGCAGGGCGTGAAGTTCAACGGTATGCCAAGCGTTCCCGGTATTTACATCAACAACGGTAAGAAAGTTGTTATAAAATAAGTAATCGAGAAGGGCAAGAAAATCTTGGTTAAGTGAGAGCAGAACTGAGCTTGCTCAAGTTATGCCGAACGTTGTTCTCTAACAACTGAGAAAACTTAAGGTATATACCAACAAAAGAAGAGGGTGCATCGTTTTCAAGCCGATGCATCCTCTTTTATAGTTTTAAATATTATGCTTTTCTAATGCCACCCTCCGCCAGGATTGCCACCGCCTGGGCCACCACTGCGGGTGTTACTATAGGTCACAGTGGAACTTAGAGTGCCGCTTGCAACAGTTGAGCCGCTTGTGGTTGTGCCGCCTATAGTAAGTCCGTGGAATGTGGTACCGCCACTAACACTGGCTCCTGAGGTAATGGACCAAGTGCTACCGCTGCTAAATTTGGGCGAAGAAATAATCATCTGAGAGAAAGAGCGCGGCACTTTATAGGCAAGCACGTTGTTGCCTGCGCATGTCACCGCCATGATGGTACCTGCGCTAACTTGGTTGCCCGAAACAAGCGACATCTGCTTGCTCGATGTTGACACCTGGCTGTTCTCGCCGCCCAGGCCTATCACAACGCCACCATTGATAACTATAGCGGTATTATCGCTGTCAATGCCTCCTTCGGGTTGACTGGCTCCAGCAGCGATAAGAATGCCGCCCGATATGGTGATGCTGCCATTGCTGTCAACAGCGTCATTGTTGGTAGAGTAGGCATAGGTGCTTCCGTTTGTGACGTTGAGCGCATAACCCTTGTTGCTCACGTTGATGGCATCGTCATAGCTCGACACCTCTACAGTGCCGCCATTGATGCTCACATTACACTTGCTCTCAATGCCTTCGCTGCCTTCGCCACCGCTGGCGCGCACCTTGATGATGCCATCATTTATCACCACGTCACCATCACCTTTGATGCCCTTGGCACTTGAATGCTGGCTGCCGTAGGTGTAACGTGAACCCGTGGTGAGGATTTTCACCGTTCCGCCATTGAAAGTCACAGTCTGATCGCCGTTGATTCCCTTGCCTCCCGAACCGGTACTCTTGATATAGAGCTCACCGCTATTCATTGTGAAGATGCTGTCGGCCTTGATACCTGCACAGGCATTGGTGTCATTCTCGTCGCTGTCCCACTCTCCGTTGCCTGAGGTGATGATGGTTGTGCGTCCACCATTTATCTCAACATGGGCGTCGCTCGAAATGCCTTTTGCCGCAGTGCCCGAAACACCAATGTTTAGAACGCCGCCATCAATCAACACACCGTCATTGCTTTTGATGCCATTGCTCTTGGTGGCGGTGACATTGATTATGTTGCCAGCCCTAAGGCGGATATAATCGTCGCTGCACAAACCGTTCTTGTAATTGCCGGTGATGTTGAGTGTGCCCGAGCCGCTAACAATAATCTGTCCCTCGCTGAAGAAGCAGGCCTTGCAGTCCTCATCTTCCACAAGGTCGGTATAACTGCTACCGTCGGTAAGAGAGTTGCTTGTGCCATTTGCGAGTTCCACAAAGGTTCGCTTGTGGCTTTGGTTGTTGATGGCAGGGCCGTTGGGATTTGTGATTGAAACGCCATTGAGTGTGAGTTTAAACTTATAGTCACTGTAGCTTTTGAATGATCCGTCGGTAGTGGAGCCTGTGAGTATAAACTCCATGCCTTTATTGCCGTTGACAACAGTCACATGAGCGCCGTCAATGGCAATGTCAACACCATCGGTGGCTCCATCAATTGTAGCACTGCTACCGTTGAAATTAACGGTAATCTGGCGCGAGAAGTTGCTGTGCTCAGCGTAGTCGTCATAGGCCTCATCGTTCTCGTCGGTGGTAATGTTCTCGGTCTCGTTAAGTGCTGAAGTATCAAAACTGATATCGAATGCCTCTAGGTCGTCACCTGTAGCGTTGTTTCCACCTTGTCCACCATTAGGAGTGCTGCCACCGCCCCATGGGTCCATATCACTGTAATTATCATCGGCACAGCCAGCGAGAAGCATTATCGCTGCTGTCATTAAAGATAGAATCTTGAGATTTTTCATAGTAGTCTCCTTTCTTTTTAAAAGGGGACACAATGCAAATAAGAATTCGTCATTGTGCCCTCTTTGCAATTATTACCTATAAATCAATGCTTGTAATATTTTTACGCAAAACATGCCCATTATATTGTAATATTGATGTTTTCATTCAACCAATCAGTATATTTGTTAAGCAAAATGGGTTACTTCATTATATTGGGCATATAGATAAGCATTTCATATTTTGCATCTCGCCGTACCGCTGAGGCCAGTATGCACTACCAACTGCAAAGACGCTCTCGAGCATATCGTTCAGTTGCTGACAGTCAAGTTTGACGCTAATCTGACCAACAAGTCGGAGATGATTTACAACACAGTAATGAGCTGGTGATTTCTCATCAATCCTCCCAGTCGGAAGGATTGATTGGAACCGCAGGAAGTGAGAATATGGGTAGGTGGAAACCGAAAAATAAGCAAATATTTGGTTTTTAATGAAAAAACTTTTATCTTTGTGTGAAACATTAATATAATGCCTCTGATTAATCTATCTACTAACCTATAAACCTGTATTGTTATGAAGAAATTATTACTCACACTTTTAGCGATTGTCGCTTGTGGCTTGTCGGCCTTTGCGAATGTCGGT
>CACYVC010000037.1 GCA_902777835.1 uncultured Bacteroidales bacterium | reverse complement strand
TTCATAATATTTCTTTTGCTTACAGATTGTAAGCATCCTAATTTTTGACCATTAGAACAATTTAATGGGGTTTTCATCCTAAATTTTGACCATTAGACCTATCTTTAAGATGTTACATCAAAGCCATAGCATATAGTCTTGCCAGTCGGTAATCATGTGCATCACTAGTCCCAACCCAATGGCTCTCAGCCACCAGGGCCAGTGCAGTTTTTCGTAAGGGATAAGGCACAATATAGCATAGATTGCAATAGCAATATAGGAATGCAAGGGATGAAAGCCAATGCTCATTCTATTGGGATCGAAAACAGGAGTGGCCAGTAAATGGTCTAAGTCCACCAACATAGTTGCTAGCATAATAAGATAAGCTTTCAGGCGGCGTTCTTTTTTGAAACAGAGTGCTATTAGCGCTGGAGCTAATAGATGAAGACCATAATGAGTGATTGTCCTCCAAGGGAACTGCTCTATCATAAGATTATATAAGGAATTACATCTAAGGTCACCTTGATGTAATTTGATGTGTTACAAGTTTTTTATAACGAAAATGATGGTTGCGATGAGTAGCAACATGATGAGGCATCCTGGCATTGAGATGACACAGGAGCGTGTTTTGATAGGCTGCTGTGGGTTTGGGTTGCCGTTTTCGTCAAACTCGGCTTCTTGAGGGTTATATTTCTCTCTGCCTGGAGCTTTGCTTGGCAATCCTGTGTAGTGGTCGATGAGAATTTTGCGCGGATGCATGCCGTCGTAGGGCGACACCACTCCGTTGTTCTCGAGCTGCTGCATGATTTGCTCGGCACGCTCAGGTGGTATGTCGAAATAGCGTTGCAACATGGGCAGAGAGATAGCGTTGCAAGTTCGGATGTAGGCTACAGCAGCGTTATATAGAGGGTCTAGTCCCTCGGTCTGATGTCCGTGGGTCTCATAATAAAGGTCGCCTTTGAATTGTGGTGGTTCAGGGTCGGGGTGACGGAGCTCGTCGGCAGTTGCCTTTTCGTTAGGGATGTAGGCGATGCCGTCCACTATTTTGAGCATTGACATGCATTGTGGACATGTGATGATATTGTTGAGCTTAGCAAGCTCCTCTTCGCTCTGTATTGTGATGTGTCCACACTTAGGACATTCTATTCTCATAGTTTTTAGTGAGTGTTTGTGGTTTTCGTTCTAGATTGTTACTCGTATGTTGTCCCAATTATAATATATATAATGAAGAACAGTGCCACAGCTACGATTGTCAAAGTGAGGCAACCTCCAATGCTGTGTATGCTGAACTTTGACGATGTTTTGTTCTTGCTAGTAGTGGTGCGACGTTGGGCACCATATCTGGATGTTGGTTGTTGTCTCACGGTAGATGCCTGATAAGTGGGTTCTTTTGGTGGTTTGTGGGATGATTGGTTGTTGGCAGGAACTCGGTGAGCAGGTGGTGTTGTGGCTCGGAGTTTTGCCGCCGCCTTCTGTGCAGGAGTGAGAGGGGGCTTGGGGGTAGGAGGCGTTACTCTCACATATTTTCCACACTTAGGGCAGAAGTTGACACCCTCCTTCAAGAAAGCTCCGCAGTGCTTGCAGTAGCGCATCACGTCATCGATGGCTGCTGGCGTGTAATCGGGCGGAGTACTTGCGGTAGTGGTTTCTGCTTGATGCGTTGATTCTGTTGGCGGTATTGGTGGTGGCGTGGTGCAGCTTGGTGGCTCCTGCTGACTTGGTGTGACATCAAGTCCTTCGTCGCTTGGCATAGCTGGTACCTTGCCGTTGAACAGATCCACGTCAACGTCAATCTCGGCGAGACACTGGGGGCATACTAAATGTCCACTCTGGTTCTCAAGTTCTTCGAGCGACACATCAATATGTTTCCCGCATTTGGTACAGAAAATATGCACTTTTTTGAGCTATATGTGTTTTTGAGTAAAGTTGTTGAATAGTAGAACAGTAGAGCGGTAAAGCAGTGGAGTAGTGGTTTGTTTACTACTCCACTATTTTCACCACTCTACTATTTTACTAAAAATTTATACGTAATGCACGATGGCCTTAACAACGATGTGCCATTTGCCGTTCTCGAGTTGAGCGCGGCCTGCGCGGTCGGTGACGATGCGGGTCTTGCCGGCGGTAGATTGGATGTTGTTGCCCGAGCAAGCTTTAGCAAGTGTGTCACCAGGCATCAGAAGGGCGAGCTTCTGTGCTTCGCTCTTGCCGATAACAGTGAAAGAGCCGCTCTTGCCATCCATTGTGGTGAGCTCAAAGATTGAATTTCCAGGCTCGTAGGCCGATGATGTGCGCGAGAAGTTGTCATTATCATCGGGCTTAGCCATGAAGAGGATTCGGGGTTCGCCAAAAGCAGGAGCAGGTTGGGGCTCCTCTTTCTTGGGCTCTTCCTTCTTCACTTCCTCTCTCTTAGGCTCTTCTCTTTTAGTTTCCTCTCTCTTAGGCTCCTCTCTTTTAGGTTCCTCCTTCTTGTTCTCTACTTTCTTCTCAGCGGTTTTGTTGAAGTCTATCTTCTGAGCTTGCGCTAGGTTGTCGTTGGTATTCTTTTGCTCTGCTTTTTTCTCACGTTTAGGGGCAATTTTGTTATTATCGTCTTGTCCTTTGAGCGTGTTGCGCAAATTGTCGATTTGCTTCTGCAGGTTCTTGATGTCATCGTTGGCATCGCGCATGAGGACTTGGTTCTCTTTGCGAGCTTGCATTGCTAGGAAGGTTCCGAGAGCACCCAGAGCGAGGCCCAGCAGTGAGATGAAATAGAGGAATCCGTGTCCGCCATGGCTCTCTTTCTCGGCGTTGTCTTTAGCGGCGGGAGCCTTTGTTGTGTCGGTAGCAGCAACCACATTGGTGCCACCAGTGGTGGTAGTGGCGGCTGCAGGTGCAGCAGCTGCGTTGTCGGTTGTGCTGCTTTGCACTGCATTGCCGTCGTGGCTTGCGTTGTACTTCTCGATATCTTTCTTCACTTGGTTCTTAATGTGACCTGGGTCTTTGTACTCAGAGGTAATTGTTGAAACCAATTTTTCGATATTGCCAGTCTCACCCTCGTGGGCTTTGAGCTTGTCGTAGTATTCAACCCACTTTGATTTGCTGCCATAGGCTACACGAAGGTCATCGAGCGAATAGTTCTCGCTGGTCTTGCTGATGATTTCGCTCTCGGCTTTGCCGAACCCTAAATCGGTAGCGATCCATTGTGCACCCACTGCGAGGCCATGTTTCCACTGTCCTTCAGAGAGGTTGCCGTCTTGAGCTTTGATGCTCATTGTGCCCATTGCCATGAAGCACACTAAAACTACTAAAATTTTCTTCATTTCATTAAATGATTTTGATGGTTATTATTATGTTATTTTTTGTTTCTTGTTTATACTGTCTTTGAAATCACCTCGTTGCATAGGTTCTTGAGCAGATTGTGGCGTATGATGCCTATCACTGGATAGAAGAACGGCACGTCCTCGATGGGCTCATCGCCTTGATATCGCCCTTTAAGGTAGCTGTTGATGCCTGCGGTGAGGTAGTTGTCGATATCGTCGCCAAGCACACTGCAGAAAATCTTGAACACCTTGTTGTCGATGCCGAACTCATCTTTGGTGACGCTGTCGCACAGGTCGATAAAGAACTGGTTGTAGCGTTCCACCTGCTCAATGAGCTTGTTGCGATTCTCAATATCATAGACCGACTTGATGTTGAGTGGCTGCTTGTCGATCATCGAGAAGCAGTACTTCATGGCGTTGACGTTGCGTGGAGTGAGTTGCTGCACATCCACGTTGTCGTCCATGCGCAGAGTCTCTAGCTTGATACCTCCTCGGCAGGTGATTTGCTTAGGGCTCTTCTGCTCAATCTTGATGAGGAATCGCTCGGTGTATTTTTTCTCAAACACTCGCTCTATGATTAGCTGCGTGAACTCAATCACCTGGTCTTTACTGCCAAGAATGTTGAGAATCTTTGAACCAGTGCCGCTGAAGTATATCTGCTTGGGCATCTCGTAGTTGCGCGCCTTCATCGACATGGCTATGTAGTAGATAATGGCTGCATAGAAGTACATGAAGATGAGTTTGCGCTGCTGGTCGTTGCGCAGCAAGATGTTGTAGCTGTAGATGTTGCGGTCCACCTCGCGCAGAGTGCGCAGCTGCTCCACATTCTCAATAGAGAAAAGGAAGGCGTTGACATCCTGCGAACGCTTGCGCTTGAGCACATCTTGAAGGATGCTGTTGAGATAGCCTATGTCGCTGTTCTTAGAGATGAGTCGTTTGAAGTACTCGCCATAGTGACGAATGAGCGGGTTGTTGTCGGCATCACGCTCGGTGAAGGCGTCGCCAAAGATGGCGTCACCAGCAAAGCGGAACGACGAGATTGCCACCGGAATTGTGTCGAGGCGGTTCTCGGTGGGCTGGTAGATGACGGTGTCGGTAGTGCCGCCGCCAATGTCGATAGAAACGAAGCTGCCACCGCTCACGTCATCGCCCTTATAGAAATAGGCTGGTGCGATGCTCTCGGGATAGGCATGTAGGTTGCTTGTGTCGTTGCCAAAGTAGGTGTGGTAAAGCTCCTCCCATGTGTCGTCGAGTTTGCGTCGGTCGCTGCCGCCCATGCTCACGGGGAAGAAATAGACGATGCTGGTGCGGTTGAGGTCACCATTCTCGAGCAGCACCTTAGCCTTGATGAGCAGCACCAGCTCACGCAGGAACTCGCGTGAGAGCGTGATATCGCCCATCCACTTGAGGTTGGTGGTGATGTCATAGCCGTCGAAGTACTGGCGCTCATATAGGAATGGTATGTTGATATCGCCAAAGAGCTTGTGCCCGCCAGTACTGATGGCGTTGCGTGCCAGTGCACTGCGCAGTGGGAAGCCATACACATTATCAATGTCGCTTGGAAGGAACTCCACGCGTTGCAGTTGATCGGCAAAGAGCAGCGTGCCGCGCTTTAGTAGCGAGGCGATGAGCACCTGATGCTCGCCATGAGCAAACTCAAGCGTTTTGGCGTCTTCGCCACGCACCGACCACTCCACGTGGCTGTTGGTGGTGCCGAAATCGACAGCAAAAATCAGTTCCTTGCTGCTTGCCATATATGGCTTCCACATTGGTATGATATATCCAGTGAACTGTCCAGATGGGGTAGTGATAGCGGCTCTCACTATGTCGAAGGCTCCCTCAATGTCGTAGTAGCTGGTGGAGAAAGTGCTGTGTGAGCGCAGCTTGCTGCTGCACTTGAGATTGTCGCTGCCCATGCCATCGTTGAAGAAGGAGAGCTGTGCGCTGCCTCCGTCAATCATTGAGAACAGTTGCACTGTGTAGTCGTCTTTATAATTGGTGCGCACAAATGGGAAGATGGCAGCCGACATCACCACGTTGGTGATGATGCGTCCTGTGCCGCGCTTCTCGTCGAAGTGCCACGAAGGGTCGTCGATGGGGTAGTAGTTGCGGGTGAGTTCAATGAAGCGCTTCTTGAGAGGCACTCTCAGTGTTACGTTTACCGAACCGTCGCTCAGTTCCTCCATCTCGAGCATGTTGCGGCCATGCACCTGTTTTGTCACATCGCTGGCGTTGAAATACTTGAAGAACTCCTCGGTGAGCGGCATCAAGTAACCATTTTGGCTTACCATTGCCTTATTGATGATATTGCCGCTGAAATAGTGGTCGCTGTCGATGGGACCGCTAAGGCGTATGAGGGTGTCTTGCAGGAAATCGCCAGTGGTGACAAAAGGATATTCTATGCTGGTGTCGGGTAGCTTGCGCTTCGACACGGGAATGCCATTGGTGAATACCTGTGTGGAGCTGTCCCACTCCTTGTCGATGTAGATGTAGTGGTCAACGCTGCCATTGAAGTTGTTGCGCAGCACAAGTGGCAGAGTTTCGCCCACCTCTCGTGTTGGAGCGATGACGAAGTCGCTGCTAGCGGCTGCGGTGCGAATGTCGCGTGCTCGCTTGTGATAGAGCCTTGCGCCAAGCACTGTCACCTCGTTGTCGCCTACGAAGGGGTCAAATTCCAGGTCGAGTCTCTCCACCAGTCGTGGTGCCAACTCATAGGTCAGCGCCTCGAGGTTAGGAATCACCTGCGTGAGGCGGTTGTAGAGCATGGGTTTCTGCTCCATGATGATGTTCTTGTTCTTGAGCATGTAGTCATACACTCCCTTCACTGCGGTGCGCAGCGTGGGGAAGGCGTTGAAGAGCATGAACATGAAGTAGATGAATTCGTCATCACGCTGCCACAGGTCGCGTGTCTCAGAGTCGAAGAGCGAAATTCCCTGCTCAACCTTGATGGCGTTGATGGGCTTCTCGTTTTCGCGTGGCACGGCGATAGTCATCGACGATGGTGAAGTGGCACCTATCACCTGGCTGTTCCACAAAAGTATGTACCAGTCGGTGAGCATATTGAAATTATACTTGGTGTCGCTGCTGAGGAAGAGTTCGAGTGTCTCGCCATAGAGACGGTGCTCGGGCTCGCTCTTGAGGCGTGCAATCTGCTCCTCACGGTTCCATCGCACGATGTGGAGGTAGTCTTTATGGTTCTCAAAGTCGAAGAAGAGCTGTGCTACATCGAGGGCGTTAGACACTAGGCGTTTGTCCATCATCGACCCGCTCAGTCGCGCGTTTCCAGCGAGATGCTCAAAGGCATTCTTCACCAGGTCGAGTTGCGCGAAGGGGCTAGGGATGGCTGTGCGTGGGTTCTCGCTCATGCCACCGTTAGGGTCCTTAATTTGCTTGATGTCGTCATCAATGTAGGGCGTTACAGGGATCCAGTCCTGCGCGCTAGTCTTCGTCGTCTTGTTGTTATATGATAGTACTTGACTCATTATAGTTGTGAGTTATCAGTTGTGAGTTGTCAGTTGAGGTTATTGTATCGTTCGTTGATGATTTTCTCGGCGGCGGTGTAGAAGATGTCCATGAGTTTGAGCTCAGGGTTGCTGCCGTAGCGATTGTTGTCGCGGCTAAGGCGGTTCATCTCGGCCTTAAACACATCGTTGTCAACCTTCTTGTTGCCGAAGAAACCTTTTTTGGTGATAACGTTGTGGATGGCCTTGTTCATGTCCATCTCTCCCTCGTTGAAGAGGGTGACATGACGGCGGTTGTGCAGCAGCTCGGTGAGCCACTCGATGTAGTTGTCGAAGAACTGCTGAGTGAGCACGCGGTAGAACTGTGTGCCTGTGAACTCGCGTGTGATTTTGGGTGCATCCTCAGTAAAGCCTTGTCCTATCATACCATCCAAGCCAGTGCGCAGGAAGATGTATAGTAGGTGCAGCTTCACGAGTGGGCGGTAGATCATGGAGCGGGTCTCCTGTCCGAAGGCTGCGAAATCCACAAAGTCGGTGTCCTGCTCGAGGCCATACTCAAAGGCCTTGGTTGGCAGGGGATTGCCAGTAGCGAGGTCGGTGAGCTCGCTGTCGCTCATGCTCATGAACTTGAATGGCGCCATTGCTCCCACCATCTCAATGAGGTGAGCAGGGTCGTGCTGGTCGCGCTTGTCGCCTGGGTCGTAGGCGTAGGGCGCGTTATGCCCGTGGTCACCGAGGTAGAAGATAGCATTGACAGCGTTTTGTCCGTCGCCAGTGAGGGTATTGTTATAATATTCGAGTGCGCTCTGTGTCTTTACCACGAAGTCGGCGTTGTCGATGCGCTTGTCTTCCTTGTCGTCACTCTCCATGAGCGAGAAGTAGGGCAGAACAGTGAGTCCACCGATAGGTGCTTTTTGTAAAAAGGCTTTATTTTTGGCGTCGATGTTCTTGGCTTGGCGTATGTTCTTGACGATGATAGGAAATCCCGCCGCACCAGTGCCACCAAAGATGCTGCTTATGAAGAAGATGCGGTCACCGTCGGCAAAGACATTGGCAAAGGCCTTGAACTCGTTGCTGTCCTTGACGCCATTGAGCGCCACGCTGCCAATGTTGGGTGAGCCCACAAAACCGATGCTCATCTTGTTCTCAAGCTGGTAGTCGGCAAAGAGCAGCGAGGTGAGCGCCTGGTTGGG
The DNA here is from genome assembly GCA_902777835.1 of uncultured Bacteroidales bacterium. Taxonomy (GTDB): domain Bacteria; phylum Bacteroidota; class Bacteroidia; order Bacteroidales; family Muribaculaceae; genus Sodaliphilus. Next base: position 10,180 of record CACYVC010000037.1, on the reverse strand, counting down.
CTCGTTCATAGTGTTGTAGCTGATGAAGTCGCGGAACTTATAGTTCTCGACGGCAGCGAGGTTGAAGATGAACGAGTCATCGAGTGGCACTTGACTGCTCGACACCACATCCTTAAGGCTTGATATCTTTGTGGCAAAGAATCCATTAGCATTGGCGTTCTTGCCGTAGAGTTTCTCGCGTATGGTGTTGTATGCGCTGAGCAGTCGCTCAGTGCGCTTGAGGTCGGCGTTAGACTTGTGCGGATCGATGATGATGGGCACAATCTCCACGTCTTGCAGCGGTCGGCCGTTGGCGTCAACAGGCCTCACGCCAGCTGCACACAGCATAATCATCGACTTGAGTACGCGTGAGCCAGTACCTCCTATAGCAAATACAAATAGTTTCATTTATTTTCGTTTATCGTTGATCGTTGATCGTTTATCGTTTATCGTTGATCGTTTTTCGTTGATCGTTTTTCGTTTATCGAAGTTAATGCGAATTATTACTGTGGAATGGGAGTGTGGCGGCAGTTGCTGCTCCACCAGCGCATCGAGAACGAGGCGATGATGAAGGTGAGTGCCGTGAATAGGATGTTGTAAACCTCAAATGTGAACTCGGCGGTGGAGTAATCAAAGCCCTCAAGCAAGTGTGACACTACGAGATAGCAAACTACAGGGGTAAGAACGGATGTCACGCCCAGCATTGCTAGCCAGTGATACCAGCGATCGAACTTAACCGAGTTAATCACATAATAGTAGATTGCGGCCATTCCCCATGCCATAGCAATGGTAATGACAGCAACCGAACCATAAGCGCCAGTGTTATACATCTGGTCGCTAAAGCCGTTCACAGTGTAAAGAGCCTCATAAAGTTCCACCCTGAAAATCCAGAACAGAACAGTGGCTACAGCTCCAATAACTAAAAATATAACTTTATCTCTCATATTTCGATATTTTGCAGTTTTATTATATATATTTTAATCGCTTAGTTCTCAAGTTTAACAGTTATCTTCCCGTAGGTGGCGTTACCTGGTGCGAAGGCGTCGTAGATGCCCTGCAGGAAGCGTTCGAGACCGAAGGTCGTTGTAGCGAAGCCAGCTGCTGCGGGGTTGATATCGCTAGTGGTTGACGACTCGCGAATCCATGCCGGGAACTGGTTGTTGATGGTGATGGAGAGTTCGTCGTGCGATGTGTTTAACTTGCCTCGTGCGGTGATGAGGTGAGTCATTCCGTCAAGATAAGCGCGGTTATTGTTGTTGATGTCGGCAGGCGTGATGGGGCGAATGGTGATTTGGAATCCCGATTGCGACTGCACGGTGTAGTTGGCAATGTTGGTAAGGAATGAGTCGTCCTTGCTCAATGGCTTAAAGTTGGCGGCGATGGTGAAGCACATCACTCCTGTCTCACGGTCGCCCTCGCACTTGGTTAGTAAGGTCTGGTCGTCGCGCGAGATGCGGAATCGTCCTGTGTTGTCCTTCCAGTCGGGCACAATCTTGAAGTTGATGTCGCCAGGCGCCTGGTTGAAGCGGTAGGTGTTTTTCACGCCATCGGGGCGAAGGAACTTGGCATATTTCTCGTCGTTAGCCATGCGGTCGATGGTTGAGGCGTCGCCCACTATGATGACATAGAATGGACGCTGTCCGTTGTAGGCCACTGGCGCATTGTTGTAGGGGTAGTACATGCCGTTGTAGTCGCCCATGAGCTGGTTGACGATAATCGACTTGCCCTTATAGGTCTTGAAGATTGCCGTTGCCACGCTGTTTTCCTCATTGAGGATTTTTTCCACGCTCACGTCGGCAGTGTTCTTAGGCGAGTAAATCATGTCGGTGATGAGCACGCTCACGTTGCCGGGTTTCTGCGCCTGGAAAATCTTCTCGAAGATGAGCTTGAAGTCAGTGTAGCTGGCGTCACCAGTGCCGCTGGTGCTCTCATAGATATTGCGGTCTTGCAGGAATGAATCAACGGTGCCGTTATAGGGGTAGATGTTGTCGTTCACGATGTTGATTTTCACATTCTCGCGTTCGGGGAAGAAGTTGATGAGGTCGTTGACCGCCTTCTTGAGTTGGCCACTGCCGCCTGTGTGGTCATAGGGTGTCATCGAACCGCTGCGCTCGAAGTAAATGGTGAGCGACAGGTTCTTGAGGCCATAGGTTGCGATGTTCCACGACATGGGTGGACGCAGCTTGCTGCCCACCTCGTTGATGTATTTGCCGAGAGCGTCAACGTTTATCTCGCCGTTTTTGTCGATATATTGGCTATATTTCTCAGGATTTCCTTTTATGATGGAGCAAATCGAGTCGTAGGTGACCTGTGTGGTGTCACCGTTGATTAACGCTTTCTTGATGGCCTTTTCGAGTCCTCCACCGCCGCACGAGGTCATCGCCATGCTTGTGGCAAGAGCCACAATCATCACAACAATCAATGTGCGTAGTCTGCTTATTTTATTCATTGTCAATACTTTTAAAAACTAGTTTTTAATAAAGGGAGCAGCCAAGTTGCGCTACTTCACCTTATAACTTGCAAAGTTACAAAATAATCTTCATTTATACGTTAATCAAGTGATATTTTAGGAAATTTTTATTTCTAGGTGTCAAAATCTTGGTCTAACGCGGTTTTTGTGCAATAGATATGAATAATAAACGTTTTTATGTTAGGGAAAATAGACTCTAATGGATAATAACCGTAGTCACATATCACTTTTAGTGGCATCGCTGCGCTGCATGGCAATTATTGTTGTGCTGGCATGGTGTGGCTTTGGTGCTAGTGCGCAGGTGATTATCAATGGGGTTAAAGCCTTTGCCGATGAGGGTAGCAATATTCTGCTCTATAGTATTCCCAAATCGGCTTTTGGTAGTGATTTCACTGCCGTGGTGCAGGTGGATACTGCCTCGCAATGGCACAACATCACCGTTGCTGGTCAGCCGCTTACCAATAACCCCATCACCTTCGACGAGGTGAGCGGCGACAAGGTGTATTTAGTAAGGGCGATGGAAGATGGCAAGCTGGTTATTAAGCGCCTGATGTTCACTTTTTTGCCCATTTTAAGCATTGATGGCGATATGGGTTATGATTTTGTTGACACTCACGTGACTCTCATGGATCCCGACGGCACTACCGACGAGGCGATGCTCGCTCAGGTGAAATGGCGTGGAGGCTATACCAACACCGAAGGCCGCCACAAGCGCAACTACAGCATCAAGTTCATAGACGAGAACGGTGAGAAGCAGAACCGAAAACTGCTTGGCCTGCGCCGTGACAACCACTGGAAGCTTGACGCAGGGCAGGTTGACCTCTCTCGCGTGCGAAACCGCTTCGCTACCGACCTATGGCTCGACATGGCTCGCGAGCCCTACTACTATGACCAGGCTCCTGACGTATTGTTGGGTGCTCGCGGCAAGATGGTTGAGGTGTTTGCTGGTGGCAGGTATATGGGCATCTACTCGTTGATGGAGAGCATCGACCGCAAACAGCTGCAAGTGAGGAAGTATGACGAGGAAAACCAGCAGTTTCACGGCATGTTATGGAACGCTGCCAGTTGGAGCAAAGTGGCCGAGTTCAAGCAGTATGTGGCCTATAACAACAATATCCCCAATTATTCCACCTTTGTGGTGGAATATCCTGAATTTGAGGATGTTCATCCCACCCATCACGAGGACCTGTATAACGCTGTGAAATTTGTTGCCACCAGCGACGTTGATAGCTACAATGCCCATGCCCATGAATATTTCGACATGCCTGTGCTGATTGACTATGCCATCTTCATCCAGTTCCTGATTTCGGTGGATAATGGCGTTAACAACATCTACTGGGCAATCTATGACCGAGAGCAAGACAAGCGGCTCACGCTGGCGGCTTGGGACCTCGACTGGTCGCTGGGCACTAACCGTGACTCCCTCGACTTTCGTGGCGGCAGAGCAGAGCCCGACCATGACTTCAAATTCTCGAGCAGGGAGTTCAATATGTTTAAGGACCCGCAATGCATCTACCATAAAGACATGATAAGTCGTTACTGGCAGTTGCGACATTCGTGGCTCAGCGAGGAGAACCTTAACAATAGGCTTAACGCCCTCGTTAGTCCGCTGGTAGAGAGTGGGGCAGTGGCGCGCGAGGAGGCGCGCTGGAGTGGCGACAGCGATATTAACGGCCTGCCCCTCAATATTGTGGGCGAGAAGGAGTATATCATTGATTGGATGAAGAAGCGACTATCTCACCTCGACCGCACCCTAATGCGTCACCCTTGCGACGTTAATGGCGACGGTGTGGTGACCGCCAACGACATCGTAAAGATGAACTCCTATCTGCTTTATGACGGTGAGTACGACAGCAATTTAGATGTTACTGGCGATGGCAACATCACCGCTAGTGACCTCACAAAGCTTTATGAATACATTTTAGGTTTATAATATGATACGTGATATTGCACATAAACTATTAGTTGTTATGGCCTTATGGCTTTTGTCGAGCATCGGGGTGAACGCTGCGGTGAAGCTTACGATAAACGATAGTCCGGCATTTTGCGATAGTGCGGCTAGCACCTTGCTTGTGTCGGTACCGCAGGAGTGGTTTGGTACAACACAGGCTGCTGTGGTTCAGGGTGTTGATGGATGTCAGGTGGTGAGCATCGATGGGGTGTCGCTTGATGATGACGGTGAGTTCACTTTTGAGGATATCGCCGGCAGCAAGTCGTGGACGGTGCAATGCTCCGACGGCAAGGAATATACTATGCAGTTTACCTATTTGCCTTTAGTTGGGTTAGAAGGCGACTTTGGTTATGACTATGCTGCTGGCACAGTGGTGCTTGCCGAGCCAGGACAAAGCGCCAGCGAGGTGATGACAGCCAATATAAAATGGCGTGGTTACACGACAAATGCTCCCGATAAACACAAACGCAACTATAGCATTAAGTTTATCGATGCCAATGGCGAGAAGCAGAACCGCAAACTGATGAATATGCGCCGCGATAACCATTGGATTCTCGATGCTGGTCAGCCCGACATGGCTCGAGTGCGCAACCGCATCGCCACCGAGCTGTGGCTCGACATGGCTCGTGAGCCCTACTACTATGAGCAAGCGCCCGATGTGCTCACTGGCGTGCGTGGCGAGGTGGTGGAGGTGTTCCTGGGCAGCGAGTATCGCGGCATCTATTCGCTCACCGAGGCCATGGACCGCAAGCAGCTGCAGCTGGTAAAGTACGACACCATCAACAATGTGTTCCACGGTGGCCTGTGGAAGACCGATGAGTTTAACCCGCAGACGGGTTTCCGCTTTACAGTGCCATTTAACGACTCCCTCCCCGACTATTGCAGCTTTGTGGTGAAGTATCCCGAATTTGACGAGGTGTTCCCCACTAGCTACCAGGTGCTGTATAACGCCATTCACGCGATGGAGGTTAGCGAAACAATAGGTACGTATAACATTGTGGTTGACTTCTATTTTGATATGCCAGTAGTTATCGACTACACTATATTCTACCTGACGCTTAACGCTAACGACAACTCGGCTCGAAATATCTACTGGCTGTGCTACGACCGTGCTGTGGATAAGCGGCTGTCGCTAGCAGTGTGGGATCTCGATGCCTCGGTAGGGCAGACGTGGTCACCGATGGACTGGCGGCCGCCACTCACTGCCTATGATTTCTTTAAGCTCCCCTACAACTGGCTCTTTAAGATGCTGTTTCACAACAAGTGCAAGTATCGCCAGGCGTTTCTTAACCGTTATGACGAGCTGCGCACCACTTGGCTAAGCACCGAGAGCCTCGTGAACCGGTATTCCAGCGCCATCGACCGCCTTATCGACTGTGGTGCCGCCACCCGCGAGGAGCAGCGCTGGAACGGTGACAGCGACCTCTTTGGGCATCCGCTCAACTTCGTTGAGGAGAAGGAATATATAACAGAATGGTTTACAAAGCGTATGCCGCTGCTCGACGTGTGGATGCATCACCACATCTGCGACGTGAACAACGATGGCGTTGTCACTGCTGCCGACATCACCAGACTCTACGACAATCTGCTATTTGGTGAGGAGGCGGATTATAACGAGCATCTCGACACAAACTTCGACGGCGTGATCACTGCCGCCGACATCACCAATATCTACGACGTGCTGCTGGGGAATTGATACTTACGCCAGATTATTTTTTGATAAAATGCTCACGCTCGCAAGGCTTTGAGTAAGCTCAGCTTTTGATAAATTAGGCTGCGCTTCGGCAATACTCATGCAAGCATGGTGCTACCCTCGGTTTGCACTAATTTTGTCTCGTTTAATCGCATTTTTCCTGCGTAAGCAGGCTTTTTGACGAACTCCGTTCGCAACTTTTTGAACAATCGCAGCACTCATTTAGAAGCATGCAGCCATCATTTCTTTGCCTAGTTTGTGGATATGTGCGAGGATGGCTTTTTCTCTTTCGGCCGATGGTTTCTTGAATCCATTGATATAGTTTCTCAAAAGGGTGGCATTCATGCCTAAAGAACGTGCAAACTCGGCAACATTTATTTCTTTGTGTGTCAAGAAAAAACGTTGCATTGCAGTTGGCTCAGCATCATCATATTCGAAGCTCTCGAAGCTTATGTCTTCGTCAAGTTCGCGCCAATGAATACCTCCTAATCCAAATTTATATTGTTCGCGCTGTTCAGCAGTGGCAGTCCTTAGTTTAGGGTACCACAGCAACGACTGGCTATACACCTTGCCATTCTCGTCAATGCCAAATATATGTTCGTCATCGAACCAAATCTTAACAATCTTCATAGCAATAATGTGTTATTATTCAAAATGTTCTTTCCAACGCTTTATTATAATATCGGCATTATCGTTGATGACAGTCTTAATTTTCTTCATGTCACCAGCCTTAATGTTTTGTTTCTCGACAAGGACAAACTTGTCACCATCCCAATCAAACTTTGCCATGCCGTCGTTGCCTTCAACATGAATGTGCATAGGCTCGTGCTCCCTGCTGTAAAAGAAGAACGAGAAGCCAAAAAAGCGAAATACTTAGGGCATAATTATAATGTTTTAATGTTTATGACGCAAATATAGGTATTATTTTTAATACCACAAAATTTTCTTCTATTAAAAGTTGCTTTAGAGATTTCTTCACAAAATTAGTAATATAATCTCAAAAAGCCGCATCTGTCGGTGTCGAAAAGCCCTTAATCAATGCACAAAGCATAATGCATAATTGATGGAAGTTCGCCTATCGCACACCGTGCTTCGCACGACTCATGCTGCTCACTCCATCAAGCTAATGTTTGGGCTGACGTGAAAAGGCGCTTATTATTTTTCCTGCGTGAGCAGGCTTTATGACGAACTCCGTTCGCAACTTTTTGAACAAAATATTGGATTAGAGCGGTTACATGACCTTCACTGATACTGTCGGAGCGGCTTATCGAGTTGAAGCTAATGGTCCATTTAAGAAACTCATCATAAAGCATGATCTAAAACCCAAAACATTGCGAAAAAACCACTAATAAAAAGACTAACAACAAAAATGACAATAATCCAACTTTTTAATTTGGGCTTCTTCTCATTTTTATACTTCTTGATCATGTCGTTATTTATTTGTGGAAAAAGGAGAATGCCTAAACATATATCTGATATCAACATGATAAAAAAAAGAACGACAATATAATGATTCTTAGAATAATTAACTCCAAATCCATAATAAAGCATATAGAATAATGCAAATGTTAGATATTGTGATATGATTACGCTATATGTCAATATTATAGAATGTAAAGTGTCATCCATAGTGTATTTACTAGACTTATAAAATGGTTCATGGAGATTTTCAACTATCCTTGACAATTTATATGTAATATATAATAAAAAATCAAACATGGCTAATTTTTATTTAAATGGCAGTTTTGAACGCCACTAAGTTAATGATTTATATTCAATTATTGTCTCGGTTGCAAAGTTAGTGACATTTTTTTAAGCATCAGCTACATGGCAAGGCGCAAGCCAACGTTGAGAACGGGACCCGCGGGTGGTATAGCGCGCCGGCTTGACACCCTGCAGTCTCTAGGAGAATCGAACCAGTTGCCACCGCGAACCACGCGGTAGGGACTTTCGGTAGCCCCTGTAGGATCGATTTGTGGCTCTGAACTGTAATATCCGTATTGGTCTTGGCACCACTCGTTCACGTTACCGCTCATGTCAAAAATTCCAAGCTCGTTGCAGTGCTTTGTCGCCACTGTTTGTGTACCATAGCCCTCGGTGTTAGGAGTTTGAGACGGAATGTCATTACAATACCAAGCCACATCATCAATGGTGTCGCTGCCAGAGTATTTATATCCACCGCTTTTGTCGCCTCCTCGAGCAGCAAATTCCCATTCGGCCTCGGTAGGAAGTCTGAAATTCTTCCCAGTCTTCTCGTTGAGTTTAGCGATAAACTCTTGGCATTCATTCCATGAGATATACTCAACAGGACGCTGAAGATTGGTGCCGTAATTTCCTCCATTATAAACACTTGGATTATATCCCATAACCGCATTCCATAACTCTTGTGTCACCTCAGTCATTCCAATGTAATAAGTTTTAGTCAACGTCACTTGATGTACAGGATATTCATCGCTATTAACGGCATTGCCTTGTTCTTGTGTAGCACCCATCATGAACTTGCCGCCATCAATTTTAACCATCTTGAACGAGACGCCATAAACGGTGAATTCAGTGATGGTTGATGTGTCATCATCGAGATTTCCCAACAGGATGTTATATATCATAGTGATGTCGGCTGCAGTTATCGAGCCGTCATCATCGATGTCGCCATTGACGATTGAGCTGTTGTCGTTGTTGAGGAGGAAGTTGTAGAGAACTGTCACATCAATGGCATTGCACTCGTCATCATAATTGACATCACCTGGTTCAAAAGGAAATTCATTAATGATAGCAAAGCCATCCCACTGCGGCAAACTTTGGTAAATTTCACTTGTGCCTTTGGGAACATTTAAAACACAACTACTCGGAATAGATTGAAATGCATTACTCCATAAAGATATTGCAAGTGGATTGAGAACTTTGCACTTTAGCGATTTCAAGTAGTTACAACATGAAAAGACATAGGAGCCAATCGAGGTCACTGACTTACCTAAAGTGACTGTGTTTAATCGGTAACAACTCGTGAAGGCATTAGAGCCAATCGAGGTCACCGAATTTGGGATGGTGACAGTGATCAACTCACTGCAATACTCAAAGGCTCCATTGCCAATAGTCTTAACCGAGTTAGGTATTTCCACCGATTTCAGCTCACTGCAAAAATCGAATGCGTAATTGCCAATTGCGATTACTGAGTTGGGGATGGTCAATGAGGTCAAGCCAGTGCAATTTTTAAAAGCATTATCTCCAATCAAAGTTATAGAATTAGGTATGGTTACCGAAGTCAATCCTTGACAATCATAAAAGGTGTTTTCGCCAATTATTGTTACAGAGTAGGTGGTTCCATTATAAGTGACACTCCCAGGAATTATAATGGAACTTTCAAGGTTGCTGTAGCTTGGAGAAGCTGTTCTTTCAAAAGTTAACGTCACACTTGTGCCGTCTTCATTGACATTATAGGCAAGTCCATCAACCATAAAGTCGTAGGCTCTGGATGGAAGTGTAACCGCCATAAGCAATACTACCATCAGCCCTTTGTAAAATCGTGTATGGAGTTTAGTTTGCATAATTATATTGTTTTTGAGGTAGCGAATCTTTTGAACGCCACAAAGTTAGTAATAAAATCTCACAAAGTTGCATCTATCGATGTCGAAAAGCCCTTAATCAATGCACAAAGCATAATGCACAATTTTGTTGCGAAGGCGGCCCTCAAGATCTTGGAGCCGCCTTTATAATGCAGTATTTATAGTGAGAGTCTTGACGACGTATGACTAATAAATAACAAAGTTAATTGTATGTCAGATTTCTCACTATAAATCCTTTATAATATCAATTGCCGTTACCCAATAAAATATTGTAAACTGCAGTGACATCGGCACTGGTTACTTCGCCGTCGCCATCCACATCGCTGGTTTCATAATACTGGTAGTCACTGTCGAGCAGATAGTTATAAAGAGCTGTGATGTCGGCGCTTGTGACAACTCCATCATCGTTCACATCGCCCTCGACGGGATTTTTCAGCCTTTGAGCCTTTTCATAGGCACGACCTTTATAGACGAGTTCTCCGTTTTCATAAACAGCTGCAAGACTCGCCATGGGATTAAATCCT
>CACYVC010000036.1 GCA_902777835.1 uncultured Bacteroidales bacterium | reverse complement strand
TACATCATGGTCAGGCACAGGCTCCCCATCATTTCACGGTAAAACATGGCCTGCCGGTTTTCCATGCGCTCTCTCAGCCGGTGGAAATCGTCAAGGATGCGCACTGCGTGCTCTTCACTGAGCGGTATCACTGGATTGTGGTTAAGGCTAATGCTGCCACCAATGCTATAGTTATTTGATGGCAACTGGTTTTGAAGGAACTTGTAGTCGGCGGCAAACCACTCCACTTTCATGTCGGGATGAGCAGCCAAGTTACGAGCACGGTGAGGAAATGGCATCACTACCAGATCATTCTTCACGATATGGTAGCAGTGCTCGTTAAAGACAAAACTGCCTTCACCTTCCAAGCACAGCATGTGCATGCATGTGTGACTGAGTTCTGGAGCGTTCATCCCATAAAAATCGTTGGAGAAGAGAAAATCTATTTTCATGTCGTTTTTCGTTTTTCGTTTATCGTTTATCGTTGGTCGTTTATCGTTTTTCGTTTTTCGGGGATCGGGAACTCACAACTGACAACTATGAACTATTAACTGTGAACTATGAACTATGAACTGTGAACTTCTATCCCCTCTTACCTATAATTTCGTTTGTCGTTTTTCGCAAAATTACACAATATTTTGTAAGTGAAATAATATTTTATGTAAAAAGTGAAAATTGTGGTGCTTTTTGTGAAAATGATATGCCCCAAAATAGTTGTAATTTTGCAGTGTCAAACTTTTAAAACAGAATAACAATGGATTTCAGAATGCAAGACCGCATGGAGTTGAAGGCTTTAGTAGACTTCTATGCAACCGAGAGTGACAAGAACAATCAGGACTGCTACGTTGAGATTTTCCGTCCCGACATCAAACTGGATGTTTATTTTGGCGAAACATTGGGAATGCAGGCTCGCGATGTACATGACATGATCAAGCAGTACAAGGCATTTGGCGCAGCCAAAGTGTCGTTCCACATGAATGGACAGCAGAACGTTGAGTTCGTTGACGAGACTCATGCAACAGGCACTTGTTATGCTTTGGCCACATTGGTGACTGAGCAGGAAGGAAAAAACGTGCTCTCAACCCATGCAGTGCGTTACTATGATAAATATGTGAAGATTGACGGTCGCTGGTGGATTAGCGAGCGTGAGCAGCACTTCGAGTGGTCAACAAATCAAAGTTTAGGATAAAGAGTTGAACCATGTTTAAGTCATTTAAGTATATTCTCGCATCAGTATTTTGTTTGCTGATTTCGACAGCCTGCAATGGCAACAGTTTTAATAATGCAACGCAAAACAATAATAAAGCTATGAATAATAAAGGTAAAGCATTGGTAGTGTTCTTCTCGCATGCGGGCGACAACTACGCAGTAGGTAACATTAAAGTTGGCAACACTAAAATCGTTGCCGATTACATTAGCGAAATCACTGGTGCCGACCAGTTTGAGATTGTAACTCACAAATATGACGGCGTGGCCTACACTCCACTCATTAACCTTGCCCAGGAAGAGGCTCGCAATGGCGAGTTGACTCCCTACGAGGGCACTGATCCCGACTTGTCACAGTACGACACTGTATTCATTGGCGGACCAGTGTGGTGGGGCACTTATCCGCAGGTTATGTTCACCTTCTTCAAGAATCATGAAAATGACTTGAAAGGCAAGGCTGTTATCCCTTTCACCACCCACGAGGGCAGTGGACTCGCCAATTGTGTGGAGGACGTAAAAGATGCCTTCCCTGGAGCCAATGTGACTAAAGGTTTTGCAATCTATGGTCACGAAGTACGCTCTGGAAAGAGCAAGGTAGAAAAATGGCTTAATGGTTTAGAATATTAAACAATCTGCTATCATGGAATACCTGAAATTATCTAACGGTGTTGAGATGCCATTGCTGGGCTATGGCGTGTTCTTGGTTAGCCCCGAAGAGTGTGAACGTTGCGTGAGCGATGCCTTGAGTGTGGGATATCGCCTGATTGATACCGCACAAGCCTATCAAAACGAGGAGGGCGTGGGTAATGCTTGGCGTAAGAGCGGTCTCAAGCGCGAAGACCTTTTCCTCGTGACAAAGGTTTGGATTGCCAATGCTGGCGAGGAAAAAGCGGCCAAAAGCATCGACGAGAGTCTGCGCAAGTTGCAGACCGATTACATCGACCTGCTGCTCATCCATCAGGCCTATGGCGACGTGTTTGGCTCATGGGGTGCAATGGAGAAGGCCTATCGCGACGGAAAGGTGCGCGCCATTGGCGTGAGCAATTTCCAGGCAGGTCGTTTCTTTGATTTCGCCCACTATGTTGACGTGAAACCCATGGTAAATCAGCTGCAGTGCAACACGCTTATCCAGCAAACGGGCATTGAGCCTTTACTTGATGAGTTTGGGACCAAAATGATGGCATGGGGACCTCTCGGAGGTCAGGGCGTTGACGGCATCGTGAAGAGCAAAGTATCAAGTAGCACTTCGCTGGCTCACTCAGCGTGGCATTGTTGCTATTCCCAAGAGCACACATCGCGAGCGCATGGAGCAGAATCTCAATGTTTTCGACTTTACTTTAAGCAACGATGACATGGCGCTCATTGCCAACCTCAACCAGCACGACACTGGCACCATCAACTTTGGCGACCCACAATTCGTGAAATATCTTATTGAGAACTACGGATAATCTTAAAAGTAATATGAGATATCGCATATTATTTTTGGCAGTTATAGTTGCTGCGACTGCATTTGCTCAGGCCGTGATTGATGTGCACAGCCATCTCATCCCCCCTGAGTTTGTGTCGGCACTTGAGAATGAAGGCCGAATTATGGACGAGGGATTTCCTCTGCCAAAATATGATATAGAGGGACATCTCAAGTGGATGGATGAGGCAGGTGTTGAGACTTCGGTATTGACGTTGGCGGCACCTCAGCCCTCTTCGGCCCTCGTGGTGAGAAGGACCAATGAAACAGCAGCCCGCATCAAGCGAGAGCATCCCAGCCGTTTTTTGTTTTGTGCCGCATTGCCGTTGCCCGATGTTGACGCAGCAATCCGTGAGGTGAAGTATGCGCTTGACACTCTGGGTGCCGATGGCATAAAACTGGCGACAAATGTGCAAGGACAATACTTGGGCCCCCCCGAGCTCGACACTCTTTTTGCCGTGCTTAACGAGCGCCATGCGGTTATCGTCCTGCATCCACACCGCCCTGAGCCTGTAAACCGTGAGGTAATGCAGCAGACACCACTCGCAATGCAGGAGTACTTATCAGAGACCACCCGCGCGGTGACCAACATGATGAGTCGCGATGTGTTGGCACGTTACCCTAACGTTAAAGTGGTGGTTCCTCATTGTGGCGCTTATCTGCCCCTTGCGGTACCTCGCATGAAGTCGCTAGCGCCAGTTATGCAGGCCAACAAACTTGTAGGCGACATAGATTGGGAAGCAAATCTTGCTGCTCTCTATTACGACCTCGCTGGCGCACACTCGCCCGAAGTCATTCGCATGATGCTCACCATCACCACGCCTGACCATCTGCTCTATGGCTCTGATTACCCATACGTTGCGCCACAAGTGCTCACGAAGAGCCTCGCGAGAATGAATCAGTACTTAACCAGCGAGCCCGACCTTGCGCCTTTTAAGGAAATGATATTGTGGAAAAATGCCAAGTGGTTATTTGGTCAATCGGGCGAAAAACCGTCGGCTAATGTGCCTGATGTCTCAAAGATGCTTGTGCGCATAGCAGAAATTGAGGTCTATCCGCAGTATCTCTCAGAATATCTTGCTTTTGCCAATGAGGTTGACCGCCTCAGTGTGGAGTGTGAACCTGGCGTCATCTGCCTTTTCCCGATGCAGAGTGCTGAGAATCCTATGCTCATTCGCATCCTCGAAATCTATGCATCTGAGGATGCCTATCAGAGTCACCTGAAAACCGACCACTTTCAGAAATATAAGCAGGGCACACTGCACATGGTTAAGGACTTGAAACTGCCCGCCATGAAACCTCTTGACCCTGAGACAATGAAAATGATATTCAAAAAGCAAAGATAATATGGAATACGTAAAACTTGGGAATTCCGACCTTCAAGTGTCGCGCATCTGCCTTGGCTGCATGGGATTTGGTGACCCTACCATAGGACAGCACTCATGGACTATTGGCGAGGAGCCTACGCGTGAGATTATTAGGCGTTCACTCGACTTAGGCGTGAATTTCTTTGATACAGCCATTGCTTATCAGTTGGGCACATCCGAACAGTATGTTGGACGTGCATTGCGTGATATGGCGAAGCGTGAAGATGTGGTCGTCGCCACGAAATTCCTTCCTCGCACCGATGAGGAGATTGAGAATGGTATCGATGGTCGTCAGCATGTGCTCAACTGCATCGATAGCAGTTTGCAACATTTAGGTATGGACTATGTGGATCTATACATCTACCATATTTGGGACTATAAAACTCCTGCCGAGGAAATCCTTGAGGGCATGAACGAGGCGGTTGCCGCTGGCAAGGTGCGCTACATAGGCATTGCGAATGCTTATGCCTATCAAGTGGCTAAAATGAATGCTCTTGCCGAGAAAAGGGGATGGGCTAAGTTCATCTCGGTGCAGAACCATTACAACCTGATTATGCGTGAGGAGGAACGCGAGATGTTCCCCTTCTGCCATGAGGAGAATATTGCCATGACGCCCTATAGCGCCCTTGCATCGGGCAAACTTGCCAAGCGGCCCGGAGAGACCTCTTTGCGGCAAGAAAAGGATGCATTTATGCATTTCAAGTACGACAGCACTGCTGAGCAGGACAACCGTATTGTGAAGCGCGTGGTAGAACTCGCCGACCGCTACGGTGTGGAGATGACGCAGATTTCGCTGGCATGGCTGCTAACCAAGGTGGAGTCGCCCATCGTTGGTGCTACAAAGCTGCATCACATCGAGGGAGCGGTGAAGGCGCTTGATGTTCATCTCACCGATGACGATATCCGTTATCTTGAGGAACTGTATGTGCCTCACAACCTGTCGGGCGTGATGGCAGTGAACAAACCCGCAATGAGCGAAGAGCCAGTGTGGGTGAAAGCAAGTAAGAACAAATAAAATAAAACGGCAATGAAAAAGTTAATAATAATGGCGACAGTTTTATTGATGTCGCTGCAAATAAACGCACAATATATGGCACTTACAACAAGACAACAAGCTCTCGTGGCGATTGCTGCCAACGAGGCTAAGGGAAACATTAAAGGACTTAAAGTGGCCCTTAACGAAGGTTTTGATAATGGACTGACAATAAGCGAGGCAAAGGAAGCACTATCGCAGCTTTATGCTTATACAGGATTTCCTCGCTCACTAAACGCCTTAGGAGCATTGCAGCAGGTGATTAAAGAGCGTACCGATGCAGGTAAGAAGACCGAGGCTGGCCGAGAAGCCGATCCGCTACCTAAGAGCTACGACGCACTCAAGCAAGGGACCGAGGTGCAGACAAAACTCTCGGGGCGTCCGTTCAATTACGACTTTGCTCCCCAAACCGACTACTATCTCAAAGCACACCTCTTTGGCGACATTTTCGCGCGCAACAACCTCTCGTTTGCCGACCGTGAAATCGTCACCGTTTCGGCGATTTCGGCTCTGCCAGGTTGTGAGCCACAACTTATGGCGCACATCAGCGGCGCCCGAAACATGGGTGTGACCGATGCTCAACTTCACGAGATTCCACTCGTGCTGCAGCAGAGAGTAGGGGAGGCCGAGGCCAATCGTGCCAAGAAGATGATGTCGCAGGTGTTTAACGAGCCACAACCCGCTGTGGTCGAGACTGTTGATTTTGACGTGTGGCCCAAGGGCAATCCCAACGATGCATACGCTCAGTATTTCATTGGCAACAGCTATCTCGCTGACATGGGGACGGGAATCTTCAACGTTACTTTCGAGCCTGGCTGTCGCAACAACTGGCACGTTCACCACAAGCAGGTGCAGGTGCTCATTTGCGTAGCTGGTCGCGGATGGTATCAGGAGTGGGGCAAAGAACCTGTTGAAATGACACCTGGCACCGTAATCGCCATCCCTGCCGAGGCTAAGCACTGGCACGGCGCAGCTCGCGACTCATGGTTCCAGCACCTCACCTACCACAAAGACGTGCAGCCAGGAGCCAGCAACGAATGGCTCGAACCCGTCACCGATGAGGTTTACAATAAGGCGAAATAATTAATAACCATTAAAATATAGATTATGTTAGGAAATTTTTCTTACCACAATCCCACCAAATTGTATTTTGGTGATGAGTCTTTGAACTTTCTCAAGGACGAGTTGAAGAACTTTGGCCCTGTTGTGCTGCTCAACTACGGCAGTGGCAGCGTGAAACGCAATGGTATCTACGACCAAGTGGTGGCAATTCTTAACGAAGCCGACAAAACTGTTGTAGAGAATCCTGGTGTGATGAGCAACCCCACTCTGGAGAAGCTTAATGAGGGAGTGAAGATAGCTCGTGAAAACAATGTTGACCTTATCCTCGCCCTCGGCGGTGGCAGTGTGTGCGACTACTCAAAGGCGGTTGCCGCTTCGGTGTTCTGCGACGGCGACTATTGGGACAAGTTCTGGCTCAAGCAGGAGCAGCCTGCTGTCGACCAGCGTCTGCTACCGGTAGCTTGCGTGCTCACTATGGCGGGCACTGGCTCTGAGATGAATGCCGGAACAGTGATTACCGATGCCGAGCACAACTTCAAGGTTGGCCACGTGTTTGACGACCGTCTCATGCCTAAGTTCTCGATTCTCAATCCCAAGTTCACAATGACTGTTCCCGATAATCAGATGAAGGCTGGCATCTACGACATCATGAACCACATCATGGAGCAGTATTTCTCTGATTTTGACGACAATACCAGCGACTATCTCTCTGAGGGGCTTATGCGCTCGCTTATCACAGCATCGCGCATCGCTGTGAAGAATCCACAGGACTATGAGGCCCGCTCTAACATCATGTGGACAGCAACTTGGGCACTCAACA
The DNA here is from genome assembly GCA_902777835.1 of uncultured Bacteroidales bacterium. Taxonomy (GTDB): domain Bacteria; phylum Bacteroidota; class Bacteroidia; order Bacteroidales; family Muribaculaceae; genus Sodaliphilus. Next base: position 15,465 of record CACYVC010000036.1, on the reverse strand, counting down.
CCCTTATTGGCTGTGGCAAGCGTGAAGATTGGATGGTTCACATGATTGGTCACAGCGTCGGGGCCTGGACACATGCTCCTCACGGATATTGCTTGGCTTCGGTTTCTATGGCTTATTACAAGCGTGCCATGAAGGAAGGCATGCCCAAGTTTGTGCGCTTTGCCAAGAATGTGTGGAACATCGGTGGCGAGGGAATGACCGACGAGCAAATCGCTGAGGCTGGTCTTGCTGCTCTCAAGGATTGGATGCTTGAGATTGGGCTGCCTCTTACTATCGGCGAACTCGGTGCAACTACCGAAATGATTCCAGGCATCACAAGCACCACGGTTGTCTATCCTGCAGGTTATCTTGATCTCAAGCCCGAGGATATCACCGACATCCTCACCGAGAGCCTGTAATTTTAGATAAGTAATAAAGTTATAAGCTGCTAACTTGCATCCCAGCAAGCCTAGCAGCTTATATTATTGTAAGAAAATGTGCTTTCCGCGTCAATTGTCCTTAATAATACGAAACAAAAGATTGAGTCCTTAATTGTCTTCAAAAATTACTTCTTAGGGAAGCCGCGGTGAGATATCAGGTATTGTCCAATCTGCACGGCGTTGAGGGCGGCACCTTTCTTGATTTGGTCGCCTACTACCCAGAATGTGAGGCCATTGTCGCTACTGGTGTCAATGCGGATGCGGCCCACATAAACGGGATCTTTCCTCGTGCAGGTGATGGGCATGGGGTAGGTGTTGCTGGCGGGCTCATCCATCACCACTATGCCTGGAGCGAGCTGCATGGCGGCACGTGCCTCCTCGGGGGTGATAGGCTCCTCGCACTCAATCCACACCGCCTCGCTGTGGGTGCGCATCACTGGCACACGCACGCAGGTGGCGCTCACGCGGATGTCGCTGTGCATGATTTTGCAAGTCTCGCGCACCATTTTCATCTCCTCTTTGGTGTAGTCGTTGTCGGCAAAGACGTCGATGTGAGGAATCACGTTATAGGCCAGCTGATGCTGGAAGTGCTTAACGGTAGTCTCGAGTTTGCCGTGAGCTATCTCGCTCTGCTGAAGCGCCAGTTCATCCATTGCCTGCAGGCCTGCGCCACTAGCAGCCTGATAGGTCGCTACCTGCACGTTCTTGATGTGTGAGATGTTGTCGAGTGGCTTCAAAGCCACCACTAGGATAATGGTAGAGCAGTTAGGATTGGCGATGATGCGGCGTGGTGCGTTCAGAGCATCGTCGCCGTTCACCTCGGGCACCACCAGTGGCACGTCGTCGTCCATGCGGAACGCGCTACTGTTGTCAATCATGATGCAGCCATATTTCGTGATAGTTTCGGCATATTCACGTGCCGGACCGCCGCCCATCGACACAAAGGCGATGTCGATGTCCTTGAAGTCATCGTTGTGCTGCAACAGCTTCACCACATGGTCCTTGCCACGGAACGTGAAGATGCGCCCGGCACTACGCGCCGAACCAAACAATACCAGCTCGTCAACAGGGAAATTCTGCTCATCGAGCACTCGCATAAACTCTTGTCCCACAGCGCCACTAGCGCCAACTATCGCTACTTTCATGTTTTTAAGTGTAATGAGTTTCTAATTATTTATTGCCACAAAGTTATAAATTTTTCATATCAATAGCAAATTACGTGCCACATATTGACTGGGCAACGTCGTTTAGTTCCTGGCATTGTGCTTTGGTGAGGTGGTTTTCTGTTTCCGTTATTTGCGGCGATACCAGCAGGAGCGTTCCGTTGGCACATGCGTCAAAAAGTTTGCCTGGTGGTTTCTCGATGTTTGAGTATTTCTGTTTTGTTGGGATGATGATTGGCAATCCTGCATCAATGGCTCGGTTTTTTATGGTTTTCTCTCCTGGGCTAATGCCTGGAGTCACTATCACATAGCCTTGCTCGGCTAAGTCAAGAATCTCTTGCCACTTTTCTTCAATTTGCTGCTCGGTCAGTTTTCTTGAGCACTGCACTTGCACTTTCAATGGGTAGTTGAGCAAGAAACGGTTGCCGATGGTTGCCGCTTTTGTGTCACCGATCATCAGTTCAGAATGAGTGGTGAAATAATCAGGACACTGGCGTTTTATCCACAATCGCCTGGGGTTGTCGTGCACATAGTTGATCATGTGTTGCAGTTGGCCTCTTCCCTTGAGAATGTGGTCGTGGTAGCCCTTCTCCCATAATGGCAGTGACAGTTGCTTTGAGGTGGCAGTAGTTGCTGTGGGCAGAGGCCATGCCTCTGCCTTCGCTAACAATCGCCTTACTGCACGGTTGCAGCCAATTTTGAACCCGTTTACAATCTGCCCCAGGTGCTGTAGAATGTCCTCGGTGACGTGGAGAATTTCGTGGAAGTGGTCAGGCATCAGTTGATAGGCAATTATTTTCACTTTTGGGTAATAATGCTGCGTGTCGCGCCATGCCAAAATAACGTTTCTGCCAAGTTCGCTTGGCTCCACCCATGGTAGTTCATGCCGCTCGTCACTGTCATGCAGAGTGCCCAATATCGCCTTGCGTTGCTCTGTGCACAAGGTAATTAAATAAATGCCTTTGCCTCGATAGTCATGCGAAGCCTTACGCTGAAGCGTGTCATGATTTAATGTTATTTCAGGATGCCGTTTAATCCACTCAAGCCTCTGTGCCAGTCGTTTCTCGTCCATAACCTATAGTGCTTTACTCATGCAAAAATAATATTTTTTCCATGATAGGGAAAAAATTACTACCTTTGCACGTTAAAATAGAATATTAACCTAGTAAGATAATATAAGAATGAAGAAACTATTTACTTTTTTGATGATAGCATTAGCGGTGTTTAGTGTTAATGCTGCTGGAGTTATGATTTGTGGAAAAGTTTACAATGAGAATAGTTATCAGCTTATAAATCAGGAACTCACTGATGCTGGCTATTTGAAGAGCGGTAGTTTGGTCTATGATCCTGTGAACTACAAATTGACACTTAACAATGCCGATATATTGTGCGATAAAACTATTATTGAGACCTATCAGCTTGAGGAACTTGAGATAGAGGTGATAGGTAATTGCACACTCAAGACAAAAAAAGAAGGTAATCAGAATGTCGATAATGGACTCAGCTGTATAAATGTCACAGCCGCTAGTACCAAGCCAATGACTATTGATTTCACTGGCAACGGATCGCTGAAAATGACCTCCACCAACATCGCTTTCTTTGCTTTCAACCGATATAGCGTGCAATATAAGTTTGACGGTCCCGATGTCACCATCAAATCGGCCCGCGGCATTTGGTCAACCAGTGTTTATCGTGTGGCTTATAAAATGAATGCTGGCTCGTTGAAGATTTGGAGTGATTTTGGAGCCATCGACCACGCTTTCAATATGGATAATGGTGTGTATGGCACAATGTCGTTTGCCCCAGGCATAAAAATCTTGGAGCCTTATGACGGCTATTGGGATTGTGTGTTGCCACAGAACGGTTATGCCATGATAAGACACTTCGCTGGTGAGGCCAAGACAGTGAAGATAGGCAGCACCTACGACCTCAAGGTTGGCGGAGTGCAAGTCACTACCCAAAACTGCAACGACATCCTGGGCGATGGCAAGGTCTCTTACTTTCAAACAAATAACTTCTTGACTTTGAACAATGCCACAATTGAGGACAATTATCAGGTCATCGTCAGCGACATCCAGTGGCTGAAAATCAGGATTGCAGGTTACAACCGTCTCATCACACATCACAACACCTATGGTATAGATTTAAGTGAGTGTGATGGCGTGGCAATTGAAGGCGCTGGCAATGGAGTGGAGAATGACGTGTTGTCGATGGAATCGAGTGTCAATCAAATGGGCATAGGTTACTTTACCCATAAGAAAGGCGAACCTGCCCAAACCTACATCCGCAACTGTTCTATCACAATGCCTGGAGGTGAGATTCAGAACGAGGACAATGACTGCTCACTCACTGTTGACAACGCATATATCTACATTGGCGATGGATACTTCTGCACTCCTCCAATGCTCACACTCAACAACTGCCATATCTCCAAGCCCGAGGGAGGGCATGTTAATGATTATGGGCAGATTTGTGCCAGCGGCAGCAACGACATGTACTGGGGTGAGATAGAAATTATGCCTGGCTCCGCCCCCTTACCTGTCATCGTGGGCGATGTGAACGGTGATGGAGAAGTCACAGCAAGCGACGTGACAGCTCTCTATAACTACTTGCTTAACGATGACGATAGCAGTTTGGTTAACGGCGACCAGAATAATGATGGATCCATCACGAGCAGTGATGTGACAACGGTTTATAATGTATTACTCGGAAACTAATAGCAAATGATTAAAAAGGCAATAATCTTGGTGCTGGCATGGCTGATTGTGTTGCCTGTTGCAGCACAACAGACTACCGATAGCTTGCCAAGTGGAGGCCGCAAGAAAGTGGCAGTGGTGCTAAGTGGCGGTGGCGCTTTAGGTGCCATCCATGTGGGAGCTCTCAAGGTTATAGAAGAAGCTGGAATCCCTGTTGATATGGTTGTGGGCACTAGCATGGGAAGCATTGTGGGAGCACTATATAGCGTGGGCTATAATAGTGACGACATTGCTAAAATGTTCCGCACTATGGATTGGGTTGAACTCTTCCTTGATCGTAATGCACAAAACCGCCTCACCCTGAGCGAGCGTGACGAGCAGAACACCTACATCTACGAGCGTGACTTCTACGTTGGCGACAGCCAGGACCCACGTCCGGGCGGAGTGATTCGTGGCACTAATGTGGAGCGTGTCTTTGGCCACTACCTCAAGGACTATGCCGATAGTATCAACTTCCTCAGAGACCTCCCTCGCCAGTTTGCCTGTGTGGCTACCGACTTAGTTGACGACGATCAGGTTGTTCTCACTCATGGATCTATAGTAAGGAGCATTCGCTCAAGTATGTCGATTCCTGGCGTGTTCACTCCGGTGCGCTTGGGCGACATGGTGCTCGTTGACGGTGGCGCTAAAAATAATTTTCCCGCCGATGTGGCGAGAGAGCTGGGTGCCGATATCGTGATTGGTGTGAAATTTGATGGGGTGATTAATCCTAACAAGCAGTTCCGTTCTCTTATGGATGTGATGGAACGCTCGGCAGGTAGCGACGTTTCGCGTCGTTCCAAGGAAAATGAGAAATACTGCGACCTGCTCATCAAGGTGCCAGTGACTGGATACTCGAGTGGCAGCTTTACCCGTAAAGCCCTCGACTCGCTCATGCAGCGTGGCGAAGATGCCACACGCGCGAAGCTCGACTCCTTGATGCTTCTTAAAGCTCAGTCAGGTGCTGATTATAAGTACAAAAACCTTACTCATCCTCGTGAGATCACTTCGTTGGTTGATATTGAGGATGACGAGCGCGGCTTGCTTGACCTTAGAAAGAATAGCACTGTGGTTGCATCGATAGGTGCCAGATATGACAACGAGGACATTGTCGCTTTCCAGCTTAATGGGCACTACTACATGGGAGGCAAGGTCAACAAGGACTTAGATCTGACGCTTCGATTGGGCTTGCGCTCTATGCTCAGGTTGGGATTTGATATGGAGCCGTGGAAGTTCAAGAAGATGGGACTTGGTTATGAGATATGGTATAAATACAATGATCTTTATACCCGTGGCCATCGCAGTGCTAATATGTCGGTCATCTATCAGAAAGCCAATGTGAAGCTGTTCTCGCTCGATGCTATGAATTTTGATTGTGAACTCGGAGTAGGGTGGGAGCACTACCACTTTTTCAAGGGTTTATGGAATGAATATAATGAGATGACAATCAACAAGGATGAGCACTATTTCAATTATCATTTGCGCTTGCGATACAACAATGAGGACAATCGTTATTTCACTCATCGAGGCATGAGGACTGAGGCGCAGCTTGGATATTACACCGACAATTTTGCCCAGTGGAAAGGACATAGCGGTTTTACCTCGCTTATGGCGATGTGGCAGATGACATTTGCGATAACACCAAACACTCATATCCGCCCAAGATTGCAGACACGCATGGTGTTTGGCGATGACATTCCTGTGACTGCCTTTAACGTGATAGGCGGACCAACCTACGGCAAATATTTCCCGCAGCAGCTGCCACTGGAAGGATTCGGACATTCCGAGTTCTTCGACAGCAAATTCGTAAGCGCCTCGCTCCGCGTGCAGCAGCGCATCATTGGCCGGCATTATGCCATGCTCGACGCAAGCGTAGCTGAGCACAACGATAAACTGGGAGACATTTTCGACCGCAAGCCAATTTGGGGCGCTCAGCTGAGTTATTTCTATAACACCGGCTTTGTGGGCCCACTTGGATGCTCCTTAGGCTGGAGTAGCCACACCCACCGCGTGCATTTTTATGTGTCGCTGGGGCTTGAGTTCTAAATGGTTGGGTAATTAATTACTGCATAATCAAGTGCGTGATGAGATCTGTGATCAAGTCACGCACTGGTTTTTTATGTCGTTTGTCATGCTTCAAGCGGAGGCTGCCATCTTCCATATATACTTTTTTGTTCACCTCTAGCATCATTGATTGATAAAGGAATGGACAATCGGGAGTTTCAGAGTTGCTATAAGGATCGTTTATTCCCACTTTGTAACCGTTCATATCAAAGAAGTTTACTGCCATTTCGATTGTGTCTTTGCATGGTTTAGACCAGTCCTCATTGAAGCCAATGCATATGTCCACGTCCCCCATGCTGCTGGGGAATGAGTGGCAGTCAAGCAGCAGGGCATTGGGGCAAAGGTCGTTTCTCAGCTTCTCTTGATGCCAGTGCCATAGGTTTAGCAGCAATTCTTCTTGTTTTTGTGGAATCTCACGTGTGTAACCCAGGAAATGCCTGTAGAGGATGCCTTGTCCTTGTTCCTCTAGCGGATCGTTCCACAGTCTCTCGGCGTCTACGATAAACCGTGAGAATGGGAATCTCACCGTTCTCACTCTCTCGCTCATGCATCCGTGGAATAGGTAATCGGTGTGCCAATCGGTCCATTTAAGCACCACCTCGTTGATGAACCAATCATCAATGTTCCAGAAACTCAGTTGATTGTCGTGCAAGCCCTCAATAGAGGCATGCGGCTCATTGAGCACAATTCTCTCATACTTCATAACGTTATTGTTTTAGTTAATATTTAACTCGCATCATCGATACCACCGTGGCATAACGTGAGCTCGGTTGGTGTGCCCTAAGAGCACTCTTGATGCATATTCTATTGCAAAGATAATAAAATGATCTCCTAAATCCTAATTATCTGCTTGTTTTTTACATTTACCGTTCGTTATTTGTATTTATCACGGATATTGTAGATTGCTTCGTAGATAGTGCGGTCGGCATCGGTGAGCTTAATGCCTCGGCGTGACATTACACGCTCGGCAGTAGCGAAGAAGGCATCGAGCTTCACATTCTTGAAGCCTGCCATATCACTGCCTTCATGGAAGGAGCCCACGAAAGGTCTTGGGAATCCTGCTCCGTGCAGGTTTACGCCCACTCCCATCACAGTGCCCGTGTTGATCATGCAGTTTACGCCCGTCTTGCAGTGGTCGCCCATGATAAGACCGCAGAATTGTCTGCCGGTGCGCATAAACCTCTTGCTGGCATAGTTCCAGAGTTTCACCTCGCTGTAGTCATTCTTTAGGTTGCTGGCTGTTGTGCCGCCACCAATGTTGCACCATTCACCAATCACGGCATTGCCTAGGAATCCGTCGTGGGCCTTGTTGCTGTAGCCCAGAAACACCACATTGGCGACTTCGCCGCCCACCTTGCAGAATGGTCCAAAGGTGGTGGCTCCATAAATCTTGCAGCCCATCTTCACCACTGCGTGACGACAGGCAGCAAATGGCGCGCGGATGCAGCTGCCTTCCATAACCTCGGCGTCGGCACCTATATATATGGGTCCATCATTGGTGTTAAGGAACGCTCCCTCTACCTTAGCTCCTGGCTCGATGAATATCCTTGACTTGTCACCAATCACGGTGCACGACTTGGAAATGGGTTGTGATTTGCGTCCTGCAGTGAGTCGCTCAAAATCAAGTTCCATAGCTGCTCCATTCTGCTCAAAAATGTCGTAAGGGTAGTGGATCATGATGGGCTTTTCAGTGGGATGTGTCACACTTGTGAAGTGACGGTTGTCGAAGTCGCGAGCAGCGCCCCGGAAAGCTATCAACTCCTCACCGAGCATCAGTGCCTCGCCGCTTTTGAGCGCCTGTACCTGTTTCACCAGTTCGGGGTTTGGCAGCACGTGGCCAGCAATCATCAGATTAGCGCGGCGTGCTATCAATGGATACTTCGCCTTTAGATATGGCACGGTGAGGAACGAGTAAGTCATCTTTTCGTCGCCAATGGCAGCCTTCCATTTACTGGCGATTGTGGTGATGCCGCAGCGCAACATAGCGGTGGGGCGGGTGTAGGTGAGTGGCAGCAGGTTTTTGCGCACCTCGTTGTCGTCGAAGAATATAATGTTACTCATATTAAATAATGTGTGACGTTGGTCCCTTTTTTTGTTTCAGGGTGCAAAAATAGCGGTTTTTTCGTTATAAATGAATATTTTTCACTAATTTTGTGCTCAAATTATGGCGTGTTTTGTCTGTTGCGTTGTTATCGCAACAAACTCGACAAATATAATATATTAAAATTAGGTGTAAACGACAAATGGAATTTCAAGAACTAGACATCAAAGGCGTGTGGCTCATTAAAGCGCAGCGATTCGGCGATAGCCGCGGATATTTCAGTGAGACTTGGAAGAAGCAAGAGTTCGAGGCTCATGTTGGTAAAGTAAACTTTATACAGGACAACGAGTCGTTCTCGAGTTATGGTGTGCTGCGCGGCCTGCACTTGCAGCGTGGCGAGTTCAGCCAGGCAAAACTCGTGAGAGTTTCGCGTGGTGAGGTGCTTGATGTGGCGCTTGATTTGCGCTCGGGTAGTCCCACCTATGGACAGCATGTGGCGGTCAGGCTTACCCATGAAGGTGGTGAGCAACTCTTCATTCCACGTGGCTTTGCCCATGGTTTCGTAGTTCTGAGCGAGGTGGCGCAGTTCCAATATAAGGTTGATAACATTTATGCTCCGCACAGCGAGATGACAATTGCCTTCGATGACCCCGATTTGGGAATAAATTGGGTGATTGACCCTGCCGAAATGCTACTCAGTGAGAAGGATAAGAAGGGAATAAGGTTAAATAAAGTTAAATCTTTAGGTTTTTAAAAGATAATTAATTTGTAGTAAACTCCCTGAAATTTACCAACTTAGGTGGATTTTAGGGAGTTTACATTATTGAAAATAGTAATTTATTGGTTTTTTAGGCAATAAAAACATTTGGTTATTAGACAATTAGTTAGTAACTTTGCATCGCTTTTTGGGCAAAAAGCGTCCTGTTGCTTTGGCTAAATCACTGATTTAGTGAGAGATGAATAGGACTGCGCAATTCCCAAAGGGCATTTTAGAAACTAAGTAATAATTAAAATTTCAAACAAAGTAAAACTAAACTAAGATGCCAACAATTCAGCAATTAGTAAGAAAAGGTCGCACTTCACTGGAGACTACCAGCAAGTCGCCTGCTTTGGATTCTTGCCCACAGCGTCGTGGCGTGTGCGTGCGTGTTTACACCACCACCCCTAAGAAGCCAAACTCGGCAATGCGCAAAGTAGCACGCGTGAGATTAACTAACGGTAAAGAGGTGAACTCTTACATCCCCGGCGAGGGTCACAACCTTCAAGAGCACTCCATCGTGATGGTTCGCGGTGGCCGTGTAAAAGACCTCCCAGGTGTACGTTACCACATCGTGCGCGGCACACTCGACACTGCTGGTGTAGCAGGCCGCACTCAGCGCCGCTCAAAATATGGTGCTAAGCGTCCTAAAGCTGCCAAGAAGTAATAGCAGACCAATTTTTACTAGAAAAAAGACAAAAAATTTAGAAACTTAGTTTTTGATTATTGGATTGATTTATTTGGGTTGAGTAAATGGCCGAAGAGTCGGCCGTTGAAGAACAAAGAAGCAAACAACCAAGCGGACAAAAACTACAATTATTTAAGAAAAAATGAGAAAGGCTAAGCCAAAGAAAAGGATCATTTTGCCCGATCCTAAGTTCGGTGACGTGCGAGTTTCGAAATTCGTCAATCACCTAATGTTGGATGGTAAGAAGAACACATCTTACCGCATCTTCTACAGCGCCCTCGACCTCGTGGGTGGCAAGATGAAAGATGAAGAGAAAGCTCCTCTTGAGATTTGGAAAGAGGCTCTCGAGAAGATTACACCTCAGGTAGAGGTTAAATCTCGCCGTATCGGTGGCGCTACATTCCAGGTTCCTACTGAGATTCGCCCCGATCGTAAGGAATCTATTTCGATGAAGAACATGATCAATTTCGCACGCAAGCGTGGTGGCAAGACTATGGCCGACAAGCTCGCTGCTGAGATTATGGATGCTTACAATGAGCAAGGTGGCGCCTTCAAGCGCAAAGAGGACATGCACCGCATGGCCGAGGCTAACCGTGCTTTTGCTCACTTCAGGTTTTAATTGAGAAAAAGGAATCATAGAGATGAAAGCTGACGAGAACCTGAAGATGACACGTAATATCGGTATCATGGCTCACATTGATGCCGGTAAGACTACTACTTCAGAGCGCATATTGTACTATACTGGCCTTACCCATAAGATTGGTGAGGTGCATGATGGTGCCGCTACTATGGACTGGATGGTCCAGGAACAGGAGCGTGGCATCACCATCACTTCGGCCGCTACTACAGCTTTCTGGAACTATGATGACAAAAAGTTCAAAATCAACCTAATCGACACCCCAGGACACGTTGACTTCACCGTAGAGGTGGAGCGCTCGTTGAGAGTGCTCGACGGAGCCATCGCCACTTTCTGTGCCGTGGGAGGCGTAGAGCCTCAGAGCGAGACAGTGTGGCGTCAGGCCGACAAGTATAACGTGCCACGCATCGCCTACGTCAACAAGATGGACCGTGCCGGCGCTAACTACCTTGAGGTAGCTCGCCAGTTGCACGACGTGCTGGGCGCAAACCCATGCCCCATTGAGTTGCCCATTGGCGCCGAGGAGAACTTCAAGGGCGTAGTTGACTTGGTGAAGATGAAAGCGTTGTACTGGCATGACGAGACCATGGGCGCAGAGTACTCGGTAGAGGAAATCCCCGCCGACATGCTCGACGAGTGCCAGCAGTACCGCGATGAGATGCTCGAGAAGATTGCCGAGTTTGACGAGAACTTGATGGCAAAATACTTCGATGATCCATCCACCATCACCGAGGCCGACATCAAGAGCGCGCTGCGCGCAGCTACACTGCAGATGGAGATCGTGCCCATGCTGTGCGGCAGTTCGTTCAAGAATAAGGGTGTGCAGCCATTGCTCGACGCAGTGTGCGCCTACCTGCCCAGTCCCGAAGATGCTGATGAGGTTACTGGCCACGCTATCGACGACCCCGATAAGCAGGAGGCACGTCGCTCCCTCTTTGAGGAGCCAATGTGCGCCCTCGTCTTTAAGATTGCCACCGACCCCTATGTGGGACGACTCGTGTTCTTCCGTGTTTACTCGGGTCAAATCGACGCTGGCAGCTATGTCTTCAACTCGAGGTCACGCAAGAAGGAGCGCATCTCGCGTCTTTTCCAGATGCACAGCAACCACCAGAACCCTATGGAGACAATAGGATGCGGTGACATTGGCGCTGGAGTAGGATTCAAGGACGTGCGCACTGGCGACACCCTCTGCGATGAGCGTCATCCCATCGTGCTGGAGGCTATGGACTTCCCCGAGCCAGTGATTGGCATCGCTGTGGAGCCTAAGACCCAGAACGACCTTGACCGACTCGGAGTGGGCTTGCAGAAACTCGCCGAAGAGGACCCCACCTTCCAAGTGGAAACCAATGACGAGACTGGCCAAACCATCATCCGCGGCATGGGTGAGCTTCACCTTGATATTATTATCGACCGTCTGCGCCGAGAGTTTAAGGTAGAATGCAACCAGGGCTTGCCACAGGTGAGCTACAAGGAGGCAATCACCAAGAGCGTGGAGCTGCGTGAGGTGTTCAAGAAACAGACTGGTGGACGCGGCAAGTTTGCCGACATCATCTGCCGTGTGGAGCCTGCCGACGACGACTTCGAGGGCACTCTCCAGTTCATCGACGAAGTGAAGGGCGGAAATATTCCAAAGGAGTATATTCCTTCAATCCAGAAAGGCTTTACCACCGCGATGAAAAATGGTGTTCTAGCCAACTATCCCGTGGAGCGCCTCAAAGTTACAGTCATCGATGGAAGTTACCATCCTGTTGACAGCGACCAGCTCTCATTTGAGATTTGCGCCATCCAAGCCTTCCGCAAGGCATGCGCTCAGGCAGGTCCTGTGCTCATGGAGCCTATCATGAAGGTAGAGGTTGTAACTCCCGAGGAGAACATGGGCGACGTGATTGGCGACCTCAACAAGCGTCGTGGTCAGGTATTGGGAATGGAAACCAGCCGCACCGGCTGCCGCATCGTTAAGGCAACAGCTCCGCTGGCTGAGATGTTTGGCTACGTGACTGCCCTCAGGACAATCACATCGGGACGTGCCACTTCCACTATGTCGTTCTCTCATTTTGCGCAGGTAAGCACTGCGATAGCTCAGAAGGTGCTCGCGCAAATGGGTGGTAGAGTAGATTTACTGAAATAACTTTATTTTTTAAACAAATATGAGCCAAAAAATCAGAATTAAACTAAAATCTTACGATCACAACTTGGTTGACAAGTCGGCCGAGAAGATTGTCAGAACAGTTAAGAGCACTGGCGCCGTGGTTAGCGGTCCTATCCCCCTGCCCACTCACAAGCGCATCTTTACTGTAAACCGCTCGACCTTCGTTAACAAGAAGTCGCGCGAGCAGTTCCAACTGAGTGCCTACAAGCGCCTCATCGACATCTACAGCTCAACTGCCAAGACTGTTGACGCACTGATGAAACTTGAGTTGCCCAGCGGCGTAGAAGTTGAGATCAAGGTGTAGTGACAATCGCATCGCACAAAATTTATTAACCAATCCAAGTGATTAAAGTAAGTAATTTTTAAAATTTAAGAGAAATGCCAGGATTATTAGGAAAAAAAATCGGAATGACATCCGTTTTCAGTGCCGACGGTAAGAATGTACCGTGCACTGTTATCGAAGTTGGTCCTTGTGTAGTTACTCAGGTGAAAACAATTGAAAACGACGGCTACGAGGCTTTGCAGCTTGGCTTCATCGAGAAGAAAGACAAGCACACAACCAAGCCCGAGGCAGGTCACTTCAAGAAGGCTGGAGTAAAGCCACAAAGACACTTGGCCGAGTTCAAAGGTTTTGAAGGTGAGTACAACATGGGTGACGTGTTCACCGTTGAATTCTTCAATGACGACCACTATGTTGACGTGATTGGAATCTCAAAAGGTAAAGGATTCCAGGGCGTAGTGAAGCGCCACGGTTTTGGTGGTGTAGGCCAAAAGACCCACGGTCAGGACGACCGCTTCCGTGCACCAGGTTCTATCGGTGCATGTTCTTACCCAGCTAAAGTTTTCAAGGGCATGCGAATGGCCGGACAAATGGGTAATGAGAGAGTTACTGTTCAAAATCTTGAGATTATTAAGATTTTGCCTGAGAACAACCTTCTCATCGTGAAGGGCTCGGTTCCAGGTAGCAAAGGTTCAATCATTTCAATCTTGAAGTAAATTATGGAACTAGCAGTATATAACATCAATGGTCAAGATACAGGTAAGAAGGTAACTCTTAACGACGAGGTTTTTGCTATCCCCGAACCTAATGAGCACGCCGTTTACCTGAGTGTGAAACAATATCTGGGCAACCAGCGTCAAGGCACACACAAGTCAAAGGAGAGAAGTGAGATTATGGGCTCTACCAAGAAGCTCGGACGCCAGAAGGGCGGTGGCGGTGCACGCCACGGTGACATCAAGTCGCCTCTGTTCCACGGTGGAGGTCGCGTCTTCGGTCCACGTCCACGCAACTATTACACTAAGCTCAACAAGAAGGTTAAAGACCTTGCTCGCCGTTCGGCACTCACCTACAAGGCTCAAAACAACCAGATTGTAGTTGTAGAGGATTTCGACTTCGCAGCACCTAAGACCAAGGATTTCGTAGCCATCACTAAGGCTTTGAACCTCGACGGAAAGAAAGTGCTCCTCGTTCTTGACGATATCAAGAAGAACGTATATATGTCGGCTCGCAACGTAGAGACTGCGCAGGTTTACACTGCCCGCGACCTCAACACCTATTGCGTGCTCAACAACAAGGCTATGATCGTTACCGAGAGTAGCATCGAAGTTATGAACAAATTCTAATCATCTTAAGGAGAGATATAAAAACAATGGATATTCAAATTATTCCTATCGTAAGCGAAAAGGCTACAGCTATCAGCGAGAAAACTAACCGTTTTTCGTTCAAGGTATCTCCCGAAGCTAACAAGTATCAGATCCGCGACTTGATCGAGGAGCTCTACGATGTTAAGGTGGTTGAGATTAAGACTATGAACTACGACGGCAAGAAGAAACAGCGTTACACTCGCACCGGCATCCAGCGCGGCGCAACAGCAGCTTTCAAGAAAGCTATCGTAACACTTGCCGAAGGACAAACTATTGATTTCTATAGCAACTTATAATTAATAAAATGGCAGTAAGAAAATTCAAGCCCACAACACCGGGGCAAAGACACAAGATTATTGGTGTATTTGACAACATCACAAGCACTACACCAGAAAAGTCTCTTACAGTCGGACTGCGCAAGACTGGCGGTCGTAACAACGAAGGTCACCGCACTTCTTATTATCGTGGTGGTGGTCACAAGCGTCGCTATCGTATCATCGACTTCAAGAGAAATAAAGACGGTGTGCCAGCTCGTGTAAAGTCGATAGAGTACGATCCTAACCGTTCGGCTCGCATTGCGCTGCTTTACTACGTAGATGGTTTTAAGGCTTACATCATCGCTCCTAACGGACTTAACGTGGGCGATATGGTAGAAAGCGGTGAGAACGTGGCCCCCGAAGTGGGAAACGCGCTTCCACTATGTAACATTCCTGTTGGTACTTTAATTCACAACATCGAGATGCGTCCCGGTCAGGGAGCACGCATTGCTCGCAGCGCAGGAACATTTGCTCAGCTCACTTCTCGTGAGGGCACCTACGCTATCATCAAATTACCTTCGGGTGAGACTCGCAAGATTCTTGCAGCATGCCGCGCTACAGTGGGTGTCGTTGGTAACAGCGACCACGCTCTTGAGCAGTCAGGTAAAGCCGGACGCTCGCGCTGGCTCGGACGCCGTCCTCACAACCGTGGTGTTGTCATGAACCCTGTTGACCACCCAATGGGTGGTGGTGAAGGCCGTCAATCAGGTGGTCATCCACGCTCACGCACTGGCATCTATGCCAAGGGACTTAAGACCCGTGCTCCTAAGAAGGCATCTTCTAAGTACATTATTGAAAGAAGAAAGAAGTAATTTGATTAAAGTTTAAACTATGAGTCGATCATTAAAAAA
>CACYVC010000035.1 GCA_902777835.1 uncultured Bacteroidales bacterium | reverse complement strand
CTCTATTGCAGTCTTTATCATTTCACGCACAATCGGCCAAAGCTCATCCGTAAGGGCATCATCGTCTTCTGGGGTAAGATTAGTCTTACCACTTCGGATCATACCCATTTTCAAGTGATCTATAGACAGATATGGATACTTATATTTCTCAAGCATACGCTGTGCAAGAAGCGTTTTACCCGTATGTGAAGCACCTGTTATCAGTATAACCATATATGTAAAAACTAATCTTTAATCTCTTTGATTAAATACAAATCGCCACTTGACAAGGCTTTGAAGTTACGTTCTATCTTCTCTATGTCCCAATCCCACCATTTCAGTTGCAAAAGATAGCTAATAAACTCATCGTCAAAGCGTTTCCTAATGACACGGCAGGGATTACCAACGGCTACAGAATATGGAGGAATATCTGATGCCACTACGGAGTTGGTGCCGATAATGGCTCCATCACCGATATGTACGCCTGGCATGATGGTAACATTCTGGCCAATCCAGACGTCATTGCCCACAACGGTATCGCCTTTCAGAGGCAATTCGTCTTTTACAGGTGCAATGGCACTGCCCCAATCACCGCCAATAACGTAAAACGGATAAGTTGTCACACCATCCATCCTGTGATTGGCTCCATTCATGACAAACTCCACGCCCTTGGCAATAGCGCAAAATTTGCCAATAATCAGACGGTCACCGATGAAATCATAGAAATGAGTGACATGCTTCTCGAATTGGTCAGCTCCATCCACGTCATCGTAATAAGTGTAGTCACCTATAATGATACGCGGGTTCTTCACCACGTTCTTGATGAAGCAAAGGCTTGGAATCTTAGGATTCGGAAAAGCCTCATTGGGATTTGGTCTGTTTTTTATCTCCATAAATTCCGATTTATCGTTCTAATTACGCTGCAAAGATACAATTTTTTTTGTCTTTTGTCACAACTCTTTCTCTTTCTACTTTTGCGGTGTAACCTAACGCAAAAGTATTATGATTGACACAACACAACTGACTCAACTTATCTCCGCATTCCGTGTGGAGACCGAGAAGGAGTCGATCTCGCCGGAAAACGTCGGCTCACTCCTTCAGAACATCACTGACTTGCTCGCCAATGCTTCAACCGTATACAGGCACTGTCGTAACAATGCTTAATGCATAATGCACAATCCTTAATGCACAATGTACCCCCCTAGCATTGATGCTAGAGGGGCACACTCTGTACTCTTTTCTACTTACTTCCCAACATTATGTTGTAAATCACTGTGATGTCAACTGAGGTGATGAAGCCATCGCCGTCAACGTCGCAGGTGTCGATGAAGGTCTCGTCGCCGTTGAGCAAGTAGTTGTAGATGCAGGTCACATCGGCTGCTGTCACATCGCCGTCGCCATTCACGTCGCCTGTAACAGTTTGTATCTCATCAAAGTTGGTGAGAGCGAGGCGTAAGCCGGTGTCATTGTCGGAGAAGGCTTCATTTGCGCTCCAGTAACTTGTTGTCATACAATTATTTGCCGACGAATGCCATCCTCCACCCCATACACGTGTAGCCTCTTGTATAATCTCATAAACATTGCCACTCATGTCATGGATGCCCAGCTCGTTAGGTGCCTTGGTGCCTACAGTCTGCTTTTGGCTGCAATTGCCGTTATACCAAGCCACATCATCGATGTTGCTGCTGCCGCTGTAGGCGTAGCCATGGTTGTTGTTGCCACCGCTTGCGGCAAACCCCCACTCAGCCGAGGTCGGCAAGCGGAAGTTAAGTCTTGTCATCTGCTTCAGTTTGGCGACGAACTCTTGGCAGTCGTTCCATGAGACGTTCTCCACTGGCAGATTGTCGGCAAGGTCGCCTTGTAAACTGCTTGGATTATTGCCCATCACTTCCTGCCACAGTGCTTCGGTCACCTCGCACTCGCCAATGTAGAATGTGGAAATATCATCATTGCCATTCACTTTAATCATATTAAACGTGATGTCACCCACAGTGACAGTTTCTGGAATCTCAATAAAGTTAGTGATGGCGAGGCGGAAGCCAGTGTCATTGTCGGTATAGTCTTCATTTGCGGGCCAGTAATAATTCACCTTACAATTTTTTGCAGGGGAATGCCATCCGCCGCCATAAGCTCCTGTGGCTTCTTGGATAATCTCATACACGTTGCCACTCATGTCGTAGATGCCCAGCTCATTGGGAGCCTTGGTGCCCACGGTCTGTTTTTGTTCGCAATTGCTGGCGTACCAAGCCACATCATCAATAGTGTTGCTGCCGCTGTAGGTGTAGCCATGGGTGTCGTTGCCCCCGCTTGCGGCAAACAACCATTCGGCCGAGGTTGGCAAGCGGAAGTCAAGTCTTGTCATCTGCTTCAGTTTGGCGATGAACTCTTGGCAGTCGTTCCATGAGATGTTTTCCACTGGCCGATTGTCCTCAAGATTGCCCGGGTTGCTGCTTGGGTTGTCGCCACCCATCACCGCCAGCCACAGCGCTTCGGTCACCTCGCACTCGGCGATATAGAAGGTGGAGATTTCATCATTGCCGTCCACCTTAATCATATTGAACGTGAGATCACCCACAGCCACTTCAATTGGCAAATATCTAAAGGTGACAGTAACAGTGACATCATCCAAAGGCATCTGGAAGGTGTTGCCATCAATTGGCATGCCATTCACGCTATAGACGACCATCTTACCCTCGGGCACCGTACCGCGGTAGTTAAGTGTAACGGTTTCTCCCGTGGCGTAGTAATCAGCGCCGCTAAGAGTGCATACGGGTTTAGGCGAAGCCGTCACATTATTGGGCAGAGAAAGCGTGAACACACCCGTGAGATATCCCGGTTCTTCAGCTCCGCGGTCGATACGGGCGTATTCTACATCTGTGTGATCGGCGCTGAAAGTGGTGCCACAGCCACCCACCAACTCATAGCAATAAGCAAACATACTGAGTGAGATATTGACATTCCCTACATCCCAACTTGTAGAAACGTAGATGGTGTTGAGGCTATCACATTCTCTGAACGTACTAATCATATTGGTGGTTTGGCCCAAGTCCCAGCCCGTGAGGTTGATTGATTTGAGGTTTGTGCATTTATAAAACAGGTAAAGCATGTTGGTGACTTTGCTGGTATTCCAACCCGAGAGGTCAATCGAGGTGAGGCTTTGGCATTCACGGAACATCTCGCTCATGTTGGTGACTTCGCTGGTGCTGGCACTGCCCAAATCCATGCTTGTGCAATTTGTGAAGCCCTTGAACAATTCAGTACAGTCGCCAGCGAAGCCCACCTGATTAGTAGCAGTGACGCTTGTGACGGCATTGGCAACCACATCGCTGCCCCACTTTTTGTTCTTACTGAACTCGCCCGAGATAAGCGTCAACGCACCAGTCTCACTGTCGTAGGTGTAGTTGCACGGCAACGCATTTATTTCATATGTAACAGTGACATCATCCAGCGGCATCTGGAAGGTGTTGCCCTCAATTTGAGTGCCGTTCACTTTATAGATGAGTATTTTGCCCTGTGGCACCTCGCCGTCGTAGGTAAGGGTAACGGTGGAGCCTGCGGCATAGTAGCGAGCGCCGTCAATAGAGCAGACAGGATTAGGCGAAGCCGTCACCTTATCGGGTAGGGAGAGCGTGAAAACCCCAGTGAAATAGCCCGGTTGCTCTGTGCCGCGGTCGATGCGGGCATAGGTCTTGTCGGTATAGTTGCTGTTGAATGTAGTGCCCATGCCGCCCACCAAACTTGTGCAAGAGTTAAACATATTAGGTGCACTATTTGCAGGGACATTCTCGGCATTCCAACTTGTGGAAGCGTAGATGGTGGTGAGATGACTACAGCCTGCGAACATAGCGCCCAATGAGGCAATGTTATTGCTTATTTCCCACCCAGCGATGTTGATCGATTGGAGGTTAGTGCAGGATATAAACATACTCGTCATGATGATGACATTGGAGGTGTCCCATCCCGATAGGTCAAGCGAGGTTAGCTGTGAGCAAGCTGAGAACATATTGGTCATATTGGTGACATTGGGGGTTCTAAATCCCGAGAGGTTGAGCGAGGAGAGGTTAATGCATTGACTGAACATCGACATCATGTTAGTGACATTGTCGTTGCTCCATCCCGAAAGGTCAAGTGAGGTGAGCATCGAGCAGCCCATGAACATATTGTTCATGTCAGTGACATTCTCGGTGAGCCAGTCCGATAGGTCAAGCGATGGAAGGCATGTACAGTTTGCGAACATCCAGCTCATATCAGTTACATTGTGGACGTTCCAGTTCGAGATTTCGAGCGTAGTGAGCCTAGTGCAACCTTGGAACATCATGCTCATATTGGTAGCTTCACCGGTGAAAACACCGAACAAATCCATACTCGTGCAATTGTTGAAGCCCTTGAACAGCTCCGAGCAGTCGTCAATGAAAGTCACGTTGCCAGTGGCGGTAACACTCTTGACAGATGATGGGTCAACCTCACTGCCCCACTTGTAGTCTTTGCTGAACTCGCCGTAAAGGAGCAACAACTCACCAGTCTCACTGTTGAAGGTGTAGTTGTGTCCGATATCTCTACTGTTGTCGGCTCCTTCGGTAGCGGAGCTTGCCCACGCAGTCACTACCGTGAGCAGACCCACAAGAATAAGTAATAATTTTTTCATAATGCTATGGGTTTTATTATTTAGTTATTAATTATCAGCGTTAAGCCATCAGTTGATTACTGATAAATCATTTAACTTCCATTTCAGTTGCAAATTTAAAGAAAATAATCAAAAAAACAAAATAATAATAAGAATTTTTACAATATCTGTTTCCAATTATTCGTCTGTTGTTTTCAGCGACACTCACTACGTTGATAAAAAAATGCAGTCCAATGGTGGACTGCATTTTTGCTGATCAGCTAATCGTCTTTAGCTCGCTTGAGATTTCTTGATATACATATACTTGGGATAGCGGCCTAAAACGAAGAGGGTTACTGGGCAGAGCCATATCTCGCGCTCGAAGCCTGGGAGATCGTTGACGGTGTAGAAGGAGCCGCCAGTGAGGGAATGCTTGCCTTGCACTAGTTCGGCATAGCCAGGCAAATCCTTGCGTTCGCTGCTTGGAATGACATCGACACGCGTTGTCTTGCCGTCATCGCTCAAAAAGTCACACAGCTTGTCGGCACCTGCCACCATCAGCAAGTTGTGGTGGTCAAAAGGCCAATTTGGGAAATCGACATACCAAAGTCCGTCATCCTCGTTGTTGAACTTGAGATGGTATTCTCTTTGCTTGCCAAACACGCTGGTGGCAATAGTTTGCGCACCACATAACAAATCACCAATTGAGTAAGCCATAATTTAGTTTTTTAAAAGATAATAATGAAAAAATGGAGAGAGGAGAGTTATGAGTTATGAGTTGAGAGTTATGAGTTAAGAGAAAATTGTCTTTAATAAACCCTCTCAAACGCTAAAATCTCTTGTCATTAATTGTCTTAGACAGTGGAGAGTGGAGAGAGTTAGGAATTACATGGTCAGACCAAGAATTTTCCAGAACTCAGTAGGCAGTGCCACGTTTTCGAGGCGGACGCAACATCTGAACAGTTGAGCCACATCAGTAACTGAGTGGCCGGCAATGCCACAGCCTACTCGAGTTACAAGGAATCGCAACTCTGGATGCTGGTCGGCAAACATGGCGAATCGTTGCACGGCTTCAGCCATCTGCTCGAGCGGACAAGTAGTTGGGATAGCATAACTCTTGCCTTGCAATCCCTCGCCTTGTCCCCATACGGCCCCGAAACGCTCCATTGCAACTTGCGCCGCACCACCGCTGTGAAAACCCTGTGGATTGCTGCCGAAGACAAAGATCTCACCATCTTGCAAATCGTTAATTTGGTTAGGAGTAACGCGGTTCTCATAATATTCACTTGCCATCTGGCGCTTGCATTTAAGCCATTCCTCTTTTGATTGTCTGCGTCCTTTGCGATACTCCCTGTCCATCTTGCGGTAGAAATTTCGCTTTGCCGAACTCTCTCGATCCCAAGTGCTTCCCACACCAGCCACGTCATGGCTGAACTCAATCACATTGTTGATTGAGAGGTTGAAGCTCACTTGCTTCACGTCGTGATCGCTTCCCATGTAGGAGAAGGACCAACCCTCTTGCGTGAGCTTCTCAATTAGAGCCTTCAGGGCAGGACCACTCCATTCCTGCGACGAGTTCTCATAACCGTCGGTTAGCACTGTAACCACAGCACTGGCATCTTCGTCGTCTTTGATGTAGTTGTATAACTCATTTATCGATTGTCCCATAGCATCATAGAGAGGAGTGCAACCGCTTGGGTTATAATTCTTGAAATCCTCGACTTCGGCGATGGGCCTGCGGTTATACAAGGTGCGTACTGGCTCAGAATAGCCATTAGAGTCAAAAGTTACTAGAGTGAGGAAATGCTCCTGTGTATCGGCAAACTCATTCTGTGCCCCACGAATCGAGTTGATAGTTTCATTTACCCCACTCAGGGTAGCATCCCTAAGCGAACTCATCGAACCACTCTCATCCACGATAATAAGGTTGTAGATGCGTGCTTTTTTAGCGCAAGTCTCTGAATTGTTCATTTCTTGTTGATTTTGAATTGGTTCATTACTGTTGTTAACACTCTCAGAATTCCCGCCACCGTTGCCGATGGCTTCTTCGCAGGCATTTAAGCCAAGCATTTTCTTGAAAAAGTTAGATGAAATCATAGATGTTTTATTAATTAAAACTATTTGTGTAATTTTTACGCAGCAAAATTAGTGTGTAAATTTTACACCACCAAATATTTTTGGTGTAAATATTACACGTTTAACATTTATTAATAATAACCCTATCAAAAACGGTTGTTTTTGACAAGTAGAACTAAAATGATAAATGTAAAATGAAATCTGAAATCTTTAATAAAGGATGCCTGAAATTTATAGAACACTCCATTACATTAATACATTCAGGAACAACATGGGCACATATATTCATATTTAGAAAATACAAAAAGCGTGCCAAATGGTCAACAGCAGAGACAACTGACATTATTTACAATGTGTCGGTTTTGATTTTGACAAGACACCAAAACATTTAAATACCTAAAAATCAGAATACTTAGTTGCAAAAATGGTTTTGATTTTGATTTAGGGGTATTATTTTTCTTTATAAGATGTGATAATTTTGCAGTGTTGAAATTGCAACAATTTTCATCAACCAAATAAAACCATTTCAAAATGAAGAAACACTTATTCTTAATTCTTGTAGCTATGGTGATGCTCGGTTGGAGCAGCGCTCAGGCTCAAGACGTGGTAGAGGTAAATGCCTCTGCCACACAAGTGACTCAGGACTTCGATGGCATGTGGGATGCCACAGCCGGTGAAGCCACACTGCAAATGCCTCAAGGCTGGAAAGTGGATAGAAACCTCAGCGCTCCACGCACTGTGGGCAGTTTTGCAAGTGCTTCCACTACTGTAATGTACACTGGTGGCACTAGTCTTGCCAGCAATGCCAAGAACGGCACCTGGAATTTCCAGTCGAGCAGCACACCCAGCGATTGCTCGGTGGGCGGTCTCTCAACCACCGTTGACGGTGGCACTCGCTGCATCAATGTGATGACATGCGTGAAAAACGCTGGCGACGAAGCCATTACCAAACTCACCATCAACTACGACATCGAGAAGTACCGCGATGGCGACAACGCAGCTGGCTTTGCTGTGCAGCTCTACACCTCGACCGACGGAACCAATTGGACCAGCGCTGGTGAAGACTTCTACACCTATTTCGCTCCCGATGCTGCCACTGCTGGCGCTGCCAACGTGCCCATCAGCTCTACTGCCATCAACGGCAAGCAACTCAAGGTGAACATCGCCGCAGGCGAACAGCTTTACCTCGCATGGAACATCAGCGTGGCAAGCGGCTCAAGTCCCAACAAGGCGATGGGCCTCTCTATAGATAATGTGGCAATAGACGCAACTTTTGCCTCTCAAGATCTGAGCGCATATATCTATGTAGAAGATGTTACCAAGTGGAGCACACTCTACATGAATGGCTCACTGCCCGAGAGCAGCGCTCAAGTAAATGGCGTAAATTATAAGGTGTGGGCCATCGACATGGATGGCGCCGAACACACTCTCACATTCACCGACGGCGGCAGCAACAGCCAGACAATGAACATCACCGCTAACCGAGACTACTATCTTTGTCTAACCTCTACTGAGGTTACTGAAATTACCGACCCCGAGAACTACACTGGCTGGGTAGATCCAAGTCGTCCACCTTTTGTGGCATCGGGCATTTATCTGCGCGGCGAGGTCAACAGCTGGGGCGCAGTTACCGACTGGGAGTTCAGCGACGAGGGCGAGGGCAACTATGTGCTCTACGACAAGACATTGAGCGGTGCCTTCAAAGTTGCTGATGCCAACTGGAGCAGCGCTTGCAACTACGGCAGCAACGGCACTTCAGTGATGATTGACACACCTTACTCGCTTGTGCTTGGCACTAACGACAACATCTCTTGCGGTGGTAACACCTACGTGTGCAAGAAAATCATCCTCACCATCGCCAATGGTAGCGCTACCCTGCTGCTCCAAAGCGATGACGATGAGACTGGCCTCACCGAAGTGTATATGATTGGCGACAACAACGGCTGGAACTATATGGACACCAGCGGCAAGTTGCAACTCATCGAAAACAACATCTTCACTGGCCAGGTGACTATGAGCGCTAGCGATGACGGCTACTGCCACTGGCGCATCTATCAGCGCCTAGGCATGGTGGGCGTGTGGGGTGCTGAAAGCGACCTTACTGGCGATAACACCAGCGGCACACTCGTCAAAGGTAGCACAGGCACAGTTTCGACTGCTGCTGGCACCTACGACGTGACATTCAACCTCTCGACTGGCGAGTATAGCCTCGTGAAGAGTGCTTCTACTCCCACCACCATGACTCTGCAACCTGCCGACGTGGTGCTCGTTCCCGAGTTGCCCGCCGAGGTTAAAGTGCTGTCGCTCAACAACAGCCTTATCTACTACAACGACCAAGACGCAGTGTTCAACGACATCGCTGCTGCTATGGGCAAGAACGCTAACTGGACCAAGCACACCCTGCTCGGCAAGTCGCTCCAGACTCATTGGGAAGAGGGCGACGGTGTAGCCGAGGATGGCAATCCTGGCGCCAAGATGCTCGTGCGCAGCGAGGCTTGGAGCCACATTATCCTGCAAGAGCAGAGTTCGCTCCCACGCACCAACATCGAGGCCTTCCGCGCCAACGTGAAACGCTGGGTTGACTACGTCCGCGAATACTGCCCCAATCCTAACGCCATCATCATCGTGCCCATCAACTGGGCCTACAGCGGCGACTGGAGCAACTACACCGCCTTCAACAGCACATTTGTGAAGAACTACCAAGACGTGGCTCTTGACCTAGGCGTAACACTGTGCCCCGTGGGCGTGGCTTATCAGGCTGTTTATGATGCTGAGGGTGCAGAAGGCACTAACACCTGGTTCCTCGATGACCGCCACCCAACTCTCAAGGCCACCTATATGGCTGCAGCTATGGAGTATGGATTGATATTCGGCGAAGACCCTGCATCTATCACCTATGCGCCAAGTGACTTGAGTGCCAGCGAGGCTGCAAGCATGCGCACCTACGCAAGTAACGCTCTCAACGGTTTCACCAACTATGTTGACCACACCGCTGGCCAAGTGCATTACAAAGTTACCGTTCGCGACCAGTTCGGCATGGAAATTGAGCCTGCCGATCCTGTAGTGATGACACTGAGTGACGGTGGCAACATCGACGAGAACAACGTGTTCACAAGCAACGGCACTAACGGTACCTTCAACGTGAACGCCACTACCGGCAACTTCAGCGCCGACGCTACCGTTAAGGTTGCCGCTGCTGAGACCGAGGTTGTAGTTTTCCCCGCCATCGAGCTCAACGAAGAGACACTCAACGCTACTGAGAACTTCAACGCCATAGGCGATGAGGCTACCGCTACCCTACCCGATGCTTGGCGCATCGACCGCCAGCTCACCGCTCCACGAACTGTGGGACGCTTTGACATGGCCGACACCGAGACTATGTATAGCGGCGGCGTGAACCTGCCAAGCAATGCCAAGAACGGCACTTGGAACTTTGGTGCCGATGACACCAGCGACCGCGCTCTCGGAGGCATCTCTACAGGCGTTGCCGACGCTACCCGCTGCGTCAACCTCTATGCTCACCTATTGAACACTGGCAGGAAGAACATTGAGAACGTGAATGTTTCTTACAACGTGGAGAAATACCGTAAGGGTTCTAATGGCGCAGGTTTTGCAGTGCAGCTCTACTACTCGATTGACGGCCGCAACTGGACCAGCGCTGGCGACAAGTTCCGCACATATTTTGCCCCTGACAGCGAGACAGCAGGCTATGCCAGTGTACCTGGCGAGACAGTGGCTGTGAGCGACGTGCTCGACGTGCCCATCTCACGCGGCTGCGACCTCTACCTCGCATGGAACATCACCGTAGCAAGCGGCGACGCTGCTAATGCCGCCATGGCGATTGGCATCGACGACTTCAGCATCAGTGGCGAACTCCCCACAATTCCTGCATCAAAGTACTACATCTATGTTGACGACCAAACTGGCTGGGATGCTCTTGGCCTCTACGCTTGGGGCGACAGCGAACTCTTCGGCGCATGGCCTGGTGAGGCAAGCGTGGGCGAAGTAAGCTTCAACAAAGAAACCACCTATAAAGTGTTCCTGCTCAACACCGAGGGTGGCAACTATCACCTCATTTTCAACAACTGGAACAATGGCAAGCAACTGCCCGACTACGACATCACAGCCGACCGCGACTACTACTTCCGCATCGACGAGAATAGCGTGACAGAAGTCGAAGTCTCTACCATCATTGAGAATGTGATAGACAACAAGGCAGCAATCACCGTAAGTGGCAACATCGCCTACTTTCCCGGAATGATTGAGGTCTATAATATCAACGGCCAAAAAGTGGCAGCAGACAACAACACCCTTAGCTTAGATAATCTCGCTAAAGGCATCTACATCCTCCGCGCCACCGACGGCCACCAAGCCGCCACTCTCAAAGTGAAAAGATAACACAATCTCTTCACCATAAAACACACACAAAACAACATCCCGCGTGGCCACCAAAGTCACGCGGGATTATTTTGAATCACATAAATCACTGACGAGTTCAAACACTTGATAGTACTATTTTTAATATTTCTATTTGTATTATTTAATTTAATAAGAAATGAAAACTGTTTTACAAATAATATTATTGAAACATGAAAAACTATATTTTTTAAAGAAGCGACTATTCATTTTCGAAAATTTGAGTATCTTTGCAACGTCTTACATCTTTAGCTAAAACGAAAGTGCAGCGGAAAGTTGTGACACGTAAATAAGAAGTGTCTACTATGGCTCTTGGTCTATGATTTTCAAAGATTTCGCAAACAAAAAAGTCAGACAATAATCAGGAAACTCTGTAGATGCTCATTTAATGTGTATAGTTACTTCTAATGTTGTATCGCATCCATATGGCACGTGTGAGTATATACACATAAAGTTATGAGCTATATGTTGTTCTGTTTTGATTGACTAGCTGTGCGAGACACATTTGGGGGACAGAAGAGTGCATGTAGAGAAACCCACACTTTTACAATGATTTAAGTGTAACAAGTCTTGTTGGGGGTTATACGAGACTCAAAGTTTTAATAAATAATGCTTCAATTTAAAGAATTAAAGAAATTGCTAAAGAGCGACTTATCAGCCTATCCATCAATTAAAATATCGTTAATTGGCGATACTGCCACTCAATTTCTTGGCACAGCCATTAAAGGAGCAGGAGCAGAGCGTGGCTATAACATCAATCTTTTCGAAGCAGAGTATAACCAAGTAGAGCGCCAGTTTTTGGACCCAACAAGCGAACTATATGAGTTTGATGCAGACATGGTTATCGTGTTCCAATCAACTCACAAGTTGGGAGAACATCATAGTCAGTTACCTATTGAGCAGCAGATAAAACTAGCTGATGAGAGGCTAGAATTCATAACTTCTATATGTGAGATTCCTGCTTTGGCTAATAAGAAGATCATCTATTTCAACTATCCTGAAATCGATGATACAGTCTTTGGCAGTTACGCCAACAAAGTCACTTCTTCGCTTAGTTATCAAGTTCGCAAGCTCAATTATGAGTTGATGAATCTTGCTCAACACTATTCTAACCTTTTTATTTGTGACATATCTGGACTCCAAAACAAACTGGGTCGAGATTTCATGTTTGCCTCTAATGTATATGTTAGCACAGAAATGATATTAAGCATTGATGCACTGCCCTATGTGGCTTCTAGAGCGATGGATATTGTTTGCGCCATCAAAGGACAATTCAAAAAGTGCTTAATTCTTGACCTTGACAACACTGTGTGGGGTGGTGTTATTGGCGATGATGGTATTGAAGGCATTCAACTTGGACATGGATTAGGAATAGGCAAAGCTTTTACTGAGTTCCAAATGTGGATAAAAAAGCTGAAACAACGTGGTATTATCATTTGTGTAGCATCAAAAAACAACGAAGAAACAGCTAAAGAGCCTTTTGAGAAGCACCCAGATATGATACTCAAGCTTGATGACATCGCTGTGTTCCAAGCCAATTGGGAAACAAAGGTCGATAACATCCGTACAATTCAAAGCATCTTAAATATAGGCTTTGACTCCATGGTATTTCTTGATGACAATCCTTTTGAGCGAAATATTGTAAGAGAGCACATAAAGGGTATCACTGTTCCAGAATTACCAGAAGATCCTGGAGATTATCTAGAATATCTCTATTCCCTCAATCTTTTTGAGACTGCCAGCTACAGCTCTGCCGACAAAGACAGAACTAAGCAATATCAAGTAGAAGCTAAACGAGTGTCACTTTCTAAGACATTTACCAATGAGGCTGATTTTCTTAAGTCACTTAATATGGTATCTACTGTTAGTGGCTTCACCAAGTTTAACACACCTCGCATTGCTCAACTCTCTCAACGTAGCAATCAGTTTAATTTGCGCACTGTTCGTTATACTGAAGCCGATATCACAGCTTTGGCTGAGAATCCCGATGTAATTGACATAAGCTTTACTCTGGAAGACAAGTTTGGTGATAATGGCTTAATAGCTGTAATCATTATGAAAAAGCTGGATGCCGATACATTGTTTATTGACACTTGGTTTATGAGCTGCCGTGTTTTGAAGCGTGGCATGGAAAACTTTACTCTGAACATTATGGTAGAGAAAGCCAAAGCAGCTGGTTATAAGAGAATAATTGGAGAGTATCTACCCACACCTAAGAATAAAATGGTAGAGAATCACTATTCAGATCTAGGTTTCAGCAAAATTGAATGTACTGAAACAGATCAATACCAATTGAATGTTGAAAGCTACCAGCCCCGCGAATGTTTTATTGAAACAAAAACGTTTGAATAATCTACTTCTAGAAAATAGGATAATATGCTTTTTCTATTATTTGAAGGAAGATAGTTTTTTAGAATAACTAAATAAGAGTTTTATATAGTGTAATTATGGAAAGACAAGAAATTTTTGATCAATTGAATGAGATCTTTATTGACGTGCTCGATCTTGACGAATGTAATCTGACAGACGAGACAAGCGCCAATGATATTGAAGAATGGGACTCACTGAGCCATATCCAACTTATTGTAGCTATAGAGAAGAAGTTTAAGTTTAAGTTCTCTTCTTTAGAAATAATGAAATGGAACAATGTTGGAGAGATGGTGAATTCCATAGAAGAAAAACTTAAATAAATAATCAATGGTTGTCAATTCTATCATCTTTTGGCTGTTTTTTGCTGTTGTAAGTTTACCATATTTTGTCTTATTAAGAAAATCCTATAAAGCACAAAATCTTTGGTTGTTACTTGCTAGTTATTTCTTTTATGGGTGGGCCGACTGGAAGATGATACCACTTCTAGCCATTATTACAATAGTTTTTTACTGGCTAGGATTACAAATAAAAAAGAATAATAAAGATAATCCAAAGAGAGCATCACATCTAACCACTTTAGGGGTAGTGCTAGGAGTTGGTGTACTCTTCTATTTCAAGTATTTAGGCTTCTTTGTGCAAGAGTTCGCACATCTTTTTGAATCTTTTGGTTTAAATGCACATCTCAGCACCTTTAGCATTATCATGCCAATCGGTATTAGCTTTTTTACTTTTAAACTGATTAGCTATGTATTGGAAATTCATCGAGAAAACATTCAGCCAACTAAAGATTTTATCCAATTTGCCACATTCATAGCTTTTTTCCCAACAATACTTTCGGGCCCTATTGATAGGCCAGGCGAATTTATTCCTCAATTAAACAAATCTAGACAATTCGACTATGATAACGTGGCAGAAGGAACCCGAAGAATCATTTGGGGCTTATTTCTAAAAGTATGTATTGCTGATAGACTTTTTGGCTACACGAGCGCAGTTCTTGACAACTATTCACATCATAATGCCACATCAATTCTAATTGCTGTTCTTTTGTATTCCTTTGAAATGTATGCCGATTTCTCAGGTTATTCTGAGATGGCCATAGGAGTTTCACAGTTACTAGGACTTAAAGTTAGAGAGAATTTCCATCGACCCTTTTTATCTCAGAACACAAGTGAATATTGGAGAAGATGGCATATGTCATTGACGACATGGATTACAGATTATATATATATGCCACTTAATGTACGCTTTAGAAACCTCGGACAATATGGAATGTATATAGCAATCTTTATCAATCTTGTTGTCATAGGCGCATGGCATGGGGCTAATTGGACATATGTCTTATTTGGTGCTTATCATGGTATAATTCTAATCATAATAGCTGCAACCGAAAGAAAAAGAAGAAAATTTGAAAAAAAGTATTCTCTCAAAAAGAAGGCTTATTATAAGTATCCACGCATATTAATAACGTTTCTCCTTGTTACAGTTGGACTAATTATTTTCAGGGCAAGCAATCTTTCTGAGTCTTTTGAGATAATGCAAAGATTGACTTATGGATATGGCCTACCATTTGTAAATAAGACAGCTTTCGTTTTTGGAATACCATTTATACTACTTTTGATATTTAAGGAGTTTAAAGACGAAAACAAATATAATATTCATTTTCTTCACTCAAAGAGATTATCTATAAGGATAGCATCAATTATTATATTATTAATTTGTGTTTTCCTGTGTGGTAATCTTGATGGAGGACAGTTTATATATTTCCAATTCTAATATGAAGAAAGGTTTCACTAAAATACTTATTTGTTTCGTTACAGTTCTTTTATGTCTGTATTGTTTTGATTGTATCTTTGGATATATTATGAGGTTTATCTCTCATAAGAATCTAGAGAAGGAACATTGTGGACTAAATTACTGCCTTAATGCTGCCACAGCTGATATCATAATTTTAGGCAGCTCTTCTGCAAGATCCAACTATGTTCCTCAATTAATAGGAGACAGCATAAACACTCGTTTTGGGACAAAATATTCCATATATAACACAGGCAACACCTATCAAGATTATCCATATTTTTATTGTGAGATGAAGAGCCTGATAGATAGAAAAGTCCCTAAAATAGTAATAATTGATCTACAACCTTGGACATTGGCAGGTTCAACTAATATGTCAGCCTTGAAATATATGCGTCCATATTACAGTGTAAATTCCAATGTAAAAAAAGTTCTAGATGATAATGAAACTTTTCTTCATAGAGTATTAATGAACTTTGAGATGTATAAATACAATGAAGAATTTTTTGATTTATTGACCTCCTATTTACATCCTACTACAGAATACCCATTAGGATTTTGGGCATTAGACGGAGAAGAAAAAGAATATAAAATAATACCCGAAAAAGATACCCGTAAAGTAAATCCTCTTTCAAGGCAAGAATTAGAGAGAACTATTCAAATTGCACAAAATAAAGGTATTGAATTGTTTATCTGTATATCACCATATTTAAGATATATAGACAGAAATAGCCCTGCTTATAAAGAGATTGTCAATCTATGCGCTCAATACAACATACCATTCTTTGATTATTCAAATGATTTAGAACTTGTAAAAGGAGAGTTATTTCATGACACCATGCACCTAAATAAAAAGGGAGCTAATATTTTTTCAAACAAATTAACCTCTCAAATATTGAAATCCCTATCTAAAAAAACATAACAGCAATTAATTATATTTTTAAATTGCTACTTATTCACTGCACCATAGAGAGAGTTTTTCTGCTAAAAAACATTCCGAGCAGCGACTTTGAACTGCACCCCAGAAGTTAGACACAAAACTATTGAGGTGTAGTTTTTATATGAAACATCATTAGCCTAATACCGAAAAGTAGGAAAATTCAACAAATATCTTTGCAACAAAAATAGATATGTATTATAGAGATTTACATCCAATAACTGCAGACAAGTATTTCAGTCATAAAGCCATTCAGCTTTCAGGAGAACGACTATTGGGCAAAACAACACTTCTCAAGGAGTTATCAAAGAATACCCTAATAATGTTCTGAATCTCAATTGCAATGATTCGGTTGCCATTGTAGTCCATATCTGAATCTCTACGTAGTTCGGTAGTCACTGCGAAAGTAGTAAATTTCTGCTTTCCTTTCTACTACCTATTTTAATAAATATTATTTTCATCATTATTGTTCTATTTCAAAAAAAATCTTTATCTTTGCTTTTGGAAAAAAATCTTTTGTAAAATTTTTCATTAACCAATTAAAAACAATCAATGTATGAAGAAATTATTATCCGTTTTTTTACTGTTATCGATAACAGTGGCAAGCTATGCGGCGATTCATGGTGACGTGAACGGTGACGGCGAAATCACAGCCGCCGACATCACAGCACTCTACGATTACCTTCTCAACAACGATACCAGCAACCTCGTGCATGGCGACTGTAACGGCGACGGCAACATCACCGCTGCCGACGTCACTGCTGTTTATGATGTGTTGCTAGGAAATTATCAGCCTAATAGTGTTATTGAATATCATGTCAACGGCGTGACGTTCAAAATGGTTGAGGTTCAGGGTGGCACATTTACCATGGGTGCCACTGCTGAGCAAGGCAGTGATGCTGAGAGCGATGAAAGCCCCACTCATCAGGTGACACTGAGCTCTTTCTATATCGGTCAGACCGAGGTCACTCAAGAGCTTTGGGAGGCTGTAATGGGCAACAACCCTAGTTATCATAAAGGTGATGTCAATTACCCTGTAGAAAATGTAAGTTGGGTTGATTGCCAACAGTTTATCTTCAAATTGAGACAATTGACTGGTTTGAGGTTCCGTTTACTTACCGAGGCTGAATGGGAGTTTGCTGCTCGTGGCGGAAACAAGAGTATGGGATACAAATATGCAGGCAGCAACGACATTAATAGCGTGGCGTGGTATAAAGATAATAGTGGCTCTGTCACACACGCGGTAGGCACAAAAGATTCCAATGAATTAGGTATCTACGATATGAGCGGAAACGTGTGGGAGTGGTGTCAAGACTATTGGACTGAATACACATCTGAATCACAAATAAACCCAACTGGCCCTGACGAAGGTGAATATCTCGTGCTTCGTGGAGGTAGTAGAATTGACATAGCAAAATCTTGCCGTGTTTCTGTCCATAATTGTAAGCGTGTCATGACTCACAAGACTGCAAATATTGGATTGCGTATTGCTTTGACCAATGAGAATAGCTTAGTTTCCACAACTGCTTCAGTCGTCTCAGTCAGTGATATTAATTTGATTTCAGCTATTGCCAATTGCAAATTCATTGGAATTGACAAATGTATGGACTGTGGCGTAATTGTAAAGAATGGCAACAATAAGCTAATTTTTCCTGCCCAAACAATTGAAGGAGAACAGCAAGTGATGTTGACAGGGTTAAAACCATGGAAAACGTATCAATGCTATGCCTATGTCAAGGTTGGTGACACATATATCTATGAGCAAGAAGCCATAACATTCTCTACTCCAGATTTGGCTGGAACCTGGAGCTGTACGGAATTTTTTGATAATAATCAATCAGAATCATCAACAATTGTTTTGACTGCTGATGGTAAAGCCACATTTACTCACGTAAGTGGTTACCTGTTTATGGCACACACCACGAATACAGGTAGTTGGAACGTACAGAATGATGGCTCTATAAAAATCAGTTTCAGCGACAGTTCAGGTTCTTCATGGCCTATGTATTATTCTAAAGGCTTTACGGGAACATTTGACAATCTTATTAACCCAACAAGTATAGCTGGAAATGCCACTAGGAATTGGGGTTCTACTGAGAATCATTTAACCTATGGTACATTTTCAATGACTCGTCAACCATAATCATGTTTCATTAATTACAAGTACCCGCAGATGTTTGCAAATCATCAGCGGGTACTTGGCTTTATAGGCCTCTAAAATTATTGTGGTGCTCCGCACTAAAAATATGGGCGACTACGTCGCTAAAATTCCCATTGTAATAATTTTAGAACAGAATTTTAGCGCGTCAGCGCAATTACAATTTTAGCACGAAGTGCTCTAATTTCCACTCCATCAGGAGTGGCAAAAATATTGCACCCACCACGCAGCAAAAGGGTCGCCTTACTTTCCAGACGCCCCTCGTTGCTTAGTGGCAACTGTGAACTATGAACTATAAACTGTGAACTAATTATTAGTTTCCCAACATCAAGTTATATAACACGGTGATGTCGGTGCTTGTGATGAAACCGTCGCCGTTTGTGTCGCTAGTGGTGATGAAAGTGTCATCGCCATTGAGCAAGTAGTTATATAGGCAGGTGATATCGGTCGAGGTGATAGTGCGGTCGCCATCCACGTCAACCACGCGCAGCTCAAGCACAGCAGGTACGGCCTGGCCGTCGGCAGTAGTCACAGTAATGGTGGCAGTGCCATTCTGTGCACCCACAATCATGATCGCCTTAGTGCTTGCCAAGGTAGGATATTTACTCTCACTTGGAACTACCAACTCCTCAAAATAATTAAGTGCCATACCCTTCTCGGGGAAAGTCATCAAACCCGCAGCAGGAGCATTAGTGAGATTCACCAATCTTACAACAGCTACACTTGGGTCACTTGAGGTCACAACTAATTCCACTGGCACGTCGGGAACGCAAGAGGGATAAACTGTCAGCAACTGGTTAGCTCCCAATATGGCATTCTCGATATTGAGACTAATGGTGACATTGTTTGTCACCGTCACATGGCAAGTTGCAGTATAGTTAAGAACTGTGGCAATTATGTCACACTCGCCTTCGCCAATGGCAGTCACCTTGCCATTTTTGTCAACAGTTGCCACGCTCGTGTTACTTGATGACCAAGTTAAAGTAAGGCCAGTATTTTCTGGAGTAATAATTGCAGTCAATGTTCTCTCTTCGCTCAAATTCATCTCAAGACTCTCATCGCTTAGTGTAATGTTTATTTCAGGATAAGATACGGTAACATGACACCATGCATATACAGCAGGATTTGTGGCAAGAGTGGCAAAGACATCACACTCACCCTCTCCCGTAGCAGTTATCATTCCATTTTCATCAACAATTGCAACTGATGGATTATTTGTGCCCCACAAGATATTGTTTCCTTCAGGAACAGTAGTAGCTGTCAATGCTGATGTCTGCCATAGAACAATACTAACAGTTGTCTTATCCAAAGTAACCTTTTCGGTTAAATTATTAACCAGGTTATTGAAATTCTGCCAATAGTCTGCAGTAAAATACGAAACCATAGATGCTGGTGGCACATGCAAAGCTCCGTCATAATTGGAGAATGTACCATAAGAGCATGTGGGTGGCGTTTCAGCATAGCAATTTACCACATCGGGAGTGAAACCGAAGTTTCCCAATGAAGTTATGCCACTGCCGATATTTACAGTCTTAATATGATTAATGGACGGCATATTATTCTTGGGATACCATGCGCCCTTACCAGTGAGAGTCACAGAAGTCACCGAGTTGGGGATGGTCACCGATGTCAAGCTACTACAATCAAAGAAGGCACTATTACCAATCGAGGTCACCGAGTTGGGGATGGTCACCGATGTCAAGCTACTACAATCAAAGAAGGCATAGCCGCCAATCGAAGTCACCGAGTTGGGGATAATGGTATTCTTGCAGCCACAGATTAAAGTATTAGTAGCAGTCTCTATTATAGCGTTACAGTTGTTGCGGGAATCATATCTTGTGTTTTCACTCTCTACAACCATTGAGGTCAAACCTATGCAACCATCAAAGACGCCAAGACCAATCTCAGTCACTGAGTTGGAGATTGTCACCGAGGTCAAGCTACTGCAACCATGGAAGGCACAGTCGCCAATCGAAATCACCGAGTTAGGGATGGTCACAGAGGTTAAGCCTGAGCAAGCCCAAAATGCTCCATAATCAATCTCTGTCACCGAGTTGGGGATGGCTACCGAGGTCAAGCCACTGCAAAAATAGAAGGCATTGTTGCCAATCGAAGTCACCGAGTTGGGGATGGTCACCGAGGTCAAGCCTGTGCAACCAAAGAAGGCATCGTCGCCAATCGAAGTCACCGAGCTGGGGATAATGGTATTATTGCAACCACTGATTAAAGTGTTAGTAGCAGTCTCTATTATAGCGTTACAGTTGTTGCGGGAATCATATTTTGTGTTTCCACTCTCTACTACCATTGAAGTCAAGCCAAGGCACCAAGAGAAGGCATCGTCGCCAATCGAAGTCACAGAGTTGGGGATGGTCACCGAGGTCAAGCCACTGCATTCTAAGAAAGCACATATGCCAATCGTCGTCACCGAGTTGGGGATGTTAACCGAGGTCAAGGCAGTACCGAGTTGGGGATGGTCACCGATGTCAAGCTACTACAATCAAAGAAGGCACTATTACCAATCGAGGTCACCGAGTTGGGGATGGTCACCGATGTCAAGGCAGTGCAACCCGAGAAGGCATCACTGCCAATCGAAGTCACCGAGTAAGTTTTACCACTATATGTTACTGTTGATGGGATATTCACGGCGCCAGTATATTCGTTTGAGTAAGAAGAAGAATAACTTCCTCTGTAAGTCACAGTAGCATTGTTACCGTTTTTCAAGTAATAAATGCCATCCACCTCGAAATCATGGGCGCTAGCCAGTTGTGGGAGCATTGCCACGATTGCCAGCAATGCGAGTTTTGTTAAATATTTTTTTAATCGTTCCATATAGTTTAAATTTGATTGATCTGTGTGTTTTTGCATTAGGTTTAAGTCATCTGTTTGCAAAAATAGGGAAAATACTAAACTTAACAAAGAAAACACCCTAATAATTTAAAAATAACCTTAATATGCAAAACACAGCACCTTGCCTACGTTTTTTTTAACAACTGATTTTCTGAGTGTTTAGACAAGTTAATACGTTGATAAACAAAAAGATTCGTAGGAATTATATTTTTAATTCAATTTTAAGCGAAGAGCCCACAAGACTCTATAAGGCAAAAAATTCCCCGCGCAGCAAGTGCCACGCGGGGAATTGTGTTGTAAAAACTTGTGATAAGTTTACTTCACTAGCATTTCATTTAATGATAATGTTGAGCTTCGCTCGAAGTTGTTCACGTTCGGCATAACTTGAGCGAGCTCAGTTCTGCTCTCATTTAAAAATGCAATTAAGCGAGACAAAGGATGAGCTTGCTCAATTTTTGCGAGCGTGAGCATTTTATTTAATCACAACTTTCTTACCGTTGTGGATGTAGATGCCAGGAACAGTTGGCATGCTGTTGTACTTAACACCCATCAGGTTGTAGTAAGCGTTGTCGGCTTTAATGTCAACACCAACGGTGCTGATTGCACTTGGGTCCTCCTTGGTGACAGTCATCAAAACTGCACCACCAAAGTCTCTCAGAACATCCAGCTGAATGTTGTAAGTGCCAGCCTCTTCAACGCGGAAGTTTGCACCGTTATCACCTTCAACGCACATGATGCCCTGGCCCATGAGGTCGTTGTTGAGCAAGAAGTAGCCAACATTGTTATCGTCTTGGCCACCGAACCAGATTGTGCCATCTTCGTCGAAAGCAATAACCTTGAATTCCTCACCGGCCCAGAGTTCAAGACCTTCGATCTTATCGTTCTCGTCAAACGCTAGGCGACCACCCTCAGCGGTCTGGTTCCAGTCGTTGAAGTCACCTACCAAGAAGAAACCTTCCTCTACTACAGGCTGCTCATCCTCATAGGTGTAAGAAATCTCGGTAACAGGAAGCTCAACGTTGGTGCCGCAGCCCAGCATAGCGGTAGCATTGGGCCAGTCATTACCCAGGGCATAGTCGATGAAGCTCTCCCAATTGTCGGTGTAGGTCATAGCCTTGCCGCCGATGCCCGAGGTGTAGAAGGAAGCATAGTCGCTGCCCATGGTGCAGTTGTCGTCATCCTCGGCGTCGAAGACGATGGTCACGAGCAGGCTCTTGCCAGGGGTAAAGTTGAAATCTACAGGGAACTCAAGAGTACAATCCTCACCATAGTACTCCAGCATGTCGATGGTTAACTGAACCTCATAAACTGGCTCGCCAAACTCAAAGAACTGCTTTATGCCATCGTCATTTAAGGCGAACTCAGTGGCATCAATCTCCTGGAGATAAACCTTAGTGTTGCGAACAATCTCCTCAAAGGTCTCATCGTAGAACTTGAACTTCAGTCCAGTGATTTTCACGTTCTGCTTGCCATCGAGGTCGGAGAGCAAGTCGGGAGTATAAATCATCTGAGTTCCGGTGTGAGCCAGATAGAAGTTAGTTGGTGCCATGTCAAAATAAGAGCCATTGTAGAGGAAGGAGTCTTCCCAGTCGCCCACGTTGATAGTGCCCACATTCTGAGCCTGAGCACTAATAGCAAAAGCAGCAATCGCTGCAAGAATCATGTAAAATTTCTTCATAATATAAAACGATTAAATGGTTAATAAATAATAT
The DNA here is from genome assembly GCA_902777835.1 of uncultured Bacteroidales bacterium. Taxonomy (GTDB): domain Bacteria; phylum Bacteroidota; class Bacteroidia; order Bacteroidales; family Muribaculaceae; genus Sodaliphilus. The sequence continues at coordinate 26,353 of CACYVC010000035.1, read as the reverse complement.
ATTATTAAATATCTATTTGTGACAAAACACTAAATTTCAACACTATAGTTTATCTACAAGATATCTTATTTTTCAGAATGCAAAATTACTGTTTTCTGGAACAATAGACAATCACTAAGAATAGGTAATTATATGAATTAACTAATCACACATTGTGAACTGAATCGAGGATCGGAGGTCGGAGGTCGAGGATCGGGGATCAGAGATCGGGGATCGGGAACTATGAACTGTGAACTGTGAACTCTCAACTCTTCCCTCTCAACTATGAACTGTGAACTATGAACTGTGAACTATTATCACCTCTTATACTTAAAGCTCGATCCACCGAGGAACTCACGCATAATGCTTGTGGGCGGGATTTCCTTGTCATCAACAGGAATAAAGTAGTGAATAAACTTGAGCAGGCGGTGCGCTTCGGAATATTCCGGGCAGTTTTTTGGTACTGTAGAAAGGATAAGCTCAGCAAATGGTCGCAGCACAGCAAACTCAATATTAAGCGCCGAGTTGAACATCATGTCGGCATTTTCCTGATAGGGCGCAATCCACTTTTCCTCCGATTCACACACATTCTTCCAGTGGCTGATGGTCTCAGTTGCGCTGAATGCCCCCTTGTTGTAGTCGCGAATGATGCGACGCAGCAGGCGGTTGTCGCTGGTGGGCACCCAGTTGTGGTCGTCGAGTGAAATACTAGTAAGGGTAGAGATGTACACCTTAAACTTCTTGTCATCAGGGATGCGCTCTGTAAGCATTGGGTTAAGGGCGTGAATACCCTCTATAATGAGCACAGTATCGTTCTTGAGTTTAAGTTTCTTGCCGTTAAACTCCCTCTTTCCAGTCACAAAGTTAAATTCAGGAATCTCTACACGCTCACCATTCATTAGTCGTGTAAGATGATCTTCAAGGAGTTCGCAATCCACCGCCTTGATGTTATCGAAATCGTAGTCACCATTAGGCAGAAGCGGAGTGTCCTCACGATTAACAAAGTAGTCGTCGGTAGAGAACGACAGAGGACGCAAGCCACACGCCAGCAGCTGGATAGAAAGACGTTTGCAGAATGTGGTTTTTCCCGAACTTGATGGCCCTGTGATGAGAACTAAGCGGATGGGATTCTCCTTGTCACGGAAGCGGCGGTTGATTTCCTCGGCAATCTGCACAATCTTTTTCTCCTGTAATGCCTCGCTCACCTGTATGAGCTCTGACGCATAGCCATTAAGAATCGCCTTGTTTACGTCACCGGCATTAGACTGACGCATAATCACATCCCAGTGCACTTTCTCAGCAAACATCTCGAAGGTGCGAGGCATATCACGCATGGGCGAAAGCTTTGTGGGGTTATCCCAATCGTGAACACGCAGCAGCAAACCGTCTTTATACTTTATTACATCCCAAACTTTAATATACCCCGCCGATGGCAAGAGTGGTCCATAGAAGTAGTCTGCCGTATCTTCCAGTGTGAAGTAGTCGCTGTAGATTTGTCCGCTTGACTCCAATAGCTTTACTTTGTCGGCAAAACCGCGCTCAGCGAAAACTTTGATGGCTTGTTCGGTTGTCGCCTCATGGCGGTGGAACACCATGTCGTTATCGATAATCTCATGCATGCGAGCCTTAATGCGCTCAATGTCTTCGTCGGTGACTGGCTCACCACTTTTCTTGCGAAGGTTGCAGTAATATCCACCCGAGATGGGGTGCTCTATAAATAGTTTGCTATCTGGGCAGGTGTCGGTTGTAGCCTTGTAGAGCACAAAGCACAGCGAACGCACATAAACCCTGAAACCTGAGCCACGGCGCGCATCCATAAACTCAACATCACGGTTCTGGAAGAGTTTGAACTTGAGCCCCTGTGAGGCATTGTTCACCTTAGCCGAGACCACAGGATACTTAAAATTGAGGTCATCGGCAAAAGCCTTGTACACTTCTAGTAGCGACGTTCCCTCCGGAAATTCTTTTGTCGCATTGTTGTTTTTACATCGGATTTGTAACATGGGGAGCAAATTTTTATATTTTATACATCAATTACTTTCAGTTTTTTTCCATCAACGGTAAAATGGATGTCGTAGTTGCCGAACCTCATACCGTAAACCTTTGTTGGGTCGTCGTGGTAGTGAGGTCGAGGGTCTAAGGCAAGAGTCTGCCGCAAAGCGTCGAGCTGCTTGGGCGAGAACTGTTGCGCTATATCATCAGGAATATCTATGTCGAGAACTTGCCAGTTGTTGCTATCAACAAATCCACAGCGAGCCTCGGGATAAGCATCAGCGTAGGCGATATAGGGTTTTATGTCATAGATGGGTGTGCCATCCATCAAGTCGGCACCAGAAACATGAATCACAGGGCCTTGCGGGGTATCAAGCTCTACATTCATGAGCTTCACTGCCGAGAGTCCTAAACGATTGTGGCGGTAGGGTGAGCGTGTGGCAAATACCCCAATACGAGTGTTGCCACCCAAACGTGGTGGACGCACCGTGGGCGATGTGGCAGAGTGTTTATTGGCCGAAAATTCCCAGATTAGCCATATATAGTCAAACTCGTCAAGCCCCCTAAGACTATCGGGGTTTCGGAACTGTGGCTCAAGCACTATTGTTCCCTCCAGAGCGCTCACAATCCCACTTTGACGCGGAATGCCAAACTTCTCCTTAAATGGCGAGTGGAATGTGGCGATGGGGGTGATTTCCATAATGCTCAACTACGTTTATGTTTCAATATTTCAAAAGCAGTCTCAAGGATGGTGTCCTTGCCCTGTGCCATGTCGGCTTCGGTCATATCGACCTTGACATCGGGCTCCACACCAAATTCAGTAAGTTTTCCATCTGGACCAGTGATTGGTGCTGCCGAGAAACGTATGCTCCAGCCATTTGGCAACTCACTGGTAAATGGCAGTCCGCATCCGCCACCCGTAGTGTCGCCCACCACGGTAACATTGGGAAGCGACTTCATGATAGAGACAAAATTGTTTGTAGCGCTGAACGATCCCCTATTTGCAAGCACTACAATAGGCTTGTTGTAGTGCACGCGTCCTCGCGCTGGCTCAAAATAGTATTTAAAAGGTTCGGAAAATTCATTATGTCCCTTCCCTGTCTTGTGCTGAATGGAGCCGGCATAGATGCGCTCGTCGATGAAGCGACCCACCAGCGTCTCGACGTTAGTGAGATACCCTCCACCATTATTTCTCACGTCGATAATCAGTCCGTCGCTTGGCGCCAGATCGTTAAGCACCACATCAAGGTTTCCGTCACCCACGCCACTAGAGAAGTCACCATAGTACATATAGGCATAGTTGTTCGACAGAATTTGATATTTAATGCCTGATGCTCGGCGGTAGTTGAAGTTGAGGTAATGTTCATCGATGAGTCGCTCGTTGTAATTTTCAGGATATTGTTCCCAAATCCAGTATCGCGACACGTCGTAGGACGAAACAAGGTTTACATGACCGTCCTGGAGTTCCTTGAGCATCTCGCTGCACAGATCGAAGAGTTCACGGCTAGTTATATCTTTAGAAATCCTGCTGCGATAGCGGGAGCGCACTTCCTGCCAGTCGATATCCTTGTAGGCAAAGAAGCAATAGTGTTCATCGAGGATTGTCCACAAGGCATCAAAGTTTCCGTATGGGTTATCTTTCCACTCCACCTCCTCATGACACGCCGCGAGAGGTAGCAGCGCAAAAATGAGCAGCAATATATTCAACCAGCGTTTCATTGATAAACCGACGATATTACCTTGTTGTTCAACTTATTTCTGTTCTTGGCACCAATATTCAAGAACTCTCCGCCAAGACCTATCACGATGTAGTGCGTCATGTCGCGAGTGCTGATGTTGTTGATCCACGACGTGCTCACTCTGTTGCGGTAACCAATCCTGAGAATGGTGTTTCCCAGATGCAGGTCGGCCGAGAGCATGTGGTCGAGGTCGAAACGGTTGCCCCACCAACCAAAATGGGCAAGATTGCTATGGTTGCCTAGATAAATCTCATAATATGCCTCGTCATAATCAGGGGCAAAAAACACGCCCACCACTGGTAGCGCAGCTTGATAGCGCACGGTGATGGGCAGTCGTTTGATGTGAGTGTTGTAGATGGCTTGTCCCAAAAGTCCCACGTTCCAGTTTATGCGAGCCGAGACCACATTATTGCTGTTATTGGCGTTATATAGGACACCGCCACGCAGTTGAGTGGCACCGCCAAGCTGGAACTGAAGGCCAGAAGTAAACACATCTTTCCAGCGGTGCATCATTCCCCACCTGCCATCGACCATAAGCGAATGCAAGGTGTGGTTGCCGGCAGGATTGTGAGTGTAATCGTAGTCAACGCCTACACTGAGTTGCCTAGTCCAGCTCTCAGGTGCAAAACTTGTAGCCTGCTGCGCTTCGTAGTTTATTGACATGGCATGCCCGCCATATCTCACTGACGAGAGGTAGGTGTCGAGCAACGAAGCGTGGCCATATTGGGCCGAAATTACAGTTGCTACAGGCCGCAAGGGTTTCTCGTCGCTGTCCTGCGCCAGCGCGCACTGCCAACCACATGCCACTAAAAGCATGACAATAAGAAACCGTATGTCAACCTTGCGTGTCATTTCAGTTTTCAGTTTTCAGTTCTGAGGGTTCTTCGTCTTCAAAGAGTCGAGTCTGTCCTGTGAGTTTATCAAGCACTTCCTGCTGGCTGATGTCGTCGCTGAACACTTCGCCTTCTTCGCTCACAGGTTCCTCGCCTTCTTGTGGAACTTCTTCCTCCACAATGCGTGGTTCCAATTCGGTGACTGTTTCCACATTATAGTTGGTGAGTCGTTTGCCCTTGGCATGGAAACTCTTGACAGCAATGAACTCCTCACCATCAACGATAAGGTTCTCACGGAAACTGTCATCACCTCCAAATTTCACCTCAAAGCGAGGATATTTTTCGTTAGTCAAGAGGATGAGCGTAGATTCGGGGTTCTCGCCTATCATGCGCTGTTTCTTGTTATTGTCGTCGAGCGTGAAACGCTTGAGATAGACATATCCCTGGTCGGCATCATTGAGGATGGCGGTCCATACCATACCAGCATCATATTTCATAATCCTCAGAATGCCTTCCTCGTAATGGTTGGTCGCCTCACTGGTTGTAGTGTAGAAATCGCCGTTCTTCATTATCACGAGAACACGGTCATCTCCGCCAAACTTGCCTAGCGATATTCCATGCCCCTCATAGTTGAGGCGCAGAATATCCTGGTCGAACCACACCTCGCGGTCACCCAGTGTGGAGCGACCTTGCTCCTTGAGAGAGATGCGGTGAATCTCGTTCTTGGTCACCATGTTGCCACGCGCCGTGCGACCCTTGATGGCAAGGTCGGCAAGGTCCACGTCAAACTGCAGCACCCTAAGATGCTTCTTGGGCTTAAGCGTGATGCGCAGCACTTCGGCCTCTCCATTGGGGTTTACAGTGAACCACACAATTTTTGACCCAGGCTTGCCTTGAGTGATGTCATATTCCTTGTCACGGGTGACGCCAGTCACAGCAAATCGTTTCATATAGGTAGTGCCACCACGTCCATCGGTATATAGAGCATTGAAGATGGTGCGAGTGTCGTTGCGCTTATACACTGCCACATACATCACGTTCTTGCCCACATATATCTTCTCGGCAACCTTTATAACCTTGTATTTACCGTCCTTATAGAAGATGATGATATCGTCAATGTCGCTGCAGTTGCAGATGAATTCATCCTTCTTGAGAGAAGTGCCAATAAATCCCTCCTGACGGTTGATATAGAGTTTTTCGTTGGCTTCAGCAACCTTGCTGGCTACGATGGTGTCGAAGTCGCGAATGGTGGTCTTGCGAGGATGCAAGTGACCATATTTCTTCTTCAGGTTCTCATACCAGTTGATGGTGTGCTCCACAAGATGCGCGAGTTTGTAGTCTATATCGGCAAGGCGCTCATTGAGCATGGCGATGTAATTGTCGGCCTTGTCACTGTTGAACTTGACAATGCGCTTCATCTTGATTTCCATCAGGCGCAGTATATCGTCGCGGGTAATGGCGCGGTAGAACTGTGGCTTGAACGGTTCCAAACGCTTGTCAATGTGGTTAACTGCAGCATCCTCGTCTTTAGCCTGCTCATATCCCCTATCTTTATAGATGCGTTCCTCAATGAAGATTTTTTCGAGTGAGGCAAAGAACAGCGACTCCATAGTGTCGAGACGCTGAATCTCAAGCTCTTTTTTGAGAATGTCCTTCGTGTGATCAACACTGAACTGAAGCAAATGAGTTGCAGTGAGGAACTGTGGCTTCTCATCCTTGATTACACAGATGTTTGGCGAAATACTAGTTTCGCAGTCGCTGAAGGCGTAAAGGGCGTCAATAGCCTTGTCGCTTGAGGTGCCAGGCTGCAGGGTTACTATAATCTCGGCAGTCGAGGATGTGTTGTCCTCCACCTTCTTGATTTTTATCTTCCCCTTCTCGGCAGCACGCAAAATGGAGTCGATGAGCGTGCTAGTCGTCTTGCCATAAGGCAAATCCTTGACAAGAAGGGTCTTGTTATCGACCTTCTCTATCTTGGTGCGAACCCTCACACTACCACCACGCTCGCCGTCGCGGTAGTTGTTTACATCCACATATCCGCCAGTAGGGAAGTCGGGATATAGCTGGAACTCCTCGCCCTTGAGGTAGGCAACAGCTGCATCAAGTATCTCGTTGAAGTTGTGAGGCAAAATTTTGCATGACAGACCCACAGCGATACCCTCAGCGCCTTGCGCCAACAGTAGTGGGAATTTCACTGGCAGTGTGATGGGTTCACGGTTGCGGCCATCGTAGCTCAGAGTCCAGTCGGTGACCTTGCTGTCGAAAGCAACCTCGAGGGCAAACTCGCTAAGCCTTGCCTCGATATAACGAGGGGCTGCAGCCCCGTCGCCAGTGAGGATGTTACCCCAGTTTCCTTGGGTGTCGATGAGCAGTTCCTTCTGTCCCAACTGTACCAGCGCGTCGCCAATGGAAGCGTCGCCATGTGGGTGATAGTGCATAGTGTCGCCCACTATACCAGCAACCTTAGTGTAATGACCATCGTCGCTCTCCTTCATCACGTGGAGGATGCGTCGCTGCACGGGTTTTAGTCCGTCCTCGATGTGCGGAATGGCACGTTCCAAAATAACATAGCTGGCATAGTCGATAAACCAATTCTCATACATTCCAGAGAGGCGCAATTTCTTGTCCTTGGGATTTTGATGCGTGACACGTGTATCGCCAGCCTCGTTTACCTCGGGCATTCCAGCAGCCTCAGGAGCTCCTGTATTGTCTTGCTGTGGAGTCTCCTCGACGTTGTTCTGATTAAGATTATTCTCGTCGTTAGTCATATCTTGTTTTGTGGCTTTTTCAGAGTGAAATAACTGCAACAGTAGCAATTAATCGGCAAAGTTAATAATTTTTGGCGAAATATCCACGAGAAAACCGAAAAACACGCCGCATTTTCTGTTATTTGTCAATAAAAACTCTAGTCAAATATTTTTTCTTCAAACTTTTATAGGATAAATTTCTCACTGAGATTTTTATTTACTAATTTTGCACGATTTTTTGTGAAATAGTAAAATAATCAATGAAATATAAAGAGAAAATAAAGGCATTTTGGAAGTGGCTCGTAAAGGCTGCAAACTGGTTGATGAAACCTATCATTGAAGACTTTAATTTCTTCCTTGTGATGTGGTTCATCAACTGTGGAGTCACTTTTGGTTACCTTGTGGGATGCTTCTATCTCGATGGCAACCACTGGGACCATGGCCTGCGGTGCCTGGCACTGGGCACCTTTGTATGCTACCTCTTGACGCTGGGCCTTCACATGTGTCGCAAGCGCCCCATAAGGACGCTGTATAAGAGCATAATCTACTTCCTTGTGATTCTGCTTGAGGCAACCTATATCTTTGTGAACCTGAACTTTGAGATGGGAATTGGCGCGCGCTTGTTCACCCTTCTCGCTGAAACCAACGAGAGCGAGGCGAGCGAGTTTATCACCACCTATGCCTTTGCCACACCTAGCCTTATCACCTACGGCATAGTCGTTGCCATAATAATTGTGGTGGCGCTTAGCGAATGGCTACGCAGGTGGTTCATCAAGGCGGCTCACAATAAAGTGGTAAAAATAGTGCTGACAGTGCTATTGGTGCCACTAATCCTCTTTGGCGCTTATTATAGCCACAATTATGTTAGGATGGCGACGTGCAAGCACTCCAAAGATCTGAGCAGCTGGGTTGCCGACTTTGGCACCAATGCCCTCGACAATGTTAGCTGCGTAATCTATTCCTTCAGCTATCTGAGCACCAGTCATGCCGATGTGGCACAAGCCATTGACGTGGCTCGTGAGGTATATAAGACACCCATCGAGGTTACCGAGCAAGACTCGCTCAACGTGGTTATGGTCTTTGGCGAGAGCTACATCAAGAGCCACGCCGCAATTTATGGCTACGAGCATAACACCACACCCTACATGATCAAGGAGCGCAATCGTGGCAACCTCATCGTGTTTAACGACATTGTTAGTCCCTACAATGCCACCTCTACGGTGCAGAAGAACTTCTTCTCTCTCAATGACATGTCGAAGAACGAGTACTGGTATGAGAGCCCCATGTTCCCCACCGTGTTCCGTCATGCGGGTTACAAGGTTTATATCTGGGACATGCAGCGCGAGTATCAAAAGACCGAACTCTACACCATTTCGGTGAATGCGTTCCTCTATAACGACACCATCGCCAAACTGAGTTACGACGAGATGTCGGCGATACCTTTCAAATATGATGGCCAGATGGTTGCCGACTTCATAGACAACTCCAAGGTTCCTCCTGGCAAGCACAACCTCTACATCTTCCACCTCAAAGGCCAACATGTGAACCCCGGATACCGCTATCCTAGAGGCAAAGGGTTCGGCAAGTTTACCGCCGACTCCATCCACCGCACCGAAGATTATATCACCAAAGAAGCAAAAGACTACATAGCGCACTACGACAATGCCACCCTCTATAACGATGCCGTGATGAGAGCCATTTTCGACATCTGGCGCGACAAGAACACCGTGGTGATTTATCTTCCTGACCATGGTGATGAGGCCTACGACTTCCGTGACCACTGCGGACGCCAAGGCGGCACACGCGCCGAAGCCGACTACTTCCACTGCGACAACGACGTGCCATTCATGGTGTGGTGTAGCAACACCTTCATTGCCAAGCATCCCGAGCTAGTGAAGCAGATGCGCGCTGCCGTTGACCGCAAGGGCATTAGCCTTGACATTAGTGTCATGCTGTTGCGCTTGGCAGGCATAAAGACAAAATACTACGATGCAAGCCGCGATATCTCAAGCCCCGACTACAAGCCCAAGAAGAGGATTGTGTATGACCAGTATGACTACGACGAGGTGGTAAATAAAGGCAAGGAAAACAAAACAAAGAAATAGCCATGATGCGAATTGACATACTCACCGTGATGCCCGAGGCGCTAGAGTCGCCTCTGCACTGCAGTATCGTGCAGCGTGCGCAGGACAAAGGGCTGGTAGAAATCCACATACACAACCTGCGCGACTGGTCGCTGCGCAAGCACCGCAAGGTTGACGACTACCCCTTTGGCGGCGAGGCAGGCATGGTGATGCAGATTGAGCCCGTGTTCCGCTGCATCGAGCACCTCAAGAGTGAGCGAGACTATGATGAAGTAATTTTCACTTCTCCCGATGGTGATATGTTTAACCAACCTATTGCCAACCAACTCTCGCTGGCACAGAATATCATTATCCTGTGCGGCCACTACAAGGGCGTGGACTACCGCATACGCGAGCACCTTATCACCCGTGAAATATCCATCGGCAACTATGTACTCACTGGTGGAGAACTGCCAGCAGCAGTGATCGCCGACGCTGTGGTGAGGCTTATCCCTGGAGCAATTGGAGACGAACAGAGCGCACTAAGCGACTCTTTCCAAGACAATCTGCTAGAAGCTCCAGTATATACCCGTCCTGCCGAGTTCAACGGCTGGCAGGTGCCCGAAATACTGCTCAGCGGCAATTTCGCCAAAATCGAGGAATGGAAAATGGAGCAAGCGCTCGCCCGAACTAAGAAACTAAGGCCAGGATTGCTGGAATAAGTAGTAAGTGTTAAGTTTTAAGTGTTAAGTGGCTGCGACAGTCACAGCATAGAGGACAATTTCGATTCCCTTCCTCTTTCCACCTTCCACATTCCACCTAAATAATTGTTAAACGTGAAATTATTATTGTGGATGTTGGGAATTATTGCTAACTTCGCACTCTAAATTTACGAGTAAAAACGAGAACGAGATGAAAATAAAAATCAAGCGCCCCAAGTGGCTTCCTCTGTGGCTGAACTTGCCGTTTCTGCTTTTCTTGGCATTCATCCTGATGTTGCTGTTCTTTGGAGAATACAACTACATGGAAATCTCAAAACAGAAGTCAGAAATCAATAAACTCAATGCGCAAATCAAGAGCAAAGAGGACTCTGCCATGTACTATGAGAAAAAATTCCGCGAACTCGACACCGACCCCGAGCACCTCGAGAAACTGGCACGCGAGCAATACCACATGAAACGCACCAACGAGGATGTATATGAGACTGATATTAAATAGAAAATGGATAAAAACACAAAGCAAAATATAGGCAACATACTGCTGTGCGTATCAATGACAGTATTGTTCGCAGCAGCCGTTATTCCTCTCTTTATCACACCCATGCCATCGTGGCAACGCTACCTGCTTGCTGCCGGAGCCGCCGGCACATTGGTGGCACAGTTCTTTATACCAAGTCCTAGCGATGAGTTAAGAATTAAGCGCCTGTCAAGGATGAACGTGTGGGCGGCCATTGCATATTGCGTGGGAGCCTACTGCCTTTTTTCCTCCAACATTGACATGCAGCGCAGCTGGGTAGCCTTCCTACTTGCCGGTGCCGTACTGCAAATCTATGCCACTTTTATGCTCTCTAAGCTCACCAGCAACAAAAGCGATGAAAAGAACGAGAAGTAAATGCTAAAAAATGTAGAAAACCACTTTTATTTAATAGTATTTACTAACTTTGCACTTTGGTAGAAAAATCAACTTATTCTAACAATGAAACTCATTAAATACATCATATCTACAGTAGCGCTTGTGGCTGCTTGCCACATGCCCGCTATGGCACAATTGTCAACAACACCCTACTCAAAGCTTGGCTATGGCGTTCTCAGTGACAATGCCACAGGCATACAGCGTGCGATGGGTGGCGTGGGTATCGCCATGCAGAACGGCCGTCAAATCAACGTTATGAATCCCGCTAGCTACTCACAAGTAGATTCTTTAACCTTCCTGTGGGACATGGGCCTCGACCTTACTAACTGTTGGTCGAAGGAAGGCAACAAAAGCGGATATAGCTTAGGTGGCGGCCTTGACTACATAACTATGGAGTTCAGACTCGCAAAAAATCTTGGTGCTGCCATTGGCGTGGTGCCGTTCTCGAGTGTGGGCTACAGCTTTGGCGGCGACATCACTAACGGCAACGACTCTCGCATTGGCTCTGGAGGTCTCTCCGAACTCTTTGCCGGTGTGGGCTACCAGCCATTTAAGGGGCTCTCTATAGGTGCCAATTTCTCTTACCTCTTTGGTTCTACTACCAACACCACAAACGTAGAATCCACATCATCAACACAGTTTACACGCAACCTGGAGGTCAAGGACTGGAACATGCGCGCTGGTCTGCAGTATGCCTTCAATATCTCGCGCAAGAGCAAGGTTGTGATAGGTCTCACCTACTCGCCCAAGAAAACGCTGCACGGCAACGCATGGGGAACAATGGCCGACGTGTCGCAAGACACAAAACTCGACACTGTGAACTTCATGTCGATGAAAGGCAACTATGAGCTGCCTCAAACCTTTGGTGCTGGTATAAGCTACACCTATGACAATCGACTCAATTTTGAGATAGACTACACCTATCAGCAATGGTCGAAAGCCAAATACACTCCCATTGACTACTTTGAAGCACCACAAACCAAGTGGAACGACCGCTGGAAAGTGTCGGCAGGAATGTCATATCTTCCTAACCCTCGTGGCAACTACTTTAACCGCATGACCTACCGTGTGGGTGCGTTCTACAACAACGACTACATGAACGTGAACAGCAATAACGTGCGCGATTATGGCGTAGGACTAGGATTCTCATTCCCTGCATTGGCGGGCAACAAGACCCTTGTGAACCTTGGAGTGGAATGGCGCCACCGCTACACTGCCCCATCCGACCTCATCAAGGAAGATTACCTCAACATTACGTTGAGCGTCAACTTCAATGAGATGTGGTTCTGGAAGAACAAGATCAGGTAATAAGTGATTAGTTTTATTTAAGTGCTAAGTGGCAAGTAGGAACAATACTGCCTAGTCATCTAGAATAACTAAAAAGAATAATTGCTCAACACAGTTGAGAACAAATAATGAAGCAGAGTAGATACTATTTTATTATTGCAATCTTAATTGTCATCTTGATAGCTTCGGGCTGCAAGGATGATGACGGCATCGCCGCCAATCAAAAAATCGACGCATCAAAACAGCCAACTATGGTCTCACACAACGTGCAGACTTTGCTCAGCGACTCAGGAATGACAAGATACCGCATCACTACTAAGACATGGCTTGCCTATGAGGAGCAGGAACATCCGCACTGGGTGTTCCCCGATGGACTTATCGCCGAAGAACTCGACAAGCATAGCTTTGAGGTGAAGATGTCGATGAAATGTGACTCTGCTCATTATGACCGCTCCACACGCATGCTAAACCTCACGGGCAACATCACCATACACGACAAAAATGGCAGTGAGATAACTTGCGACTCAGCCTACTACGACGAGGAAAAAGCCCTTTGGAGCCTCAACAGCATGGTGACTATCACCAGCAAAGACGGAAGCAAGATAGAGACCAACCAAATGTTCTGGGACCGCAAGGCCAGCAAATACTATAGCGACTCGTTCATAAGAATGCAGGCGCAAGAGAAGATTCTTGAGGGATATGGCTATGAGTCAAACGAAAAGATCACCACATACAAGGTCAATCGCGTGCAAGCCATAGTCCCTGTCAACGATACCAGATTCCCGACATTTAACTAAATAAACCTCAGTGGAACAGTTTACACCATATCTCATTCTCACCATTTCGGCGCTTGTGCTCGCAGGGTTCTTCTCGGGCATGGAGATTGCCTTTGTGTCGTCTAACAAAGTAAAGACCGAAATCGACATCAAAAAAGGAGGGCTGGTGAGCCAAATCCTAAACATCTTCTATGCTCACCGTGAGACGTTTATATCCACTATGCTCGTGGGACAAAACATTGTGCATGTGGTTTATGGTATCGGCATCGCATGGCTGCTGAAAGAGCCACTCGAGGGATGGTTGGGAGCCGACAATGAAGCTTTGATTCTGCTGGTTCAAACGCTCATTTCTACGGCTATCGTTCTGATAATGGGAGAGTTTATACCAAAGATGACGTTCCGCATCAACCCCAATCGCTCCCTTAAGATATTTGCTGTGCCATTGCTTTTTCTGTATCTCATTTTATATCCAATATCACAGTTCACTTCATGGCTCTCTATGGCTTTGATGAAGATGTTTGGCCTCAAAAACGAGAAAAAGGAAATCAGGCTCATCTCGGTGGGCGAGCTCGATGACTATCTGCAAGAAAATATCGACAAAAGCGAAGATGAGAACCGTGAGGTGGAGCGCGAGGTGAAAATATTTGAGAACGCACTCGACTTCAGCGACACACGCTTGCGCGACTGCATGATTCCACGCAACGAGATAGTGGGCGTTGACATCGCCGATACCACAAGAGAGGAACTGAGCCAGCTCTTCACTAAGTCGGGACTATCGAAACTCGTTGTATATCACGACGACATCGACAATGTGCTAGGCTTCATACAAGTGAGCGAGCTCTTCAAGCCCGACGTGAACTGGAAAGACCAAATCAAGCCCGTAATCATAGCCCCCGAGACAATGCTCGCCAAGAAAATGATGCAGAATCTCTTGAAGGAGAAGAAAAGCATGGCGATTGTGGTAGATGAGTTTGGCGGCACGGCAGGTATGGTGACACTCGAAGACCTCGTAGAGGAAATATTTGGAGACATCGAGGACGAGCACGACCGCCGCAAACTCATAGCCCGCAAGACTGGAGAGAACACCTACGAACTCTCGGGACGCATGGAGATAGAGCGCATCAATGAGATGTTTGACCTCGACCTACCCGAGAGCGACGACTACCAGACCATTGCCGGATACATTGTAAACCGCCTCGAAGTGATTCCTAATCAAGGCGAGAAACACAACATAGATCAGTTCACTGTAAACATCACCAAGAAGAGTGGAGCACGCCTTGAGCTTATCACTCTCACAGTGAACCCAAACGATAACGACAATAACAATTAAATCTCCACAACAATAATACAAATATGAAACAAGACCGATTTTGCGTAATTATGTGTGGCGGTGTGGGAAGCCGATTCTGGCCATATAGCCGCACTGCTATGCCCAAACAGTTTATTGATTTTCTGGGCACTGGACGTAGCCTGCTGCAGCTCACCTACGACAGGCTCGAAGGCATCATACCCGTAGAGAATATCATCTTCCTGACAAACGAGCGATATGCCGACATCATTCAGGAGCAACTCCCCGATATCAAGCCTAATCAGATTTTGCTCGAACCAGTGATGCGCAACACTGCGCCATGCAACGCTTGGGCAGCCTGGCACATCAAGGCCATAAACCCAAACGCTAAGATTATGGTGGCACCTAGCGACCACTTGATTCTGAGGCAGAACGATTTCAACGACTGCGTAATTAAGGCTTTTGACTTCATCGAGAACAACGATGCTATAGTCACCTTTGGCATTAAGCCCAACCGTCCTGAAACGGGTTACGGCTACATACAGGAAGGCGAACATATCGACGAGGCATTCTCTAAGGTGAAGACATTCACCGAGAAGCCAAACAAAGAACTTGCCAATGTGTTCCTCGAGAGTGGAGAGTTTTTCTGGAATTCAGGAATGTTCTTTTGGGGCGTAGATACCATCATCAACGCGATGCGCACTCACGCACCCGAGATTGCCGAGGTTTTTGACCATGCTGGCGACATCTTCAACACCAGCAACGAGCAAGAAATCATCAACAATCTCTATGGCACTTGCCCTAATGTCTCTATTGACTATGCACTAATGGAGAAATCAAGCAACGTATTTGTCGAGAAGGTGGACTTCGGATGGAGCGATCTTGGCACTTGGGGTTCTATCTACGACAACGCGCCTAAGAACAGAGATGCCAACGTTACCCCCAACAGCAAGGTCCTCGCCTTCGACAGTCACAACAACGTAATCGCTGCTCAGGGCGATAAACTCGTAGTAGTGTCAGGCATTAACGGATATGTCATAGCCGACACACCCGATGCACTACTCATAGTGCCCATCAACGATGAGCAGAAAATTAAAACCTACGTCAACGAGGCTAAAACACACTTCGGTGACAAGTTTATGTAAAGAAAACACATTAGTTACAAAACAAAAAAAGAGACAGTGGAGATTGCTCCACTGTCTCTTTTTTCTTTATCGCTTTTATTGCATTATTCTTGACTCTACAGAGCGAGACGCAGGCCACGGGTGTTGCCGCGAGCGTCAGGGTTCTGCGGCTGGCGGTAATACACTATCAGGCTATATGCGTATTGGTTGGTACAAGTGCCACCACGCTTAGCGCGTTGAGTTCCTGTTGCTGGTCCTGTGGGGTTGGTCAGTGGCTCTGCGGTAGAACTATAGGTGGCAAACCAGTCATAGCACCATTCCTCAACGTTGCCACTCATGTCATAGATTCCAAGTTCGTTGGGAGCCTTAGTTGCCACGGTCTGAGTGCCCCAACCATCAGTCCACAATGTGGGTGAAGGAATAGTCTCTTTCCACCAAGCCACATCATTGAACCATGAGTCAGGTTTCCACCGCGTGCGGCAAACTCCCATTCGGCCTCGGTAGGGATGCGGAAGTTCAAGCCTGTCATCTCATTGAGTTTTGCACAAAAAGCCAAGCAGTCGCCATAATTCACATAGTCAACAGGTCGCTGGAGATTGATGCCTGCGTCCCATGAATTATGATTAGAGTGCAAATCGGCATTTCCATATTCATTGAAGTAGCTTGGATTTGATCCCATCACAGCCACCCACAACTCCTGAGTGACCTCGGTTTGACCAATGCTATAGGTGCTAAGCGTTACCTCGTGGGCTGGATAAGCGTATCCCACTTGCTGGTCAACTCCCATCATGAAAGTGCCGCCTTCCACTTCCACCATTTTGAATGTCACACCATTAACGGTGTATTCGGTCACTGGTGCAGGAGGTTCCACGGGCAATTCGTTTCCTAAAATAATGTTATAGACGATTGTGATATCGGCAACTGTGACATATCCATCGCCATCCACGTCGCAAGTAGCGAGGTAGGTTTCATCGCCTTCTAGAAGATAATTGTAAATTGCAGTGGCATCAACAACTGTCACATCGCCGTCACCATTCACGTCGCCATAAACAGTGGCATTGGCTGCCACACTGCAAGCGACAAATGCTAAAAGAGCAAGTAATGTTTTCTTCATAATGTTGTTTTGTTAATGATTAATTATGTTGCGTTTCATTACTGCAAAGGTAATCACTTTTTGAATAAAGACTATAATTATTGAGCATTTTTCTTTCGGATTTTGATTACAAGCATTCATTATTTGGAAAAATCTTTATTCTTAAACTAAAATCTGAAAACTTTTTATTATCTTTGCAGTTTGAAATAAAGATTTTTCACGAAATGAAAGTCAAGATACATCAAGAGGGACAGAACATCATCTTTGTACTGCTGTTTATACTGCTGGCAATCAACGTGCTCGCCTTTTTATTCATTGAGCCCAAGGCCATCCCCATCACACTGATGGTGATAAGCATCATTATGTTTGCTTTGGTGCTCAACTTCTTCAGACTGCCGCAGAGACACTTCAAGGGCGACAGCGACGGAGTTGTTGTTTCCAGCGTCGATGGCAAAGTGGTGGCTCTTGAGGAGGTGTATGAGGGCGAATACCTGCACCGTAACTGCATCCAACTCTCGGTGTTTATGTCGGTGTTTAATGTGCATGCCAACTGGGTTCCCCTCAAGGGCAAGGTGAAATATGTTAAGCACCATGCGGGCCGCTTCCTTGCTGCTTATCTTCCCAAGTCGAGTACTGACAACGAGCGTTCGGCTATAGTAATTGAGAGCGAAAAGAATGGAGAAGATGTGCTGGTGCGTCAAATTGCTGGTGCAATAGCGCGCCGCATCGTCACCTACGTTGAGGCCGACGACGAAGTAGATATCAGCGATTTCATTGGTTTCATTAAGTTTGGCTCACGTGTAGATATCTACTTGCCTCTCAATAGTGAGATTCTGGTGAAACTAGGCGACAAGACCACTGGTGGCATCACACCAATAGCAAGACTGAAATAGAGATTTCTGGAAAATGAAAATTCTACAATCCATAAAGAACAATATTCCTAATTCTATAACATGCCTGAACTTGCTGTGTGGGGCACTGGCTATTGTGGTTGCATTTGACCCATTCTCCACCACAGCGGTTATGGGATTGAAAGGATATCAACTGGCGTTTGTCTTTATCGCGCTGGGTGCTGTCGCCGACTTCTGCGATGGTCTTGTGGCACGCCTAATTCATGCTGTCTCAGCACTAGGCAAAGAGCTTGACTCACTTAGCGACTGCGTGACCTTTGGTCTGGCACCTGCCATGATACTTTTCAATGTGATGGTTCCCGCTGGATGTCCACAATGGATGTGCTATGCTGCTTTGATTATTCCCGTCTTTGGTGCTCTGCGACTAGCGAGGTTCAACATCGACACCAATCAGACAACCACATTCACAGGCCTTCCCATTCCTGCCAACGCCATTTTCTGGATTGGGTTCATCAACTACTATGCCGAGCATCACACCATCAGCCCTTGGATAGTGCTTGCTCTCATTGTGGCATTGTCGCTACTCATGGTGTGTAACCTGCGCATGTTCTCACTCAAGATTCATAGCTTTGGGCTGAAGGAGAACTTCAGGCAATATGCTCTAGTTATCGCCACAGTGGCATTCTTAGTTGTAGGCGGCATCTCAGGACTGGCATGCGTCATAATTTTCTATATAATTGCATCGGCACTGTTCCCTGAGAAATGATAACCGCAATTATTGGCACAATTGTTGCTGATTGATGAATAAAATAATATAGACATGTGGTTTCTCATTATCATATTGCTTCTGTTGCTATTCTTGTTCTCACCTGTCATCAAGGTGTGGCGTGCCGTGCGCAAATTCCAGAACGATTATAACCGCGCAATGGACCAAGCCAACCAGAATCAAGCTGACTCACAGAAAAACGACGAGAAAAACGAGATCAAAGAACGTTATCGCCGCTATTCTGATGAGACAGGCGAATACGTGAGCTTTGAGGAAATGGAAGGCAGACCCGACGATAATGAACACAACGAAACACAGTCAACAAACGGCACCAGTTCAAAATATCAAGATGAGATAGTAAGCGATGCCGAATTTGAGGAAATCTAAAGGAAGTGATAAGTGTTAAGGCATCATTATTCATAGTCACTCCTAATTCCCTACCACTGGCACACAATCTTTTATAACGACCGGAATAGTCTCGGCCTCTACTGTAGTGGAGGTTATTGTTAACTGCACCATGCAAGCGCGGGAATTAATTTCACGTTTTTGGTCAAAGATAAAATTTCCTATGCTGTAATAGATTGGAGCGCCTTTATAGTGCTCCACGCTCTGCATAGTGTGGGTGTGGTGACATATAAGGCAGTCGGCACCAGCGTCAATGAGGCGGTGGGCCTGCGACATCTGTTGGATTGCTGGTCGCAGCACATGCTCTGCGCCCCAATGCAGGCACACTACGATGCAGCACTCGGGGTCTTGCTCACGCAACTGACGCACCCTCTGCTCCATCTGCTCAAAGCTCTCTTGGCTCACACAAGGCTGGTCGGGAAGATAGGCAAAATTTTCCAGTGCGAGTCTGAGCGACGCCACCACATAGACATTACGTGGACTAGCGGAGATAAGCACAGGCTCTACCGCCTCATCCATGTTACAGCCAGCTCCTATCGGCACCATACCAGCCTTAACGATATTGTCGCGGGTGTCAAGCAAACCCTTCCTACCCTGGTCAATGCTATGGTTATTGGCAAGATTAAGGTGCGTGATACCATGCTCCCTTAACACCTGCAACCACTCGGGATCTCCACGGAAAACAAAATTCTTAAGAGCAGGGCTTTTAATCTCGGTAACAGGACATTCCAAATTAGCAACAACAAACTGCGAGCGAGCAAACACCGAATCTACCGATGGCGAAAACAGACAATTGGCATCGCCATGATGACGCTCTATAGTGCTTCGCACGCCGCGGTCAAGCAGCACGTCACCGGTGAAGGTCACCGTGAGCGTGTCGCTTGCATGAATGGCAGTGGCGACCGAAGCCGCCACTGCTATTATTATCACTTTAGCAACCCGTACTATAGAAAATGTACTCATTGTCGAGTGTAGGCTTATCGAGAGGTACAATCACCTCTTTCATCCAGTTGGGGATTCCCTTGTTAGGTTGAGTTTTGAGTTCCTCCTGCCACTCCTCATCGGTCTTGCGGGGGGCAGCGATATCCTCTTGGAACTCACGATAAGAGAACACTGCACCACGAGTGAGATAGAGGTAACCTCCTATCTCTACCACAACATAGATGCTGTGTGCAGGACCTACTGCCTCATAAAGCACGCTCTTAGAGGGGTTATTGTCGGCATTGGCTGTATAAACGTCGGCAACTACAGCGATGCTGCGGTCGGCACCCGACACACTCATGCTCCAACGCGAGCCTGGCTCAGCATCCATAATCTGAAGGGTCAAATATTCAAACTCCGAACCTATCCTCTCGATTTTGTAATACTCCTCTTCGGCAAGCGGTGTGCCTGCAAGCTCTTTTTTGCTGACATTGAGCAGGAACTGTGCTTGTTCGCGCATCTGGGTTGTGATGGCCTCCATCTCGGGAGTCATCATATTATTTTTGGTCAACACTTTGCTAGTGGCCTCAAGTAACTCTATTGCCTTAGTCCAATAAGCCACGTTGGGCTCTACATATCCCACTACGTAAGGCTCGGGCAGACCGCCACCGCCACATTCAGCACCCATTGGCTGCTTGGCATAGAGGATAGCGTCGTGCTTAAGTTCGGCCCACGATGCTAGGGCGGTGTTGAGATTCTTCTTCTCCCACGCCTGATTAAGCATGAAATAAGGCATTTTGGTGTCCTTGGTGGTGAGGTCTTTGAGAGTCTGCATCCACATATTAGCAACCGACGACGACCAGTCAATCTCGCCCATGCGGGCTATCATGCGGTTCATATTCTCGGTATATTTGTTCCACTTCATATCCTCTTTAAGTTCCTCGGTAAGGATGCGATAGGCACCATTGGCACGCATAGCGGCAAGCACATCAAGTCCCTTGGGTACATCGCGCATGGTGAGTTCGTTATCATAATCGACCATCTCCTGCAGCACCTCTCCATCGGGCTGATAGCGCTGAGGCATAAGGTTTATCTTGCAATGGCTGCTACGCTCATACTTGGGACGGATGCGGGTCTGAATCTCATCTTTGGCCTCAATTTTCTTTTTCACCCTATCCAAGTCCTTGGCACTAGTCATGAGTTTGGTGATGGTGGCGCCATCCTCTTTCATTATCTCATAAACTTGCAGCATGCTCAGGTTATCGGGGTTGCCCATTAGGTAGGCGATGGGCTCGTCAATGCTCTTGTAGGTTTTGGTGAATTTTGCGCTTGACCCTATCTCGTTAGCTATTAGCAGGGCTGCACGCAGTTGTTCGGGCTTGTCACTGCCAAACGGCGCATTCTGCAACCACATCATTCCCATGAAATAACGCTTAAGGGCATCACTGCGGGTGTAATGGCCACGAGGACGGTAAATGTCGTAGATAAACTTCACCTCCTTATAGTCTAAAAAATCAGAATAAGCACTCGTAGCGGCTTTCACATTCTCAATCTCCTTCTTAGCCATGGCAGCATATTTCTGGGGGACCTTTAGTGAGGATTTGCCGGTAAACAGAGCGTGGGCGATAGCAAAGTAGGCAGCATCACGTTGGGCAGCATCACGCATATTGCCCTTGCTGGTCTTCGCTTTCTGCATCATGACGGTATATAGCTGCTTAGTGTAATTGGTCATCACGCCCAGCATCTTGCCTTCCTCCATCTTGCGAAGCATGTAGTCAAAATACATGTGATAGGTTTGAAGATAAAGGTCGGTAGTGACAAAACTTGGGAACTCATGGTAGTCATTGTTCTCATAAATATGGAACAGTTGTTCTTTATCATCGGGAACAATGGCAAAGCCATTATTTGCGAGTTTTGCAGATAACTCTCTTGGAATCTCGGTCATCTGAAGCGGGTTGGCAAGGTTGTCAAGGTTTGGACCTTTCTGTGGATGACTCTTGGCGCCTGTTGTAACAAGATTCCTGGCAACAAGATTTTTCTCGGCTTGGTCTAGTTTCTTGATAAACGCTTGTTCCTCGGCTGTAAAGGTGATGGGAGTAGTGATAGCTGGGGCTAAGTCGTTTTTCTCATTATCCCAGTAAAGTCCCGCACGCTTCTCGGCGACTTCAGTGTACCATGAGGTGGCATCAAATAGCCTTCTTAGCTCCGATGTCATGATAAGCTCGCCTTGGCGCGCACCAAGGGCGGCCTTGAGCACTCTAATCTCATTGAGATTAAGCTGCGACACATCCATATTGAAGTTGATGTCGCCATTCAACTTCTCAACGTCGATATTGCCATTGCCTGGCAACACCAAGTTGACGGGTTGCTGCTCTTCTTGAGCCCAAAGGCTAACCACCGTAAGCAGCGAAACCAACATTAATAAAAAGAATTTTTTCATCACTTTGAGTTTAGGAGATTATTGTTCTAGTGAATTATAACATTCATCAATATTGTCGCTCGTTGCAACGAGCGAATGAAAACCCATGCCAAAACCTTTCCAAGTGTAGTTGCTCACAACATAGCCATCCTCGGTCTTCTCAATGGCACGTATAGTGTTGCCAACAACAGCAAAATCAACCAACTCGCCACCTAAGCGGCTGCCAAGCCACAACGGACGCACCTTGCCATTGAAGTTCTTGAAGATGAACACCCTGCGACTCGGTGTGGTAAAAAAGCGTGACGACTTGAACACGCCCACCACGGCATCAATCGAGCCGTCAGCATCTATATCGGCTTTGTCAAAGCGATATACGGGATATGGCAACTGCCAAGAATCGACAACCTTGCCACTCTCGTTGCTGAGTGTGAGCACCCACAAGCTATCGCTCTTCTGATTAATAGCAAAATACTGTGCATGAGCATTATGTGAACAAAAAATGGCAATCAACATAATGGCGACATTAAACGTTTCGCCAAGAGTAGATTGCCATATTTTCTTGAGAATTGGCATAAGAGAGAGAAGGATTAAGGCTTTTTGCTACTTAGCCTTTTATATTATGTATCTTAGTCAATAATCAGCATAGCATCGCCATAGGCTCCAAACTTGTAGCCCTCTTCGATTGCCACTTTATAGGCTGACATCACCTGGTCATAGCCACCAAAAGCACAGGTCATCATGAGCATTACTGAGTATGGCATATGGAAATTGGTGACAAGAGCATCGGCTGTGGTGAAATCATAGGGCGGGAAGATGAATTTATTAGTCCATCCGTCAAAGGCCTTGATGTGGCCATTCATGCTTACCGAGCTTTCCATAGCACGCAAGGTAGAAACGCCAACGGCACACACTTTGTGCTCATTATCGCGGCGCTCGTTGATACGCTCGGCAACACCTTCGGGAATTATCATCTGCTCACTGTCCATGCGATGTTTGGTGAGATCTTCCACATCAATATTACGGAAACTGCCTAATCCAATGTGTACGGTAATATACTCATCTCGGATACCCTTTATCTCCATACGTTTAAGCAACTCTCGGCTGAAGTGCATACCAGCTGCTGGAGCTACCACAGCACCCTCTTTTTCGGCGAAGATCGTCTGGTAATCCTGTTCATCTTCGGGTTCCGCTTCACGGCCTATGTAATAGGGTAAAGGAGTGTTTCCCAAAGCATAGAGGTTGGCCTTAAACTCGTCGTGTGGACCATCGTAGAGGAATCGCAGTGTGCGACCACGAGATGTGGTGTTGTCAATAACCTCAGCAACCATTCCCTCGTCGAGTCCAAAATACAACTTATTGCCAATGCGTATCTTTCTTGCTGGTTCCACAAGCACATCCCAGAGTTTGTTGTCTTGATTGAGTTCACGCAGCAAAAACACCTCAATCTTTGCGCCAGTCTTCTCCTTGTTACCATAGAGTTTAGCGGGAAAGACGCGAGTGTCGTTAAAGACAAATGTGTCCTGGTCGTCAAAATAGTGGATAATATCCTTAAAAATGCGGTGTTCTATCTCACCAGTCTTGCGATGCAGCACCATCAATCTTGCCTCATCACGATTCTCAGCTGGGTGTAAAGCGATTAAATCGCTAGGCATTGCAATATTAAATTCCGATAATTTCATGTGTAAGTGAAACGATTTTAATATGTGATTAGACTAAAAAATCATATAAAAGTTAAAAGTGAAAATACTCTAAATTTGTGATTGTCGAGATTTTCGAATCTCGCGCTTTAAGGCTTGCTCGGCTTTGCGTTGGCGAGCCATGGCACGGTTCTTCTCGCGCTCACGCTCTAGCCGTTCTTGCTCAGCACGGTCGGGCGATACCATTTCTTCAGTTTCAAGCCGTTCTATTAAGTGATCAACGCTCTCACAGTTCTCAACTGTTATTTCGCCAATGCGAGTGCGGCGCAATGCTGTGAGATGAGCACCACTACCCAAGGCAACGCCAATATCACGGGCGAGAGCACGAATGTAGGTGCCCTTGCTACACACTACACGTATTACAATTGTGGGCGTTTCGGGTAGTCCACATTCCAGCAGCTCTACCTCGTCGATAATCAAAGTCTTGGCACGTATCTCCACATCCTTGCCTTTGCGGGCAAGCTTATAGGCGGGTTTGCCGTCAATCTTGCATGCCGAGAATGCTGGAGGAACCTGCTCAATGGTGCCTGTGAATTGCTCTTGAAGAGTTCTCACAACTTGCTCGCGAGTGATATGCTGCCAGGGATAGGTTGCATCTACTTGGGTCTCAAGATCAAAAGAAGGAGTTGTCTCACCCAGTCGCAGATGGGCTATATACTCTTTCACGCCAGCCTGCAGTTCCTCAATGCGCTTAGTGGCACGACCAGTGCACACGGTAAGCACTCCAGTTGCGAGAGGGTCTAGGGTACCTGCATGACCAACACGCAGACTCTTAACATCGAGCCGCTTGCGAAGCCGCGCACGCACCTTCTTTACCACTTCAAAGGAAGTCCACTTGAGTGGCTTATCTACATAAAATATTTCGCCTTCTATGGGATTGAGCATAGATTGTTATATTAGTCAACCATCTGTAAAGAGTGGCCTGTAAGCAGTAGCACTAAAATCAGTCCGCCAACAATAATGCGATACCAACCAAATGCCTTGAAGCCATATTTGGTAAGGAACGAAATGAAAAACTTGATGGCAAGAATAGCAACTATAAATGCTACCACACAACCAATAAGTAATACATCCAAGTGCTCGGTTAGCGCAGCACGATACTCTTCTTTCATTAGCATCTTGAGTAACTCGTAGCCTGTAGCAGCAGCCATAGTGGGCACCGCCAAGAAGAACGAGAACTCAGCGGCTGTCTTGCGAGTAAGCCCCTGCTGCATACCACCGGCAATGGTAGCAAACGAGCGAGAGGTTCCAGGAATCATAGAGATGCATTGATACAAACCTATGGTGAATGCACGACGCTCGGTTAGGGGTTTGTCTTGCTTATTATCAAACCACTTGTCAACAAAGAGCAATAGCACACCCACTGCCACAAGCATCACGGCAACAACCCACACGTTGCCCATGAGTTCCTCGATAAAATCGCCCAATGCAAGGCCTATAACGGCGGCGGGAATGAACGCTACTAACAGTTTCCAATAGAAGTCATACTTCTGCAGGAAAGCTTTCCAGCCTGTAGCACCATCCTCTACCTTTTTCAGTACAAAAAATCGCCTCCAGTAGAGACACACTACCGACAAAATAGCACCAAATTGAATGATTACCGTGAAAGCATTCACAAACTTGTCGTCAATGGGCACGCCAAGCATATTCTCGGTGATAATCATGTGGCCAGTAGATGACACTGGGAGAAATTCGGTCAAACCCTCAACTATCGCAATGATGATTGATTGTATCCAGTCCATTATATGATTGTGTTAATGCTAAAAGACAACTTTCCTTCAGCATTGTGGTTCAAATTATTATTTTCACACACTATTTACCCTCAACAATAACGTTGCTTGCTGGGGTTCCTTCATCAACACCATCGTGTGCCTGGGCAACATCATCATCCTTTTTACCCTTATATAGAATTGCGGGTATCATGCACAAAAAACCCAAGAACGTGATAAAAGGTGCCACCACGATGCGAGTAGAGTTAAACACATCGTAGTTAAAGTTAGAACCTTCATTGCTGCTGCCACTCATCAAGAAGAAACCAACAACTATCATCAGCAAACTCACACCCATCAAAATATAATTCATCTTACCCATTGGCATTGATTCCTTTTCCACTTTTGAATTATGTGGTTTTGATGATTTGTTGACTGGAGTTTGTGATTTGGTTGCAGCTACAGCATTAGCAGCACGTGGAGACATCTTTTGATTGGTCTGTTTCTTTGTGATTGCCATATAAAAAATTATTCTTTTAATACCGTTTTAAGTGTCATTTTTACATAACACCTTTTTACGTTGCAAAATTACAACCTGAAAAAGCGTTTGTCAATATCTAGAGCCATTTTTTTCATTAAAAGTCTAAAAAAAGAAAGAGAAAAAGGGAATAATAGGAAAAGAGAGTAAAGAGGAAAACAGAGGAGAAGAAAGGAAGCAAAGTGGAAGAAAAAGAAAAGGAAAAGAAAAAAGGAGGAAAAGAAAGAAGGAGGAAAAGAAAGAAGGAAAGGAAAGTGATAGGAAAGAGTTGAAGGAAAAAAGCAAGCGTGGTTGTTGTTCAGTATTGCGCCGCAAGCGCGGCGTTCAGGTGAGCGGCTAGATTTTAGGCTCTGGGCGGTCACGGGAAGATCGCGCGCGGGAATCGCGCGGGAAACAAAAAAGAGACCCAGGAACGGGTTCCTGAGTCTCCATAGGGGGCGATTACCTACTCTCCCACTTTCGCAGTACCATCGGCGTGGTGAGGCTTAACTTCT
>CACYVC010000034.1 GCA_902777835.1 uncultured Bacteroidales bacterium | reverse complement strand
TGTTTTTTTGTATTGCCAGTTGATTCAGTAGATGCTATTGAAAGTCAGAATAACTTCTGCGCTTCGCTCTGGAAGTTATTTCCGACTTCCAACAGCACAATATCATAATATGTTTTTTAATTCAACAAAGAATTATTTATTGCACTTCGTTTGTGAATATAGATTATGTTCCAACCTCCCCCAAAAAACACTAATTGTCTTGCGCATTATCATTAGAATAACTATCTTTGCGGAAATAAAAAGCACGCATTTAAGTTTTATTATAGTGATTTTATTCCCATCTCCAAAAATAGAAGATATATTGGCTTTTTAAAATAAAACAAATTACAACATATCATATGTTTATGAAAAAAATAATCATTTTGTCAATATTGTTGTTATCATGGTTGACTATTTATGCTGAAAATAATAATGAGGTTGAAACAATAATACACGACCCTGCAGAGTATTTATCAAATACATTGCCAGTTCTGTATATCAACACTGATTATGGAACTCCTATTGTTGATAAAATAAACTACATTGATGGAGAATATTATCTTGATGCTAATGGGTGTGAAGACTATGTGTCTGTTGGTTCGGCTGACAATCCGTTACCACTAAAGATAAGAGGACGAGGCAATGCATCATGGAACTATCCTAAGAAACCATATCGATTGAAATTGGATTCAAAAGCTTCACTGCTTGGTATGCCTAAAAGTAAGCATTGGATATTAATGGCTGCTTGTTACGACAGGCTTGCTCATGGTCGTGAATATCTTAGTTATAAGATAAGTGAAAAAATAGGGATGCCATATACCACTAGAAGTGTTCCATGTGAGGTCGTTTTAAATGGAGACTATATCGGAATGTATTTTTTAACTGAGCAAATAAGGATTGATAAAGATCGTGTTAATATTACAGAACAAGACGATCTAGAAACTGATTCCACAAAGATTACAGGAGGTTGGCTTTTGGAGATTGATAATTATAATGATAATAATCAGATAAGGTTTGTTGATCCCAAAAAACCAAACAAGTTAATGAAAGTAACCTATCACAGTCCAGAAGTACTTTCAGACAAACAGTTATATTATTTGACTGATTTAATTAGCAAAGTTAATGAATCAGTCAACACTGATGATAAAACTAGTAGAGAATGGGAGAAATATATTGACATAGATGCTTTAGCTCGATTTTATATTCTTCTTGAAGCCATAGACGACCAAGAAGGATTTAGTGGGAGCTGTTGGTTTTCAAAAGATCGTGGTGATAGTACTAAGCTAATTTGGGGACCAATTTGGGATTCTGGTTCATCGTTAGGAAGTAGAACCTATAATATGGAAAATCAGAATTTTTTCTATGAAGATGAACCCAAATTTGCATATAATCATTGGATTGGAGAAATTGCTAAATTTCCTCGTTTTCAAGTTGCTATAAAAAAATGGTGGAAGAAATATCGAGATGAGGTATTTCCAACAATGCAAGCTGAAGTGGATGCCTTCGGTCAGTTGACTGAGGCTGCTTTGGCATGTGATTATCTTAGATGGGGCGATGCGTCGTCAACTGACCTTGCGTATTACAGAAGAAGATATATTGCAGCGCTTAGAAATAAACGTGATTTTTTGATTTCTAAATGGGATGTTCCTTCTTATGACATAAATTGGACTACTTACTATAGCGAAAGAGATCTTTCCTTACCCCAAGGTGTAAATGCTTACGTAGTTAATGATATCAATAATTATGGTGTTGATATTTCTCCAGTAGAATATATCCCAGCCAATGTTGGAATACTCCTAATGGGCATTTCTGATTTTGAAGAAATTATTACGGTCCCATATAATGGTGAGACTCAGAATGTAAGCAGTCTATTGGTTGGAAGTGTTGAACCTCAGGTCGTAAATGATGGTTATGTTCTTCATCAGAATCAGTTTGTACTCTCACCTGCTAATACTCCAATAGATGCTCATCGTTGCTATATTCCTGTTACGAGTGACGATAGTACTCCAACCATTCTTAGGATACTTAATAATGCTATTCCTGGCGACGTTAACAATGATGGGCAAGTGACAGCTGCCGATGTAACGGCGCTATACGACTTTTTGCTCAACGGCATTACCACCAACCTCAAGAATGGCGACCAAAACAATGATGGTTTTATTACTATTTACGACATTACATTAGTCTATAACTATATGCTGAATAATTAATCATTTTTATATGGCTTTATGAGTGCTTTTTGTTTGGCAATTAATTAATTTTGGAACGTAATCGCTCAAAAGAAACTTGATGTTTCTGATGGTTTCAAATAGCGATGATTATACTTTTTCCCCTTATATATAATTGGTCAAGGAGACAATGGATAAAATTAAGATTGAATTTCACCCCTTTGATCCATTCCTGCCAGAGGGTGCTGTGGTGCTGATGCTGGGAACCTTTCCTCCAAAGCCTGAGCGGTGGTCGATGGAGTTTTATTACCCTAACAAAATCAACGACATGTGGCGAATAATGGGCCTGATTTTCTATGGTGACAAGAACCATTTCTGGATAGAAACAGAAAAGCGTTTTGACTTGTCTAAGCTGAAAGCCTTCCTGACAGAGAAGAAAATTGCACTCTACGACACTGCCACAAGGGTGCGCCGTCTCAAGGACAATGCAAGCGACAAGTTTCTTGACATCGTGGAAACGATTGACCTCGACGAGTTCTTCAAAAAACGTCCAACCGTAAGTGCCATTGTCACTGCTGGCGAGAAAGCCACTGGCGTGATAGCCGAGAAGGCAGGAGTAGAGATGCCAAAGACAGGCGAGGTAGTGTGTTGCACATACAATGCCCACAAATTCGACCTTTTTCGCATGCCATCGTCGTCGAGAGCCTATCCTCTCTCGCTTGAAAAGAAAGCCGAGGCCTATCGCACGATGTTTAGGCAAATAGGTTATGAAGTGTGACAAAAATATTGTAACTTTGCAGTCGCAAATTCAGTGACAACGAAATGAACCGTAAAAAAACGATAATATTCATGCTCGCTCTTGTGGCTATAGTGCTGATGAGTGACGCATGTTTTGCTCAAGATGCTGCTCAAACCGCTGCTGAGCCGTCGTGGACCGAAAAACTATACTTCTGGTTTAAGGACCATATGAATTATTGGACCATCATCCTACTTATGGCGATAGAGAGTTCGATAGTGCCGCTGCCCAGTGAGGTGGTGGTGCCACCAGCTGCCTATTTCTCGTTGCAGGCTAATAGCAGCCTTGAATTCTGGCTCGTGATAGTCACCGCCACAGTGGGCGCATATCTTGGATCGGCAATAAATTATGGCCTCTCGATGCTCATTGGACGACCAGTATTCTACGCTTTTGCTGATAGCAAAGTGGGACACATGTTCCTGCTCAACCGTGAGAAGTTGGAGTATGCTGAGGACTACTTCAGGCGCAAAGGTTCGATTTCCATATTCTTTGGCCGATTGTTGCCCGCTGTGCGCCATCTCATTTCAATTCCCGCTGGCTTGTCGCGCATGAACTTTGGCACCTTCAGCTTCTATACTGTGATTGGTGCCGGATTGTGGAATGTGGTCTTGGCATTGCTGGGCTATCTTCTCTACCGCGTGGTGCCCGACGATAGCCAACTATTTGCACAACTTGAGCACTACAGCCATTACCTCAAAATTGCCGGCTTCATCCTCTTGGGCGCCGCAATAATCTTTATCATTTATAAAGTGAGAAAAAACAAGAAGAAAAAAGAACAAGAGAAATCAGTAACAGAATAACTTTCGTTCTTATTACTTAACACTTAAAACTTAACACTTTATACTTATAGTATGATAGTTTCCCCCTCATTACTCAGTGCCGATTTTGGCAACCTTGCCCGCGACTTGGAGATGATAAACCAGAGCAAGGCGCAGATGCTCCACCTCGATGTGATGGACGGAGTGTTTGTGCCAAACATCTCATTTGGGTTTCCTGTGTTAAAATATGTGCAGCAACTTTGCAAGAAACCGCTCGATGTACATCTGATGATAGTGGAGCCGCAGAAGTTCGTCAACGAGGTGCGCGACTGCGGCGCCGAGATTATGAATGTGCACTACGAGGTGTGCAGTCACCTTGACCGTGTGGTGCAGCAGATTCATGACGCTGGCATGAAGGCAGGCGTGACCATCAACCCTGCCACACCGGTGTGCCTCTTGCGCGACATCGTGGCACAGCTCGACTTGGTGCTGCTTATGTCGGTAAACCCAGGTTTTGGCGGGCAGAAGTTTATCCCCAACACCCTCAACAAGGTTCGTGAGCTACGCGCCCTTATCGCCGAGACCGGCTCTAAAGCTGTAATTGAGGTGGATGGCGGAGTGAACGACATCACAGGAAAGCAGCTTACAGATGCCGGAGCCGATGTGCTAGTGGCTGGAAACTATGTCTTTAAGGCACCAGACCCGATTAAGGCAATAGAAACTCTCTACAATTTGTAAAGATTTTTACGATAAAGTTTGCGCGGTTTAAGAAAAAAGTGCTAACTTTGCACCCGCAAAAAACGACCATTGGAAAGATGCCGGAGTGGTCGAACGGGGCGGTCTCGAAAACCGTTAACCCCTTTCGGGGTTCCAGGGTTCGAATCCCTGTCTTTCCGCAAGAAATCGGATGAGAAGATATCTCACCCGATTTTTTTGTTTCCAATTGTTCTTTTCGCATCATTCTGCGATGGAGTAGTAGAAGTTGTAGGCTTTTTCTTCTTCGTTGTAGTCGCTTCTCACTTGCTTGTTGCCGTTGTAATAGAGCTCTACTCCTGCAGCTTCGTCGGGATTGTCGTATTCAAACTTCTTGAATCCTGAGGCTTTGATGTTTGCAAGGATTTTATTGGCAAGTGCTTTGTCATAGACAGTCAGGGTTAATTGGAGATAACCATAATCACTGTCCTCTCCATCATTGCATGCCGACATGAAGATCACACTTGCGGTTTTCTTCTTGCTTGGAACAAACATGTTGAATTTCTTCTTGTTGATGTATCCACCCTTGTAGAAACCATCGATAATGCTGCAGGGCCCTCCGTAACCGTCACCAGGCAACTCGTGGATGTATCCATATCTCTTGAAAATTGGAGTGTAGTATTTTTCTACAGCCTTGGCGTCGCGTGCCTCATTCTTGAGAGTTATGTAACGGTAAGTTATAACCTTGAATATTTCGTTGGTGGTAGGAACGGTAGCCTTTTGTGCGTTTGCCGAGAGTAGGGTGGCAGTCAATAATAATAAAACAATGCTTAATTTCTTCATAATGATTTGAATTTTAATATTAACTTTGCAAATGTAATCAATTTATTGAGTTTTTGCAAGAATGGCAAGGGAAAAAGTATTTAGATTTAAGCAGTTCAATTTATTAAACGATAAGACGGCGATGAAGGTTGGCACCGATGGAGTGCTGCTGGGCGCATGGTGCGATGTGGCTAGTGCCAAGCGGGTGCTTGACGTGGGTACAGGGTGCGGACTTATCGCGCTGATGGTGGCCCAACGCTCCCGTGATGCAGCTATCAAAGCAATAGATATTGACCAGAATGCCATCCTCGAGGCTAAAGAGAATATTGCTAGTTCGCCTTGGAGCAGTAGAGTAGAGGCCATAGTTGCCGATTTTAATGACTATGCTGCTCAAAAACCGTTTGACTTGATTGTATCTAATCCACCTTTTTTTACCGAGAACGTGATGGCTCCTGACCGAAGCCGAAACCTTGCCCGCCATTCTGTGTCGCTCACTATGGAACAACTCATTGCTAAGTCAAAGTCGCTGCTAGCCGATGACGGCCGTCTAGCTTTTATCTCGCCTGTAGAGCAAGAACTCCACATCAGGACTAGCGTGGTGAAAGTCACGATGTCGATTAAAAGGCTCGCTAGGGTGGTGCCAGTAGAGGGCTCTACCCCTAAGCGCCTGCTGTGGGAACTTGTGAAATCGCCTGTTGAGACTGTTGAGGAGCAAATCACTATTAAGCTCGCCGATGCATCTTATTCACAACAATATATTGCCCTTACACAAGATTTTTACTTGAAAATGTGAAAACGCAATTTTTTTGTCATTTTTTATTGTTGTTAAAGTTGTTTTGATTACTTTTGTAGCGAAAAAATAATTACAAACTAAAATATTATTTTACAATGAGAAAAATCAAGAGATTATCGTTTGTGTTGGCATTTCTTGTTGCTGTTGTGATGTTCTCGTCATGCGGTCAGAAACACAAGGAATATATTCCTGCCGACAGTAAGGTTGTAGGAAAAATCGACATCAAAGAGTTTTTTGATCAGACTGGCGCTGATAGGAATAAATTGATGGAAGACATGGAAGAGTACCTCGGTAAAGATGTTGAGAAAATTAAAGAAATGGGCCTTGATGTCAAGGATCCAATCTACATCTTTGGCCGCGGAAAAGGTACAAATTACACTTTTGGCGCTGTAGCTAAAGTTGATGACAAAAACAAGGTAAAAGACTGGTTTGCCGACAATGTAGAAATTGAAATAGACAAAGAAGGTGATGGCTTTGAATATTTTGCTGAAGGCAATACAGGTATTGGCCTTAATGGTGACGCCTTAGTGATGATTGTGTGCAGCAGTGGTGATGCCAAAAAGGACATAAAGAAAATTATGGGCAAGGAGTATGATGGTGATCTTGGCGACAACAAGTTGTTTGATAAGGTTCAAGATGCTAACTCGTTTGCTTGCCTCTATGCCGACTTGTCAATTATCTCTGAAGACATTGTCAAAATGCTTGAGCGACAAGCTCCTCAAATGAAAGAGAGCCTTGATGACATGAGGAAGATGATTGTGGGCCTTGACGGAAATTGCAGCGACGGCATTTGCGACTTTTCTTATTGGGCCGAATCAGAAGATGAAAAAGTCCAGAAAAAGATTGAAGAATCGCTGGCAACGCTCAATGAAATAGATGAGAAAGCAATTGAGACTGTTCCTGATGATGCAATTGGTGGTCTTGTTGCCAATATTGATGGAGCTAAGCTTTCAAAACAAATTGACAAATCGCTAAATGAAGTAAAATTGCTTGACGAGCTTCCACCAGAATTTAAGGATTTATATAATAAGTTCCTTGGGCTTCTTGGTGATATGAAGGGTAATTTTGCTGGATATTTTGTTGCTCCAATGGATTTGATGATTGCTATTGAAAGCAAGGGTAATACTGCCGACAAGATTGCTGAGCTGTTTAATTCTCTTCAGGAGGAGTTTAGCTCTCCAAGTTTTGCCGGTGCTCCAGATTTTGCTAACGATGAAGAAACTCTCTCTTATGAGCCCACCCAATTTGACGACGAGGAAATAGATGACGCTGCTGTTGACGATTACGAAAACTACGGCTTTGACTCTGAATTTGACAGTTCTTCAACGTTCACAATAGAAAAAACTGCCGACGGATATTGCGGTGTTGATGAAAATGGCTCAAAGTTCTGGTTTGGCAACAAGAATGGCGCTCTGTATTTCACTAGCAACGAGTCTTTGATTCCATCAGTCTTTAAGAAAGCCGACAAGCCAGTGCCCTCAGAGCTTGTTTCGTTTGCTACATCTAGAAAGTTTATGTACTTCTTCAGTTTAGGCAAAGTTAAAGATTACACTGCAGCTATGGATAAGGAGGTTAAGAAAGTGTTTAATGCCTTTGATGAGATTCTCAGCAAGGTTAACTATATTACTTTCAGCATGAAGTAATAGTTATCTAAAGATACTTACAGAAAAGTCTTGAGACCCAAGCGGGTTTCAAGACTTTTTTGCATTCTGTATAAAAATTATGCATTGCGAATTGTGTAATATGCATTAATAAAGTAGGCCCATGGGGAGTCGAACCCCAATCGAAGGAACCGGAATCCTTTATTCTATCCATTGAACTATGGGCCCGGAGTGACATTTATTTTGCAAAATGCGGTGCAAAAGTACTCAATTATTTGTATCTTTGCAAAAATGAATAGTGGTAATTTTTAAATTGCCACGCATTAAAAATGAAATATGACAGTAAGAATTGAGGAGAGTTGGCGCACAGAGCTTGCCGACGTATGGGAGAAGGACTATTTTGTGAGACTCACGGAGTTTGTGCGTGAGCAGTATCGCACTAGTAGGGTGTTTCCGCCTGGACGGCAGATATTTGCCGCTTTTGACGCCACACCATTTAATGATGTTAAGGTTGTTATACTTGGTCAAGATCCATATCATGATGATGGTCAGGCCAATGGGTTGTGCTTCTCGGTCAATGATGGCGTGCCGTTCCCACCGTCGCTGCAAAACATCTTCAAGGAGATACATGATGATACAGGAGCACCCATCCCTGCCAGTGGCGACCTCAGCCGCTGGGCTCGTCAGGGTGTGTTGCTGCTCAACTCCACACTCACTGTTCAGGCTCATC
Source organism: uncultured Bacteroidales bacterium (assembly GCA_902777835.1). GTDB lineage: Bacteria > Bacteroidota > Bacteroidia > Bacteroidales > Muribaculaceae > Sodaliphilus. The sequence goes on along the minus strand of CACYVC010000034.1, from coordinate 39,522 downwards.
GTGCTGGCTCGCACCAGAATCGTGGCTGGGAACTCTTCACCGATGAGGTGATAGCCCACCTTGCTGCCCATCGTGAGCATTTAGTCTTCATTCTTTGGGGTAGCTATGCCATACGCAAGGGTAGTATCATAGACCGCACTCGTCATCTTGTTTTGACCTCACCGCATCCATCGCCCTTGAGCGCCTATCGTGGTTTCTTTGGCAATCATCACTTCACGCTTGCCAACGATTACTTGCGTAAGCATGGCCAAACCCCGATTGCATGGTAAAAAACAAAAACTTTGTTTTTGATTTTGTATTTCACCCAACTTACACTATCTTTGCACATAAATTTGCTTTTGGCCCAAAGACCATGCAATGTAATTAACGTGATTGTAAACAAGAAAGAACGATAATTATGAAGAAAATTATAGCTTTAGCCATATTGCTTGTTGCAGCAACCTGCACCCTGAGCGCTAAATTGAATTTACCTACCAAGAGGCTTGGTAATGAGACCTATTATTATTATGAGGTGAAGAAGAATGAGACGGTGCACGATATTGCTAAAAAGATTGGTGTGAATAAAGACATCATCTTGAAATATAACCCATCGGCTCGCAATGGTGTTGCTAAGAAGCAGTTGCTTTTCTTGCCAGTTAGTGAGTTTAACAAAGACACCAAGCAAGCATCGAGCAGCACTAAGATTGCTGCCAACGATGTGGTGACTCACACAGTGAAGAGCGGCGAGAGCGTTTATGGCATATCAAGAACCTACGGCGTCACTGAAAGCGAACTCCTCGCCGCCAACCCTTCGCTGGCCAGTGGTCTAAATGTGGGTGAACAGCTCATAATTCCTGTCAAACCAGCAACAGGAGCGTCTGGAAAGTTTGTTTATCACACTATCAAGAGCGGTGAGACTCTCTATGGCATTGCCAAGAGCTATAACACCACTATCGAGAAGCTTATAGAACTAAATCCTGGCATTGCAAGCACTAATCTTCAGATAGATGAAGTGCTGATGATACAGCCCAACACTACTAAAGACATTATCGTTCAGAAGGATATTAAGCAGTTTATACCTTATGTGGTTACTGCTGGTGATACCTATGAGAGTGTGGCTGCAGCTAATGGCATCAGCGTGAAAGTTCTTAAAGACGCAAACCCTGAGATGTCGAAACTCAAAAAAGGTAAAACTATCTACATTCCGCGAGATGCTATTGACAAACAGGTGGTCAACACCTCGACAATGACCGAGGAGCAGCTCGAAAACACTTATAAGGACAAGTTTGACGAGGTTTACAACGACGTTCATTTGCCCAATAAAGACAATAGTGTGAACATTAGCATCATCCTGCCATTCCAGACCGATATGGCCAACAAGAACAAAAATGCTCGCGACTATGATGAATTCTTCAACGGTTTTGTGATGGCGCTCGACAGTGTGGGTGGCAAGCTTACTAAGCCACTCAACATTAATGTATATGACACCAAGTTGAGTGCAGGGATTACCGATAGCATTCTCTCGCTTGATGCTCTCAAGAAGAGTGACATCATTATTGCTCCATCGGAGGCTGATCAGCTGAATCGAATTCTTGCTTACGGCCAGAAGCATAATATTGATATCCTCAACTGCTTTGTCGCTCAAAGCGAGGACTACATCAGCAACCAGCGCTCAATGCAGGTGCATATTCCATCGCCATACCTCAATGCCTCGATAATTGAGATGCTGAGGACAAAATATCAGGATTATGAGCTTGTGTTCCTCGATGACCCATCAGAGGCTTCAAAGGACATCTATGAAGAGATAAAGAAATATGCCAATGTGAGCAAGCATCCTCACAAGACACTCACCATCGTGAGCGACCTCACAGGCAAATCTCTCTCTAGGTATCTTGACCCAGCAACGAAATATCTCTTTATTCCAGCCAATGGTAAAGAGTCTTTCATCAACAAGTATGCAACTGGCATCATCGAAGCAAAGGCATTGCGTGTCGATTGTCGTCTTGAACTGTTGGGACATCCTGAGTACACTATGTATCTTAAGAAGCACAAAGACGAGTTCATGGCTATGGACACTCACATTTATTCACGCTTCTACTTGCCCGACAATGCTCAGGCGAAGACGTTGAACAACAAGTATGTTAAGCGCTATGGCACAAAGCCCGCAAACAGTGCTCCAAACATGAGCGTCTTTGGTTTTGATGTGGGTATGTTCTTGGTAAACGCCTATGCAAACAACATTACCCCTGGTGACAAGGCATCGGCATACGAAGGTGTGCAGACTAACTTCTTCTTTGAGCGTGCTAACAACTGGACAGGTTACATCAACAAGTCGGTGCGCATCATCAATCTCACTCCCAGCAAAGAAATCAAGATTACCGACTTGAATGACTAATCGATTTCTCACATACACTATCCTCTTGACGCTGCTTATGATGAGTGGTGTGGCTCATGCGCTCGACTTCAGCAATCACAACATCAGCGTGGGCGCTAAGGGTGGAATGAGTCTGTCGAGAATCAATTTCCAGTCGTCAGTACCGCAAAAGATGGTTGGAGGAATGGTGATTGGCGCTAGTGTAAGGTATATAGAGGAGAATCATTTCGGATTAATCGGAGAGATCAACCTTGAGCAGCGTGGATGGAAAGAGGACTTCAAGCCTCTTGATGGTTATAGTTTTAGTCGTCAGTTCACCTACTTGCAAGTGCCGTTGCTCACCCACATCTTTTTTGGCAGTGACAAGGTGCGCTTCTTCTTCAACGCTGGTCCCGAGATTGGCATTATGATAGGGGAGAAAACATCGAGCAACTTCGACTACAAGCATGCAGTTGATATTGAAGAGCTTGCTAACTCTTACCGCAAGCTTGAGCAATTCACCGAACCGGTAGAACGGCGCTTTGACTACGGTATCTCAGCTGGACTTGGTGTGGAGGTCAATGTCACTCCCAAGCATGCCATAAACCTCGAGGGGCGATTCTACTATGGCCTGAACGATGTGTTCAGCAACCGCAAGAGCGACCCTTTTCAGGGTTCATCTTCGATGTCGATAATGGTGACGCTAGGCTACAACATAAGGCTTAAATAGAACTAAATGCACAACAAAAAGAAAGGATGCTGCCAAAACGGTAGCATCCTTTTATTATAAAGCCACATCAAAGGGATGTGATGAAACTCCGATAAATACAGGGTTTGAGGGTATCCAAGTCTTTGTAATCCTCCGGTCGCTAAGACTCCACGAGTGGATGAGGCCCGCCATTGACGAGAATACTTTTCTCGGCATTTCATGAAAAATTTGAAGAGTATCCCAATCAGCTTTGATGCGGCATTATTTCAATGACCTCTGTGATTGCAAAATTAGCAACAAAAGCATAAATCTCCAAATTTTGTTGCGTTTTTTTTTCAAAAAAGCCTAAAAAAAATGAACTTCATCTCGTGAGAGAGAGGAAGTCCATCTTTTTGAGGTAAGTTTTACTCGCGGTTGTTGCTCGTTACGGTAATATGTCTTTATTACTGAGCGTTCTTGGCCTTCTCGACGATAGCCTTAAAAGCCTCTGGGTTGTTCATAGCGAGGTCGGCGAGCACCTTGCGGTTGATCTCGATACCTGCCTTGTGAATCAAGCCCATCAACTTAGAGTAAGAAAGGTCCTCCAGGCGTGCAGCAGCGTTGATACGCTGAATCCACAAAGCGCGGGACGTTCTTGCGTGCGCCGAAATAACCTCTTGTAAGTTTAAGAATCTTTTTACGTTTTGCTCTTGAAGCAACGTGATTTACTGATCTTGGCATTTTTTTAAATGAATTGTGAACGTTAGCGGCAGCAATTGCTGCTCTTTTGTGCTAATCATTCGGTTAATAAAAATGATAAAAATCTCTTTGTTGATTAAAAGTGTTTAGAAACTCGTGAAAGTGTTGATGTTGATTATTTCTTAACGAGCAACTCGCGAATTGAGTTGAGGTTAGCTTTGTCAACGATGCTCACCTTGGTGAGGTTTCTCTTCTGCTTCTTAGTCTTCTTTGTCAAGATGTGACTCTTGTAAGCATGCTTTCTTTTAATCTTCCCTGTTCCGGTAAAGGTAAACCTTTTTTTGGCACCGGAATTAGTCTTAACTTTTGGCATTTTTGTAATTGTTTTTAAAAAATTGTTATTAATCAAGGGAATAGGCACTTACCAAGCCTAATGCCCTGTTTTTTTCTTTTCTTTCATAGGCTTTGCTCTAAAGCATAGCCGTGAAATGCAGAACTGTTAATCTTGTGAAGCCTCTTCAGGCGCTTCACTAGCCTCGGGAGCTGATGTCGCCTTAGGAGCTTCATCTTTGGGCTTGTCGGCGTCTTTCTTCTTCGAAGTCTGCTTCTTGGGTGATAGCATGATTGTCATGCGCTTGCCTTCGAGAACAGGCATTTGGTCAACCTTGGCGTAGTCCTCCAGGTCGTTGGCAAATCTGAGCAGCAGCACTTCGCCTTGTTCCTTGAAGAGGATAGAGCGGCCTTTGAAGAACACGTAGCTCTTCACTTTTGCTCCTTCTTTCAAGAAGCCGATGGCGTGCTTGAGCTTGAAGTTGTAGTCATGCTCATCGGTCTGTGGTCCGAACCTTATCTCCTTTACCACAACCTTGGTAGCCTTAGCCTTTTGCTCCTTGAGTTTCTTCTTCTGCTGGAACTGGTACTTCTGATAATCCATAATCTTGCACACTGGTGGCTGTGCCATAGGTGCAATCTCGATGAGGTCCAGTTCCTGTTCCTCAGCAATTTTGAGTGCTTTGAGGATAGGGTAGATGCCCTCTTCCACATTGTCACCCACAAGTCGCACTTCGGGAGCACGGATTTCATCGTTGATGGCGAGCTCTTCTTTCTGTTGCTTGCCACCACGCTGGTTACGGTTGTTTTTCCCTTTGTTGGGACCACCGTTCATTGGCTTTTTAGGGCCACTCCAAAAAGGTTTTTTCTGCATTCAGTAATATTATAAGTTTATCATTTCATTCACTTCTTGAGTGATATTGGCTGCAAAGGTAGTAATTTTTTCTGAACCTTTATCAATTCCGCCCTGTTTTCTTACCGAAACTTCTTCATTTGCAGCTTCTTTTTCACCTACAATGAGCAAATAGGGTATTCTCTTGAGCTCATTGTCGCGTATTTTCTTGCCGATTTTCTCGTTTCGGTCATCAATGATAGTGCGCACATCGGCATCATTGAGAACTTGTGCCACGTGCTGGGCATATTCGTTGTATTTCTCGCTGATGGGCAGTACCACTACTTGATCGGGAGCCAGCCACAATGGCAGCTTGCCTGCAGTGTGCTCAAGCAGCACAGCCACGAAACGCTCGAGCGAGCCAAAAGGCGCGCGGTGAATCATGATGGGGCGATGCTTTGCGTTGTCGCTGCCGGTATATTCCAGCTCGAAACGCTCGGGCAGGTTGTAGTCAACCTGGATTGTTCCCAACTGCCAACGACGGCCCAGTGCATCTTTCACCATGAAGTCGAGTTTGGGACCATAGAATGCTGCCTCGCCTTCTACCTGCTTAGCGGGAAGCCCTTTCTCCTCGCAGGCCTCGACGATAGCGCGCTCGGCACGCTCCCAATTCTCGTCGCTACCCACATACTTCTGCTTGTTGTTTGGGTCACGAAGTGAGATTTGTGCTTCATACTCAAAGCCAAACACACCAAGGATGTGGTTGATGATGTCCATCACGCTCAGGAATTCCTGCTTGAGCTGCTCGGGTGTGCAGAATAGGTGAGCATCGTCTTGTGTGAACGAGCGCACGCGGGTTAAACCGTGGAGCTCGCCGCTCTGCTCGTAGCGGTAAACGGTGCCAAACTCGGCAAAGCGCAGAGGCAGGTCTTTATAGCTACGTGGCGATGTGCGGTAAATCTCACAGTGGTGAGGGCAGTTCATGGGTTTGAGCATATACTCCTCGCCCTCCTCAGGGGTGTGAATGGGTTGGAACGAGTCCTTACCATATTTTGCGTAGTGACCGCTTGTCACATAAAGGTTCTTGTTGCCGATGTGTGGAGTGATAACCTGCTCGTAGCCATATTTCTTCTGAATCTTGGCGAGGTAGTCTTGCAGGCGGTTGCGAAGAGCAGCACCCTTTGGCAGCCACAATGGCAAGCCTTGACCTACGCGCTGAGAGAAGGCAAAAAGTTCCATCTCTTTGCCAATCTTGCGATGGTCGCGTTTCTTGGCCTCCTCAAGAAGCACCAAGTATTCATCGAGCATCGACTTTTTGGGGAACGAGATGCCATACACGCGCAGCATCTGCTTGCGAGTTTCGTCGCCACGCCAGTAGGCGCCAGCCAGCGAAAGCACCTTAACTGCCTTGATGGGGGCAGTGTTAGGGATGTGTGGACCACGGCACAGGTCGGTGAATGCGCCCTGGGTATAAGTGCTAATGGTACCATCCTGCAAGTCGTTGATAAGCTCTATTTTGTAGGTCTGACCAGTATCGCCAAAGAACTTGAGAGCGTCGGCCTTAGTGATGTCGGCACGCTTCACCTCTTCTTTCTTAGCTACCAGCTCAGCCATTTTCTTTTCGATTTTTGGGAAATCGGCTTGGGTAATTTCGTTGTCGCCTGGATCGATATCATAGTAGAAGCCGTTCTCAATGGCTGGACCAATACCGAACTGAACACCAGGATAAAGTTCTTGCAAAGCTTCGGCAAGCAAGTGTGCCGAAGTGTGCCAGAAGGCATGTTTGCCCTCGGGGTCATCCCACTTGAAGAGCTTAATCTCGCCGTCGCTACAAATTGGTCGAGATATGTCCCATTCCATGTCGTTGATGCTTGCTGCCAGCACTTGACGTGCCAGTCCCGAGCTGATGCTTTCAGCAACTTGCAGTGGAGTTACCCCACTCTCATACTCTCTTACACTTCCGTCAGGAAATTTAATGTTGATCATAAATTACTATAGAAAAATTGCGTTAATACTTGTGCCATACAAAAGCACGTTCAAAATCAAGCTGCAAAGGTACAAAAAAGTTTTCAGTTATTGCTTGTTGGCTCAAGGTTTTTTTAACAAAACTAATTAAATATCAGTAAATCGTTTGCAAATCCTTCGCTAAATGTGACTAGATATGCTCTCACTTGCCTCAAACCAGAAAAAGACAACATTCGTTATTGTTTTGTGTGTTTATGAAAAAAGTTGTATTTTTGCATAGAAATATAGTAATAATTATGGCAGAACATAATTTGTTGGGCAAGGCTGGCGAGCATGAGGCGGTGGAGTTCCTTGTGCGGCAGGGGTTGACAGTGCGTGAGACTAACTGGCGTATGGGAAAACTCGAGATTGACATCATTGCTCAAGAACCTGGCATGGTGCTTCACATCGTTGAGGTGAAGACTCGCAGCACCGATGAGTATTTTGACCCGATGCGCTCTATTACTCGCGCTAAGAAGCAGCACATGGTTAACTCAGCCAGCGCTTACATTAACTACTACCAGCTGCAGTGCGAAGTTCAGTATGATGTGATTATTATCATTGGCTCGCCTGGCAATTTCAAGCTGGAGTATTATCCCGACTTGTTTGTGCCACGGTTGAAAACATATAGGTAAGTTTTTAAGTCGTAAGATAATTGATGCAATTAGAATGAAGATGAATACAAGATTATTTCTTAGGTTTATATTGGTTTTAGCGCTGTTGCTTGTGACAAGTGCTAGCGTCTTGGCGCAGAAGTTTGCAATTCTTAGCGACATCCATGTCACTCCTGGCAATGCCAATGAGGGCAAACTCAAGGAAGCTGTGGTTGAAATCAATGCCAGCGATGTTGATGCAGTGATGATGACTGGTGACCTCACCAACGAGGGTAGCGATGAGCAGCTGCTCAATGTGAAGTCGATTCTTGACGATATCACAAAACCGCTTTACGTTATCCCCGGCAACCATGAGAACAACTGGAGCCAGAGCGCTTGCAAAACTTTCAATGACCTGTGGGGTAATGACCGATTTGTATTCACAGTGGGCAAGCTGGTTGTGATAGGCATGAACTGCGGTCCCTTCATGAAGATGGGCGATGGCCACATCAAGCAAGAAGACTTGATTTGGCTAGACAAGACGCTTAGAGAGATGGTGAAACCTGGCATGAAGGTGCTGAGCGTTAATCACTATCCATTGCTCGATGACCTCGACAATTATCGTGACTATGCCAATATATTAAAGAAATATCCTGTGATAACCCACCAGAACGGCCACTGGCACCGTTGGCGCCAATATGAGACTGATGGCATAATTGGGCTGATGGTGCGCTGCCTCGACATGGGCAATGGCGACTATGGTTACACGCTCATGGACGTAGATCTTGATCACGATTGGATTCATGTTTATAACAAGACTCTTGGTAAGGAACACGATATCCGTTATGCATATAAGATAAATCTAGAATACTATTCTAGAGACATTTCTAAGATTCAATATGCTGTGCCTCAGGGCTTTAAGGTTGAGAGGGTTTATGCAGATAATGCTTCGATTTTCACACGACTGGGAATAGACAAAGACAATATTTATTTTGGCAATTCGCTTGGTTACTTGCGTGTGATAGACAAGAATACTGCTGCATTGAAGTGGGAGTATAAGACCACGAGTATGCTATTCTCGCGCCCTGCAGTTGCCGACAAGATAGTGATTCTTCCCACTGGCGATAAACGCTTGATTTGGCTCGACAAAAAGAATGGCAAGGTGCTGAATGAAGTTGAAGCCAAGGGACCATATGTGGCCGATGGAATTGTAGCCGATGGCGTGCTATATCAGGGCGGTTTCAAGACGTTCCAGGCATGGGATGTAAATTCTAAGAAACTGATGTGGGAGTATAATGACATAAACAACTATTGCCAGGCCGAGCCGTTTGTGGGCAAAGATGATATCATCTTTGGTGCATGGGACACCAATCTGCGCTCACTCGACCGCAAGAATGGGGCGCTCAATTGGTCTTGGAACAATGGCAAGACAACAAATCTCTATAGCCCTGGCAATGTTGTGCCAGCAGTAACTAAGGATAGGGTAGTAATAGTTGCTCCTGATCGCAATTCCACTGCTATAGACCGTGTCACAGGTAAGCAGCTATGGCGTTATCACGACAATGCCGTTAAGGTGCGCGAGAGTCTTGGACTGAGCGAGGATGGCAAGCGCGCCTATGCCAAAACTATGGATGGCACAGTGGTGGCGATGGACACCCAGAGCGACGATTATCATCAGCTGTGGGACACCGACTGCGGCTTTGGCTACGAGCATGCCCCCTGCATTGTGCTCGAAAAAGATGGATATATCTATGCTGGCTCACGCCACGGTATGCTGGCTGTGCTTGATGCAGCCTCAGGCAAACTTTTGTTCAGGTATGAAATGGGTAGTAGCGAAGTCAACGGCTTTGATGTGGACCCTGCCACTGGCGATATCTACTGCTCTCTTATTGAGGGAACCATTTGGAAAATCAGCAAGAAATAACAAATTAAAATATTCAAAGAATGAAAAAGGTATTATCATTTTTATTGATATTTGTGTGCATTAGCTGCAGTTCAAACACTGCCGTTACCAATACTGCTGTTACTAAAACTACCGTTACTAAAACAGGAAACAACAGTGTTGTAGATGAGCTTCATGGCTTAGATAAAGTTTCATATACTACTTATGCTGAGTATGTTGACAAGGCAGGAGGTAATTTAGATAACTCTAATGGGGCCTCAAAAACTGAGGTTTCATATATAGACGCTTCTAATGCAGGTTCTTCCAATATGGAAGCCACCAATGCAGGAGTCTCTATTTCGGATAATTCAGATGCTTATTACCCCAATACATATCACAATAATAGGTATGACTCCAAAAAAGACGACATGATGCTCATTTATTATGGCAATAAAAACAGATCGAAGTGGGGAAAATCTGATCTGGAAACGATAGTGATGCACAAGTTTGGGGATGGTCATAGAGAATGGTTCTTTCCTTCTTTTCTTTATTTGGAATTCAAAAATGATGAGGGATACAAATTCGGAGACAATCAGCCAGGAGAAAAAGGAGCTGCAAATAAAGGGCATTGGGAATGGTTGCTAAACAGATATTTCTCGACAGCTTACAATGGTGGCAATTTTGAAGGGCTAAAGGCTCTGGATGAGTGTATTGAGGATTGCAAAAAAATACTTGGAAAGCCCGCTTTTAGACACAAAGTGTATTTGAGCGTGCCCTCACCATGCACTGATTTTACTGAATGGGGCAGCATTAAAAAGAATGGCAGAACGATAAAATTAGATTTTAGAAACAGAGAGCATCGACTTGAAGCTGTCAAATGGTTTATTGATGAGGCGATTCGTAGATTTGAGGCTCAACATTATAAGAATATAACACTTGAAGGCCTGTATTGGGTAGAAGAGACAGCATTAATGATAAGATGGCATAAAGACAATAAAACAGGAGAATGGACGAACAAGACTGGGGAAAAATATGATTATATTAATGGTGCCAAAATCAGAGAAGATAATATCATAATTAAGGATGTAAGTAACTATATACATTCAAAAGGGTTTAAATTCTATTGGATTCCTTATAATAAAGCATCTTTAAATGAAACATGGAAAACACTTGGTTTTGATAGATGTGATTTTCAAACAGGCTATTTTTGGGGCACCCCCGATCTTCTTAGAGGCTCTAAATCTCTTAAAACCATGTCAGATGCCAGAACAATATGTGATCTGGCAATAAAAAATGGGATGGGTGTGGAATTTGAAATTTCTACCGATTTGTTTGTGCCTTGTTACGGCAAGCTTAAAAAGAAACAAGACATAGAACGGCCTTATGAAGTTGTAAAAGTCGCTGGTTGTAATAAAAAGCCAAGAGAAATGGAAGCATTAGGATATAAACATTACGACTATAATCCATGTTTACTGCAGAGATTAAAAAACCTAATGACTATCTTTGAAGAACAAGGAGTTTTTGAGCGTAGCAATATATCATATTACGAAAGCTCTATAATACGCAAAATGATTAATTCTAATGATAAAGAAATAATTCAAATTGTCGATCGCCTGGCGCGTCACATTTCCCGAAGAAGAAATAAATGATTTCTAAGCAAAGAAATTGAAGTTAAGTTCCCATCAGTTTTTGCTGGTGGGAACTTAATCTGTGTTATTAACTTGCTGAAGTTGAATCAGTTCTTTTTCTTTAAGATAAAGGGTTCTTTGCTTTGCTTGACTATTCTATCGACGAGATTTTTTATTCCCTTATAGTCACGTTTGTTGAAGACTAAACGGTTAATTAAAAAATGTGTTGAGACATTGATCATTTTACCCATTGTGCTTGGTGTTATTGCCATTACGATTGTGTTGTCGCTGGTGTTCAGCGAAATGGGTGCAGGCACATCGGCAACCTCCCAACCTTCAGGAATAGTGAATGCAATGTCGATAGTCTCTCTAATTTTAGTTGGGAACTCGATGGGATTGTAGCGCGTGTCGTTTTTGAACAGTTTCTCATCGATAAATGGAACAATAAGTTGCGGCAATGTGATGGAACCATCGTTGTTGTTAAGCTGACAGCTGAAATTGATAATCTCAGTGACTGGCATCTCAACGTCATCGATACCCTGTGTTTTGTGGTCGCTAACAGTAATTTGTGAAGATTGGAGTTTGTTGTTGAACAATTCCTCACCTTGTTTTTTGATTTCAGTTCGCATCTGCTCAGCCGCTTTGTCATGATAGGTGCTGACGCAAGTTGCTGTTAACTTCCCGTTTTGATCGATGTCTCCTGTAAATTTGTGACTTATTAGCTCCAACCCCTTGTCTTCAAGGTTTATCCAAGGGTTATTATTGTCTTTTTTGATAACTCGTGCCTTGCTGACGAGGAATTTGGTGGGCAAGATGTCTATAGTGGCATTCTCCATTGAGCCGTCAAAGACTTGAAATCTGTCGCCCCTATCAATCACAACAATCGTGGAAGTAAAATTCTTCATGGTGGAGCGGTTCTCGTCAATAATGTCAATGTCGCGAGCGCAAAGCACAGCAGGGTAGGAGTTTATGCCGGCATCGTTGAGCATTGCTATGAGCATAAAGTTTATGTCGGTATTGCTTCCTCTTCCATTCTTGAGAACTTGTGATGCGGGGCTGCCATAAAGGTTGTACTTACCATTCCACTTCACGTGTTGCCGCAGCAGTCTCACTGTTGCCATAATCTTCTCGTCCACGTCTTTCATTTGTGAAATGCCTGCTTTTTTCATTTCTTTTTTCAGCGGATTGCTGTTTAATAGCTTTCCAAAGTTGTTGTGCTTGAGAAGGAACTGGTCAATCTCATTCCAGGTCATAGAGTACTGGTGTTTTGTGTGGCGGGGCAATGTCTCAGTATTAATGTCGATAATCACCCGTTGGGCATAGACTTGTGGAGAGAAGATGAGAGGTTCGTTTTTCAGTGCCGTCAGCCTGCGTCCCTCAAACTCGAAGTTAACTCCCAAACACTCATATTCAGCACCTGATGTTTCAATGATGTAAGTTGGGCGTTTAGCGGTTCTCTGTTGTGTGATTTTGCTAGTATTATATTCATTTCCAATGGTTTGTACGTAAAATCCAAACCATTCAGGAATAGTCACATCATATTTTGTATAAGCCACAGGCAACTCGCATTGAGCATCCCAATCCTTTATTTCACGATATAGGTCACTAGTTATGGTGTACTCATATTCTATAACTGAGCCCGCCTTTGCATCAGGGAAAAGTAGAGTCAATACCTTCTGTTTTGGGTCTGGAGCTTTTAGGGTGTTAACCATTTCGCTTGTCAGCTCACTTCTCTCGAGTTGTCCGTTAACGAGATTAAAAGTAGTACCTTTCACGTGGCTCGCGACCTCTCTGTTTCCCTCTACGCCATCATTGACCGTGTAAAAAATGTCAATACTAGCATGCTTTGTACCTTCGGGCTTTAAAATTTTAATTCTCCCTTTTACATCATAGAGCACTTGTAGTACATCTTTGGTGATAACATATTGCACCTCGGTAGTCTTGCATAGCACCACTGCGTCGGCATCGGGGTCGGGTGAATAGTTGGTCATCTCTAACTCCTGTTGGGTGGGATGTCCCCATTTGAGATTAGGTTCAGCAACTTGAGCAGTAAGATTGCTTGATGCAAAGAGAGATATAATTATTAAGAGTGCAGATAAAAATAAATGTCTCATTTTAAAAATTAATATGTGATTAAGGATGTTGCAAAGGTAAACATTATTTTCTAATAAACAATAGGGTGCAAGCCCTAATCCCACATTAGGTTGCGGATGATGTTATCGCTCATCATCACGCCTTGCGGAGTGAGAGAAATAATGCTGTCTTGCTGTTTTAAAAGTCCTTGAGCGATAAAGGTTTTAGCTTGTTTGATTAAATGGTTATATACATTGTCGCCATAGCGCTTTGAGATGAGCCTGGTGTCGAGTCCGTCGCTGGTGCGTAGTCTCACCATCACTTCCTCGTCGTAGCGCTCCCACCACTCAAGGTGCTCCTCAATAAAGGCTGGGGTGCCATGGCTCAGTTTATCGATATATTCCTTTATGCTCGATGGGTTGTAGCGGCGGATGGTGCCGTCGAAACTATGGGCAGCTGCGCCGAGCCCCAGATAGGGCGTGAAATTCCAGTAATTGGAGTTATGACGAGAGCGGAATCCATGACGGGCGAAGTTTGAAATCTCATAGTGCTCAAAAGCGGCATCTTTGAGTTGTTCCACTAGGGTGTTGTGCATGGCAATGCAGTCCTCGTCGCTCACTTCCTGCACTTTTCCTTGCTCACGCATCACCCATAGCCGTGTGCCAGGCTCATAGCTTAAGTTATAGGCCGAGATGTGCTGCACCTTGAGACTGATTGCTTGCTCCACATTTCGTTTCCACGAGTTGAGAGTTTGTCCTGGCAATCCGTAGATGAGGTCGATGCTCACATTGTTGATGCCCGCTTCCTTGATGGCGTGCACGGCATCGATAGCTTGCTGCGCTGTGTGGCGGCGGTTGATGGCTTGCAGCTCATTGTCGTTGAAGCTTTGCACGCCCATGCTCACGCGGTTCACGCCCAACTGTCGCAGTTGCTCTATATAATTGCGTGTCACATCGTCGGGGTTTACCTCAATGGTGAATTCCTCTACTTGGCTAAGGTCTAAGACTTTGCTAAGACCATTGATGAGTGAGGTTAAAAGACTTAATGGCATAACCGATGGTGTGCCACCGCCCAAGTAAAGTGTGGTGACAAACTGGTTACCAATTTCTTCTTTCCTCAACTTTGCCTCACAGAGCAGCGATTGCACATATTGCTTCATCGTCTCGACCTGTGGGGTGGAGTAGAAGTCGCAATAGATGCACTTGCTCTTGCAATAGGGAATGTGGATGTAGAGGCCCAAATAAGTGGTAAGTGTTAAGTTATAAGTGTTAAGTAGAGACGAGACCTGTCTCGTCGGTTAAATAGCATTGAGACCTGTCTCGTCAGTTAAGTGTCGGAAAAGCAGTAGAGCAGCTTGAAAACTAGCAAAGCGAGTCGATGGCGGCTTTGATGTCTTCAAAGATGCCGTCGATGGTGCCAATGCCCTTGATGGCTTTGTAGAGGCCTTTCTCTTTGTAGAACTCCTGCAGTGGAGAGGTCTGGTTGTGATACACGTCGAGGCGTTTCTTTATGGTCTCTTCGTTGTCGTCGCTGCGTCCGCTCATCTGTCCGCGTTTTACAAGACGGTCGATGAGTTCCTGTTCGGGAACCTCTAGGCCAATGACGGCGCTCACGCTAGTGCCACGCTCGTTGAGCAGTGTCTCAAGAGCTTCGGCCTGAGGTATGGTGCGTGGAAACCCGTCGAAGATTACGCCCTTTTTTGCTTTCTTCTTGTTGTCATCAATCACTTGTGCCAAGATACCAATCATGAGTTCGTCGGGGATGAGTTGTCCCTGGTCAATAAACCCTTTGGCTGTCTTGCCGAGCTCGGTGCCTCGTTTGATGTGGTCGCGCAGCACGTCGCCAGTGGAGATGTGAAACAGCTTGTAGTGCTCAATAAGGTTCTCGCTCTGTGTGCCCTTGCCCGAGCCAGGAGCACCAAATATTACTATATTCAGCATAATTGTATGGTATTTAATAAGTTAAACGTTTAGGTGGTTTTCGTTTATCGTTTTTCGTTTATCGTTTATCGTTTTTCGTTTATCGTTTATCGTTTATCGTTTATCGTTTTTCGTTTATCGTTTTTCGTTTATCGGGGATCGGAGGTCGGGGATCGGAGGTCGGGAACTCATAACTCTGAACTGTGAACTCATAACTCTCTCCTCTCACCGTTGCTTTAGGACGTAGATCTCGTCTAGTCCTCTCACTTTTTCGTCGAGGTCAAGACCATAGCCAATAATGAACTTTGGTGGAATTTCAAAGCCCACATATTCTGGAGCTTTACCGTACTTTAATGACTCTGGCTTGTAGAGCAACGTTGCCATCTTAACGCTCATGGGACTCATTGCCTCGATGTCGCTACGCAAGGCATGGGCGGTGAGGCCGGTGTCAACAATGTCCTCGATTATAATCACTTCGCGACCAGTCACGTCGTCATTTAGCCCCAAGATCTTATTCATCTCGCCAGTAGATTCGGTACCCGAATAGGACTTGTAACGGATGAACGCTATCTCGCTTTTGGGCATGTCGATAACTCGATAGAGGTCGGCAGCAAACATAAATGCGCCCTTCAAGACGCACACAAAGATTGGGGAATCGGTCACGCAGTCACGCTTCACTTCGGCAGCCACGCGCTCAACTTGCTTGGCAATCTCCTCGCGGGAGATATAAGGCTCAAATGTGAGACCTTGAATAGTTATCTCTTTCATAGGGTGGAGCATTTTTTGAAAAAGTTGGCGCAAAGGTAGTAAAAAGTTTTCACATTCCTATGATTAGTTGTGAGTTTTTTCTGGGTTTTTTGTTTTGGAGGATAATTGGAGGATAATCTGTAGAATCAATAAGTAGAAGTGTATAGCTTTTATTATCTGGCATGGTTTTTGTTTTAAGTAAAGTAATACATAATTTAAAATATAATACTATGGCAAAAAGAGAAAAAAGATTTGTTTGGTTGGAGTCGGAAGGTGTCCTAAAAGGGACAGCAATTATTGTTGATACAAAAACTGGTGTTAACTATCTTCTCGTGCAAAGTGGATATGCTGGCGGTTTAACTCCATTGATTGATGAGAATGGGAAACCTATCGTCACCAAGAACATTGTAGAGTAATTAATTTAATTTTGACCATAATAATCCCGAATCGGTCATTAGGATAAAAGCGGTTATCGTATCTAACTAGTACGGTAACCGCTTTTGTCTTTAAAAGATAAATTGGTTTCTTTTTCTTCTATTTATTGATGACTTCTTGCATTTCCTTAAAGCCAATCTCGGTCTTCCAGATGTCGTCTTCTTTATAAAGGTGGAACTTTTTCTCTTTGGTGGTGCCGTCGCTATAGGTGAAATCGCACACAACCTCAGTGTAGTCATTACGCTTTTTGGTTTTCTTGGCAGTTACTTTGAAGTCTTTAGCTTTGACTTGTTTGAAGAACTCATTTTTCTGATAGTCGCTGAATTTATCGCTTTCTTTGAATTTCACTGCCTCTTTTAGGAATTTAATGTCGCCATTAGGCAGTTCTTTAAAGAGCGCCTCAATGGCCTGCTTAGGATTGCGGTGATACTTGTCGGTGTCAAGAAGATCGCTGTCGCATGAGTTGAACCCTAGGATGCATAATAGGGAAAAGAAAAGTAATGCAGATAGATGTTTCATATTAAAAAAACAATTAATGTGTGAATGATTATTATTGTGCAAAGATAATATATAGTTGTCAGTTCTCAGCTACCAGATTTCAGATTTTCTTTTTCAAAATACTGAATAGACTATTAAAATTGGTAGTTTTTCAAGTTTTTTTCAAAAAAGTGGCAAAAATATTTGGTTTATAAAATAAACTACTTTATCTTTGCAACAGATTTATAAATCTAAACAAACTTTTTATTAATCATTCATTGTTATGTAAGGAAATTATGGAAGAGAAGAAATTAAACAGTCAAGAGAGCTTGGAGTTGATCACCAGCATGATTAACAAAACCAAGCGTAAAATGCGCGTTGGGCAAGGCAATTTGCTTTTGTGGTGGGGCTATGTCAGTGCTATCGTAGGTCTGCTTGTGGGTGTGTCATTGTTGTTAACAGGTGGCAATCCTGCTTGCAACTGGTTGTGGTTCCTGATTTGGATAGTAGGTGGCATCGGCATGCTGATTATCAACCGCAAGGACAAGGACCGCATCGAGAAGGAGCCGAAGACCTATGTAGACCGATTGACGAGCAATCTGTGGTTTACAAATGGATGTGCTTTTGCTTTTGGTACATTATTATCAATTGGGTTTAACTTATTTGGCAAAAGCACATGGATAGTTATGTTGATTCTTGCCTTTGTACTGGCCGGTTTTAGTGCCAATATACAAGGATGCATAATTCAAGAGAAGTCGATGAAAATTGGCGGAGTATTTTCTTTGTTTGCAGGAATCTTCGTAATGTGCTGTGTATTTGCCAAGGTGCCACTTGCCGTAGAATGGGTAATTCCCCTCTTCGTGCTGTGCTTCGTTGCAACGATGATTATTCCGGGACATATTTTGAACGCTAAAGCCAAGAAGCAATGCTAAAGGAACTTAACCCGCTGCTGCATTCCCAGTTGCGACTGGCCATCATGTCTATCTTGATGAACTGCGAAGAAGCAAGCTTCGTATATATCAAGGAGCAGACACAGGCCACGGCCGGCAACCTCAGCGTGCAGCTCGACAAACTGGTGTCGGCAGGATATATTACTGTCGAGAAGAAGTTCCAGGGCAAGAAACCGCTCACGACCTGTAGTGTGACCGAAAGCGGCAAGCAGGCGTTTGAGGAATATGTCAACGCGTTGCGAGATTACCTGGAAGTAAAGTGACCAATTCTTATCTAAAAAATGAGGCTCTACACAGACGGTTGAGCCTCATTTTTTGTTATTCGTAGCGGCGGTTTATTTCTTGCCAGTTGAGGATTTTCCACATTGCCGCGATGTGGTCGGGGCGGCGATTGCGGTAATCGACATAGTAGGCATGCTCCCACACGTCCATTGTCATCAATGGCTTTAAACCTTTAGTCACTGGGTTGTCGGCGTTTGGCATTTGCAGGATGTGGAGATTGCCATCAGCGTCGCTTGCGAGCCATGCCCAGCCAGAGCCAAAGAGGGTAGTGGCAGCAGTTTTGAATTTTTCCTTGAATGCCTCAAATGAGCCAAACTGTTCGTCAATTGCTGTGGCAAGTTTGCCCACAGGACAGTTGTCGTCGCAAGGAGCTTGCAACTGCTCGAAGTAGAGATTGTGGTTGAGGATTTGTCCTGCATTGTTAAAAATGCCTCCAGAGGCTTTTTCCACAATCTCCTCTAATGGCAACTCTTCAAACTCGCTGCCTGGCAGCAAGTTGTTGAGGTTGTTGACATAGGTGGCCAAGTGCTTGCCATGATGCAAAGCAATGGTCTCGGCGCTAATCACGGGTTCCAGCTCGCTAGCGCCAAAAGGCAGATTGATAAGTTGGTAGTTCATAGTTTACAATTTATAGTTATTAGTTTTGTCGTTAGTTTTTTAGTTTGACTAAAAAAATCTAATCTCCAAGCAGAATGTTATATACCGCTGTCACGTCGCTGGCGGTGATAGTGCCATTTTGGTCTTGATCGCCGTTGATTAGGTGTGTTGTCACTTCATTGAGAAGGTAGTCGTAGAGTGCTGTCACGTCGGCAGCAGTCACGTTGCCGTCGCCGTTCACATCGCCTGGAACGGCTGTGACGATGGGGTAGTGAGCCTTCAGTGACTTGAGCTGGATGACATGTTCACCAAAGTTGCTCTTCACTGGCGTGAACTTAATAGTGTGCAGGCTAAGCGGATAGGTGAGCAAGTTGTCTAGTCCTCCCATGGCGTTAAGGTCGAAATTCAAGATGTATTCTTGATTGGCTTCGAAACCAGTGTTCTTTCCAAACTCCAGGTAGTTGAGTTTGTTTAATACCGTATTTCTCACGTCGATTTGGACCATTTGCAATGGTAGTGAGCTTGTGAAAGTCAGAGAGATGCTGTCGGGAAGGCTGTAGAAAGTGATGTCCTTTGAAAGCTGGATGTAAGGGGCTCGGTTGCTGTTGTAGGTAAAAGACAAGTTTCCGTTCTCGTCAAGTGTGAGGTTTTTAGCTCCAGCTCCTTTGAGTGCCCATCCGTCCCAAGTTTGCTCGATATACTCCTTATCGCTAATTTCGACTGTGATACTATCTGTGTCTATATAGTTTCCTATTATGCAAGAAAATGCCGTTTTTCCGTTTCTTATGCCTTTTATATTGCCATCAATGATGGTAGCAATGCTTGGGTCATCAACTTGCCATATGAGTTTGTCACCTTCATAATAGAACTTTTTACCGTAAATCGTGGCGCTCACCTCAATTGGAAATTCTCTGTTGTCAACATAAATCATGGGTTTCATGGCTATGGCTGGTTGTGCCTCAAGTGTTCTCACGGCAATTGTGGCTGTCATTCCATTTAGATCTGCAGTAAGAACTCCCTCGCCAACGTTCCCGCTCAGAGTTAGCGTTGAACCCTCTGTTGAACCCATTATTTCATCACATGACAGAGTGAAACCTGTGACGTTGTCGTTGATCACTTCGCCATATTGGTTGAATCCCACGATGCGTGGAGTATATGACGAGTAGATTGGAAGGTCGGCACGGAAATCATAGAATTGTATTGATGCAATCTCATTGTCCTCGGGAGCCTCAGTCTCGAGCATCCATCCGCAAGCTACCGAACGAGGAGAGCCCTCGGTAGTTGTGTTGATTATGCGACCGTCAACCATCATCTGAGCTGAGCCGCCAGCGTCCATGTTTATGACCTCGCTGATGTCGGGGTAGAGGTCTTTGAGGATTTGGCACATCACGGTTGTAGAGCATCCAGCACTGGTGCCATAATATCTGCTTGTGGATTTGTCAATGACAATCATATAGAGTTTTTTTCCTGTGGCGTCGCAACCGTAGGCAGTACGGCTATATACCATGGAGTTGTAGCTTTCGTCATTGTTGCGGTTGGTTAGTTCACCGTTATGCATCACGGGAGCATTGCCTTCAACCATATTCTCGATTAATGGTGTGACTTGAGTCTCTTCGTTGTAGGACCATCCGTGATTGATGGTTATCACGTCTCCCTCGTCTAGCGCGGCGAGATAATCCTTCATCAGTCCAGTTGCTGTGATGCAGGCATCATATTCGCCCAATGTTTGGCGGTCGGCGTTTCTCACAATTTTGGCAATGGTGAATTGCATATCCTGATTTACGAGCCATCGACTGCCTTCGTTGAAGGTGAGGTAGAAGTTGTCGGCATCGGCAATACCAGTCTCGTTATAACCCAGCCAGTTGGTTTCAAACTCGCGGGTGCGGCTGAAAGCGGGAGTCCACAGTACTGCGGTGTGAGGGAGGTTACGGCGGTTTACTGTGTTTAATGGTGCGGCGGCAGCGAGTTTTTGCGAAGATAAGCTGCCCCCACAGTTGAAATGCCCGAAGTAGAGAGTCTTGTCTTGTGAGATGGCGCATGCTCCTGTGCGAGAAGGACCTCCATTCCAGGCGTCGGCATTGGTCTCGGTATTTAGATACACACTATCGTTACGGACTACAGCGCCAAATGGGTCGCCCAGCTCGAAGTCCATGGTAGGCGAACCGTTACCCGTCACGCACCAGAAATTGGCGTTGCAAGCAGCGATGGGGCGGCGTGTGGCGGTGCGGTTGCGGTTATAGGCATTGGTGAGCAGCTCGGTGCGTCCTAGTGTGTTGTAGCCAATTGTCGTCTCTACGCGGTTGTAAGGATTGGTCATGTCGGCCTCTAGCAGATAGACGTTGAGCGGGAAGTCGGGGATGCGGATAATGGTGTTGTAGATGCCCGGTCCCACTTGCCGGCGCATAATTGTGTCGGCGCTATAGATGGTGCCACCAATGTTGATGCCGGCAGTAGTTGTGCATACTCCACAAATCAGCAATGTTAGTGAAAGTAATATCTTTTTCATTGTAATGTGTGTTTAGTTTAATGTGGTAAAATTAGTAATAAATTTGCTATAAGAACTAATTTGCTACCACATTTTTAAAGAAATTACTCAAAAATAGTCGTTATTAGTTTTTTTACATCTATCTTTGCACCCAAAATAAAGAAATAAGTTGTGATGACAAGAAAAAATTGGTGTAGTCTGGCGGTAGTGGCACTGATGTTACTGACTGCTATTTTTCCATCCTGTAAAGGCCTTTCGACAAATAATTCGGTAAAAGATTCTGACAGCGTAAAGCAAGCTGAAATTGATAATGTTATGCTCCCTGACACTGCATTTAAGAGTGTCGAGGACCTCTCATATAACGTGGAAGTGCTTGACACAGCCACTAGTGGAGAGCTTAACAGCCTTGCCGACCAATACGAGGGTGTGGATGGTATTCTCACATTTCGTGGAGGACCGAAGCGTGACGCACGTCGGTATAGTGGCAACGTGAAAGGCACACCAAGTAAAATAGTGCGCGACTGGGTTTTCCACACTGCCGTTAAGGGCAATTGGGGTGGAGGCTCTGGATGGACGGGTGAACCAGTCTATATCAAGTGGAGCGACGCTCAAGTGGCGCAGTTCAAAAAGTCATCGCCTGAGATAACTGCAAACTTCGGCAACGAAGAGATTATAGTTGGCTCGCTATGTGGTGAGGTGTATTTTCTTGATTATGCAACGGGCAAGCAGAGCCGTAGCCCACTCGACGTGGGCAACCCCATTAAAGGCTCTGTATCGCTCGACCCTGCGTTGAACGGAAGCCTCTATGTTGGGCACGGTATCCCCGATAACCAGCCGTTTGGACATGTGGCAATAGACCTTAACACCCACCAGATAGCTTATACTTGGGGGCGTGACCCTAAGGCAAAACGCAGCTGGGGAGCTTACGACTCGTCACCAATCGTTGTAGGGCAGTTCCTGTTTTGGCCAGGAGAGAATGGCACGATTTATAAATATGAGCGCCTTGGCAATGGCAAACTCAAGATGCACAGCGCGCTGCGTTATGTAGTCAAGGGTGATGGCGGTGCAGGCATTGAGTCGAGTATGGCTGTTTATAAGAACTATGGCTTTGTGGGCGACAACCACGGTGATATATTGTGCATTAATCTAAACACCATGAAACCTGTGTGGCATTACGACAATCACGATGACATCGACGGCAGTATAGTACTTGAAGTTGAGAATGGTGTGCCTTATCTTTATTGTGGATGTGAAGTAGATATGCAGGCAGGGGCCAATGCTAAAACCTACTTTGTGAAACTCAACGGTCTGAATGGAACTAAGGTGTGGGAATGGTCTTGCCCGAGCGAACGTAGTTATCAAGGCGACAAGCATTTTGATGGAGGTCTGTATTGTACTCCTCTTCTTGGTGACGGCAACTGCAAAGACATGATTTTCGCCTCGTTCAACCAGCTCGATGGCAAGAGCTATTCTGAGTTCCTCGCCTTCGACAAGAACACTGGCAAGGTGCTTTATCGCAAACCGCTAAACTTCTATGCATGGTCCTCGCCAGTGGGATTCTATAACGAGAAGAACGAGTTATTTGTGGTCATTGGCAACTCCAGTGGGCATCTCTATATGTTTAACGGCAAGACAGGCGACTTACTTTTTGATGAGGTTCTCTCCAGCAATTTTGAGTCTTCACCAGTAGTAATTGGTAATACCCTGGTAGTGGGCGGCCGCGATGGCGGCATCTATCGTTTCCATGTGGAATAATGCACAATGCATAATTCACAATGCACAATCATTGCTGATGCATGAAATAACAAGAAAAGTAAATGCCCGAGGCACCTATAACGGTGTTTCGGGCATTATTGGTGATTAGATTATGTGTGATTAGAGAACGAGAGTGAATGTTCCCCAGTTGTTGTTCATCTTATCAAGAACATCCTTTGTGGTCTCTCCTACGATTGTAGCTTTGAAGGTGTCGCCTTCTTTGAGTTTCTTGAACTCTGCATCATAATCCACCTTGTCGGGATCGGCAAGTTTAAATTCAATTTTGCCTTTCTCGCTGCTATTTTCTACGGCGAAATCAACATATCCTTCTTTAAGGCTTCTCTTGAGTTCTCCGCCTTTAACTTTTACCTCGAAAGGCATGGTGATAGTAACTTTGTCGCCATCAATCTTAACATCAAGATCGGCTTTGATTTTGTCGCTACTGGCAGAAGTGTCGAAGCATTCCCAGTTGGTTCCGCCATTGCTACCAAGAGTGTACTCAACAGAATAGGTCTGTGGAGCATCACTAGCCTCAGAACCCGATGCTGATGAACTTGAAGAAGTGTTGTTACCGCCACAAGCGGTCATCAATGCGATAGTCGCAATCATTAATAAAAACTTTTTCATAATAATGTGAAATGTTTAAATGGTTAATAAAATATGAATAGAAACATTATTTACTATGTCTTAGTTGGTGCCTAAAAGAATGTTATACACAGCAGTTATGTCGCTGGCTGTGATGGTTCCGTTATTGTCTTGGTCACCATATATCAGATTAGTGGAGTTATTGTTGAGCAGGTAGTCATAGAGTGCTGTGATGTCGGCAGCTGTCACTAACCCGTCACCATTCACGTCGCCAGGCATGGCTGTAGCAGTATCAAAGTAATGTATTGTTATATTATCGATGATTAGATCCACGTTTTTAGCTCCCGAAGTGCGGTTAATCTTGAAACGTATGGGTTGTGGGTCGATATTAATTCGCCATGTTATAACCTCTTCAGCATTTGCTGCCACATTAGAGGTTCCTGATGATGTCCAAGTTGCACCTTCATCTGTTGAATAGTAGAATTGGAGTTTAGATGCTGTGGTCGATGTGTTGATGGCGTTAAAAGAGACCTTGACTATTTGCATGTTTATGTCACTGTTCATTGCAATGCCGCCAGGCATTTGCAGCGAAGCAGCATGTCCGCCGTTATATTCCACCACATTGGATTTGGGGAAGTTCCAAGTGGCGAAGTTACCTTGCACATTGGTGGCGTTGGCAGGAAGCCCTGTTGGCATCTGCTCAAAGTCCTCAACTAAAGTCAAAGGCGGTACATCATCAACGACATCAAAGGTAATGATATTATTCTCCTCACTTATGTTGATGAGTGCGAACTGGCATGGGTCTCCAGCCCATGTGACGAGACTAGGGTCGGAAGAGGAGTTAATGTAAGTGACATTGTTTTTGCCAGGGAAAGGCACTCCGGCAGCGCTGTTCCCTGATGCGCGAATCAGCTCGTAGTAGTTGTGGGCTGGGTTACAGTTCACCTCGTTGTTCCACCATGGCTGCTGATTGCTGTAATCGACACGAGTAATCACCAATCCATGTCCTGGCAGAGCGGCATCCCATTTGAAAGGTTGCCGATTCTCAAAGAGGAAATATTCATCTTCGTTAGGCGACTGCATCATGTAGCCTGTGTTGCTGACGCTCACAGCCTCGAGTGTCATGTTGCCATAAGATAATTCGGTTGGGCTATCGGCAAATCCCAGTTCCACGCGCTCCCAGAGGCTGTATCCAACAGGTGTGCGACCATAGTTGTTGCCACTTCCCCCAGCCATCACGTCCCATTCGCCGGGGTGATTACTTTCACCTCCGCTGTTGGCATAGTCGGTGTCGTAGAGGTCGGGGAGTCCTAACACGTGTCCAAACTCATGGCAGATTGTGCCAATTGCGTTCGGCATAGTAGTCCCCTGAGATTCCCATCCATATATCTCGCATGAGGAGGCATAAGTTCCCATGTTCTTGCCGTCATAAACGTATGGTTGTGGTGGCCATCCCGACCACCAGTCAATCAGGTAGCTCATGTGTGGCCATAGGTAGCCGCTGTTGTTGCCGCTGTAGCTCGACGAATATCCTGCCACCATGAAAAATACCATGTCAATCTCGCCATCGTTGTCGGCATCATATTGTGTGAAATCAACTTGCTCGTCAACTGAGTCGAGGGCTGCCTTGAAAATCTCTCGTGCCTTGTCGTTGCCTTCATAGCACGAGTAGTTAAGATTGACTGGCCCCACGATGTCGAAGTCAGGGTCGAACTGGCCCATAGAGTTGTCGTAGTAGTAGTCGCGCACACTGCCGGTGCATCTTTGGAACCTACCGTTGTGAGTGAATCCTGTGTAGTTCTCGGTATTGCAGAGTTTGTCGTAGAAGTCGTTGGGATTGTCCATCAGGAACTGCCTATCGTTGAAATTGATAAGGATGATAAGTCCACGAAATAGGCTGTAGTCAACCACTGGCTCTCGGCTTTGGGAAGTCTTCTTGTCGCGTGCGGCACGATTGAAACGAGCCTGTGTGGTTGCGGCCTTGTCAACTATGCGCTTCTCAAGCGATGCCACGAGTTGCATCTCTTGGGCGCTGCGTAATGCAGGATCATGAGCCATAATGCCTGATGCTTTTAGTTGGTCATCTTCCTTGACAGCATATTCCCATGTGCCGTTAATATTGATGATTGTGTATCCATCGATAGTGGTGTTGAAGTGATAGAACTCGTCTCCCACCAGCCTAAGCTGCAGTGTGCTTCCATCGGGCTGCGTGACATTGATAGGAGTGGGGTTGGCAGGTTCTGCACTCGCCAAGATGGCAGTTAGAAAGGCCATCAGTAAAAAAGAGATTTTTTTCATGTTTTATAGATATAGATAGTATGTCTTATTTTCGCGACAAAGATAATAAAAAAAAATGACAAGACCATAAAAATGCATGGTCTTGTCGAAATAAAATCATTGTGTCCGATTAAAACCAAGCACTGCAGAAGGAGTATTCTTCCATGATGCCTGGAATCGTATTATGCTCACATCATTCCATTGCACACGTTATTTGTGTTGGGCAATGCACTATTTTTGAGGTGCGCGCACAGCACGCACGGTAAATCCGTATCTGCGGCCGTAGTACTCCCAACGCACGGCGCCAGAATTGAAGTAGAGATAATTAGCGTCTCTAGGGCTGTCATTGTAGAGCATCCTCGACCAATATGTGCCGCTAGCGCTAGCGTTGCTGAGATCATTTCCACTGCGTGTTCCTGCGGCAGGCAGGAACAGTGATGCGCCATTATGCGTCCTCAGGGTCAAGTTCGGTCTTGTTATCTACAAAGCCATTGTTGCCAAATGAGCTGTCAGTGCAGTACTTGGTCATCTTGCTGGAACTGCCGTTGCACCATTTGTAGGTACTCCAGCTATAGACATCTTTGGGCTGTGTTTCTCCCCAGGCGAAATAGTCACCATAGTCCTCGGGGCTGCTGGCGCCAATGTTCATCGTCGCCCACAGTGTGCCGCTGGGTAAACCAAGGTCAACATAAGCATGGTTACTTGGCTGAGGCGCGCGTACAGCACGAACACTAAATCCGTATTGTCGGCCGTAGTACTCCCAACGTACGGCGTCAGAAAAGAAGTATAGATAGTTAGCGTTTCTAGGGATGTCATTATAGAGCGTGCGTGACCAATATGTGCCGCGAGCTCCTGCGTTACTGAGATCATTCCCATTGCGGGTGCCTGCGGCAGGCAGGAACAGTGATGCGCTACGTCCTCAGGGTCAAGTTCGGTCTTGTTATCTACAAAGCCATTGTTGCCAAATGAGCTGTCAGTGCAGTACTTGGTCATCTTGCTGGAACTGCCGTTGCCCCACTTGTAGGTACTCCAGTTATAGACATCCTTGGGCTGTGTCTCTCCCCAGGCGAAGTGGTCACCATAGTCCTCGGGACTGCTGGCGCCAATGTTCATCGTCGCCCACAGTGTGCCGCTGGGTAAACCAAGGTCAACATAAGCCTGGTTGCTTGCCTGCGAAGAGTCAAGTAATAGTATGTTGTAAACGGCTGTTACATCTGCGGCTGTGACGATGCCGTCGCCAGTTTGGTCACCATAGGCAGCATGTGAGTAGTCGTTGTTGAGCAAGATGTCATAGAGAGTGGTTATGTCGGCGGCAGTCACAATGCCGTCGCCATTCACGTCGCCAGGGAAACCATTAGCGCTTTTTGTTAGTGTGCCACAAACCTCGCTAGTCTCGGGGTTATAAGTTACATAAAGAGTGTAAGTGCCAGGAGTTTCAGCAGTAATTTCAAAGTCTTCTGGAGGGTAGGCTATACGCCAATTGTGGTCATGAAACACCTTGAAAGCTACAAGGCCAGCACTTAGCTCAATCTCTGCACTTGTCCACTCATAAAGGCTTGTTTCCTCGTTTAGGGTCATCTCAGGACCATTTATTATATCCCAGTCGTTCTCAACTCCAAACAAAGCAGCGGGAGTTCCAGCAAGCGCATAAGTGTGCTTCTGGACTAATTCTCCTGTAACCTCGTTAGTTTCTGGATTATATGTCACATAAAGAGTGTAAGTGCCAGGAGTTTCAGCAGTAATTTCAAAGTCTTCTGGTGGGTAGGCTATACGCCAATTGTGGTCTAGAAAAACCTTGAAAGCTATAAGGCCAGCACTTAGCTCAATTTCTTCACTTGTCCACTCATAGATACCTGTATCATTGTTAAGAGTCATCTCAGGACCATTTATTATATCCCAGTCGTTCTCAGTGCCGAACAAAACGGCAGGAGATCCAGCAACTGAAAAAGTGTGTTTCTGGACTAATTCTCCTGTAACCTCGTTAGTTTCTGGATTATATGTCACATAAAGAATGTAAGTGCCAGGAGTTTCAGTAGTAATTTCAAAGTCTTCTGGTGGGTAGGCTATACGCCAATTGTGGTCTTTAAAAACCCTGAAAGCTACAAGTCCAGTGCCAAGCTCAGTTTCTTCACTTGTCCACTCATAGATACCTGTATCATCGTTAAGAGTCATCTCAGGGCCATTAATCATATCCCATTCGTTCTCAGTACCGAACAAAACGGCAGGAGATCCAGCAACTGAATAAGTGTGCTGAGTGATATCGTCCAAGTTAAAAGTGATAATATTGTTGTTCTCATGAATGCTGGTGGTATAGTAGTGGTTGGGATTACCCTTCCAAGTCTTGAGGATTGGAGTAGAAGTGTTAGTAATAAGATTAGCACCTACAGAGAAAGTGTCGCTCGTTTGCTCGGCTCCAAAGCCATTTTGAGTATCAACCTTGCTGAAAAGGTCTTTCTCAAGGGCGCTTACAAACAGCATCTCGATTGATGAGTGCTCATCCTCGTTACGGACAATCACTTTGCTAGGCATGAGGTTCTCATTATCACTTAGGGCATAGACATAATATTCCGCCTCGGTGCGCATGATGGCGTTGCCATCGGGCTGGCTGACCTCAATAGGTGTTTGGATAGCTGGCATTGCACTCGCCGTTATAGCGGTGAGTACAGCCATCAGTAAAGATGTGATTTCTCTCATAACTATATTTGTTTAAAACTTATATCAAATGGGATTTCATCCTTCGTAGTTGTGATGATTTTGCAAATTTACACATTATATTTTTTAAATGCAAAAAATCTGGAGATTTCTAAATTATGGGTTCATATAATGTGAATATAACCTTGAATTATGCAACTCAAATAGTAATATAAACAAGACCATGCAGAAGCATGGTCTTGCCGTAAAAAAATAATGTTAAATGATAAAAGTTCTTATTTCAAAGAATATTTGGTGTTAGTTGCCCAGCAGGACGTTGTAAACTGAAGTAATGTCAGCAGCGGTAACCTCGCCGTCACCATTCTGGTCGGCCATTATTACGCCTGTCCAGTCATTGTTGAGCAGGATATTGTAAAGGGCAGTGACATCGGCAGCAGTAACCTCTCCGTCGCCGTTAACGTCGCCAGGAACAACTACTACAGGACTTTCAAACTTGGCAGTGGTAACACCATAGGCTGCGATGCCTTCAACAGCGTAGGTGATAGGAGGCACTACAGTTGCGTTTTCGGGTTTTGCGCTAATCATTTTGATACCAGTCTGGTGCAGTGGGTTGGTAGCGTCATAAGCCACCATATCGGGAACTGCTGTTCCATCACCACATGAAATGTAAGCCCAGTAGATGTACTCGCCGTCACCAGTAATTTGTGTGATACCAGTAATCTCGTCGCCCGAACCTTCGAGCAGGATAGGAGAGTTGTCGATAAGAACTGCATCTTCGGCAACGGTAGCCATGTCTTGCTTAGTATTGAGGGTAGCGAGAGCAATACGATAGAGACCAGGTACAGATCCGCCTACATTATCTTTTTGCACGAAGAAGTAGAGATAACCGTTCTCCTCGTCGAGGTAGAATGATGTCATCTGCACGTTGTTCAGGTAAACTGGTAGCTGTTTGTCGGGGTGGTCGGCTCCTGTGCCGTCGGGATAGAGCATGCTCTTGTCGAAACGGAAGATACCCTGGCCGTTGAACTTCTTGGCAACCCAGTAAACGTTGTTGCGGGTAGTGCCGTCGGCGTTAATTACGTCGGTAGCACGCATTGTCATGCCAGCACCGATGGCGCCGTAAGTGATCTTGTCATTGTAGTAAGGCAGCCAGTTGTTCTGCATGAAGAAGGGCTGAGTGCCATATAGACCTACTGTGTCGGCGCTCATCTCGTGGATACCCACGTTGCGGTCGGCGATGTAGATCTTGTTGTCGATAGCCGAGATATACATTGAGAATGGATCCTCAAAAGCTTTGTAGCCCACGTTGTTGAGCACTGTAACGCGGAACCACATTCCGTCGGTGTTATTCACGTAGAAGAGCTCTCCATCTCCACCGGTGGCTTGTGCATCAGCACCTTGATACTGGAAGTAGTGACCAGCGCTTGCCACGTAGATGCGGTTCTTGTAGCTCTGGATGTTGAAGGCATGCTCACCAGTGTTGAACTCTGTGTCGATGATGTTACCTTCGTTGTCGCGATACATTAGACGGCAGTCCTTGGTGGCAAAATAGAGACCGCTTGGGCAGCCAAGTGTTGTGCCCTCGCCGGTGATTGATGCATCGCCTTGGATATTGAGGTATTGCCATTGTGGAGCAGCCTCGTAGTCGCCCACGGCAGTTTCTGCAACTTCACACAATACATTGCTCTGGGTGGGCTCAAAGACACCAGCGCCGAGCACTGGAGGAGTTACGTTGAGCACGCGTAGGCTTTGGATAGTAGAAGGCACTGCACCTTTCTCCATATAGTTGATATGCGAACCGAGCTCCATGTGCTCAAGTGCAGTACATCCGGCAAAGGCATCTTGGAAGATGTTGGTCACGGTGCTTGAGATGTTCACAGTGTGGAGGTTAGTACAATTGGCGCAGAGGTTCTGTGGAATCTCGCGTGCACCTTCCTCGGTGTTGAGAATCTCAAGGTCGCTCTCGAGGAACGCATTAGGATTAACCGTCATGCCAGCCTTGTAGGTGAACTCCTTAATAGCTGCACGGTAGAAGCCGTAGTTGCCAATCTCGTTAAGAGCGGGGAGGTCAATGTCGGTATATGGCGAGAAGGCCATACCATAGTTGTCGATGGTCTCGATGGTGGCATTGTTGAGGATAGTGCCAATATTTCCCTCGTG
Source organism: uncultured Bacteroidales bacterium (assembly GCA_902777835.1). Classification (GTDB taxonomy): domain Bacteria; phylum Bacteroidota; class Bacteroidia; order Bacteroidales; family Muribaculaceae; genus Sodaliphilus. The sequence continues at coordinate 9,140 of CACYVC010000034.1, read as the reverse complement.
AGCAGTCACGAGCAGTCGTGTGCCAGCAGCGTTGGTGAGAACGCCATTGTTGAGAGCAAAAGCGCTGTTACCTGCACCGAGTTCAATGCTGGCGAGGTTTTCGATTGGACCGAATGCAGCATTGCCGATAGTTGCAATGGTAGATGGCAGCTTGATGCCAGTGATGGCGTTAGATCCAGCGAATGCTGTAGCACCAATAGAGGTTACGCCCTCGGGAATCTCAATCACGCCAGCAAGCCCACTGTTATAGAATGCCGATGCACCAATAGTCTTGAGTGTGGTTGGGAATGTGAAGTTCTGTAGAGCAGCACATCCGTTGAAGGCGCTCTGTTGGATTGAAGTGACTTCACCAAGGAAAGTAACCGAATTAAGTTGTGAACAGCCGAGACACAGGTTCATTGGCACCGATGTGATGGTTGCTGGCAACTCAATGCTCAAGAGGTGGTTGCAACCCTGGAAGGCATCTGAGCCAATAGTAGCGATTTTGTTGCCATCCTCAAAGATGATCTCCTCAATTCCGCTACATCCCATGAAGCAACTTTGTGGAATGTCGAGCAGCTCGCCGCCAAGAACAAGCTGCTTGATGGTTGGGTAGTTGTGGAATGGCTGGAGGTTACTAACATAGTCACTAGTGTTCATGGGACGCAAGATGATGAGTGTGTCAAGCGGTGGCAGGTCAGCACTTGTTGCACCAAATGCATTCCTGTTGAACTTGAGGGGTGTCTCACTTGCCATGATAGTGAGCTTGCGAACGCCAGTGTTGGCAAATTGGTTAGAAATCAGTGTGCTCGTTACTCCGCTTGGAATGAATGCTTCTGTAATGTTGGGGCATTCCCAAATGGTACCGCTGCCTAGCTTTGTGGCAGTTTCGGTAACGGGATAGTTGGTCAAGCTTGTACATCCACGGAAGCAGTTGTTACCATAGCTCACGCAAGTGGCTGGGAGGTGAATCTCCTTGATGTCACGGCAATTAACGAATGCGTTGGCATCAATGGCAACTACAGTGTAGGTGATGCCTTCGTGCTCAAAGGTCTCTGGGATGTTGCAAATGTTGTTCTCGTCACCAGTGTAGAATAGAGAATCTTTTACTGTCACACCATCTTCTTGGTGAGAATTGATGGTGTACTTCGTTAAGGTAGCGTTAGTGCCTGTAGTGCTCCAATTGTAGCCTAATTCAGTGAATTTGGCAGCTTGAGCAGCGCCACATGCCATGACAAGCACAAAAGCAGCCATCAGGCAGCGCAACCAAGATACACGAGTAATGTTCATGCTCATAGTTCTTTGATTTTAGAAAAAGTTAATAATATGTTTTTTAAGTATTTGTTAATCAGTGATTTTTAATTTGAAAACTATCATAGATGATAGTTCGCCTATTTAAATAATCTGACAAATTTAATGAAAATGCAATAAAAAAACTTGCATTTTCTCTAAAAAAATGCAAAAAACATAAAAATAATGAGGTTTTGTTCCTTTTTTGGGTATAAATGGGGCAGCGTCAAGTATTAAGAAACGTGATTGAGTGGCAAGTATAATACTCAACCTTCGATAATCGACTTATATCTTCGCGCCGAAGGTGCTTATACTGACGGCAGGCTTATTCCGTCAAGCTGACGGTATAGATTGAGGGCATATACGTCGGTCATCGCACTGATATGGTCAAGCACGCCTTGCAACTTCTCGAATAGGGTAGCGGCGTGTACGTCATACTGCTGAGGGAACTTGTTCAAGAGCAGCTGCGAGTAGTTGGTCTCAGGGTGCAACACAGCTTGGGTGAGTTTGTCGAGTAGCAGATTTAGGATTCTTATGCCAGCAAGATCTACATCAACCACATATCCAGCACGGTATAATTTTTTGAAAGCTATCTCGCTACAGCGCTTGTAGCCTTCTTTAGGCAATGATGATATATTGTCGATTAATGAGCCGTTGAAGCGTCCCTCCATTATCTCATCCTCATGTTCAACAAAGGTTTTAGCGCACTCCTGCACCAATAGGCCTACAACGCATGAACGTAGATACACGATTTTCTCGTTGGGGTCGGCAACATTTTCCATCACTTCGCGCATGTGTTCTTTTCGTTCCTCGTTGAAAAGCCCTGTGAGCAGGTCGATGGTTTCTTCGGTTGATAGCAGTTTTAGTTTATGGCCGTCTTCAATGTCCATCACTTGGTAGCAAATGTCGTCGGCTGCCTCCACCATATAGACTAGTGGGTGGCGGCAGTAACGCTCTTCCTCAAGCTTAATCATGCCTAGTTCATTAGCGATTTTTTCAAAGATGTCTTTCTCGGTGGTGAAGAAGCCAAACTTTCCCTTCTTCCCGGCATGGCTTGAGGAGTATGGGTATTTCACGATTGAGGCGAGGGTGGAGTAGGTCATTGCAAAGCCACCAGGTCGGCGGCCCTTGAACTGATGTACGAGGGTGCGGAAAGAGTTGGCGTTGCCCTCAAAATTGGTCAAATCGCTCCATTGTTGTGGTGTGAGGCGTTCTTGGAACACCTTTCCGTTGCCATTGCTGAAGAACTCGCCGATAGTCTTCTCGCCCGAGTGTCCGAATGGTGGGTTGCCAAGGTCGTGGGCCAGGCAAGCTGCAGCAACTATCTCGCCCATGTTCCACAGTCGGTCGCGCCATGGCTCATGCAGATGTCGCTCATGTAGGCGTATGGCAATCTCGTTGGCAAGTGAACGTCCCACGCACGATACTTCAAGGCTGTGAGTCAATCGGTTGTGGACGAAGATGCTGCCAGGCAATGGGAAGACCTGGGTCTTGTTCTGGAGCCTGCGGAATGGAGATGAGAAGATTAGGCGGTCGTAGTCGCGCTCAAAGTCGCTTCGCACGCCTGCTTTACTATCTTTGTAGTGTTCCAACCCCAGTCGAGTATCACAAATCAGTCGTTCCCAGTTCATTCGTGTTGCCATAGTAATTCATATTTGAAATAAATCGCAAAATTAATGATTTATTTTGAAAAAATTGGTTGTTTTACAATTAATGTTTACCTTTGTGAGTTGTAATAAAATGTTTTGAGATTTATAGACCAATAAAAAAATACTGTTATGAACCAGGCAAAATTATTGATGAAGCACGCGTTTATTCTTGATGTGCTGTGTTTGGTGCTGTGCTTAGCACTGTTGTTTTTGGGCACAAAAGACATAGTTCCTTACTGGCTGCTTGCTGTGGGCGCCTTAGTCGCTCTGGTAGCGCTAGTGACATCAATCATTCTTTTTGTCAAGGCCCGCAAACTTGACCGTGCCGAGAGTCGTCGCATCGAGGCTGAGATTCTGAAAAATGCCGCTAAGGAAGATGCCGTTGACAAGGCTATTGAAGACGGAGATATTGCTGACGAGCCAACTGATGAGCAGTCTGATTATAAAACTGACGACGAGCAATGACAAGACTCATATCCTGGAACGTGAATGGTCTTCGCGCCGTTGTGGGCAAAGACTTTGTTGAGACATTTAAAAAGCTCGATGCCGACTTCTTCTGCCTGCAAGAGACTAAGATGCAGGCGGGTCAGCTCGACTTGGAGTTTGACGGCTACCGCAGCTATTGGAATTATGCCGACAAGAAAGGTTACTCGGGTACTGCTATCTACACCCGCCAGGAACCACTTAATGTTACTTTGGGCATTGGCATCGATGAGCATGACCATGAGGGCCGCGTCATCACTCTTGAGATGGAGGCGTTCTACCTTGTGAACGTGTATGTTCCTAACAGTCAAGATGGCCTTAAGCGCCTTGACTACCGCATGCGCTGGGAGGACGACTTCCGCGGCTATCTGCTTAAACTCAACGAGAAGAAGCCTGTGATAGTGTGTGGCGACCTCAATGTGGCGCATCAGGAGATAGACCTCAAGAATCCTAAGACCAACCGCAAGAATGCGGGTTTCACAGATGAGGAGCGCGAGAAGATGACCATATTGCTTGATGCTGGGTTCACCGACAGTTGGCGCTTTTTCAATCCCGATTTGGAAGGCGTGTATTCGTGGTGGAGTTACCGTTTCAAGGCTCGTGAGAAAAACGCTGGCTGGCGCATCGACTATTTCCTGGTGAGCAACGATGCCCGCGATAAGATGGTTGACGCAAAAATTCACACCGAAATCTTCGGCAGCGACCACTGCCCAGTAGAATTGGAAATTAAGTTATAAGATTGCTTTTTCCTAAGTGTTTCTAGAACCTCTAGATTACCTAAAAATAAATATAACATGAAATTTGACTTGAGTTCACACATAAAGCTTGAACAGGTGTCGAAACGATGCTATTGCCCTGAGAGTGAGGTGGAGCTTATATCTCTCACGAGATATGAGAAGGTGCAAACCGAAGTTGTGGAGACCCCTTTTGAGGGCGCAGTGTTTGCTGCCCGTGAGGTGGTTGACACTATTGAGCAGTGTGTTCGAGAGAAGGGGCGCTGCGTGCTTGGGCTTGGTGCTGGCCGCTGTGCTATGGACGTCTATAGCGAATTAGTGAAGCTGTATTTTGCCGACAAGGTGAGCTTCAATAATGTAATCGTCTTTAACATGACTGAACTTGGCCTTGGCGTGCCCGTCGATGATGGCCAGAGCACTCTCAAGCGTCTGAGCGAAGGTTTCCTTAATAAGGTTGACTTCGCCCCGGAGAACATTCACACTTTCAGCAGCGAAGCCACTAAAGAAAACGTGTTCAAGCTTTGTAAGGCCTACGAAACCGAGATTGACGAATATGGAGGTCTCGACCTTGTTGTGTGTGAGCTCACCAAGAATGGTGGATTGGCATTTAATGAGGCAGGTTCAACGAGCATGTCGTCGTGCCGACTGGTATCACTCACTGGCGAGACACGCACACGCATCGCCGACAGTTACCAGTGCGAGCAGTCGCCCAAGACTGCTGTGACGCTGGGCATCAGCAACATACTTAATGCTAGTCGCATTATCGCTACCGCTTGGGGTGAGGGTAGTGCCAAGGCGGTGTTCAACACCATAGAGGGCAATATCACCGACCAGTATCCTGCATCCTTCCTTCAGATGCACCACAATGTGCAACTATTTATTGACCTCGATGCTGCGTCCGATTTGACACGCATCAACTATCCCTGGAAGGTGACTTCTTGCGAGTGGAACCGCACACTGCTACGCCGTGCACTAGTGTGGCTGAGCGAGCAGACAGGCAAGCCCATTCTCAAACTCACCAACAAGGACTATAATGACTATGGCTTGAGCGAACTGGTGGCAGTTTATGGTTCGGGATATAATGTGAATATTCAGATTTTTAACGATATACAGCACACTATCACTGGATGGCCAGGCGGCAAGCCTAATGCCGACGATACCTATCGCCCTGAGCGTGCCGAGCCTTATCCTAAACGCATCCTCGCCTTCAGTCCACATCCCGATGATGTGATACTTGCTATGGGTGGCACACTGCGTCGACTTGTAGAGCAGGGGCATGAGGTGCATGTGGCTTACGTGACCTCGGGCGACGTGATGGTGAGTGACGAGGACATGAAGCGCTATGTGATGGTGTCGAAACGCGTGGCGCTCAATAATGGCTACTACAGCGATCAGCAGCGCGCTATAGTTGAGAAGATAGAGGAGAGCCTTCGCAACAAGATGCCTGGCGATGCCGATATTGCCGAGGTGCGTTACTGCAAGGGTGAGATATTTGTGTGTGAAGGAATTACTAGCTGCCGATATCTGGGTGTTGCCGAGGAAAACGTGCACGAATTGGCGCTTCCGTTCTTTGTTGACTCACCATTTGGCAAGGGGCGCGTCACCGAGGCCGACGTGTTGCCTGTTAAGGCGTTAATAGAGCAAATACAGCCACATCAGATATTCTTTGCCGACGACCTGAACGATCCCTACGGCACGCATGAACCAGCAGCCAATGTGGTGCTTGCCGCTATCGACGAGTTGAAAAATGAGCCGTTCATGCGCGAGTGCCGCGTGTGGATGTATCGCGGACTTTGGGGAGAGTGGGATATCGACCATATCGAAATGGCAGTGCCCATCAGTCCCGAGGAGTTCCAGCACAAGCGCGATGCCATCCTCAAGCACCAGTCGCAAGTGCATGACGCACCATTTATCGACCCCGAAGATGAGGACCTCAACTGGCAGCGCTCTCTCAAGCGCAATCAAGAGACTGCAGAGCTCTACAGCCGCTTGGGACTCGCCAGTTACGAGGCGATAGAAACCTTTGTGCAGTACAATTTCCTTAATGCTTAATTAATGCATAATTCATAATGCATAATGCACAATCTTAAGCGCCTTTCGGGGCGCTTATTTTTGTGCCGCCTATTTTAGAAGACAATTAAGGACAAACGATGTTGCGATAGACACTGTTTTATTAAGGACAATTGCTCACTCTGCGTTAGGGGCTCGAAGGGCTGGATGCCATGCGGGCGCAACATAAATTTTAGCACACAGTGCTTAAATTTTCACTCCGCTAGGAGTGGCAAAAAGCTGCCGATATATTTTTTAAAGCGAAGCGCACTCCCCGCAGCACTGGGGGCCGGGCTAATTGTGCAGTGTAAATTATTCATAAACCAATGAATTAATATACATTTATTATGAATTTAACTAAAATTAACACGAATATTCGCTGTAGAGGCGGGCTTTTCTTTAAATTTGCAATAAATTCTATGACTTAGTTAACAATAGAATCAATGTTGTTGTTACATTCATTTGCAATTAACTAATTATTAACCACATAAACTTTTATGTTATGAAGAGAACTTTACTCTTAATGATGGCGATTGCCATGGCGGCCATGAGTGCAAGCGCCACCAAGATCTATGTGTGCGGAACTAAGATTACAGGAAGCACCAGTTTCTCGGCTGGTGGTGGCACGGTTTCCTATGACGACAACACTTGCACACTGACAATAACCAACGTGAGCTACACCAAGACTGGCAGCAGCAACAACGGTATCAGTGTGGATGAAGTCTCGGGAATTCTCACCATCAATTTGAATGGCACTGTAAAATTTGACATCCAGGATGCCGACGCTGTTCTCTGCAAGAGCAAAGGTCATGCCACATATATTTATGTGTCAGGCAATTCCACTTTTACTTGTCGTAGCGAGAATCATGCTGCTCTGAAATTGCAAGATTGTAATGTATTTGTTGAAGGAGCTGGGTCGTTGACTGTTGAGCACAGAAGTGATTATGGTAGAGCCATTAAAGGCGGAGCTGGTACCGAGAATCTATCCTTCAAAATCAAGAAATGTGAAATTAGATCTCCCAAATACAGAATTTATAACCTTAATAGACTGACAATCAATCCAACTGGCAACTTTGGCAGTGATGATTATTCCACCTATATTAAATTTATAAGTAATGGTACTTATTCTACTTATAATGTTGCTCCTACATCGAATATCAACAGTTATGAGGCAGGCACTAATGTGAAGATCACTTATCCCCTTGATTATTTTGGTTATTCAATAAACAACCTTGCAAGCGATGTTTTTAAAGATGAAGCTGTGGTGAGCGATGTCACTGCTGTTGCTGTCATTAACAGTTCTTATTTCCCCGATGCGAACTTCCGTAGCTATCTGTTAGGACAATACCCCAAAGGCTACATCACCAATAACGATGTTAACTCAAGGACATCAATGACTATTTTGGGTAAATCTATATCTAACCTGCAGGGTATCCACTATTTCAGCAAACTGACAAGTCTTGATTGCAGCGAAAACCAGCTCACATCTCTGCCATCATCATTACCAAGCAAACTGGAAAGTCTTGATTGCAGCGAAAACCAACTCACTTCTCTGCCATCATCATTGCCAAGCACATTGACAATTCTTAGATGTGAAGATAACAAGATATCTACGTTTGAGAATCTCCATCTACCAAAAAATATAGAGGTTTTAGACTGCTCCAACAACAGGTTCACCTCATTAGATTTTGATGACCATTCCGGATATAATCCTACTTGGCACTATGGCACTCAGTATCTAAATTTAAGAAGTCTAAATTGCTCTAACAACCCTTATCTCACCGAAATATATTACAATTATAACGGCACTTCAACTGCTGCTTTGTCTTCATTGTATGTGTCGGGATGCTCAAACTTGACAACATTAGTTTGTGTTAACAGTAAGCTAACTTCGATATCATACTTGCCAAGTAGCCTTAAGACCTTAAACCTTACTGGCAATCTGTTCACGTCGCTGCCCACATTGCCAAGTGGGTTGGAAACTCTGCAGTTGTCTTCAAACAAATTGACTTCAGTCTCGTTGTCAAATCATAACAATTTAAAGATTCTCTACCTGGGTTACAACCCCAACTTGACCACAGTAACTATAAACAACAATAGCAAGTTAGAAAAGGTATATGCTTATGATTGCCCGGCATTAACCACAGTATCTTGTTACAACAACAACAGTTTGACTGTTATGAATGTAGATGATGATACTAGTTTGAAAACATTCAACTGTCACGACAACACAGCCATGCAAAAGATATCGACCTACCACTGCACATCATTGACCACGCTCAACTGTGATAATAATGCTCTCACTGAAATAGGAAGCCTCAGCCACGCTAATTCGCTGACCAAGCTCAAATGCCACAGCAACCAAATAACCTCGCTCGATGTGAGCAGCCTGAGCAACTTGACTGAACTCAATTGTTATAACAACAAGCTCACATCCCTAAACGTGTCAAATAAGACAAAACTCAAAAAAATTCACGCACACTTTAACCAGTTGACCTCAATCAACGTTCAGGGCTGTTCGGCGTTGGAAGAGCTTGTTGTTGAATGTAACAAACTCACTTCACTTTCGGTTCAGGGCTGCAATGCGTTGCGCTTGATTGATTGCAGCATTAACAAAATAAATGCCGCTGGTGCCAATACATTTATCAACAGCTTATGTACCATCCCTGCAGGAAGCAAAGGCGATATATCATATATCTATCCAGGATATTCTTCGAGTTCTTACGTAGAAAACAACGTAAGCCTTACCCCTGCTCAGCTAAGAGTTGCCCACAACAAGCGCTGGCTTCTATATGAGTATAATGGAAGTAATTGGGTTGTGATTCCTGCCGCTGTTCCTGGCGACGTGAACAACGATGGCACTGTGACAGCCGCCGACATCACCGCCCTCTATGATGTGCTGCTTAATAACGACTACAGCCAAATCGTGAACGGCGACCAAACCGGCGACGGCGTT
>CACYVC010000033.1 GCA_902777835.1 uncultured Bacteroidales bacterium | reverse complement strand
ATTTGGAGTGAATCAGAGAATACGCTTTTCTTCATCTACGAGGAAGAACCCGTTGAAGACTATGAGGAGTCTCGATGGTGGGGAAACCACAGTGTAACTGAGATATGGATGGGCAATATTGTTTCGGCTACGGGATGGAGTCACCCGGCATGGTCACATAATGATGCCGTCATATCTTTGGCCCAGAAAGTAGTATTTGACGAGAGTTTTGCACAGTTGCGACCCACCAGTTGCTATGAATGGTTCTACGGATTAAGATATCTTACCACCATCGAGGGCATCGAGAACCTCAACACCAGCGAGGTGACTAATATGAACTCAATGTTCTACTTGTGCTATTCGCTCACCACACTCAATCTCAACAGTTTTGATGTGAGCAAGGTCACCAATGCCACTACGATGTTCCGAGTTTGCAGTAGCCTTACCACCATTTTCTGTGACCAAACGTGGAGCATCCCCACTGCTACAGGCATGTTCCAGGGCGACGACAATCTCGTCGGAGCTGTGGCTTATGATAATGGGAAAACCAATGGCGACATGGCAAATCCCATTGATGGATATTTCACAGGTTCTCAAGCGATAACTGTTGATATCCAAGGCAATGGCACCATCACTGCTCCCGACAAAGCATTTCCAACCCTCACAGTGACATTCACCGCCGAGCCAGCACTGCTTTGCTCCCTCACAAGCATCACGGTCACTGGCAACAACACCGGCAACACAATAGAGACTACTTTGAACAATGGCGTTTACTCTTTCATCATGCCTGGCGAGCCTGTTACAATCACAGGCGTCTTCAGCACACCACAAGGTGAGGTTCCTGCAGTGCTGTGGTGCGATGACAATACAACTCTTTACTTTGTAAATGTGCCTTATGAAGCTATGAGCGACGGCACTTGGGACGGACATCACATCAACCAGAGTTGGAGCGGAAATGTCGTCAACAACACTGGCTGGACGGTGCCTGGATGGGAGGCAGTTAAGGATCAAGCCACTAGGGTGGTATTTGACGAGAGCTTTGCCACTGCTACTCCCAAGAGTTGCTACGCTTGGTTCTATCAGTTTAAAGCACTCACCAGCGTTGAGGGACTTGAGAACCTCAACACGGGCGAAGTGACCAACATGAACTCCATGTTCTATGGTTGCGAGGGTCTTACCACTCTCGACGTGAACAGTTTCGACGTGAGCAAGGTGACCAATACCACTAGCATGTTCCGTTCTTGCACCAATCTCACAACCATCTACTGCGACAACACTTGGGAGATTACTACTTCAGGAGGCATGTTCCTCACATCTAAGAACCTGCTGGGAGCCGTAGCCTATAATGTGGATCAAGTGGATGGTGATATGGCCAATCCTCGCACCGGTTACTTCACTGGAAAGTGGAATGTCAACATCTCTGCAAGCATTATGAACGGCGATGTGACATGCGAGCCTGCTATGCCCTACACCAATGAGACAGTGACACTCACTGTGACACCCGACCCAGGTTACGAGCTGGAGTCGCTCACAGTAGAAATTGCAGATGAAAACCAGCCATCAGGAGCAGCCATGTTGCAACAACGCGGCACACCGATAGACGTTACCGAAGGCACAAATGGCACATTCACCTTCAAGATGCCTCCAGCTTCTGTAAACGTGAATGCAACTTTCAAACAGAGCATTCCAACTGGAGTAGATAATCTCAACATCAACCAGCAACGAAGCGTCACTCGCTACAACTTGATGGGTCAGCCAGTAGGCGATGACTACAAGGGCATCGTCATAGAAAACGGTGTGAAGAAGATAATGCGATAAATAGCAGTTCTATAAATCCCCCCAAAAAACCACTTGAGAGATTTTAAGCTCCAAGTGGTTTTTTGTTGGCTCAATTGTCAGTGATGTATTGCGCCGCACTGCTGCGTGTGGTTAACGCCACAGTTTTTCTCACTAATTGTCTTATTATTCACAAAATTGCTGTTACAATTTTGACGTTAACGCAGTTTTGGTTAATTTTGCGAGCAAGAACTAAAGAACATAATGCCATTTATGACAAGAAACAATAAATGTTGTGCACTATTATGGCATGCCAACTTGTTTAATCCTCAAAATAAATATTCATGCTAAACAAGATACTGGGTGCTGCATTGCAGGGTATTGACGCTATTGCCGTCGAGATTGAGGTCTCGGTGGACTGGGGCACAGGCTATGTGCTTGTGGGGCTCCCCGACGCGGCAGTGAAAGAGAGTTTTGAACGAGTGAAATGCGCCATTGCCAATGTGGGGATTAAATTCCCTCACAAAGCGGTGGTAATCAATATGTCGCCTGCCGATATCAAGAAGGAAGGCTCGGCCTACGACTTGCCCATCGCCATTGGAATTCTTGCTAGCGACGAGAAGATTAGCAACGAAAAACTAGGGCGATATATGATTATGGGCGAACTTTCGCTCGACGGCTCGTTGAAGCCCATAAAGGGCGCGCTGCCCATGGCAATATTGGCTCGCGAGATGCAACTTGACGGATTTATCCTGCCCCGCTATAACGCCACCGAGGCGGCTGTGGTCAACAACCTCAACGTCTATGGCGTGGACAGCATCACCGAGGTGATTCAGTTCTTCAAAAATGAGATAACGCTTGAGCCTACGGTGGTTGATACTCGCGCCGAGTTCGCACGTGCGCAAAGCCAATTCCCCTACGACTTCAGCGAGGTAAAAGGCCAAGAGATGGTGAAACGCGCCTTTGAGGTGGCATGCGCTGGTGGGCATAATATCATGCTTATTGGGTCGCCTGGCAGTGGCAAGTCGATGATGGCAAAGCGACTGCCGTCAATCCTGCCGCCACTCACCCTCGGCGAAGCTCTTGAGACCACCAAAATCCACAGCGTGGCAGGCAAACTCTCGCAAGGCACCACCCTACTCTCAGTTCGTCCCTACCGCGCACCACACCACACTATTTCTCCAGTAGCCCTAGTTGGTGGCGGCACTTATCCCACGCCTGGGGAGATATCACTTGCGCATAATGGTGTGCTCTTTCTTGATGAGCTCCCTGAGTTCAATCGCAGCGTTTTAGAGGTTATGCGCCAGCCACTTGAGGACAGGCACATCAGCATAAGCCGTGCGAAATATAGCATTGACTATCCCGCCTCGTTTATGCTTGTGGCTTCGATGAATCCTTGCCCTTGCGGTTACTATGGACACCCCACCAAGCAATGCATCTGCACCCCGCATCAGCGGCATCAATATATGAGCAAGATTAGTGGGCCTTTGTTGGATAGAATTGACCTGCAGGTGGAGGTTCAGCCGGTGAACTTCGAGCAAATGTCAAGCAAACAGCCAGGCGAACCCAGTGCGGCAATAAGGGAGAGAGTCATCAAAGCGCGCGCCATCCAGAGCCTGCGCTTCAAGAACCACCCCGGTGTGCACTGCAACGCCCAGATGACCACAGCACTGCTGCACAAATACGCCGAACCCGACGCCGAAGGAATGGAAAAACTCCGCGAAGCCATCACCAAGATGAACATGAGCGCACGCGCCTACGACCGCATCCTGAAAGTTGCCCGCACCATCGCCGACCTCGAGGCCAGCGTCACCGTCCGCCAGCACCACATCATGGAAGCCATCGGCTACCGCAACCTCGACCGCAGCAATTACTTTAACCTATAGTTATACTATATAGCAAACAAGCGCAGGGGCAATAACCTCCTGCGCTCGTTTCGTTGCAATATTTATTACTGTGCGTATTAGATTATTAAATGTTGCGCAATGATGCTGGGATGGTGGGCATGGCGCCATTTTGGGTGCACACATAAGCGCTTACCTCTACAGCCAACTTATGGGCATCGACAACTGGCATGCCATTAAGTATTGCAGCGCAGAAGGAACCTGTGAATGAATCGCCAGCGCCTACGGTGTCGGCAACCTCTACCTTTGGTGTCTCCTGGAACGACATCTGTCCACGCTTGAACACATAGGAACCGTTGGTTCCACAGGTGAGCACGAGCATGTCGAGGTCATACTTGCCAAGAATGAGCCAGCACTTGTTCTCAATGTCAAGACCTGGATAACCAAACATTCTTCCAATTATAACCAACTCCTCATCATTGATTTTCAAGACGTTGCAACGGCGCAGTGACTGTTGAATAATTTCTTTGCTATAGAAATTTTGACGCAAATTGATATCGAAAATCTTCATACAGTCGGCTGGCGTAGCATCGAGGAAACGCTGTATGTTCTCTCTTGACACCACATTTCGCTGAGCCAGTGAACCGTAGCATACGGCACGGCATGAAGCGGCAATCTCTTCAATCTCGTGAGTGAAAGGGATGTTGTCCCAAGCCACGTTCTCCTTGATGTCATAGATGGGTATGCCACCCTCGGCAAGTGTCACCTGCACTGTGCCTGTGGGATAAGGCACCCGAGGCATGAGATACTTGAGCTGGTGCTCTTCAAGAGCATCGATTGTCTCTTCGGCAAGCTTGTCATCACCTAGTGCGCTAATGGCAATTGTGTTGTCCTTACCCAAGAACTGCCCAGCGTGATAAGCGAAATTGGCGGGAGCTCCACCCAGTTTTTTCCCTTCGGGAAGCACGTCCCATAAGGCCTCACCCAGGCCTACTACATAACGTTTTTCAGCCATAATTCTATTTAGTAGTTTTAAGTTGTTTAATGTAGGTCAATAAGTAAACGACACCCACTGCCATAACAGCAACGGCGCCAGCCTGTCCCATTTCATCACTGGCAAAGCCCATGATGAGCGGGAAGATAGTGCCACCAAAGAGGCCCATAATCATGAGTCCCGACACCTCATTCTGCTTTTGAGGCATTGAGGTCAACGCCTTAGCGAAGCAAATTGAGAACACATTAGAGTTGCCATAACCCACTAGCGCGATTGAAGTGTAGAGAATCCACTTCTCGGCGCCAAAGAACAGTCCAACCATGGCAAGTACCATCATTATCACGCTGATGATAAAGAATGCGCGATCTTTCAGCACTCTGAGCAGGTAAGATCCTGTCAAGCAGCCAATGGTACGGAAAATGAAGTAAAGTGAGGTAGCAAAAGCCGCATCATGGATGGTCATTCCCAAGCGCTCCATGAGAATTTTAGGAGCGGTGGTGTTAGTGCCCACGTCAATACCCACGTGGCACATGATGCCCAGGAACGAGAGCAGCACAATGGGGGTACCCAAAAGCTTGAAGCACTCAACAAACGATGATGGCTTGCCTTCAATCTTTGTCTCCTTAATGGGAGTAACCACAAGCAGTAACGTAGAGAAGATTCCTACCACAAAATAGATTGCGAAGAGCACCCTCCAGCTGAGTCCAAACGAAGGGATGACAGCAGTGGCTCCCCACATTGCCAAGAAGGGTGCCAGGAACGATGCTATAGCCTTCACAAATTGTCCAAAGGTGAGAGAAGAAGAGAGATTTCCGCTGCCCATTACTGTTGCAACGAGCGGATTGAGTGAGGTTTGCATCAGTGCATTACCAATTCCCAATAACGAGAAAGAAACCAGCATAATGCCAAAATTATTCCCGAAGAGAGGAATTAGCAGCGACAGCACTGTTACAATAAGCGATAATACAACTGTTTTCTTGCGACCAATCTTGTTCATGAGCATGCCAGTGGGCACACTGAAAATCAGGAACCAGAAGAACACCAGCGATGGGAACACATTGGCCACCGAGTCGGTGAGATGCAAGTCTTCTTTCACATAGTTGGATGCGATGCCCACAAGGTCAACAAATCCCATGCAGAAGAAGCACAGCATTACAGATATTATCGCGACTTTATTAGTTTTAGCCATAAGAATTTTTCTTGATTATGTTAGAAGTTTATGTTATAAATGGTGGCCTTACCGCCCTTCAGCTTCATTTCGGTGAAAGGAGCGGTAGGGAACACGAGGTTGGTCATTGCCATGCGGCCATCGGCATCAAATGCCTCGATGCTGCAGCGGTCAATGAAAATGCGCAGTTGTTTGATCACACCGTGAGTGGGAGCGACAGTCACAACAGGGAAAGCCTCGCTGAATGAAGCGTCACCACTGACAGTTCGGTCCATAGCAAACGTCTGCTTGGCAGCATCATAAGTCATCACCACCTGTTCGCCGTTGGCGTTAGATAGAATTAATTCTATCGAGTTTTTCACGTCCACGACGATTTCGCAGGTCTCGGTAGGTTTCTTCACCTTGTCGCCACGTGCATCGAGCATCTCGGGTGATGGTTTCACGCTAACGTAGGTTTCCTCGCCATCGACAAACAAGCCCAGATCACGTGGAATGGAATTGGCACTGCGGAACTGGCGGGTTGGAACCTGATTGGCATACTGCCAGTTGGACATCCATGCCAGCACCACATGACGGCCAGCAGGGGCGTTATAGAACGATACCGTAGCATAGTGATCCTTACCATAGTCGAGCCACTTTGTGACCTTAGGCATCGACTCACAAGTGAACTTGTGGCCGTCGAAGTCGCCCACGAAGTACTGGGTAGCCGAGCCACCGAAAGGACCACCGGGATTAATGTTGCACAGCAGCACCCACTTGCCGTCAATCTTCATCAGGTCGGGGCACTCCCACACGCCACCATGATTGCCATACTCTTTGCCGAAAGAACTCTCATATTTCCAATCCTTAAGGTCATGCGATGAATAGATGCGCATCTCCTGCCCTGCGGCAAGAATCATGTTCCAGCAGTTGACATCGGCATTCCAGAAAGGATTTGGATCACGGAAGTCGGGAACATCGCTCGTCAAGACTGGGTTGCCCTCATACTTGTCGAAAGTCAAACCATTGTCGTGCGAAATTGCGATAGACTGCGTCTGGTTCTGTCCTGCCGAGGTATAAATAGCCACCACATCGTCACCATCAGTCACACATGACCCTGAGAAGATGGTTCCCAACGCATCAGGCTCGATGGCGATGGGTTGTGGAGTCCAATGAATCAGGTCGGTCGAGGTGGAGTGTCCCCAAGTCATATTTTCCCACTGAGAACCATAGGGGTTGAACTGATAGTACAGATGCCACACGCCATCTTTGTAGAACATGCCGTTAGGGTCGTTCATCCAGCCATAGGCAGGAGTGTGGTGATAGGCAGGACGGAATCGCTCGCGGTTGGTTGCGTCGAACGAGTCATTCACCTGCATCTCTCGCCAGCAAACGAAGTCTTTCACAGCCCCCGTTGTGCGGCGGTCGCCATGGAAAGATATGTCGAGCAGCACCTTCTTGTTGTCGAAGCGCTGTATGTCGAGGGGCACATAATAGTCCACCTTATCGACAGCGAGGCGCACGTTAAGAGTCTGTACCTGCTCGTTATCGACGATGACACGCACAAAGGCATACTCCTCCTTCTCCTGCACAGGAAGCAAGATGTATTTGCCTGTAGCGTCAACCCGCAACATAGCGTGATTGTCGCTCAATATCTGGGGAGCCAGTGCCGTGGCTGATAAAGCCACGAGCACTGCCGCCAGAATAGTTAATAGTCTGTTCATGATTGTAAAGATAATCAATTACCAGATTGCTGTGACACCTTCAGGTCAGAAATGGTGATTTTTCCACCATAATTGTTGATGCTCCAACAATTCTTCTGAATACCGTAGATGCGGTTAGTATAAGCGCAAACGTCATTGATATACATCACCATAACCGAGTTGTCGGTGTAGATGTTGATGTGGTAAACGTTGTTTTCGGGACGCTGGAATATGTAGCCATCGATACCCTCGATAAAGCCCTTACCCTCACTGCCTTCCTGCTCAAAGTTCACCTTACGGTTAAATTCGCCCTCGGGATTAACAACCATAGTGTAATAGCGATCAGAGTCGGAACCACGAACCAACGAAATACCGAAACGGTCCCAGTTGTTGGATGTTGTCACGGTGAACGATATATGGTTACATGTTCCAAGACGGTTGTACAGCACATAAGCATCATTTCCCGTGAGAGTGCCATTAACACCACTCATTTGGGCACCATTGCTGTCCATCACCCTAACGTTCTGCTCTTTGTTGTACTTAGCTGCAATAGCAGGCACCTCGCCAAGAGTCAAAGTTCCGTCAGCATGCTGAATGATCTTGTGGCATACCAGTGCGCCCGACCAGTTAGGCTCGCCACCAGCACCAACATTGATGTTCTTGTCATGGATGGTGGTACCTGTGCGATATGGGCACCAACCCCAGATGTAGCGGTCTTGACCATTGCTTGCTGTCTTGCCGGCATAGAAAGCACGGCTGTCGAGCACACCCTCATGACCATCATGTGGCCAGTTGGCGCCTGGATCGTTGAAGCAGGCCTTCAGTCCCTCGAAGGTAGGAGCCATCATGTATTTAACCTTGCGGCTCCAAGAGGCACGATAACCCTCACTATACACGCAATACCAGTAGTTGCCCATCTTGAAGATGTCGGGGCACTCACACATGCGGTCCCAAATCATGGGGAAATTGCCAACGTGTTCCCACGCCTTCAGATCGCTGGACTTGAATTCGGCAAATTTCAGGTTGCTTGAGATAACCATGTGGTAAAGGCCGTCGTCAGCAACAAAAATTTGAGGATCACGGAAGTCGTTGTCAGAGTAACCATAAGTCGAACCCTTAAGCATCCACAAGGCGTCTTTAGACCAATCTTTGAAATTGGGAGAAGTAGCCCTCATCACTGCCTCGCGGCCATAGCGGTCATGACCTGTGTAATAGATGTAGTATAACCCATCCTTCTCATTATAGATACAGCAACCTGTACCCAAAGCGGCGTCCTGCTCGTCGGGAGAAGTGCCAGTAGGCAGCACCTCGCCAAGAGACTGGTAGTTGGCGCCATCAATGGTCGATACACACCAGAAGGGATGGTAGTTGAAAGCTGCATTGTTGTCATATTCCTGCAAATAGAGCACCTTGAACTCGCCAGCCTTAGTATCATAGAAAGGCATGGGGTCACCACAACGGCCTATTGATGGATTGTAGTAGGTTAGGAAGCCAGCATCATCTACCGAGTTAAAGAATGCGGTAGTGTTGTCCCAATCTTTTGGAGCATCGGGAGCGAAGTTGTCCTCACTGCATGCCGACGAAGCGGCCACAAAGCTACACAGCAGCAATGCGCTGAAAATATTCTTGAACTTTTTCATGAGTCAATTACTTAGTTAAATAGTTGATAGCATTCTTAGTCATAATCTCAATATTCGTGTGGTACTTCTCGATGTATCCAGCCTCGTAAGTATAAGAATACCAGTCGTAGCAGCCTGAACCGATGCAAATGATGCCACCCTTGCCGTCATGAGCGGGATACTCCCAAAGCACGATAGCACCGTCGCCACCAACACCGAGCACTATACCACCAGTGCGGTTGGTCCAAACATCATAATTGTCATAGCCTCCCCAGTCGGTACCGATGTGGTATTGAGCAGTAGAGTTGGTAATGTGATAACCGGCATCGGTGCAGTAAACCTCGTTGGGGTTATCACCTGCAACAAGACCTTGATAGATTGCATGTCCTGCCTGGCCGTTGAAGATGTGGAATGTCCATGGGCCACCACACAACTCGGCATAGGCCTCATCCTGGCCCCAGCAGTTGTTAGGTGTAGTCCACTCGTCGTCACCTGTAGTGCCAATGAATGATGGCAGGTTAACGGCATAGCGAGTGAGCAGCAGAGCACCACCGTTCTCATAGAACTGACGCAACTCATTGAGAGTATTCATGGCATCGGTAGCCTTGGCGACAAAATTGTCATGTCCATCTACACCGCCATCAACATGCCAGTGCCACCAGATGAGCTTGCACTCCGACAAATCAAGAGTACCAGCGCGCAAGTCGGCAAACGAAGCATACAGTGAGCTCTCAACATTGCCAAGCATCCACTGACAAGCAGCCTGAGCCTCAGGATCAAGTTCACTCATAGTAGGAGCTGAACCCAAGAAGAGGGCTTTAGGCTTACTGATAGCGATAACCTTAACAGTATAAACACTTTCGGCCGAATTGTTCTTCACTGTGTAAGTTACTGGCTGAGAGAAATCCTGAGCAACACCCGACGATGGAGTGATTGTAGCATTTACACTATAAGTAATTGTGGGCACCAGATTAGTGATGTCGAGCGATGCAGGAACATAGACAACAATCGACTTGGTTTCTTGATCGATGCTGCCAGTATAAATGTCGTTGATCACAAACTCTGTGATTCGTGCCTCATCGTGGAGAACCGACAATGTCCAGTCAAGATAAACATCACCATGTTTAACGTGCAGAACTTTAGCTGCGTCCATGTTGATGGTTTCACCCTGGCGAACGTTACAAACGGCACCGTCCGACATCTTTAATGACGTAACCTTCATGGCCGATGTTTCATAAATCTCGGGCAAGCGTACAATGATGGATCTTGACGGCAAGTCGATGATACCCTCAAAGTTATCGAGGGAGATTTGTTCAATCATGCAGTTACCCGACAACTCCAGATCACTGACGTTGTCATCGGAGCATGAACTGAGCATTGATGCGAATCCGCAGCATGCAAGACACGCACATAATATATATAATATCTTAGTTTTCATATTCATTGATATTTTATTCATCTGAATTTAACTATGTTGCTGTGATTACCAATTACCAATGTTCTGCTTGTAATGGCCGTTAGAGGCTGAAATCTGACTAAACGGAATAGGCAGGTACTCGTCCTTGTTAGCAGTGAAATGTGCGGCACTGTAAATAGAACAGTGGCTGATTTCCTCGGCAAAATACTTGTTCAGCACCGTGGCAGCATCACCCCAGCGCACAAGGTCGAAGAAACGCTCGCTCTCCATGGCCAATTCCAGACGGCGTTCCATCTTTACAATCTTCACGACATCTTCTTTAGAATAACCGGGGCGATAGGTGCTTATGTATATATCCACACCAAAGGCGTTAGGATAGCTTGAAATCATCTGAGTGCTAGTAGCTGCACGCGAGCGCAACTGGTTCACCAAATTGATGGCTTGGTCAGTCTGTCCCAACTGAGCATAAGCTTCAGCACGCATCAACAGCACGTCGGCATAGCGGAAGACGATGCGGTTCATTGAGCTTGCCCAGTAAGAACCCTTAATGAGGTAGCTGCCAATGAGAGCAGGGTCAACATTGTGCTTGAGTGACACATAGTAGCCATACAGACCATTACTACGGCTCCAGATACTGGTCTCCTCCATCATGAATTTGCGGTTAAACATGTAGGGCAAGCCTGGCATTCCCACTGTGAGGAACAAGCGTGGGTCGGCATTGTCGGTACTCATGTCATAATCTTTGTCATTGAAATCATTAATCAATGGCAAGCCATCGGCACCAGTGCGGAAAGCATTAACAAGATTCTGCGAAGGCTTGTAGAAGTCACAACCACCATCGGTAGCGCCAGGAATGTTGGGTGGAATCAAACCGTAACTCCAGTTCAGGTTACCATAGGTAGAGCCATCGTTACGTGAGTATTGGATAGCCCAAATGCTCTCGATACCGTTCTCATATTCTTCCTCAGGGCGAAAGTTGTTATGGATATCTGCCTCAAGACCATAGTTGGCATACAGAGAAGGATTGGTAAACTCAATTACCTTCTGCAGGTCTTCCTGATTGATGCTTGTCACCTGATTGCTGCTTGCGTCATCCTGACGATAAGCCTTGTAAAGATATACTTTAGCCAGAAATGCAGCTGCGGCAGCACGGGTTGGGCGTCCCTTGTCCTGCTGAACTTCGGGAAGAGTGTTATAGGCTTCCATCAAGTCATCGATGATGAGTTGCCAACCTTCGTCATTGGTATATTGAGTGTTAGACAGCTCATTATACTCATCGTAGGTCAAGTTCTCATTAATTACAAAAGGAATGTTCTTGTACAAGCGCTTGAGCAAGAAGTGGCCATAGGCACGCAAGAACTTCATCTCGGCCAGGCGCTGATTCTTCAAGGCGTAGCTGTCATCGGTTTCATTGAGCAGGGCGATGGCGCTGTTCACACGCGAGAGGCTGTTATACAACCTCACCCACATGTCGTTAATGTTCCAGTTGGTGGTGAGAACACCTTGCTGAACCTCAAGCTGATGGAACACGTCACCGTCGCTGGTGCCGTTGCCACCCTTATAGGCGTCATCACTACGTACATCATAGTTCCACATCGAGAACGATGAATTGATGTCCTCGGCCGTGGTAAAAATAGCGTAGGCCGAGATTGCCATAGCCTCAGCATTCTCAGGTGTCTTCACTTGATCATCACTGAGTGTGGCCTGGGGCTTGTGCTCGTCAAGAAAATCTTCACAAGATGTAAATAATGTGGTGGCACTACAACAAACCAGACCAACACATAATATATTAAATATCTTTTTCATAATGAATCTGAATTTTTAGAATGAAACATTAAGACCGAAAGTAACATTTAGCGGGATAGGATAGCCAAAGTTGGGATTCTCTGGATCCACACCAGTGAACTTCTTGCTCTTGATGGTTAACAAGTTCTGGGCAGATACATATAAGCGCAAGCGTGCGAGGTGCATCTTGTCACACACGTTGCTGCCAAAGTTGTAACCAATCTGGATGTTACGCATTTTAGCATAGGATCCATTCTCAACAAAGTAGGTGCTGACGCGCTTCTCATTGTTGTTGTCCATTGTGCTGACAGCAGGAATGTTAGAGCTAGGATTTAAGGGAGTCCATGCGTCGAGCAAGCGACGGCCCTTGTTCAAGTTAGAAATATTCAGACCGCTCCACAAGTCGGTCTCGCGCTTCAGGTCACTGATCACGTCAACACCCTGAGCACCCTGCCAGAACATTGTGAAGTCCCAATTCTTGTATTCGAGATAGATGTTAAGACCCCAAGAGAAGTCGGGCACTGGCGAGTAAATCCATTGCTGGTCTGCCTCGTTGATGACTCCATCTTCATTTAGGTCTTTCCAGCGGATGCGACCAAGACCAGCACCATCTTGTGCAGCGTGGTTGTCGATCTCGTCTTGGCTCTTGAAGATACCGTCATAGACATATCCTACTTGAGCCCCCATTGGATGTCCCACTACGCTCTCAACACCATTGCCACCGAAAGCGCCGTTGGCTGCCAGTGTCTCGGGAAGCTTGGTCACCTTGTTGCGATAAGTACCGATGTTACCAGAGATGTCATAATGGAAATCGCCAGCCGAACCACGATAACCGATGTTCAACTCAATACCCTTATTGGTCATCTCACCAGCATTAATCCACTGGCTACTACCCTCTCCCATCACACCGATGCCGGGCATGTTAACCAAGATGTCGGTTGTCTTCTTATAATACCACTCAAATGAGCCATACAGTGCATTGCGGAACAGACCGAAGTCAAAACCGACGTTGGTTTGTGTTGTTGTTTCCCACTTGAGGTTATCGTTACCTAACTGGTTGCGCTTGAAACCACTGGCAAGGGTTTGGCCGCCATTGGTGCCGGCAATATCATAACTGGTACCGTAGCTCTGGCCACCGAAACCAGCCTCGCCATAGTTGCTCTCAAAGATAGTGTAGCGGGCAATATTGGAGATCTCCTGGTTACCAGTCTGTCCCCAAGATGCTCTCAGCTTAAAGTTATCGAGCCACTCAAGTCCCTTCATGAA
Organism: uncultured Bacteroidales bacterium; assembly: GCA_902777835.1. Taxonomy (GTDB): domain Bacteria; phylum Bacteroidota; class Bacteroidia; order Bacteroidales; family Muribaculaceae; genus Sodaliphilus. Next base: position 9,492 of record CACYVC010000033.1, on the reverse strand, counting down.
TGGTTCCTCACTGATACGCCAACCAGCACTCACCGATGGGAAGGTACCATAACGGTTGTTGCGACCAAAGCGGCTTGAACCATCATGACGGATAGTTACACTAGCCAGATAACGGTCGTTATAGGTATAGTTCACTTTGCCGAAGAAGGATACCAGAGAGTAGCCTTCGCCAAAACCATAAGCCTCAGCTTTGCCAACTGCAGAATTGGGCCACATGTAATCAGGATTCAATACAGCAAAGTCATAAGCCTTGCCGCTGAGCCATGAGTCGTCCTCACGGTTGAGCTCGACACCAACCATGATGTCACCGCGATGCAAATCGCGTTCCAAATTGTAAGTGGCAATCGCGTTCCACATCCACTTGGTCCAGTGCTCCTGCTTGGCCTCAACAGCGTTGATAGGATTGGCAACTGTACCCTCGGTAATAGGATAAGTGAAGATGCGTTGCTGTTTCTGAGCATAGTCAAGACCGAAAGTTGTCTTGATGTTGAAATTAGCAAAGGGGGTGATGTTGATGAATGCATCACCAAACATACGCCAATAGGTGTAGCGGTTGTCGCTGTTGCGGTCAAGACGGGCAACAGGGTTTTCACGGTCGGGATAACCACCTACAGGGCCTGCATAATGACCATCGGTAGTATAAACAGGTAACGATGGGTTAAACTGAAGCACATTCTCCAGGAATCCGCCAGGAGCCTGAAGCTCATTAGTGCGGTTTACTGTGAAATGCTCACCCACGGTAATGAGTTTGCGCTCACCCACGTTCAACAGCTTGTAAGTAGTATTCATACGAGCCGAGAAGCGCTGGAAGTCAGACTGCTTGATGATACCTTTATTCTTATAATAACCGAGAGAGAAGAAAGCAGTACCATTCTCAGTGCCATTGCTCAGCGATACGTTGTATTGCTGAACTAAGCCTGTGCGAGTGGTCTCTTTAAACCAGTCGGTATCGGCAGCGGGTGTCGTGCCGGCAGGATCGAGGAACTTGTTCATTGTGATGCCATTGAGCACGGGAACGCCCTGGGCATTGTAGCTCCAGTCATAATGATATCCCAAACCATTCAAATTGGGGTTCAGGCCATCATTGACATAACCTTGCCACATCATTTGGCCAAATTCCTTAGCATTAAGCACCTTCATCTTGTTAGCATAGGTCTGTACCGACAGGCTGGCATCAAAGTCTATTTTAACTTTGCCGTCTTTGCCGCCCTTGGTGGTAATGATAATCACACCGTTGGCAGCACGGCTACCGTAGATAGACGCCGAAGCGGCATCCTTGAGCACCTGGATGCTCTCGATGTCGTTGCCGTTGAGTTCGTGCATACCAGCTTTGGTGGGAACACCGTCAATGATGTAAAGGGGGTCGTTGTTGTTGAGCGTGCCAGTACCACGAATGCGGACTGTTGCGGCGCCAGATGGGTTACCGTCGGCCGCGATGTTCATGCCTGGGACACGGCCCTGCATCGCCTTGATGGGGTTGTTCTCGTTCTGTTTTGCCAGATCGTTCACACTAACTACCGACACAGCTCCGGTCAGGTCGGCCTTGCGCTGGGTGGTGTAACCCGTCACAACAATCTCGTTCAGAGAAATTGCATCCTCTTTCATGGTGACTACCATGCCGTCACTAGCGGGCATCTCAACATCAAGGTAACCCACATAGGAGAAAACGAGAACTGCTCCGGGATTCACTTTGAGGGCAAAACTGCCGTCAAAGTCGGTCACTGTACCATTAGTGGTACCTTTCTCAATCACTGATGCACCGATGACGGTTTCACCCGTTTCATCTACGACTGTGCCAGTGATCTCGGTCTGTGCGAACGTAATCAGATTACACACAAACACGAGAGCAAAGCTCAATAGAAATCTTTTAGGTTTTCTCATTCTTGCTTGGTTTTGATTAGTACATTAATTAATAAAAAATATTTTTGGCAAAGATAAACGGTTGGAAGGCAAAGAAATATAAAAAATAGTTCTTATGGTATTAAAATTGTTTCAATGCAACATATTTAATAGCATATGAAACATTTTTGTCGTGTCTTTATTGGTCTTTGCATTAACTTTGTAATACAAAAAAAGAAGGTGTGGACTCATGACATTTCACTTTCTGAACCAGGTCTGCGACAACCGTTGAGAATAGATGAAATGTTGGTCCACACCATTATTATGCCATATAATATGGTGAAACCCTGAACTCTCTATTCTCATCTTACCAAGGTCGCAGTTTGGTTCAGAAAAGAGTCAGAAACTCATTTTGCCAGTTTTTTTAACCCAACACCGATTTGGGTTATTACTCTCTCTAGAGTATGAGTGCAAATATAACGATTTTTTCTTGATTATAAAATTTCAGTCACTATAAAATGAAAATCGTGCACCCTAAAACATGAAAAACAATAAATTTGAACATTCCTTCCAAAACTATAGTGTTATTTTTTGCGGCACTCACCAGGTACCGTTCCATACTCATCCTTGTAGCATTTAGTAAAATAGGATGGTGACGCAAAGCCCACTTTATAGGCAATCTCGCTCACTGTCATTGCTGTGGTGGTGAGCAATTGATGCGCTGCCTGTAGTCGAGCCCTGCGCAGCAAATCGACAGGCGTGTTTCCAGTGATTGCTTTTATCTTGCGATAGAGTTGCACACGGCTAAGCCCCATCTCTCGGCTTAGGTCCTCAACGCTCAATTCGCTGTTGCCCATTTTGCTTTCCAGAATAGTCTTAAAGCGCTCGATGAAGGGATCGCTGATATAATCTACGGCCGATTCAGACTGTTCGCTTGCAGTTTCGGCAGGAAGCTTGGCGCTCCACAAGTCTTTTAACTGATGTCGGCTCTGAAGCAGATTGGCAATGCGGGCTAGCAGCAAATCGCTTGAGAAGGGTTTCGTGATATAGGCATCGGCGCCACTCTCATAGCCCTCAATCTGATGCTCACTCAATGCCCTCGCCGTGAGCAGTATCACTGGGATGTGGCAAGTGATGATATTGGTTTTCACACTTTGGCAAAACTCCAGACCGTTCATGTTTGGCATCATCACATCTGAGACGATGATATCTGGCACCAACTCTTCAGCTATTTCTAACCCATGCTGTCCGTCGTAGGCCTCAAGCACCTTATATTTCCCTTTAAGAATAGAATTAAGATAAGCGCGAATGTCGGCATTGTCGTCAACAATCAGCACGGTGGAAGCATTCTCGTCAATCTCGTCAACACTTGATACAGTATCAACAGGGCGATTTACTGTCATGGCGTCAATCTCATCGCCATCCATGCTCGAACTGGGAGCGCCCACTTGGGCATCAAGCAACTTTGAGATAAGTTTAGTGAGATGCCGTGTGTTGCGTCTCACAATGGAAAAGATGCCAGTTGTTTCATCGCTGGCGTTTTTAATCTCTGGAGTCTCGGCAAGCTGCTCGAGTGGCCCCTCAATAAGGGTAAGAGGAGTGCGCAACTCGTGACTGACTTGAGTGTAGAAATCAAGTTGGTCTCGCTCCATCTGCCTTCGCTCATCATGAATTTTTGCGCGTTGCAGGTAATACATGTAAATGCCGAGTAGTAATGTGAGCAACAGTCCTATTGCCACTAAGGCGAGCCAAGAGATTGTGCGCTGGTTGCTGAGTTCACGCACATATCCACTGGCTTTCTCATGCAACTGCTCAATGTTTCGAGACTGCCTTATCACCTCGTCACTCTCAAGCTTGAGCACGCGAGCATTGTCATGTGTAACCAAGGCCGACATGAGTTTTGTTTCTTTCTTGTAGGGCTTGCCCTCGAGAATGTCAACCGCAAGTTGAATTAGCTGGTCACCATGGGTAGGATAAATGTAGGAGGCCTCAAGCAACGAGTCGCGCACTAGCCTGATGCCGCCATCCTCGCCTGGCAAACCGTCGATACCACAAAACAGAGGCAGCTCCTTGCCTTTCTCACTAAAGGCCTTGCGAGCACCCATCGCCGAGCGGTCGTTCATGCCAAACACTAAATCAACGTCAACACCATCGTGGGCATCAAGCCATTGTTTCACTATGGAGTAGGCAGTTGGTTCAGTCCAGTCGCCCTGAAGGGTCGATACCACCTCTATGCCAGGATGCTGCGATATGGCACTCACAAAGCCGTCGTGACGCTCAATAGCTGGCGAAGAGCCCTTCAGGCCCATTACTTCCATTATCTTTCCATGACCGTTGAGCCTCGTGGCAATATACTCACCCATCAAGCGTCCCATCTCATAGTTGTCGGCACCCATATAGGCAGTGTATTTCTTGGAGCTTGTCTTCCTCTCAAACACGATGACCGGAATGCCCTTGTCATAGGCCCTGTCAATAGCCGACGAAATAGTTGACACTTGATTAGGCGCAACAATCAGCAAGTCGATGCCACAGTCGATGAGACTATCAATCTGCTGAATCTGACGCTCATCGCTATCGTAGGCCGCAGCAAAACGCAACTCAACATTATCGTGAAAATAGGCCCCAATTTTCAATTCTGAGTTTTGCTTGTTGCGCCAAATGTCATCAGAGCACTGCGAAACACCTATTCTATATTTCTTAGTGCCATGAGAGCAAGAAACCAAAATTGCTAATAATAAAACTATGATTATCCAATAAACATTTCTCATGTTTTTATACATTCATATACATTTTATTTATTTGCGGACTGCAAATTTCATAAAAATTCCACAATACTCCAAATTTATTCAACAAAAATACATTTCATCCCCTTTTTAAAATCAAAACCACACATAAAAACCTAACAGCCCCGTCCATCTAAATTTGAAGCATAATGGAATTAAAGAATTGAGACAATTGCCCAACATATACAAAATTTCGGTTTACTAAAATTCTCGAGCGTATAAAATATGGCTTATGTTACAAACCTCCGTCAAATAATATTGAAGATGAGATTTTTAACTAAAAATCAAAATTTTCAAAACAACAAAAATGGCATTAAGTCATTGAAAACCAACCAACAATACAGTTCTAATCCCACCACATAATCGTATACTTGTGCCGTTGCCCTAGTGGGTGGCGGCACTTATCCTACCCCTGGGGAAATATCACTTGCACACAATGGAGTGCTCTTTCTTGATGAGCTCCCAGAGTTCAATAGGAGCGTTTTAGAGGTTATGCGCCAGCCACTTGAGGACAGGCACATCAGCATCAGCCGAGCGAAATACAGCATTGACTATCCCGCCTCGTTTATGCTTGTGGCTTCGATGAATCCGTGTCCGTGTGGCTTCTACGGACATCCAACGAAGCAGTGCATCTGCACACCGCATCAGCGGCATCAATATATGAGCAAGATTAGTGGGCCGTTGCTGGATAGAATTGATTTGCAAGTGGAGGTTCAGCCCGTCAATTTCGAGCAGATGTCGAGCAAGCAGCCAGGCGAGCCAAGCGCGGCAATCAGGGAGCGAGTCATCAAAGCGCGAGCCATCCAGAGCCTGCGCTTCAAGAACCACCCAGGCGTGCACTGCAACGCCCAGATGACCACAGCACTGCTGCACAAATACGCCGAACCCGACGCCGAGGGAATGGAAAAGTTGCGCGAAGCCATCACCAAGATGAACATGAGCGCGAGAGCCTACGACCGCATCCTCAAGGTCGCTCGCACCATCGCCGACCTCGAAGCCAGCGTCACCATCCGCCAACACCACATCATGGAAGCCATCGGCTACCGCAACCTCGACCGCAGCAACTACTTCAACATGTAATGCACAAAGCATAATCTGTTAAAGATAATATAAATAATCAGTCTGGCGCACTATTTTTGTTCTTTGTAAAATTGCCCTGTATTTAAGGCAAAATGTGTATATTTGCAAGCACAAAACAAAGCAAGATGTCGTTTTTTACACGCAAATACCCAGTCTCACAAAGCAATCTATTGCTAGATTGTGCCATGTATGGTGCCATCGTTTTTCTGATATTATATGTGCTGCAGCCGTTTGGAGTCAACATGTATAAGGGGAACAAGTTCTTGGTTTCACTGCTTTTTGGAGCAATCACATTTGGGTGCTGTTATCTGTTCGAACTTGCAATAAAACCGTTACACAAAAAAACATCTCCTTGGCTTGTTTGGCATGAGGCATTGTCGGTGTTGGCAAATGTCTTGTTTATAGGTTTCTGTAACTTCATCGCATGTTCATTATTATTTCACTATCCTATTTCCTTCAGCGTTTTCCTGCAGTTTCTTTATTGGACCCTTATTATAGGTATTATCATAACAGTTTTCTCGGTCGGTTTCAGCTATTATCGGCATCTTCGCAATCAACTGGAGAGTCTAATTGACAAGACCACAGAAGAGCAGACCGACGTGGTTGTCACCATCCATGACACCAGTGTAAGAGGGAACGACCTTCAGTTGCCCATTAACGACTTGCTCTATATCGAGGCACAGAAAAATAACGTATCGGTATGTTACATGAAAGACGACAAAGCACACACCTCAGTATTACACACCACATTGACATCTGTGCTCACCGACCTGCACGAGTATGAAAATATTTTCCAATGTCATCGTTCTTTCGTGGTTAACCTGAACAATATCTCGTCGGCTCGGGGCAATTCAAACGGCTACCAACTCAAACTCGGCAATGACTCAACCATAATACCTGTATCGCGTACCTACGTGCCTAAACTCCGTTCTTTCATAGCTTAATCAATCATCCTTTTTTTTGTCATTCGTCAGCGGGCTTAGTTATCTGTCCGCGGTTCTAGCTGTCTGTCCCATAAATTTGGCAGGCCTAATTTTAGTATCTATTTTTGCGGCATGAAATTGCTGTTGACACGTCACATTTGATGTCGCTGACGACTTGCATTCTGACTGCACAAAATTGTCATTAATATATTTCAAATAATAAAATCATCTGAAACATATGGGACCTATACTTTTTATCATCTTGGCTGCTTTAGAAATCGTGCTCGCAGTAAGAGCGTGCCGAAGCGAAAAAGAAAAGAAGCAATGGCGTAAAGAACGTTTGATAGTTCGTACAGCACAGGTCATACTCGTCATTGTCACGATGCTGGTAGTAGGGCAGAAGTGGCGTTTCGTCCCCATTTTGGGCTTACTGGCAATACTGCTTATTGTCGCTGGAGCGAAAGCACTCATCATGCGGAACAAGGACGACGGCATGAAAAAGAAAAACAGTGCGATTGTCTCCTGTGTACTTAACATTGTACTCATTGCACTGCTGCTCATCCCCGCCTTTGTATTCACTGGATATAACGGTCTGCCTGTCTCTGGCAACCACAAGATTGCTGAGACGTCTGCTATACTTATCGACAGATCCCGCCATGATATCTTTGAGCAGGACAGAAGTTTTCGCGAGGTGCCAGTACACATCTATTATCCCGCCGACGGCTCTGCGAAGGGATGCCCTCTCGTTGTTTTCTCGCATGGTGCCTTCGGCTACTATCAGAGCAACACCTCAACTTATATGGAACTGGCGAGCAATGGCTACGTCGTAGTCGCGCTTGACCATCCGCATCACGCTTTTTTCACGAAGGACACTGATGGCAATACCGTTATCGTAGATAAGGATTTTATGAACACTGCCTTGTCACTCGGCGATATAACCGATGCGCAGGAGGAGTATAAGATATATACGCAGTGGATGGAGCTGCGCGTGGCAGATATGAGTTTCGTGCTTGATGAACTTAAAGCAGCTGTTCAGTCTAGCACGTTGGACAAGAGTTGGTTCATCTCAGGTATAGACAGCGACGCTATCAGTTCCGTGCTTGGAATGATTGATATCTCGAAAATAGGCGTAATGGGCCATTCCCTAGGTGGTGCCACCGCAGTAGCTATAGGCCGAGAACGTAGCGATGTGTCTGCCGTCATAGACATTGATGGTACTATGCTTTCAGAGTATACGGGCGTCATAGACAATGAGCTTGAAGTCCGCGACGAGCCCTACGATGTGCCAGTGCTTGAATTCGTTAATTGGAATAGCTACTCCTTGCTGCCTGAATATCGCAAAGAAGGCAAAATATACCCGAACGATGTGCTAATCCGTAATGCCGCTGAGGGTTTCTCTGCCACATTGCGCGACACGCGGCACATGGACTTTACCGACCTTCCCCTTCTTTCTCCCACGCTTGCGAATCTGCTTGGTGATATGGGTAGTGGCGATCGCAGCACCGAAGAGTCAATGATGATAGTCAACTCTCTTGTTTTGAAGTTTTTCAATTGCTATCTAAAAGGCGAAGGCACCTTTACAGCACAAGATATTTATTGAGACAAACGTACCATTGGCGACCTTGACGGCACCATCACCGTCCGCACCCACCACATCATGGAAGCCATCTCCTACCGCAACCTCGACCGCTCAAACTGCTTTAATATATAGCATAATAAAATAATAGTCAATTTCACATGTCCAAGTGAAAACATTGAAATTAAGCATATTATGATGGAAAATATACTATTCTGTCCCACCACATAATCGTATACATGCGCTGTAGCTTTATCTGGTGGTTCGTCATATCCAACGCCTGGAGAAATAAGTTTGGCGCACAATGGAGTACTCTTTCTTGATGAACTCCCAGAGTTCAATCGGAGCGTGCTTGAGGTGATGCGCCAACCCATGGAGGATCGTCACATTACCATCAGTCGAGCTAAGTATACAATCGACTATCCCTCCTCGTTTATGCTTGTGGCATCGATGAATCCATGCCCTTGCGGCTACTACGGACATCCAACCAAGCAGTGCATCTGCACGCCACGTCAGCGCCATCAATATATGAGCAAAATAAGTGGTCCTTTGCTTGAACGTATCGACCTTCAGGTAGAGGTTCAGCCAGTGAACTTCGACCAGATGTCAAGCAAACAGCCAGGCGAGCCAAGTGCGGCAATTCGTGAAAGAGTCATCAAAGCGCGCGCCATCCAGAGTCTGCGCTTCAAGAATCACCCAGGCGTGCACTGCAACGCCCAGATGACCACCGCACTGCTGCACAAATACGCCGAGCCCGACGCCGAAGGAATGGAAAAGCTCCGCGAAGCCATCACCAAGATGAACATGAGCGCGAGAGCTTACGACCGCATCCTAAAAGTTGCCCGCACCATTGCCGACCTCGAAGGCAGCGTCACCGTCCGCCAGCACCACATCATGGAAGCCATCGGCTACCGCAACCTCGACCGCAGCAACTATTTTAATATGTAAGGGCGCACAAGCAAGTTCCGTCGAGGTGAGGACGACCTCAACGTCGACGAGAACTCTCAGTGCAGGACTATGCCGTTACTATGGTTGATGAGTTTTATTGTGCTCCGAGCATTACGTCGTAGACCCTTGTCACATCGGCTGCAGTGATGTTTCCGTCACCATTCTGGTCACCGTTGACGATGTTCGTGGCATCGTTGTTGAGCAAGTAGTCATAGAGGGCAGTGATGTCGGCAGCGGTTACATTGCCGTCGCCGTTCACGTCGCCAGGAATATAGCCTTGAATCTCTTCCCAATTATTATTATTTAAGTGATAAGGAATCCAGCGCTTGCTGCGTGCTTTTGT
>CACYVC010000032.1 GCA_902777835.1 uncultured Bacteroidales bacterium | reverse complement strand
TCACACCGAGGAATGGATTCGTGAGAACTGCCCATGGGCTGTTAACGGCCGCAAGGGTATGCGTCCCAAGAACATCATCACCTCGCTTGAGCTCGACGATGACAAGATGGAGGAGAACAACCACCGCTTCCAAGCTACCTATCGTGAGATTGAGAAGAACGAGCAACGTTGCGAGTTGATCAACACCGACGATTGCGACTACTTGATCGTTGCTTTCGGTAGTATGGCACGCATCAGCCAGAAGGCTATGGAGCTTGCTGCTGAGGAAGGCATCAAGGTTGGTATCGCTCGTCCTATCACTCTGTGGCCCTTCCCAGTAGATGCCATCCGCAAGGCTGCCGAGGGCGTGAAGGGAATCCTTAGCGTAGAGCTGAGCGCAGGCCAGCTCATTGAGGATATCAAGCTCGCTACCGAGTGCAAGTACCCTGTTGACATCTTCCACCGCCTGGGTGGCAACGTGCCCGCTCCCGACGAGATTCTCAACGCTCTTAAAGAGAAACTGGTTAAAAAATTAGGATAATCACCATTAAATCATTACAAGACCATTATGGAACTTAACGATATAATCCGCCCTGAGAATAGGGTTTATAAAAGACCGAGCCTTCTCAACGAAGCACATATGCACTATTGCCCTGGCTGTAGCCATGGTGTTGTGCACAAACTCGTTGCCGAGGTAATCGAAGAAATGGGACTGCAAGAAAAGGCCATCGGCGTTTCTCCAGTAGGTTGCGCCGTGTTTGCCTACAACTACATCGATATCGACTGGCTTGAGGCTGCTCACGGACGTGCTCCAGCAATGGCTACCGCTACCAAGCGCCTTATGCCCGATAAACTCGTCTTCACTTATCAGGGCGATGGTGACCTCTCAGCAATTGGTACTGCCGAGACTATCCACGCCGCTAACCGTGGTGAGAACATCGTCATCATCTTCATCAACAATGCCATCTATGGTATGACTGGTGGACAGATGGCTCCTACCACTCTGCTCGGTCAGAAGACCGCTACTTGCCCCTACGGCCGCCGCGCCGACCTTAACGGCTATCCTCTGGCAATCAGCAATCTGCTGGCACAGCTCGACGGTACTTGCTACGTAACACGTCAGACCGTTTACAGCCCCGCTGCAGTTCGCAAGACTAAAGCCGCCCTTAAGAAAGCCTTCCAAAACAGTATGGATGGCAAGGGCTGCTCAGTTGTTGAGGTTGTCAGCACCTGCAACACTGGTTGGAAACTCACTCCAGTGAAAGCCAACGAGTGGCTACAAGAGAACATGTTTGCTAAGACAAGGAAGTGACTTGGATGCCATCTTACGGTCCCGAACAGCGTGGTGGTACAGCCAACGTTACCGTAATCGTGAGCGACGAGCGCATCAGCTCACCAATCCTCAACATGTATGACACTGCAGTGGTGCTCAACCAGCAGAGTCTCGACAAGTTTGAGAAAATGGTAAAACCTGGCGGCGTGCTCATCTACGACAGCTACGGCATCAACACTCCTCCAACTCGCACCGATATCAAGATTTATCGCATCGAGGCTACCGAGGCTACCATCGAGATCAACAACAGCAAGGCGTTCAACATGATCGTGCTCGGCGCTTACCTCAAGGTTAAGCCCGTTGTGACCATTGAGAACGTGCTCAAGGGCCTCAAGAAGACTCTTCCCGAGCGCCACTGGCACCTCATCCCAATGAATGAGGAAGCCCTTAAGAAAGGTGCTACTCTCATTAAGGAGTAAATACACTTAACACACTTAATACTTCGAGCGCATCGAGCCATAAAAAGCCCGATGCGCTTAATTTATGTGCACAGAGTACGCCAAAAAGCCTGCTTACGCGTGAATGAGGATAATCAAATTTCAAAAAACGAGCAAAATATTTGCATATATTTCTAAAATGATGTATTTTTGCATTGTTTTAGAAATATAAATGCGTTATATTGATTTTTATAGAGCCTTTTCGCATTTTGGATGTTTCGACATTAATCAAGTCAAATTGGTCGAGCCATCCTTTGACCGTACTGCGTTAACTCGCTGGGTGAAAAAGGGGTATTTGATGCAGTTGCGCAATGGCATCTACGCTTTCAGGGAATGGGTTAAGACCCCTAACGCCCACTTCATATCGGCGTGCTTAATGTATCGCCCTAGCTACATTACTGGTTATTCAGCATTGGCTTATTACGGAATGATACCAGAATTTGTGGCGCATATTACTTGTGCTACAACTTTAAAAACTTGTTCCTTTACAAATGAATTGGGCATTTTTGTGTATCAGCATATTAAGCCTAAACTGTTTGTCGGTTACGCCCCCTTCAGCGTAGTAAACCAGAGGTCTTTCTATATTGCATCTCCTGAAAAGGCATTAATTGACCTGCTATATCTAAACCCTAATATCAAGAGCGTGGAAGATATGATGGAGCTGCGCCTTGACGAGGATTACATGACTGAAGATTTTGATTGGAATAGCGCAGAAGAATACTTGAGCATAATAAAAATCAAGTCGCTAAATATTCGTTTCAATAATCTGATTAAAGCATATAGACATGATTGATTTACAATATATCTACAACTTTTATCCATCGCAATTGTCCCAAAACAGTCGTTTTGAGAAACTCATGCTTAAGGAATATCTGCAAGTTATGATTCTTGATTTTTTATCCACATCAAGATTCTCGACCAAACTCACATTTATAGGAGGAACTTGCCTACGGCATGTCTATGGTATTGATCGTTTCTCCGAGGATTTGGACTTTGACTGCAAACAATTGAATGAAGATGATTTCATGGATATGACCGACAGTGCCATACAATATCTTCGGCGCAACGGCATTAATGCAGTTGCACGTGATAAGGCTAATCCAAAGCTCACAGCATTCCGACGGAATATTTTTTTTCCAGAATTGCTGTTTGAACTTAATCTTTCGGGCTATAAAGACGAAAGACTACTGCTGAAAATTGAAGCACAAGACCAGGGCGTTGACTATGAACCTCACATTGTAACAATCAACAAGTTTGGATTTACTTTCTTGATGCGTTGCGCTCCTATTGACATAATTTGTTCTATGAAAATATCCGCTCTAGTAGCCAGGGGAAAAGGACGAGACTTCTATGACCTAATGTTTCTTTCGGCGCTTACAAAGCCAAATTATGATTTCTTGAAAGAGAAATGTGGAATAGACGGTCCTGAAGCACTAAAGAAAGTTTTGCATGAAGTGGCAGAAACAACCGACCTTAATATGAAAAGTAAAGATTTTGTTCACTTGTTAATCAACAATAATCAAGCAAATAAAGTCTTGCTTTTTGACAATATCATCAACCAGTTGTGTTAATATAAATACATGATACAATTATTTTCTCGATAACCGTTTTGGGTATTTGTCGCATTGGTTGTGGGCCGGTATGGAGGTCTTTTTCAACCTTATAAAAAGAGTGCTGCGCTTAATGATTGCTCATTGTGCGCAGCACTCGTGTTAAATTTTTAATTCAAGACTGAATCGTTAGGATTACAGTCCTACGTTTCTCTTTCCACTTTCCACGTTTCTCGTGCGAAGCGCTTACTTCGTCAGTGGCGAGTAGTCGCGGCCGTAGCGCAGGTGCTGGTCGATGTAGTTCTCGTCGTAGCTGATGGTGATGTCTTTAATCTCGCCATTAGCATCCTTAACCACATGATATACGGGGTTCACAAAGCCCTTGTAAGGAGCGATGTTGAGTGACTCGTAGCGCTTGAGAATTTCGGCATGGATTTTTGGGTCAACCTTTACTCCATAGGTCTCTACGAGCTTGCGTCCTGCCTCGAAGTCGCCCTCGCTCTTGATGCGTTGCACCTCAGCTAGAAGTTGACCAAAGAGGTTGCGAAGCTTCTGGTAGTCATTAACCTTAACGTAGGTCTTGCCACCTCTCTTCTTGTCTTTCACAATCTCGATGACTTTGTCTTTTTTACCCTTTTCGTAGCACCACTCACTGATAAACTTGCGGTTGCGCATGTGCGACTCCTCAATGTCCTTGCCTGGCTCAATGCGGGTGAGTTGGGTGAGCAGACCATTCATGATGTACTTGTAGTACTCAGCTTTGTAGGTGTCGGTATCCTTGAAAATACCAAGCTCAACGAGCTTTGGATCGGCAAGATAGTAGAGAGCGAAGAGGTCGGCACGGCCTTCCTCGAGTGTTGCACCATAGGCCTTGAGAGCGTCGGGGTCAACGCCTGGCAGCAGTTGTCCGCTGGCGTGGCCGAGGCACTCGTGGAGATCGGTGTGCAGCTTGTCGGCGATGGTGAGATACTTCTTCATGAGCTGTACCTCGGTGTCGCTGTAGGCAAACTCCTCATTAAAGCCAGTTCCGCTTGCTACTTCATCGTAGGCATCGGTGATGTTCTCCAAAGTTACTGACTTCGAACCATGAGCAGCGCGAATCCAGTTGCTGTTGGGCAGGTTGATGCCGATAGGGGTAGAAGGATAGCTGTCACCGGCAAGAATAGCGGCGGTGATAACCTTGGCGCTCACGCCCTTCACGTTCTGCTTCTTGAAGCGCTTGTCAACTGGTGAGTTGTCCTCAAACCACTGTGCGTTCTCGCTGATGAGTGTGGTGCGGAACGAAGCGTCTTTGTTCTTGAAGTTTACGATACTCTCCCAGTTGGCAGTCATGCCCAGAGGGTCACCATAGCTCTCGATGAAGCCGTTGATGAAGTCAACAGTACCTTGAGTCTCCTCGGCCCACATGATGCTGTAGTCGTCAAAGGCCTTGAGGTCGCCAGTGGTGTAATACTCGATGAGTTTGGCGATGTAAGCCTTCTGTGCGCTGTTCTCGGCAACGCTGGCAGCCTTCTGCAGCCAATATACGATGTTGACGATAGCAGGACTGTAGAGCTCACCAATCTTGTAGGTTTTTTCTACCACTTTGCCATTTTCTTTTACCACTTTGCGGTTTAGGCCATAGCTGATAGGAGTCTCGTCGTTAGGATCCTTGATGCCCTCGTAGAAAGCCTCAACCTCCTGCTGTGTAACACCCTCATATAGGTTGTTGGCACTAGTGAGAATCAAATCCTCGCCATCGGCTTGGTTCACGCGTTTTGCCATGAAAGTGGGATCAAAAATCACCTTGTCGAGAGTCTTGAGCAGCTCATCGGCCTTGTCGCATTTCTTCTCCTTGCTGCACTTGTCGCACGACTGGATGGGAAGCGCCTCAAGTGGTAATTTCTTGTACTCGGCGTTGAAGAACTCCTGTGAGAATTCAGGCACAAACTTGTCCTGTGCATAATGATGATGGATGCCATTGCCAAACCACACCTGCTTCAAGTACTTCTCAAAGCCTTTGAAGTCGGCGCTTGAGCGGTCGCCCTTGTAGTTGGTGTAAATGGCCTCGAGCACTTGGCGTACCACCAGGTTGTACTTGCCATTCTGGTCGAAAAGGATGTCGCGGCCCTGAAGGGCAGCCTCGGTGAGGTAATAGACATACTTCTTCTGCTGCAAGCTCAAGTCGTTAAAACCAGGGACCTGATAGCGCAACACCTCGATGTCGGCAAAGCGGTCCACATTGTAATTGAAATTGCTGTTTTGTGCCATAGCAATACCTGTTGATGCCAATGCCACTACAGCAGCGGCAATTAATTTTTTCTTCATAAAATGGTTATAAAATTAGTATTTGTAGTTTTCAAGATAATCGTGCAAATTTAATACTTTTCTTCAAAACCGCAACCACAAATGGCGCGAAAAGTTGCATCGCGCTATTATTTCATTATTTTCACCATAACCGCTCAAACTTCACAAATTTATATGTACATTTGCATGTTTTACATAAACTCAAAAAAATCATGAAGAATTTTTTTATCTTATTGTGTGTTGCAGCCACATGCACTGTAGCAGGTTATTCACAGACCTATCGTTATGATGTGAATGGTGATGGTGTGGTCACAATATCTGATGTAACAGCTCTTTATAACCAAATGTTAGGAATTGAACCTGGCTTCAGTACACACGAGTTTGTCGACCTGGGCCTGCCTAGTGGCACACTATGGGCAGCGATGAACATTGGTGCCGCCAGTCCCGAGGGCTATGGCTACTACTTTGCATGGGGTGAGACTTATCCCAGAAATATATATAGCTGGGATAATTATATGTGGTGCAACGGTAGCTCCAGCTCGTTGACAAAGTATTGCACCCAGTTCCCATATGGCCTTGTTGATGATATAACACAACTTTATCCTGAGGATGATGCCGCAACTGCCTACTGGGGACCTGAATGGCGCATGCCAACGTATGAGCAGATTCAGGAGTTGACAGCCAATTGCTCAAGTGAATGGACCGAAAGGAATGGTGTTTACGGTCGTTTGTTCACCAGCGACATCAATGGCGCGACGTTGTTCTTTCCTGCCGCAGGCTATCATTCGAGTGTAGGGTTCGAAGTTGGTACTACTGGAAACTATTGGTCGCACGAGATTGTCAACACCGTGTGCTACAAAGCTTACACCTTGAAGGTGGATGCCAACGCCGGGAAATCGGGCAGCGCTTTCAGATTTCAGGGAAATTCGGTGCGAGCTGTGCGCGCTCAGGATTGATTCCCTTCCTCAAAGAACCCTTTAACCACTCAACTAAAAAATAAATAAGATAAAATCATGAAGAATTTATATATTTCATTATTCATAGTAGCGACATTTAGTTTGACAGGTTATTCACAGTCACAGCACTCACGTTTTGATGTGAATGGTGATGGTGAGCTCACAGTATCCGATGTGTCAGCGATTTATGACCATTTGTTAGGCATTTTGCCAAGCATCAATGGGCACGCTTATGTAGATTTGGGCCTGCCCAGCGGCACATTGTGGGCGACGATGAACGTTGGAGCTAACAGCCCTGAAGAATACGGCGACTTCTTCGCCTGGGGCGAGATCGCTCCCAAGGATGTATATGACTGGAGCACCTACCTGTGGTGCAACGGTAGCAACAACACGTTGACCAAGTATTGCTACAAAGAAGACTATGGTTATAATGGCTTTGTTGATAACGTGAAACTGCTATACCCTGAGGATGATGCCGCTACTGCCAACTGGGGACCTGGTTGGTACATGCCAACATATGCTCAGATTAAGGAGTTGACAAGCAAATGTTCAACTGAATGGACTGCAATTAATGGTGTTTACGGTCAATTGTTCACCAGCAGAATCAATGGCGAAACAGTTTTCTTTCCTGCTGCCGGATACCATACGGATATCTGGTACCAAGCCGGTGTTAATGGTTACTATTGGTCGGGCGAGGTTGGTGGTACCCCCTACATCGCTTACATACTGGATGTTGATGCCGATGGCGGGCGCTGGGGCAACGCACACAGGAGTAATGGATATTCGGTGCGACCTGTGAGCACCCCTCAGAAATAGCCCCATTCCCTCCCACACGAATACTTTAAGCATTCAAGTACACAAGCAATGGAGGGTTTGTCAAAATTCTGGTTTAGTGCGCTTCGCGCAGAAATCTAACAAATCATCACAAATCAAACATTATTTAATTTATTGGTTTCAAGTAAATTAATTATTTGTTAGATTTGGAAATATTTGAATGATTTCTCACGCGTAGCGTGACTCCTCTATTTTGACGCACCTCCTCTATCTCCTCCTCTATCTTTCTCTTAATAATCTATAATTAAGGCGCAAAGTTTTTGCTGTGTGTGGGGAAATGTGTAATTTTGCATGTTTAAACCCGAATCGCTCATTAGGATTTATGTGAGAACAGAATTTATTTTGAACAGGTTGTAAAGATATTGTCGAAGACATAGCGGGCTATGACAAGACAATATCTGCAACAAGATGCCAAAATAAAACTGTTATGACATAAAAGACCCAAAAATGACCTGTTGTCGGCCTAATGACCGATTTGGGTTTTAACGGGCATGAAGCCTAACATGCTATTGCCCAATAAAAAGAGTAAATTAATAATCAAATAACAAATAAAATTCTATGAGTTTGAATATCGTTGTGCTGGCAAAGCAAGTGCCAGACACTCGCAACGTGGGTAAAGACGCGATGAAGGCCGATGGCACCATTAACCGTGCCGCTCTTCCCGCAATCTTCAACCCCGAGGACTTGAACGCGCTTGAGCAAGCGCTTCAGCTTAAGGATGCTCATCCTGGTTCGAAAATCACACTCGTGACAATGGGTCTGCCCCGCAGTGCCGAGATGGTGCGCGAGAGCCTCTATCGCGGTGGCGACGATGGCGTGGTGCTCACCGACCGCCCACTGGGTGGTGCCGATACCCTCGCCACTAGCTACTCGCTTGCACAGACCATCCGTCACCTCGACAAAGTTGACATCATCGTTGGCGGCCGCCAGGCTATTGATGGCGACACCGCACAGGTAGGTCCACAGATTGCCGAGAAGTTAGGTCTGCCACAGGTTACCTACGCCGAGAGCGTTAAGGTGGAAGACGGCATCGCTACCATCAAGCGCCGCATCGAGAACGGTTTCGAGACCGTAACATGTCCACTTCCATTGGTTGTTACCGTCAACGGCAGCGCCGATGCTTGCCGTCCACGCAACGCCAAGTTGATTCAGAAGTACAAATACGCAGTCACTCCCAGCGAGAAGGCTCAGCTCACCGAAGAGCGTCAGAAGCTCGTCGAGGCTCGTCCTTATCTCAACATCCGCGAGTGGGGCGTTGCCGACATCGAGGCCGACCCTGAGCAGATTGGTATGAAGGGTTCGCCCACTAAGGTTAAGACAGTAGTAAACGTTGTGTTCCAGGCTAAGGAGAGCAAGACCATCGAGGGTGGCGATGAAGCACAGCTCGAAGGTCTCGTGCAAGAACTCATAGCTGACCACATCATTGGTTAACACTTAAAACAGGAAAAAACTATGAACGACAATAATAATTTAGTAGTTTACTGCGAGTTTGACGACGGCCGCGTTGCCGACGTCAGTCTGGAGTTGTTGACAAAGGGACGCACTCTTGCTACCCGTCTTGGCGTGAAGCTAGAGGCGTTGATTCTCGGCGACAAGCTCGATGGGGTAGAGGAGCAGATGTTCCCCTATGGCGTTGACGTGGTTTATAAGGTTGAGGACGAGCGCCTTTATCCTTATACTTCGCTTCCGCACTCTTCTATCGTTATCAACCTTTTCAAGGAAATCAAGCCACAAATCTGCTTGATGGGTGCCACCGTGATTGGCCGCGACCTGGGTCCACGCGTCTCTTCGTGCCTCACTAGCGGTCTTACTGCCGACTGCACCGCGCTGGAGATTGGCGACCACACCGACCCTTTGACCAAGACCGAATATAAGGACTTACTGTATCAGATTCGTCCTGCCTTCGGCGGCAACATCGTGGCAACTATCGTCAACCCCGAACACCGTCCACAGATGGCTACAGTGCGCGAGGGCGTGATGAAGAAGGAGATTTTCGACCCCAACTACAAGGGTGAGGTCATCAACCTCGATGCCGACAAATATGTCGATCCAGCAAGCTTTATCGTGAAGATTATCGACCGCGAGGTTGAGAAATCGAAAATCAACATCAAGAACTCGCCAATCATCGTGGCTGGTGGCTACGGCGTGGGCAGCAAGGAGAACTTCGACCTCATCTTCCAACTCGCCGACGTGCTTGGCGGAGAGGTGGGCGCAAGCCGCGCTGCCGTTGATGCCGGTTTCTGCGAGCATGAGCGTCAGATTGGCCAGACTGGTGTCACCGTTCGTCCCAAGCTCTACATCGCTTGCGGTATCTCGGGACAGATTCAGCACGTGGCAGGTATGAACGAGAGCTCTATCATTATCTCAATCAACAATGATCCAGCAGCTCCCATCAACGCTATCGCTGATTACGTGATTACCGGTAACCTCGAGGAGATTATCCCCAAACTAATCAAGTATTACAAGAAAAATTCTAAATAATAGTGAAGAGGTGAGAGTTGAGAGGTGAGAGACAGTCATCTGACCTCTTCCAGACTCTTAACACTTAAAACTTAACCCTTAACACTTAAGAAAATGGCAAATTTCTATAAAGACAATAAAGCTCTGCAGTATCACCTGCGTCACCCCTTGATGGAGAAAATCGTGGGCATGAAAGAGCGCGATTATACACAGAGCCAGGAGTTTGACTATGCACCTGTTGACTATGAAGATGCTATCGACTCCTACGATAAGATTCTCGAGATTACTGGTGAGATTACTGCCGAGACCATCGCTCCCAATGCCGAGAGCGTTGACAAGGAAGGCCCACACCATGCCAATGGCCGTGTGGCTTATGCCAGCAAGACTCAGGAGAACCTCGACGTCACTCGCAAGGCAGGCCTTTATGGCGTGTCGATGCCCCGCAAATATGGCGGATTGAATCTGCCCAACGTCACCTTCTCGATGATGAGCGAGATGATTGCTCAGGCCGATGCTGGTTTCCAGAATATCTGGAGCCTCCAGAGCTGCATCGACACCCTCTTTGAGGCTGGCGATGAGGATCAGTTCGAGCGCTACATTCCACGCGTGTGCAATGGCGAGACCATGTCGATGGACCTCACCGAGCCCGACGCCGGTAGCGACCTCCAGAGCGTGATGCTCAAAGCCACTCAGGACGAGGACGGCACTTGGCGCTTAAACGGCGTGAAACGCTTTATCACCAATGGTGACAGCGACATTCACTTGGTGCTCGCTCGCAGCGAGGAGGGCAGCAAGGATGGACGCGGCCTGTCGATGTTCATCTACGACAAGCGCAACGGTGGTGTTAATGTGCGCCGCATCGAGGACAAGATGGGTATCCATGGAAGTCCCACCTGCGAGCTTGTATTCAAGAACGCCAAGGCCGAGCTGTGTGGCTCGCGCCGTTTGGGCCTCATCAAGTATGTGATGTCGCTCATGAACGGTGCTCGCTTGGGTATCACCGCACAGAGCGTTGGTCTATGCCAGGCAGCCTATAACGAGGCTATTGACTATGCCCGTAGCCGTGAACAGTTTGGTGTAGCAATTATCACTTTCCCTGCCGTAGCCGAGATGCTCAGCAATATCAAAGCAAAGCTCGATGCAGCGCGCACTATCCTTTATGAGACAGCACGTTTTGTCGATGTGTACAAGATTTGGGAGCAAATCGCCCGTGAACGCTCACTCACTCCCGAGGAGCGCGCCGAGATGAAGCGCTACAACCGCCTTGCCGATGCCTTCACTCCACTGTCGAAGGCTTCGTCGAGCGAATATGCTAACCAGACCGCCTACGACTGCATCCAGATTCACGGCGGTAGCGGCTTCATGCGCGATTACACCTGCGAGCGCCTCTATCGTGATGCCCGCATCATGAACATCTATGAGGGCACAACCCAGCTGCAGGTGGTTGCTGCAATTCGCCACGTCACCACTGGTACCTATCTGGCTCAGATGCAAGAGTATGCCCAGGGTCAGTACAGCGACGAGATGGCGCCACTCAAGGCTCGCGTCGACAAGATGATGGCAGCCAATGAGGAAGCAGTAGAGAAAGTTAAGAGCTACGAGAATCCCGACTACATCACCTTCCATGCCCGCCGCATGGTGGAGATGGCAGCTTGGACCATCATGAGCTACCTGTTGTGCTACGATGCCAGCAAGGCTCCTGAGCTCTTCAAGCAGTCGGCCAACGTATATGTGCGTTACGCCGAGGCGCGCCTCGAGGCCAATGTGAAGTTCATCAACGACTTCACCCCCGAAGACGCTGCAATCTACAACCAAGAGTAATTCTTGAGATAAATAACAAATAGGGAGCCGTATACCATTGTGGCTCCCTATTTTGTTTTTATGGTGCCTTGGAAAAACTCAAATAAATTTGTTTTTTCTCTCGGCTTGCACTATTTTTGTAACCAGAAAAAAACTAACACCAAATATTTATATGAAGAAATTTGTTTTACCTGTGATTGCTCTATAAGATATGCTGCTTATCAACGACTACACCCATGACTGATAGTATACTCGCTCTTTTTGCTCTCTTATGCTGTCAAGAAATAATTACAATAATAATATAATAATGCTATGAAACAGAAAATTTTACTTACTCTGATTTGTGCGCTGGCAGGAGCACTCAGCGCCCTGGCTGCCAATGTCCCTTATGCGCTATATAGCGGCAACCAAACCATTCTCACCTTCTACTACGGCGAGAAGCCCAATGGGGCGTATCCTATTGATGATAGTTCTGATCCAGCATGGCATGTCAATGGTACTTACAGTAATGTGCTTCATGTAGTCTTCGACCCATCTTTTGCCCAAGCGAGGGTCAAAAGTACCTATGCGTGGTTTCTCGACATGGATAAACTCCTTTCCATTGACGGACTTAATTATTTGAATACCGAGGAAGTAACCGACATGGGCTTTATGTTTTCTGGTTGTGCTAAGCTCACCACCTTGGATTTGAGCCACTTCAACACCAGCAAGGTCAAACGAATGATAGCCATGTTCCAGAATTGCAAAAAACTGACCAGCATTGATTTGAGCAGTTTCAACACAAGTAATGTAGAAAAAATGCAATTTATGTTTAAAGGTTGTAATGTCTTGGGTAACTTAGATGTAAGTGGTTTCAATACTTCGAATGTAACCAATATGGCCTCCATGTTCTCGTCTTGCAAAGCTTTTACCAGTTTGAATCTTGTCAGCTTTAACACAAGCAAGGTGACCAATATGAGTATGATGTTCTATGACTGCGAAATGCTTGAGACAATCTATGCAGGTGTGGGATGGAGCACGGGCGCTGTGAATGAGGGAAACGAGATGTTCTCTGTTTGCACCAGACTCAAGGGCGGAGCCGGCACCACATATAATCCGGATTATGTGGACTTCTACTATGCGCGCATCGATGGTGGCCCCAGTAGTCCAGGCTATTTCACAGGCCGACAGCCAGAGGTTGTATACAATGCTAATACCAAAACCCTCACATTCTACAACGATGGGAACACCCATAGCGGCGATGTGGGTCTCCTGCCCTCGAGCAACACCACACGGCCATGGTGGTCACAGGACACCAATGTGAGCTCCAATGTGCAGAAGGTGGTCTTCCACCCCTCGTTTGCATCCGTTCACCACACCAGCGGCTACTACTGGTTTGCAGGCATGACCAACCTCACCAGCATTGAGGGGATGGAATACTTCAACACCGACGAGATGGTGAACATGGGCAGCATGTTCCGCAATTGCAGCAAGCTCACGAGCATTGATTTGAGTCACTTCAATACCAGCAAGGTAACTGATATGTGCGCTCTGTTCGATAATTGCAGCAACCTCACGAGTATTGACCTGAGCAACTTCGATACCGGCGAAGTGACTAGTATGAGTGATTTGTTCTATAACTGCAGCAAGCTCACCAAATTGAACCTTGGCAACTTCAATACCGCTAAAGTGACCGACATGATCGCCATGTTCAGTGGTTGCTCGATGCTCACCACTATCAATGTCGACGGCGATCTGTGGAATACCAATGCCGTAACTCAGTCAAGCTCTATGTTCCGCAACTGCACCAGCATCAAGGGCTGCATGGGCACCACCTATAATGCCAACCATATTGACAAGGCTTATGCGCATATCGATGGCGGTTCCAGCAATCCAGGTTACCTTTCTGGCAAGATTAAAGGCTATGCTATGTGGGATGCGACACTCAAAAGACTCACCTTCTACTACGACGATATTTATGACCAACGAGACAAACCTGTCTATTTCATCAACTCAGATTTATTTCATGTCGTCCCTGATTGGTTTACCAATGAAATATCCACAAATGCGACGCAAGTGGTATTCGACCCCTCGTTTGCCGATGCCCGCCCGACTATGACGAGATATTGGTTCTACAGTATGACGAACCTTCGCAGCATCACGGGGTTAGAGTACCTCAATACCAGCGAGGTGACCAATATGACTTACATGTTTTGCGACTGCAGCAGTCTCTCCAGCCTTGATCTGAGCCACTTCAATACTAGCAAGGTGCTTAATATGGCTTACATGTTTCATGGCTGCAAGCAATTGACAGGACTGGATTTGAGCAGTTTCAACACCACCCAGGGCCCCGCCATGTTAGCCATGTTCTCTGACTGCGAAAACCTGGTCACCATTGTGGTGGGTGATGATTGGAGTACAGGTCAGGTGACAAGTTCAGAAGGAATGTTCAATAATTGCGTTAATATTCTGGGCTGCAAGGGTACTAAATACAATCCCGCACATGTCGACAAACTGTATGCGCGCATCGACCGCGGTTCAAGCAGTCCGGGCTACCTGAGCGACGCTATGCCCCGCGGCTTCAGGTACGAGGGCATATGGTACGACAATGGCGTGGTCATCGCACCGCAGCATGGCGACAACTACACCGGCGAAGTGGTGATTCCCGCCAAGTTCGTCTACAAGAACAGGACCTACAATGTGACGCACATCGAGGCTGGCGCCTTCACCGGAACATCGGTCACCAGGGTTGACCTGCCGGCAACCATCAACTGGATAGAGGCTGGAGCTTTCACCAATGCCACACAGCTCAAGAAACTGGTCATCGGATACGCCTCCTTGCCTTCCTATGTCAATTATGAGCAAAACTTCACCAGCGGCAACGCCAACGGTTTCGCCTGCTATGTGCACAACAGCCAATTGAGCAGATTTGAGGATGCCTATGACAACATCAACTTTGCGCCCTGGGTGCAGATTTCAGAGAGCTATTACACCGAACTCAAACCCTACCGCCCGTTCTCATGCAAGTACAATACCGTGATGCCCAGTGGACTGGAGGCCTACTATGTGAAAGGCTACAACAGTAACACGCGCACGGCCCAAACCCAGAAGGTGACGGGCATCGTGCCTGCCAGCACGGGCCTGCTGCTCAAGGGCAAGGAATGCAAGATTTATCTGCTTGAAAAGTCGAGCGGCACCGCTGCTACAGTCACGGGCAATCTGCTCAAACCCTATCTGTCGGCAGCCGACTCGCCAGTGGGCGTGCAGGACGATAATGCACGCTTCTACTTCAATGTGATGGACATGTGGTGGGAATCGACGGTGAACCTGTCGCTTGGCAGCTCCTATCTGTGCATTCCCAAGAGCCAGGTGGGCAGCGACCTGACCTCGCCTGTATTACTCGACCTCGAGAATTCAAGCGGAATCCCCGGCGACGTGAACGGTGACGGCAATGTCACAGCAGCCGATGTTACTGCGCTCTACGACTTCCTGCTAAACAACGACAGTTCACACATCGTCAATGGCGACCAAAACGGTGACGGCAACATCACCGCTGCCGATATCACCGCTGTTTATACCATCCTGCTGAGCAACTAAAACTTAATGCATAATGCATAATGCACAATTCATAATGCACAATTCATAATGCACAATTCATAATGCACAACTTGACTCCTTTAACTCCTTTAATTCCTTTCAACAAAGAACTAAATACAATTAACTGATAACTTCATTTGTAATGAGAAAAAAACTACTATTGACATTCTTGTCACTGTTTTACGTCTTGGGGCTGAATGCTGCCAATACGTTGTGGATTGATGACTTTTCAATCAATCAGAATGAGACCAAAGAGGTGTGGATTAAGATGTCTAATACCGACCCTATTAGTATGATTATGTTTGATGTGGTATTGCCTGATGGTCTGTCAATCGTCACTGGTAGTAATGGTAATCCAGAAGCGGAATTGTACAATTCACGCATTTTTTACTATCATCAAATTTCAACCAGCATTGTTGATGATAATCCCCGTTTTTTAGTTCAGCCTAAATCAACAAATCCTGGGAATGAGATAAGTAATTGCAATGGTCAGTTTGTCAAGATATCAGTGGCTGCCAATAGGCACTTTTATGGATCTCCGCAAATCTACATCACAAACGTTAGCGCCACAGATGCTCAAAGCAATCCGGTGTCATTCTCAACCACTCCCACCACAGTCACTGGCCCCAACAATTCGTTGTGGATTGATAATTTCTCAATAGTGAAGGGTGAGACTAAAGAGGTGTGGGTTAACCTCAAAAACGAGATTCCTGTTTGTGTATTTCGGTTCGGCCTGATTTTGCCCGAGGGGCTTTCGGTTGTTACCGATGAAAATGGAAAGCCAGAGGCATCACTCAGCACTTCAAGCATTTTCCAAAACCACGGACTGACAACTGCCATTCCTTGGTTCAGCACTATTCCTAATTACTTAGTTACACCCATAAATTCTGATGAATCGACAATAATTGGCTGTGATGGACATGCTGTATTAATAAAATTGAAAGCCTCAGACGATTTCGGTGGAGGTGACATTTATTTTGATTATCCTTTTTGCGCAGATGAACAAAATTGGGATTATGAAATGTCCACAAGTCCTGTCACAGTCACTGTTTCCAGCAAATTGTGGATTGATGACTTCTCAATCGCCAAGGGCGAGGAAAAAGATGTTTATGTCAATCTTAACGCCGGGGAGCCTATTAAAGATATTGATTTCAAATTGGTCATGACTGATGGATTATCTGTAGCAACCGACAGTGAGGGATGGCCCGATATCACTTTGTGTGACTCTCCTGCTTTAGCCAATTACACTATTATGAAAGGCTATACAGGAGGTAAACTTACTGTCTATGTGGTTAGTCATGATGATGCGTTGATAACTGATTATAATGGACCAATAGTTAAAGTTAAATTCAAAGCACCTGAGGACTTCACGGGTCCTGGTGTCATCAATTTTAATGATGCCATCTACTATGATGCACAAGATGAACCCCATGACTTCATAACTCCTGCAACTGAGGTGACTCTCGCCACCGACTATAAGCTCGCTGTCGCTGGTGTTAGGGTGACAAGCTCCAATGCGAGCAACATCACCGGCCCTGGTATAAGCGGCACAGTAACCTACGACTATGGCACTAATACCCTGACGCTCAGGAATGCCTCTGTCAATGTCTCAGACTTAGAAGGCGATGTTTACCCAATCACAAACGACATGTCGGCACCTGCGGGTCTGATAATTAAGCTTGAGGGCATCAGCGCCCTTGTCGCTAAGGACGAAGGAAATGCAATCTTCTTGAACGAGTCCGATGGCTTTACCATTATGGGCTCAGGAGTGCTCATTTGTGACGGTGACATATTCTTGAGCGCGTTTAAGAATCACACGCACAATAAGACGATGTCACGCATCAAGGATTGCTCTGTGGCCGCCAGGAATATTCTGAGCAATACAAGCGACCTGCGCACAGAGCAACTTACTATAGAAAATGCCATAGTGATTGCCGATTGCCTCTTGGTTGAGGATGAACTCATCCTTGAGAATTGCTATGTGGACTCGCCATTTGGAGGTGTGCCTGGCACAGGCGGCGTGACTGTTAATGGCAGTCTGTGGAACGGTCATGTGGAGATAAGGCCTGTCAGCACAGTCGTGGTTTATGGCGACGTGAATGGTGACGGTGAGGTTACCAGTGCCGATATTACCGCAATTTATAATTATCTGCTTAATGGTGACGAGACATTCCCTCTTTATAGGCTTGATGTAAACGGTGATGGATATGTCACTTCGGTCGATGTCACGGCTGTTTATGATGTGCTGCTTGGCAACTATCAGCCCCCAGTAGAGCATACCTATGTAGATCTCGGTCTTCCAAGTGGCACGCTGTGGGCGACGATGAACATTGGCGCAAACAGCCCTGAGGACTACGGCGACTATTTCGCTTGGGGCGAGACAGCTCCTAAGGACGACTATACCTTTAGTACCTATCAGTGGTGCAACGGCAGCAAGAGTAAATTGACAAAATACTGCACCGACAGCTCATATGGCAACAATGGTTTTGTAGATGATAAGACAGAGCTTGAACTTGATGACGATGCCGCACGTGTGAATTGGGGGGCTGAGTGGAAAATTCCGTCTAAAGAGCAATTTAAAGAGTTGATTGATAACTGCAGCAGTGAGTGGACGACGCAAAATGGCGTTTACGGCTGGCTGTTCACTAGTGGCAATGGCGCGACGTTGTTCTTTCCAGCGGCGGGTGCTCGCCTCGGCGACAATCTTAGCGGTGCTGGCGAACAAGGATACTATTGGTCGAGATCGCTTTATACCACAACTCCTTACGAAGCCTACTGCCTGCGTTTCAGCGACTCGCCTAATGTAGGCTCGAACTACGTGGCGGATCGGCGCATCGGGCATTGTGTTCGGCCCGTGCGCGTTGCCCAGAAATAGCATAATTCAAGAGAATATTCCCCCCTAAAAGCCCGCATTGCTCATCTCGAGCCACGTGCGGGCTCTTTTTGTGGGACTGAGATAAACCTTTTGAGTTTTTTGCGTGAGATTGAAAAAAAAGTACTACTTTTGCAAACAGAAAACTAACACCAAATATCGATATGAAGAAGTTATTTTTATCTGCAATAGCTGCCTTGCTGTGCTGCTCGGCGGCAAGTGCTTTTGAGTTAGATGATTTTGTGCTCGGAGGAGTGCGTGTAAAAGGAATTCCATCCAGTCAGCCTGCCCTTGACGGACGCTATTATTACCAGTTCAACAACGAGGGCACGATGATTAAGAAGTATAGCTATAAGAAGGAGAAAGATGTGACCACTTTTTTTGACAATGCTAAGATTGCTGACAATCCCATCCAGGCATGGGAGGGATACACTATGTCGAGTGATGAGAAAAGCATTTTGTTGTGGGCTAACAGCTGGCCCATCTATCGTTACTCTTACACCGCTGACCATTATATCTATAATATAAAGGAGAATAAGCTTAATCGTCTCTCCGATGCTGGCGGTGAGGAAATTGCCACTCTCTCGCCCGATGGCAGCAAGGTGGCTTATGTAAAGGATAATAATGTTTTTGTTAAGAATCTTGCTAATGGCGCTACTTCTACAGTTACCACCGATGGCAAGATGAATGAAATCATCAACGCCGTCCCCGACTGGGTATATCAAGAAGAGTTTGGAGTGCTTAACACCTTTACATGGAGTGCCGATGGACGTTACTTAGCTTTTATCCGTTTCGATGAATCGCAGGTGCCCATGTGCTCAATGGAGCTCTATGCTGGCGAATGCCGTCCCAATCCCGACTATGCCATCCATCCAGGACGCTATGACTATAAATATCCTGCTGCTGGCGAGCACAATTCGGTGGTTAGTGTCTATTGTTATGATACTCAGACTGCTAGACTTAAAAAGATTGAACTGCCTCTTGTTGAGGAGGATTATGTGCCCGACGTCAAATTTGGCAAGCAGCCTATTCCTACATTAATGGTAGTAAAAGAGAACCGAGCACAGACTCACATGAATATCTATGCCGTTGATCCTGCTACTGGCAGTTACAAGGAGGTATATGACGAGCAGAGCGACATGTGGATTGATGAGGATGTGGTAACTGGCGTGAAGTATTATGACGGTTTCTTCGTGGTGAAGAGCAACCGAGATGGCCGCACGCACCTCTATAAATACAGCTACGACGGCACGCTCTTAAAGCAAATCTCTAAAGGCGATTACGACGTGACAGCTTATTACGGCTACGACGAGGCCCGCAAACTGTTCTACTTCCAGACCAACAAGGGCGCTCTGAACCGGACCATCCGCTGTGCTAACGATGCTACAGGTGAGATTAAGGAACTTGTTGATGGCAACGGCACCTACAGCGCTAGCTTCAACAGCGACTTCACTTACTACATACGCCGCTTCAGCGATGCCACCACTCCCGACCAGTTTGTGCTCTACAGCATCGACGGCAAGAAGGTGCGCGATCTGCAGCTAAATGAGGAGTATGCTAAGAAATACACTTCGCCCGAGATTCCCCGCCGCGAGTTCTTCACTATGTATAACGATAACGGCGACAAGATGAATGGCTATATCATCAAACCAGTTGATTTTGACCCAACAAAGAAATATCCCTGCATCATGTCGCAGTACAGCGGACCAAACTCACAGCAAGTGCTCAACAAGTGGAAAATGGAATGGGAGGAATATTTCGCTATGCAGGGCTATGTCATTGCTTGCGTTGACGGACGCGGCACTGGCGGTCAGGGCAAAGAGTTCCTTAAGGCCATTTATCTCAACTTGGGTCGCCACGAGACCGAGGACCAGCTCGCCGCAGCGCGTTACATGGCTGAGCAGCCTTACGTTGATGCCGACCGCATAGGTATCTGGGGATGGAGCTTTGGTGGCTTTGAGTCGCTCATGGCGATGTCGCAGGACGATAGCCGTTTTGCCTGTGGTGTAGCAATCGCTCCCGTTACCTCGTGGAAGTTTTATGACAGTATCTACACCGAGCGCTTCATGCTCACACCTCAAGAGAACCCCGACGGCTACAACTACGCGCCGCTCGACCTCACCGATAAACTCAAAGGCAAACTGCTGATAATGTTTGGCAGTGCCGACGACAACGTGCGTATTGTAAACTCCATGCAATACATTGCCAAGCTCCACAGCGAGAACCAGCAGTTCGACATGATGGTTTATCCTAACATGAACCATAGCATAAACGGCTGCGGCGTGCGTTTGCCACTCTACCAACGAGTGCTCAACTTCTTTGATAAGAACCTGAAATAAGCGATTTGCGCGTGGAAAGTGGAACGTGGAATGAGGAACGAGAGTCCTCAATAAAATCCCGTTCCACTTTCCACCTTCCACTTAACACTTAACACTTAAAACTTAATGCTTATAATAACCGGCCCCACGGCATCAGGAAAGACTGGCAAGGCAGTGGCCCTTGCCCGTGCGATTGGCGGCGAAATCATCAGCGCCGACTCTCGCCAGCTCTATCGTGGCATGGACTTGGGAACCGGTAAAGACCTCGACGAGTATGGCGACGTGCCTTACCACATGATAGACATCTGCGAGGCTGGCTACAAGTACAACCTCTATGAGTATTTACGCGACTATCAGGTATGCTACGACGACATCACCAGTCGTGGCAAGCCAGCCATCCTGTGTGGTGGTACGGGAATGTATGTTGAGAGCGTAGTGAAAGGCATCCAGTTACCGCCAGTGCCTGAGAATAAGGAGCTGCGTGAGCAGTTGAGCGCCAAGAGCCTTGATGAACTCACAGAAATATTGAAGCGCTACAAGACGCTGCGCAACAACAGCGACATCGACACCTGCAAGCGTGCCATCCGCGCCATTGAGATTGCGATGTACTATCACGACAATCCGCACTTGAAGGCTCAGACTGAGCCGCATCCGCTCACCGATGCCGTGGTCATTGGCATCGACATTGACCGCGACACGCGCCGCCGACGCATCACCGAG
Organism: uncultured Bacteroidales bacterium; assembly: GCA_902777835.1. Taxonomy (GTDB): domain Bacteria; phylum Bacteroidota; class Bacteroidia; order Bacteroidales; family Muribaculaceae; genus Sodaliphilus. The sequence goes on along the minus strand of CACYVC010000032.1, from coordinate 3,600 downwards.
CGCCTCAAGGCGCGCCTAGATGCCGGCATGGTTGATGAGGTGCGACGGCTAATTGAGAGTGGGGTAGAGCCCGAAGACTTGATATATTATGGATTGGAATACAAATATCTAACGCTCTATGTGATTGGTGAGATGAGTTATGACGAGATGTTCACCCAACTTGAGACCGCTATCCACCAGTTTGCCAAGCGCCAGATGACGTGGTTCCGAGGTATGGAACGACGCGGCACTCCCATCCATTGGCTCCCCTACGACATGCCCGATGATGAGTTTGTCGCTGCAGTTTTACAATTAAAATAATTAAAACAACTAAAGTATGAAATCTTTGAAACCTTTGTTGATAACTATAGCCCTAATGGCTTCAGTTGGATTATCGGCTTGGGGTAGTCCCATTGATTGGACTAAGGCCGAAGCGGTTGCAACACGGTTCGCTCAATCGACTATGTCGCAGCTAGGTAATACGCAATGGCAACGTGTTGCCCGAAAGGGCATGGCGACACCTGACGGCAATGCACCACTCTATGTGTTTAATCGCGCCGATGGTCATGGATTTGTAATCGTTGCTGGCGATGATGCCGCAGTGCCAATTTTGGGTTATTCCGATGAAGGTGCTTTTAGCTATGAAAATATGCCTGAGAACCTGCGCCAGTGGATTGAGCTAAATGAACTTTATGTGAAAGCGTGCGCTGGTCGTCAGAGAAAGGTTCGTCAGGTGTCTCAAGGCACTCCCGTTATAGCTCCGTTGCTTGGAGATATTCTATGGGGGCAGGGGAGTCCATACAATGATTTGTGCCCTACCTATAGCGATGGCCATTACTATGTGGGCTGTGTGGCAACTGCTACTACACAGATAATGCGCTATTACAGCTATCCTGAGCATGGCACAGGCAGCAAGACCATCACTGTCAACGGTCAGAGTGTGACAGCTGACTTTGGTAACACAACCTATGATTGGGACAATATGCTACCAACCTACGATGATGTGAACTACACCGCAGCACAAGGCACAGCTGTCGCAACACTAGCGGCGCACTTTGGGGTTGCGGTGAACATGGAATATCAGCCTGCTGGCAGTGGCGCCCACTCGATGGAGGTGCCCAATGCTCTGCGTGAGTACTTCAACTATGACCAAGCGTTGACCATGCGCAAGCGAGACTATTACAGCAGTGACGAGTGGCTACAACTAATTAAGTCGGAGTTAGATGCTGGTCGTCCAGTTTATTATGCGGCTTCGAGCGATGTGGGCAGCAGTGGCCATGCTTTTGTGTGCGACGGTTATGACAGCGAGGACTATGTGCACATCAACTGGGGCTGGTATGGTACAAGCAATGGTTACTTTCTGGTGAGCCATCTCGACCCCGACGATTTAGGCATTGGTGGTGGCACAGGTGGTTATAATGTCGATCAAGAGATTGTGACAGGCATTCAACCGCCAGCGAGTGGCACGACCTACGAGCGTCCGCTTTACAACTCGCTGAGCATGCGCCTGATTACACAAAGTGCCAACGATTTCAACGTGATGATAACTGTTGAGAATTTCGATACCAAGCCGTTCACTGGCGAGTTGGGCGTGGCTCTGGTGCGCAATGGCGAGATTCTGAAGGTGCTAAAAACCGAGCAGCGCAATATCGCTGGCTTTGCTAATGGACTCACTGGACTCCTTGCAATGGCATCGATATACGACATTCCCAAGCAGGTGGGCAGTGACGTGCCTGATGGCGAGGCCACAGTGTGGATGGCATTCCGTGAGAACAGCCAGTCGCCGTGGCAACTCATGCGCTATTGCCGCGGACGCGACAGCCGCAATAAACCCTATGTAGGCTACTTCACGACTGAAGTGGCGGGCGGCCGCATCCTCACGCTCGATGACAGCGGTTCGCATCCCGATGTGACGTTGCTCTCGCCTCTGCAGCCTCAAGGCGAGGTTTATGCCAATGGTTCGGCGCTCTTTAATCTGAATCTGCGTAATAATAGCTCAGACGTGCGCTTGCGCAACATCATTGTGCGCTTCACCAGTACTAGCGACGATAGCCTGTATTTCGATTATGAGAACGAGGTCAATATTTATGATGCTGTTGAAGAGAATGTCTCGCTACTAGTTAATCTCGATGAGGAGATGCCTGAGGGAGAATATCGCCTCACCGCTTTTGAGAAAGGCTTTGAACAATATCCCTTTGAACAGACTCAAGGCGACGGCATCGTTAATGTGTTGCCTGCCGCCACGACACCAATTATGCGCCTCACGACTGCGGTGCAGTGGCGTCGCGCCGACTCGCAAGAAATCATTAACCAGGGCGACAACATCTACTTCGCGCTCAATGCCCGCAACTATGGTAGTGCAGGCAATGTGGGCGTGATTCTCAACCTTGTGGATGTGAATGATCCAACCAAGAGTTATATCTATCAGCAGAGCAATGCCACCGTGGAACGAGGAGAGGCTAAGACGTTCTCCTTCTACCGCAAACTGCCTGTTGATCCAGGCGATTATAAGGTGGTAATCAGCTATGTGACCGATGACGGAAAAACCACTCTTGATCCCAACAACGATGTGTATCCGCTCGTTATCAACGTGGGCGAAGCCGATAACATATTCCTTAATGCCGTTTCAATTGACTTGCCCGACTATGTGGTCAAGGGAGAGAGACTCGAGGGCACACTCACGCTCAGTGCACCCACTGCTCACAATGGATATGTGTATGTGCGCATGAGGCAATACACCCTTACCAATGGAGGCATCCTCTATATGGGCAACCAGCAGATCGCTGCAGGTGAAGAGAAAACGATCAATATATCGAGCCGCATCGATTTCGAGCCAGGACGCTACTTGATAATGGTTGAAGCAAAACATGGCTCTACCGAGGGCACAGTGGGCAACTACGTTAATTGTTACAAACTCATTGATGTGGTGACCGAGCCACCAGTAGTGGCAGTGCCTGGCGACGTTGACGGCGATGGAGTGGTCACAACCACCGACGTGACCTTGCTATATAACATCCTACTCAATGATGACTATACAGGTGTTGTCAACGGCGACCAAGATGGCGACAACAGTATCACAGCAGGCGATGTTACACTTGTTTACAACATCCTGTTAGGGAATTAGCGCTTCGTGCGTGGTTGGTGGAAGGTGAAACGGAGTCGTTTCTCCTTCCACTTTCCACGAAAAAATGGTTTTGTCATTTTTTTCAAAAAAACTTCAAAAAAGTTTTGGTGGTTCAGAAAAAAGTAGTAATTTTGCACCGCAATTGAGCGAATTGTCCTGTGGTGTAACGGTAGCACACCGGATTCTGGTTCCGTTTGCGTGGGTTCGAATCCTACCAGGACAACCAATGAGAGTGGCCACGTGAGGTCACTTTCTTTTTGAAACTTTTTTATTAACCGCGGTGATTCTCAGAGTAGTATCTGCCGCACAAAACAAAACTTATTAAACATGGCAACAAAAATTAGACTGCAACGTCATGGTCGCAAAGACTATCCGTTTTATCCCATTGTCATCGCCGATAGCAGGGCACCACGAGATGGTAGATTTATTGAAAGGATTGGTTCGTATAACCCAAACACTAATCCTGCTACAATAAGTTTGAATTTCGAGAGAGCTCT
>CACYVC010000031.1 GCA_902777835.1 uncultured Bacteroidales bacterium | reverse complement strand
TTCCACAATTGTCTGGCGCCAACTTTACCATTGCGAACAACGTTTTCGGAACCGCAGAAAAAGCATTTTTTGCATACCTAAACTTATAAATGCCGCAAATGTATGCAATAATGGGCGTTTTCAAAGATTTTATCCTAAAAAATGACCAATAGGCCAACTTTCCTCAATCTTTCCTGTCGCTTTGTTTTAGTTGCTCTACGAAATCGTCGATGCGTTTCAGCTCTTTTGGTATATCGATTCGTTGTGGGCAGTGGCTGCTGCACTGACCACAGGCGATGCAGTGGTTAGCCTGTCGCAGTTTGGGGACGCTTCGGTCATAGCCTACAAGGAATGCTTTGCGTGCACGCTTGTAGTCGCTGTCACTCTCATCGTTAATGAGGTTACCGTCGTTGATACACTTGTTATAGTGTACGAAGATAGTTGGAATATCAATACCGTAGGGGCACGGCATGCAGTATTTGCAGTCGTTGCAGGGGATGGTGTTCATCGCCACCATCTTGTCGGCGATACGCTCCAGAAACTCGTTCTCCTCCTTGCTGATGGGTTTCAGTGGCGAGTAGGTGATGATGTTTTCCATTAGGTGATTCATGTAGGTCATTCCACTTAGCACCGTGAGCACACCATCGGGGGTACCAGCATAGCGGAAAGCCCATGCCGCCACGCTGCTATCGGGATCGCGGCGCTTCATCTCTGCAACGATGCTATCGGGCACTTTGGCGAGTCGTCCTCCCAGCAGCGGTTCCATGATGACTGCGGGAATGCCGCGCTTCTCAAGTTCGCCATAGAGATACTCAGCGTTGGTGTTGCGCTCGTTTATTTCCTTTGCATGCTTCCAGTCGAGGTAGTTGAGTTCAATCTGCACAAAATCCCAGTGATAGTCGCCTTCATCGTGCCACTGGAGCAGAGTGTCGAACACTGCGATGTCGCCGTGATAGCTGAATCCCAGGTTACGAATCTTGCCAGCCTCTTTCTGCTCCACGAGCCAGTCAAGGAGGCCGTTCTCGGCATATCGGTGGTCAAATTCCTCAGGACCGTTGTCTCCCATTCCCACACCATGCAGAAGCAGGTAATCGACATAATCGACCTGCAACTCCTTGAGCGAGTTGTAAAACATCTTCTGCCCTTCCTCTAAGGGCCAAGTGGCAGGGTCGAAGTTTGAGAGCTTGGTTGCGATGAAATACTTGTCGCGAGGGTGACGGCTCAGGGCAATGCCTGTGGCGTGCTCACTACGACCCTGGCAATAAGCAGGTGACGTGTCGATATAGTTCACACCGTGTGCCAATGCGAAGTCTATTTCCTTGTTAACCAACTCCTGGTCGATAGCTGCATTGGGGTTCTCTCGTCCCGACTCACCGCCTTCCACTGGCAGACGCATCATGCCATAGCCCAGCAGCGACACGCGGTCGCCCGTGTTGGGGTTGGTGCGGTATGTCATTTTATCTTTGGGCACATCGGCCTCGGATATTGCGCCCGAGGTGCTTGTCTCATCCTTGTTACTGCAAGCCGCCAGCACCACTCCCGATGCCACTGCAGCACCACCTGCCACCTTAAAAAAGTGGCGGCGGCTCATGTTGTGATTATTATTGTGATTATGGTTGCTCATTGTTCTATTATTAGGAGGAAATCACTTAACACTTAACACTTAAAACTTAAAACTTACTACTTAACACTTAAAACTTAACACTTACTACTTATATTGCTCTGTGGTCTTCAATACCCTCGACGTGGATTGCCGATACGGGTCGTGCAGGGCACACATATTCGCAGTTGCCGCAACCAATGCACTTGGCAGTATTGATACTTGGCACCATGGGCGAGTTCTCATCATTTTCGTCGAGCTGTATCATGGTGATAGCACCTGTGGGACAGTGGTTAGCACAGTTACCGCAGGAGATAGGTTTGCCATCCTCGTACTTGTCGCGAGTGGGGATGCACAAGAAATGATCCCACACGGCATAACCTATCTGTAGTGATGATTTCTCTTCGATGGTTATAGGTTTGATAGCACCCGTTGGGCACACCTGTGAGCAGCGTGTGCACTCAGGACGGCAATAGCCGCGCTCATAGGTCATCATAGGCTGCATTAGGGTCATCATATCGCTCGAGGGCGCCAGCACTTGGTTAGGGCACTCAGCAACACACAGTTGGCATGCTGTGCAGTGTCGTGCCATGTTGCGGGCGCTAATTGAGCCTGGAGGCGTGACAGGGTTCTTACGCTTAGGAATCTCTTTATCTTCAATGGCAGCGAGTCCACCATCCACTTTCTTTTTAGCTTGAGCAAAAGCAGCCACTGCAACCGCTGTGCCAGTGCCAATGAGGAAGGCGCGCTTGCCCTTGTCGATGGGCTTTTCGGGCTTTTCTGACTTGTCAGACGTATCAAACTTGTCTAAACTCGGCATTGTGCTTTGAGTATTTTTACGTGGACGACCGTAGTATATGGCATCCTTGTGGCACTTCTCAATGCAGTTGCCGCAAGTCACGCAGCGGCTATGGTCGATGGTGCCGTTCTCATGGTTGATACACGACGACTTACAGTTGCGTGTGCACAAGCCGCACTTGATGCATTTGTCTTGGTCGATGTGCACCTTCAGCAGCGAGAATCGTGACACAAAGCTCAGCAAAGTTCCCACTGGGCAGATGGTGTTACAATAGGTGCGTCCACCACGCCAGGCGAGAATGCCAATGATGACAAACAGTCCCGCCGAGAGTGCCAGTGCTATGCCACTCTTGATCCACACGTCGGTGCTGTAGAACGCATAGCTCTCGTAGTGCTCAGCTATGGCTGCCAAGCCGTTGTTGCACCACTGGTAAATGGGCTGGAACAGATTAGTAGCTATCATGCCATAAGTGCCGTAAGGCTCAAGCAGAGTGAGTATTGAGCCCACTCCCGCCACCAGCAAAGCTATGAACACCACCAGCACTGGGTAGCGCAGCCATTTCACCTCTTTGGAATAGGTGAAGCGGTTTTTCTTGAACTTACCGTGCAGCCACGAGATGAGGTCTTGCATCACACCCAGCGGACATATCACCGAGCAGTAGATGCGACCAAACACTAGCGTGAGTAGGACGAGCACGGCTATAATGATAAAATTCGCCGCCAGCACAGCAGGAAAGAACTGAACCTTAGCAGTCCACCCTAACCAATGGTGCAGAGTGCCTGTAAAGTCAAGAAAAAGCAGTGTCACCGCCACAAAGCAGAACACAGCAAGGATACGTCTAATTAGCTTAAGCATAGTTATCAGTTGTCAGTTGTCAGTTTTCAGTTGTAGGTAGTCTCTAATAAACGCAAGCGCCAATGCGCTACGTTGTTGCAAATTTACATAAAAAAAGGATATATGTAAAATGTTTTTATAAAAATGTTGAAAAACGCCTCAAAAGAATGTCATTTAATGAAAAAAGATGTGGATGTGCAATCTTTCTACACTATCAAAAACTTTTTGAAAAAAATCACAAATTCTTTGAAAACAATTCTTGTATAGGTCAAAAATTCTTGCGTAATTTGCATCGATAAAACTCTTAATGTTTTTTTGACTAATAGAACCAATTAATATACATTCACTTTAAAATTTTCAGAACAAGATGAAAGAATTAAAAGGCACCAAAACTGAGAAAAACCTGCTTGAGGCATTTGCTGGTGAGTCGATGGCTCGCAACAAGTATGACTACTTTGCAAGCAAGGCCAAGAAAGATGGCTATGTGCAGATTGCTGCAATCTTTGAAGAGACTGCCAAGAACGAGAAAGAGCACGCTAAGCTGTGGTTCAAGTATCTAGAAGGCGGAGCCATCAAGGCCACTACCGAGAATCTGGCAGCAGCTGCCGCAGGTGAGAACTTTGAGTGGACCGACATGTATGAGCGCATGGCACGTGAGGCCGACGAGGAAGGCTTCACCGAAATTGCTGAGCGCATGCGTGGCGTGGCAGCCATCGAGAAGGAGCACGAGGAGCGCTACCGCAAGCTGCTAAAGAACATTGAGGACGAAGTGGTTTTCTCTCGCGACGGCGATGTGATTTGGCACTGCAGCAACTGCGGCCACATCGTGGTAGGCAAGAAGGCACCCGAGATGTGCCCAGTTTGCAACCATCCACAGTCCTATTTCCAAATCAAGGCCGAGAACTATTGATTCTCAGTTTTTAGATAAAAAACTCAACAGCCTCGGCACTATTGCCGAGGCTGTTGAATTTTACTACAACATACCTCTATATTATTATAAACATGTAAAAAAACCGCCACAATACCTTATTCTTTGAAAATTTTGCCTATCTTTGCGGTCAAGTAATAACTCTAAAAATTGAAAATCATGAAAAGAATAGCATTATTTATTATGCTTGTCGCCGTGCTCGCCAGTGTGGCCGGTGCCGAGACTAAGAAGAAAACCATCAAGTCGATGAGCAAACAGCAAGAGCAACAGCAACAAGTTACTAATGCTCAGATGACCGACTATGACTGGGCGGTGGAATATTGCTACCACGAAGAATTTGACAAGGCCTTGACCTACATCAACAAGCACCTCAAAAAGAATCCTAACGATCCTTACGGATGGACCTGCCTGGCTGCAATTCAATGTCAGACCAATCGCAATGCTGAGGCCGAAAAATCTATTGCCAAGGCTCGCAAATGTGCTGTTACCGACGACGACCCTGAGATGCTCAACTGGATGTACTATACACAATCAACAATTTATCTGCACCAGCAAGACACAGTGCGTGCCATTGAGGCCCTCAACAATGCAGTGAAGTGTGACCCCTCCGACGTTGAGTGCTATATGCGTCTGGGCAACATCTACAAGAAACAGAGGGAATATGACCTTGCAATGGTAAACTATGGCTTGGCAGTGCAATACGACCGCAACAATGTGGAAGGCTATCTGGGACTGGGCACCGTGGCTGGCTCGCTCAAGAAGCGCGACGATGCTATCAAGGCTTACACTATGGCCCTCAAGCTCCGTCCTGAATTTGCCGAGTGCTACGCCCTGCGCGCTGTGGAATACTACAACGACTGGGAATATGACAAGGCTATGGACGACATCATCTCAGCGCTCGAGCTCGAACAAGATAATGCTAGAGCTTTGTGGGTGCTGGAATACATAAAGGAAACAGCCCCCGAAGAGGCTAAGAAAGCCCTTCAAAAGAAAGCCAAGAAGAGTAACGACAACTCGTGGCTCAAGCTGCTGGACTAGGTTAGAGTTCATAGTTCATAGTTTAGAGTTTAGAGTTCATAGTTTAGAGTTTAGAGTTCATACTTCTCAGAACTCCAATCCCCGATCTCCGATCTTCGACCCCCAATCCCCGTACTCCAGTGCATCGCAAAAACAATCTACAAGAACTTGATAAGGCTCCCGTAGGCAAGCTGTTGTTGAAATACAGCTTGCCTTCGGTTGTTGGTATGGTGGTGATGTCGCTCTACAACATCATCGACCGCATGTTCATTGGCCAGGGTGTGGGCCCCGATGCTATCGCTGGACTGGCAATCACCTTCCCGGTGATGAACATCTCGGCAGCTTTTGGTGTGCTCATTGGCGGCGGTGCTGGCGCACGCACTTCGATAGTGCTTGGGCAGGGCAGAAAACGCACTGCCGAACTCATCTTAGGCAACAGCTTAGTTATGACTTTGGCATTAGGCACTTTCTATCTGATGATGCTTGCCATCTTTATGGATGAGGTGCTCGAACTCTTTGGCGCGAGCGAGAAGTCGCTGCCCTATGCCCGCGACTTTATGATGTATATGCTCCCTGGACTTCTCATCAACAACCTCACCTTCTCGTTCACCAATATCATGCGAGCCACAGGTTATCCCAAGAAGGCAATGATTGCCAACTTCATAGGCGCTGGCATGAATGTGATACTTGCCCCAATTTTCATCTTTGGCCTCAAGTGGGGAATCAAGGGCGCTGCCATAGCTACCGACATCTCGATGTTTATCTCCATGATTTATGTGCAGATGCATTTCTTCAACAAGAAAAGCATAATACACTACTGCCGCGGCATCTATCGTCTCGACTCCAAGATTCTCATCCCCATCATTGCAGTGGGTGCCGCGCCATGCATCGTCAACACCGCTGGTTGCTTTATCAATGCACTGCTCAACAACACAGTGTATTATTATGGAGGAGACTCTAGTGTGGCGGCAATGGGAGTGTTTATGACCTTCTCGCAGCTCGCTATCATGTTTGTGCTTGGTGTGTGCATGGGCATGCAGCCCATCGTGGGATTTAACTACGGCGCCAAGCGCTACGACCGTCTCAAGCGCGCTTACTGGCTCACCGTTGCCGTGGGTACTGTTATGTGCCTGCTCGGCACCATAGCCAGCGTCTTCTTCCCAGAATATGTGGCCATGATCTTCACCACCGACAGCGCACTCATCGCAGCCTGCAAGCACTGCATGCCCATAGCAAACTGCGTGTTCTGGATTGCCGCCTTCCAAATTGTGACGACCAATTTCTTCCAGTCGCTGGGCCGCGCCAAAATGTCAATATTTATGAGCCTATCGCGACAAGTTATCTGCCTATTGCCGCTGCTGCTCATCTTGCCACCCACCTACAAGCTTGATGGCGTGTGGTTTGCTTTCCCCATCAGCGACACCCTGGCAGCACTGATGGGCGTGTGCCTTCTCATCCCCGAGTTGCGCCGCATCAACCGCCTCGCCGCCGCCATGCCGCCTCATGAGGCTTAAAAAGAATACTTAGAATTTCCATGAAATGCCCTTTTTTGCCAAAAAAATCAAAAAATCGGTCAAAAACGTTGATTATTAGCGAGAATGTTCTTATCTTTGCGCCGATTTTAACGAGAAAGGGTTGAGAAAATTGACTGATATGAAGTTGACATTCTCTAGCTTACCAATTGGTAAACAGGATTTTAACTACCACATTGATGGCAAGTTTTTCAACGAAATCGAGGCCTCCGAAGTTCGCTCCGGAAGTGTTGATGTCGCCTTGTGCGTCACTCACAGCCAGGAGGGAATTTATGAGCTCGACTTCGTGTGCAACGGTATTATTATCATTCCATGCGACCGTTGCCTCGATGATATGGAGCATCAAGTTGATACCTCCTACCACTTGACCGTTAAAATGGGCGATGAGCTTGACGAGAGCGTTGACAATGTTCTGGTGATACCATCGTCGTGGCGAACTCTTGACATCTCGCCTATTGTTAGAGACACCGTGCTGCTCACCATTCCTATGATGCATGCTCACTCCCCAGGTGACTGCAACCAGGAAATGCTTGGCCGGCTTAGTGAGCACACTCCTCAGTCTTTTAACAGTGACGAAGATTTCTTGCAAGCGCCGCAAAGTGAGCAGAGCGATACTGCCGAGGGCGACACCGATCCTCGCTGGGATGCTCTAAAACAATTACTTGATAATAAAGAACAATAAAAAATAATATTAAAAATGGCACATCCTAAACGTAGACAATCAAAGACTCGCACAGCCAAGAGAAGAACTCACGACGTGGCTGTGGCTCCAACTATTGCACGCTGCAGCAACTGCGGCGCATGGCATGTTTATCACACTGTTTGCCCCGAGTGCGGTTACTATCGTGGCAAGAAGGTGTTTGACGATGAGGCTGCTGTATAACGATAACGTTTAAGTCTCATTATCAATTAGATGACTTCTCAATCCTAAATATTCTTCTCCTAGCTGTCGCCATGCGGCACAGTTGGCAACAATAGAGGTATATTTAGGATTGATTATTCATTCTAAAAAACTGAACTCAAGAATATAAGATATCACGCATTATGCTTAACGCAAAGATTACAGGCATAGCTTCTTACGTCCCCGACGATGTGCTCGACAACGAGGAACTCTCGCGCATGGTTGACACCAGCGACGAGTGGATTACCACACGCGTGGGCATCAAGGAGCGTCGCGTCCTAAAGAACGGGAAAGGTTCTTCGTTCCTCGGCACACAGGCAGTTCAAAAGCTGCTTACCGAAACAGGAACCGCCCCCGACGATGTGGACTTGCTCATCTGTATCACTTCCAACCCCGACTATCGCTTCCCCTCTACAGCATCGGTTATCATGCACAACTGCGGGCTTGACGGACCAGGCAAGAAATGCTATGGTTTCGACATTCAAGCAGCATGCGCAGGGTTTGTAGTGGGCACCTATACCGCCAATGCCTACATCAAATCGGGCCTCTACAAGAAAATCATTGTAGTGTGCGCCGAGAAGATGACAAGCATGACCGACTATCAGGACCGCGCCACTTGCCCCCTATTTGGAGATGCAGGCGCCGCAGTGCTCATTGAGCCTACCGAGAACCTTGAGGAAGGCATCATCGACGGCATCTATCACATCGACGGCAGCGGCCTCGAGCATCTGGTTTACAAGGCAGGTGGCTCGGCAAAGCCCGCCTCGATCGAGACCGTTGAAGCCCGTGAGCACTTTGTTTATCAAGAGGGCCGAGCAGTGTATCGCCACGCTGTGGTTGACATGCTCACTTCCACTCGCGACGTGATGAAGCGCAACAACCTCACCAACGAGAACATCGACTGGTTTGTGCCACATCAGGCCAACCTACGCATCATCGAGGCCGTTGGTGACCGTCTAGGCATCGACGAGAAAAAGATTCTCGTCAACATCCAGCACCGTGGCAACACCAGTGCTGCTTCTATCCCATTGTGCCTTGACGAGAACAAGCACCTCTTCAAGAAAGGCGACAAGATTGTTCTCACCGCCTTTGGTGCTGGTTTCACTTGGGGAGCCGAGTATATCATCTGGGCTATCTAAAGATTTGTGATAACATAAATGCGTCTTACCACTCATGGCACACCAGTGCCAAGTGGTGGCGCATTTTTGTAAATGCGTGGGAAGTGGAAGAAACTTTTCCGTATCACACGTTTTCCGTTCCACATCCACGCGCCGAAGGCGCAAACTTAACGCTTAAAACTTATAACTTAACACTTATCTATCGTGCATCGAGCTGGATTTGTAAATATAGTAGGAAACCCCAATGTGGGAAAATCAACGCTTAGCAACTTGCTGGTGGGAGAGAAACTCTCAATTATCACTAGCAAGTCGCAGACTACGCGTCACCGCATCATGGGAATCGTCAATGGCGACGATTATCAGATTGTGTTCAGCGACACACCGGGCGTACTCAAGCCCAAGTTCAAACTCCAGGAGTCGATGCTCGACTTCTCTAAAGGAGCACTCATCGACGCCGACGTGCTGCTCTATGTCACCGACGTGGTGGAAACACCCACCAAGAATCAGGACTTCCTTGACAAGGTGGCCAAAGAGAAGATTCCTGTGCTACTGGTAATCAACAAGATTGACCTGCTCACCGGAGGCCAGCAAGAGCTGGAGACTCTAGTTGCACAGTGGAAAGAACTGCTGCCGCAAGCCGAGGTCTATCCCACCAGCGCTCTTCACAACTTCAATGTTGATAACATCATGAAGCGCATCGTGGAGCTGCTGCCTGAGAGTCCACCCTACTTTGGCAAAGACGCCCTAACCGACCGCAATTCTCGCTTCTTCGTGACCGAGATAGTGCGCGAGAAGATTCTTCTAACCTACGACAAAGAAGTGCCTTATGCCACCCAGGTCATCGTGGAGAAATTCACCGAGGACGACAAGTCCATCCACATCATGGCGGTGATCTATGTTGAGCGCGACAGCCAGAAAGGCATCATCATTGGACATCAAGGCCGCAAGCTCAAGCACGTGGGCATTGAGGCGCGCAAAGACATTGAGAAGTTCTTCGAGAAACGCGTCTTCCTAGAGCTATATGTGAAAGTTGAGAAAGACTGGCGCAACCAAGAAAACAAACTGCGCCAATTTGGATACATAGAATAAGTGTTAAGTAATAAGTGTTAAGTTTTAAGTCCACTAGAGAACTAGATAATCTAGACATTCTAGGAAATCTAGAGTTTCCAGAAAAAAACTGACAACTCAAAACTGATAACTCAAAACTGACAACTGATAACTCACAACTGATATGGGACGATTAGTAGCAATAGTGGGACGCCCTAATGTGGGCAAATCCACACTTTTTAACCGCTTGACAAAGACTCGCGCGGCTATCGTGAACGACACCAGTGGCACCACTCGTGACCGCCAGTACGGCCTCATGGAGTGGAACGGCCTGGAAATGAGTGTCGTTGACACAGGTGGCTGGGTAGAAGGCAGCGAGGACGTGTTTGAGAGCGAAATCAATAAGCAGGTGTACCTCGCCATCGAGGAGGCCGATGTTATCCTCTTTATGGTTGACATCAAGACTGGCATCACCGACCTTGACGACCACGTTGCCGAGATTCTGCGTCGCGGCAAGAAACCTGTGGTGGTAGTGGTCAACAAAGACGACAATAACCAGAGCTTCTACGGCGAGACTGAGTTCTATGCTCTAGGACTAGGGCAGCCGTTCGCCATCTCGGCAATCAACGGCACGGGCACTGGCGACCTCCTTGATGAGGTGTATCGCCTCATGCCCAAGAAGAGCAATGATCAACCCGAGGAAGAACTGCCACGCTTCGCCATCGTGGGTAGGCCCAACGCTGGCAAGTCGTCGCTAGTGAACTCCCTTATGGATGAGGAACGCAACATTGTGACCGACATCGCCGGAACCACACGCGACAGCATCTACTCGCGCTACAACAAGTTTGGCTTCGACTTCTATCTTGTAGATACCGCCGGTATCCGCAAGAAGAACAAAGTTAACGAGGACATCGAGTACTACTCGGTGCTACGCAGCATTCGCGCCATTGAGAACAGCGACGTGTGCATCCTCATCATCGACGCCACACGAGGCATTGAGTCGCAGGATGTCAACATCTTCTCTATCATCGAAAAGAACCGCAAGGGACTCGTTGTGCTCGTCAACAAGTGGGACGTGGCGCAACAGAAGTCGCAGCAGGCTATCACCTACATGGAGAACACCATCCGCGAGCGCTTCGCGCCGTTCACCGACTTCCCCATCATCTTCGGGTCGGCTCTCACCAAGCAGCGCATCCTCAAAGTACTTGAGGAAGCCATCGCGGTCTATAACAAGCGCAAGACTGTGATTTCCACCTCGCAAGTAAACAACGTGCTGCAAGAGGCCATCGCCGCAGTGCCACCTCCCGCAACCAAGGGCAAATATGTAAAAATCAAATACATCACCATGCTCAAGGAGGCGAGAGTGCCATCGTTTGTATTCTTCTGCAACCTACCACAATGGATCAAAGACCCTTACAAGCGCTATCTTGAGAACAAGATTCGCGAGAAATGGGACTTCAGAGGTACACCCATCAATCTGTACTTCAGGCAGAAGTAGCATCGCTTCAAGATGGAGTAAAAATCAAAACGCCATCGGCACAGAGCCGATGGCGTTATTTCTTTCTTTGTCACCTAAACATGTAGTCCTATAGAACGGGCTATGGAGCCGTCATCATCAAAATTAGACAGGAAAAGGATAAAGAGGAAGATTGCGATGAGGATAATGATGATGATGTAGCACACGATGCGGGTTAAGGGGCTGCCCATCACTTCGCGCTTGCTCGGCAAGTGAGGGAGAGGCCTGATAAAGGGCAGATGTCGCATCATGTCGTAGGCATCATCCTCGACCACCGTCTTGTCTTCATTGGTCTGTAGGTTGCTGTCACCTATAGCCTGAGTGCTTGGCTGTGACTGTTGCGATGCAGGGCTGTCGCTGGCGGCGGCAGCAGGAGCGGCAAGGTTCTGTGACGCACCGCAATATGGGCAGAACTTGAGGCCAGCCACAGGCAACGACTCACCACAGCTGTGGCAATAAAGTTGTTTCTGTGCGCTCTGTGTGGCAATGTTAGTCCTAAGCATCGATGCCGGGATATCCACATCCTTCGCGAGAAACTCGTTGAGACATTGTGGACACACCACCACCTTCTTGCTCAAGGCCAATTCCTCGAGCGTCATGTCAATTATCTTGTCACACTTTGGACACCTAAACAACATAGCTTTATACCTCTAGTTCTTAAGTAATTTATAGAATCACTTTAGTGTAAAGAGCCTTATTTTTTCGACAAAAGTACACTCTATTCTTAAAAAATGCAATTTTTTTGCACTAAAATTCTACAAAGGACCAATAAATTCTGGTTTATTTGTTTTTTTGAATGAGAATATCTACTTTTGCAGTCAAAATGGGAAATTACAAGTAAAACATTATAAGAAATGGAAATAAAAGCAAATGAGGGCAAGAACCTCAATATCAAAATTGACGGTGTGGAATATATGCGCATTCCTTGCAAGACCAAGTTGGTGATGAAAGAAGACAACTTAGGCGAAGTGCTTGATGAATATACCAAAAACGTGCGTCAGCCTGACGACCTTCTCTTTGTGAGCGAAAAGATCGTGGCTATCACACAAGGCAGAGCATTCCCCATCTCGGAGATTAAACCTAGTTGGCTGGCGAAGTTCCTGGTGAAGTTTGTGTATAAGTCGCCTTATGGCATCGGTCTAGGAAGCCCCTACACCATGCAGCTAGCAATTAAGGACGTGGGCGTGCCTCGCCTGCTGCTCGGCTGCGTTGCCGCTGCTGTCACCAAGCCTTTTGGCGTGAGAGGCGCGTTCTATAAGGTGTGTGGACCTCGCGCTTATGCCATCGACGGTCCCTGCGACTGCACTATCCCACCCTATAACCGCTACGCCAAGATGGCCCCCAAGAACCCCGACAAGGTGGCTCGCCAGATGAAGGAGAAACTTGGTGTGAAGGACGTGTTTGTGCTCGATGCTAATGACCTTAACGTTGACATCCTAGGCCGTTCAAGCAAGGACATAGACATGAAATTCCTCAAGGCCCTCTTCAAAGACAACCCACTAGGCCAAAACGACCAACAGACACCAGTAGCATTGGTAAGAAAGGCGTAAATACCTATATAACAACAATTTACCGCCACCATGTGTAAGTGCAGGGTGGCGTTTTCATACCTTTACCCAGCTTTGGCAAGTGCTGCAAACGTCATTGGCCTTCCAAGCAAGGTGATGCCAGCAGCATTGAGACAATCGTAGTCTATCGTAGGAGGCACCCCGGTGAGCAGTGCCTCACGGCATCCCATAAGTATCTTACCCATAACATTATAGCCACGGAACACGCCCACATTAGACCACTCACCAAGCCTGCGTGCATCCACCTCACGCTTGATAGCCGCCTTACTCCACCCTTGAGCCTTGAGCTCGCGCTTGAGTGACAGCGTCAACCTCCTCAACTCCTCATTGCGAGTCCCCCAGAACGTGGAAGCATGCCCACACTGAAAAGAGCTATTCTCAATAATGACTGCTTCGCGCGGAATTGACATAAGTTTACGAGCAAAATCATTGTTACCCAAACACTTACACCAAACCACATACTGCATCCAAGCCACATTGAACTGCTCCCAGTCGCGACGCATGAGGTGCGTGTTGGGACGACGAATGCCCTTCTTAGCAAGAAAGCCATTACTGCAATCAACCAACTCTCGCTGTATGGCAAGATGCTCATCTGTACCCAGCGAGAATGCCGCAGCAATGTAGGCACTCTCTGAATTAAGAAATCTAACACCTTCAACCTCAAAAGGATATCCACTCACCATATTACCCACCGAGAGTTCAATGCCATGCCACACATCAGTACCACGACAAAAAGCACAACACACCACTAAAGAGGCATCATAGGCCTCCTCACAATACAAATCACTGAAATTCATCCTTTTATCTACCATAATTAAATCTTTAAATAATCTATAATAAGATAAAAAAATATATGAGACTACCAAAAAATCTGAGTTAAGAATAGTGAAAGCCAGGTTTTTTGCGAACAATACTGAAACACCATCTCATAGTGAATGACCTTTAAATCAATAAAAATGCCTTGATAAAGAAAAAAATTGTATCTTTGCATCGCAAAGTGGCTCAAGCGTCAACTAAAGGGCATTTGTTACTAACAACCATTGCCTTGTTTGCTTGTCAGCTTGTCTCTTGTTAGCTAAAAATGAAAGGTTTCTTTAAGATATTAAGGCGATTTGTGCCGCCCTATAAGAAGCAGTTAGCATTGAACGTGTTGTTCAACATCCTGGCTGCTGTGCTCACCCTGTTCTCGTTTGCCCTTATCATCCCTATTCTAGAGATGCTTTTTGGACTTAATACCGCCCATTACGACTACACACCGTGGGGCAGCGCGAGTATCGACAAAGTGGTGGTCAACAACTTCTACTACTATGTGCAGACCATCATCGCCAACTATGGCAAGAGCACCGCACTGGCGTGCATCGCTGCTGCACTGGTGGTAATGACAGGCTTGAAGACCGGCGCCGCCTATATGGCAGCCTTCTTCATGATCTCGTTGCGCACGGGCGTGGTGCGCGATCTGCGGGCTATGATTTACAATAAGATGGTGTCGTTGCCCATTGGCTTCTTCTCAAGCGAGCGCAAGGGTGACGTGATGGCACGCATGAGTGGCGACGTGACCGAGGTAGAGAACTCGGTGATGATGTCGCTCGACATGATGTTCAAGAACCCAATCATGATAGTAGTGTGCCTGGCGATGATGCTCTTCGTGAGTTGGCAGCTGACGCTCTTTGTGTTCATTCTGCTTCCTATCGCCGGATTTATAATGGGGCGCGTGGGCAAGTACCTGAAACGTGTGTCGCTCGAGCAGCAAAACCAGCTGGGAACAATCATGAGCAACATCGAGGAGACCATTAGCGGACTGCGCATCATCAAAGCTTTCAATGCTGAAGAGAAGGTGAAAAGCCGTTTCGGCAACGAGAACGAGAAATACCGCAACATTTCGCGCCGCATGAGCCGCCGCTATGAGCTTGCACACCCCATGAGCGAGTTCTTGGGCACTGCCACCATCGCAATAGTGCTGTGGTTTGGCGGCACGCTCATCTTGGGCGGAACATCAGCGATTACTGCCCCCAAGTTCATCTACTACATGGTGATTTTCTATAGCATCATCAACCCTGCCAAAGACTTCTCTAAGGCGAGCTACAATATTCAGCGCGGTCTTGCCTCGATGCAGCGCATCGACAAGATCCTTGGCGCCACCAATCCCATCACCGATCCTGAACAACCTGTGGAACTCAACTCCTTCAGCCAGGGCATCAAGTACCAGAACGTGCGCTTCCGCTACGAGGAGGCGTGGGTGATTGATGACGTGACTCTCGACATCCCCTGCGGCAAGACTGTGGCGCTCGTGGGACAAAGTGGTTCTGGAAAAACAACCATCGCCGACCTGCTACCACGCTTTTATGACGTGAACGAAGGTTCTATAACCATCGATGGCGTAGATATCCGCAACTACCGCGTCACCGACCTGCGTGGCCTCATGGGTAATGTGAATCAGGAGGCTATTCTCTTTAACGACTCGTTCTTCAACAATATAGCCTTTGGTGTGGAGAACGCCACTCAAGAAGAGGTGGAGCAAGCGGCGCGCATCGCCAATGCCTACGACTTCATAATGGCAACTGAGCAGGGCTTCGACACCAACATAGGTGACCGAGGCTGCAAACTCTCGGGCGGCCAACGCCAGCGCATCAGCATAGCCCGCGCCATCCTCAAGAATCCACCCATCCTCATCCTCGACGAGGCAACCTCAGCTCTCGACACCGAGAGCGAGCACCTAGTGCAGGAGGCTCTTGACAACCTCATGCACGGCCGCACCACGCTGGTCATCGCCCACCGTCTCTCGACCATCAAGAATGCCGACCTCATAGTGGTCATGCACGAGGGCAAGATTGTAGAGCAAGGCCGTCATGACGAGCTTATAGCCTTAGGCGGCACCTACAAGCACCTAGTAGATATGCAGACGTTTTAATAATGAACAATGCAAAAAACCAAAAAGCAGTAGAAGTAATCTGATAACTGATATCTGGCAACTGACAACTGAAATCTGATAACTATTATAATATGAGAAACTTAATTTTAACCTTAATGATGGCTGTTGCCATCGCTTTACCTGCCGTTGCTAGCGATGGTGGCGGCAAAAATTCAACTATTTACCTGCGCAACGGGCAGACCGTGGAAGGCACTATAACCTCGCGCAACGACCAGCAGGTGGAAATCGTGACTACCGACGGCATGAAATACACCTATTCTATGGCCGATGTTGACCACATCGATCACAAGATGCACAAGAAGGACTACGACACCGCCAAGTTTCGTGGATTCATCGACTTGGGATATTCGCTTGGTGTGGGTTCTCCACGCAATGACTTTTGGCTCATAGAGACATCTTTTGGTTATGCTATCACACCAAAAGCCTACCTTGGTGCTGGTATTGGTATCCACAACTTCAAGCCCGTGCTCAGCACCTATCCCAAGCGCACCGACAAGGCACAACCCGAGGACAACGACCCCAACTGGCAATATCCGTTCATCCCATTATATGCCGAAGGACGCTACAGTTTCAAGAACGAGAGCCAAAACACGCCATGGTTGAGCCTTAAGGTGGGTGCCACTTTCATCAACCATAAAGGATTCTACACCTCACCAAGCATTGGTTTCCATTTCAAGAGCAGCCAGTTCTTCTCGTTTAACGTGGGAGTAGGTTACGCTTTACACACTGCCCATTATAAGCTATGGTGTACTGGCGACACTCCAGGCGCCATCCCCGACAAGAGCGGCAGCTCCTATCTCGACAAAAACACAATGTTCCACAACTTCTTCCTAAAAGCCGGAGTGGAATTCTAATTATGGTTCCATATCAAAGGGAATTTTTCTGCTATGGTAATGGCACAAAAAAAATTGATTGTCTCACGACAACCAATCTTAATTAACCTTAAATCTAATACCATGAAAAACACGATGCAAAGTTAGGCATTTTGAGTTATACAGCAAGTTTTTATCGATAAAGATTGCTGTTGTTTAACTTTGTTTAACATTAATGTGTCATTTTACCATTTTCAGCAGGGGTATTATCCCTTCTCGCCCTTCATTCATCAGTAGGTCGAGTATGCTTAGCCGTGGCGTGAAAGCGCCCCGGCGATTGCTCCACATCTGGTAGTAGGGCACGTCGGCTATGGGCAAAGTGTCTGCTCGCTTGCCACCAATTTTGCCTCTCAGGTCATTGACTCCATTGGCCAACAGTGCCGCTATTTCGTCCTCATCGCCCACCACTCGGGTATTGACAGGAAGGTCCATAAAGTCAACTACGAGCTGATGCAGCTCCATGTTTAGGTCAAGCAAGTTTTGCTGGTGGCCTTCTATAATAATGCGATGTAAATCATCGGCTATGAAGTCGAAGAACGGACTCTTGCCGTAGGACGAGAACAATGCTCCCCAGTGCAGATGCCTCCAGTTGCCGTGTTCGCTCACAAGCACATCACGCATCATCACTGGCATGGCATTTGTGCTGCCCACCAGGGGCACAGTGAGTTTGACGGGACCATTAGGAGCATCGATGACATAGCGGTGGTGGCTATGGCGCAACGGTAAGTGGCGCTCGGTGGCATCAATAACCACCTCGCCAGCCTTGACCATGGCGGCATAGCACCGCACATCGCCCGCACACATGCTGCCAAGAAGAAGCATATTTTTAAGTGTTAAGTTTTAAGTGTTAAGTTTTAAGTGGCTGCGCACCCAATTCCTCTCCACTCTCACCTCTTACGTCTCCGCTTTAGTGTCAAGTGGCTGCGCACCCAATTCCTCTCCACTCTCACCTCTTACGTCTCCACTTCAGTGTCAAGTGGCTGCGCACCCAATTCCTCTCCACTCTCACCTCTTACGTTTCCGCTCTAGTATTAAGTGGCTGTGCACATAATTTCTCTCCACTCTCACCACTCTACTCTCACCTTATTTATCAGGATTAGCATCGCGGAAGACGCGATTCCAGCGAATCTTGCCGTTGAACCAGCCCTTATCTTTATCGAAGGAAACTATGACAAACATTGGCGTTCCCACAATGTGATCTTCGGGCACAAAGCCCCAGAATCGAGAGTCGAGTGAGTTGTCGCGGTTGTCGCCCATCATCCAGTAGTAATCCATCTTGAAGGTGTAGCTGGTAGCTGGCTTGCCGTCGATGTAGGCCTTGCCATCTTTGATGGTGAGGTCTACTTTCTCATAGTCACGGATGCAGCGTGCATAGATCTCCTGATTTAACTTCTTGGTAAGGTCAATTGAGACGCCTTTCTTGGGAATCCATAGTCCACCTATATCGTTGGCAAAGTTGCTGCGAGTCCAGCCATAATTGCGCCCCACAGGATAGATGTAGATGCTTTCGCCAGAACCTATACTCGATGGTTCAATCTTGCTGACCCATGAGCAGCCTTCGAGTTTCGACTTCATCTCATAAGTGAGTGGAATATTGTGCAATAGACTCATATTCGCATTGTTTAGGCCGCAAATGTCACAATGTAGATTATTATGACTGTGGCCTTCAAAATCGTCACGTGCCATTTCCAGCTCATCGGTCAAATAGGCTTCGTCATAAAAGTCGCCTTTCAGATACACCTCATAGTTGTATTGCACATTCTTAGGTTCGCTAATGGCTTTGCCGTTGATGTGTACTACGCCGTTGACTACCGAGATTCTCTCACCTGGCAGACCCACGCAGCGCTTAACATAGTTGTCGCGACGGTCAACAGGGTGGTGAATTAACGCGCAATGGCTGCTTATATATTTGCGACCAGCCTGCATCACCTTGTCATACATGGTGGGGTCGTCATTAAAGCTCTCTAGCGAAGCCTGCATTAATTGGGCACCCGCTTCCATTACCTGGGTGTAGTAGTCAGGGTTCGTTCTACCCACCACCACGGTGTCGCCGGCTGGGAAATTGAAGACCACAATGTCGCCGCGCTCCACGCTGCGGAAACCCTTGAGGCGGTGATATTCAAACTGTGGCTTCTCGATATAGCTCTTCACGCCGAAAAGCTCATTCTGCGCCAGTGGGAAGTGAAGTGGAGTCATGGGCACTCGAGGACCATACACCATCTTATTCACCCACAAGAAGTCGCCAGTGAGCAACGTTTTCTCAAGTGAAGACGAAGGAATCTGGTAGTTCTGCCCCACAAAGGCAAAGAGGAAATACACAAGCACAAGCGCATAGACGATGGCATCGACCCAGCTCATCACTGTGCGTACTATAGAACTCTTGCTGAATTTCCACCAGTTCCATGGTATGAACTGTGTGAGGTAGATGTCGGCAAGCAGGAACCACAGCAGTGCTACCCACCAGTTGCCGAGCCAAGCCACCCAAGCAAAGAATATAAAGCTCACAATGCCGAAGCGTATCCAGCGTGTCTTCTTTACACGCCCTAAACGCTCACGCAAAGAGCCTGTTTGACGAACTTTCTCCTCTTCTTTGTTATCTTTTTTATTCTCTGTGCCTTTCTTTGAGGCATCATTCTTTTTAAAAATATTCATATCTAGTCTTGTCAAAATAGTTTGCAAACTTAGTGAAAAAAGTTGAGACAACAGCCAAAATACATATTTTTTCACACAATTGAGGATGCTGCATAAGTAAAACGTCATCCCTTAAGGTTTTATGTTTGCCAAGAGTAATAGTCAATAAGAACCTTGCTTTTTATTCCTAATTGAGATTAGGATGCCATGTTTTGATTTCACAAAAAACCAATCGCCGTAGTTCCCGTCACGGGGTTACGGCGATTGGACTAAAAAAATTATGAAACAAAATTACTACTTGTACTAATGGTTATGTTGCTTTGGTGGTTTAGCTGCAATTGACGCTTGCCAATTTGCGAACTAACTAGCCAAACGCTTGCTAATCATTAATCAGCTTTAAAGTTGTGGGCCAGCGGCTACGAGTGCCTTACCTGCCTCGTTGCTCTCATACTTAGCAAAGTTCTTGATGAAGCGGCTTGCCAAGTCTTTAGCCTTCTCCTCCCAGATAGCTGGATCAGCGTAGGTGTCGCGTGGATCAAGAATGGCTGGATCTACGCCCTCGAGCTGAGTGGGAACAGTGAAGTTGAAGTAAGGAATCTCCTTTGTTGGAGCGTTGTCGATGCTGTGGTTGAGGATAGCGTCGATGATGCCGCGGGTGTCGCGAATCGAGATGCGTTTGCCACTGCCGTTCCAGCCAGTGTTAACCAAGTAAGCCTTAGCACCGCTCACCTGCATGCGTTTAACGAGTTCCTCGGCATATTTGGTTGGGTGCAACTCAAGGAATGCCTGGCCGAAGCATGCACTGAAGGTGGGGGTAGGCTCGGTGATGCCGCGCTCGGTACCTGCCAACTTAGCGGTGAAGCCGCTCAGGAAGTAATACTTAGTCTGCTCTGGAGTCAAGATTGATACTGGAGGCAGCACACCAAATGCGTCGGCACTCAAGAAAATCACCTGCTTAGCAGCGGGGCCGTGGCTCTGTGGGCGCACGATGTTCTTGATATGGTAGATTGGGTAAGACACGCGGGTGTTCTCGGTAACGCTCTTGTCGGCGAAGTCGAGCACGCCATTCTCGTCAACGGTAACGTTCTCGAGCAGCGCGTCGCGGCGGATAGCGTTATAGATGTCGGGCTCACTCTCCTTGTCAAGGTTGATAACCTTAGCATAGCAGCCACCCTCAAAGTTGAACACGCCCTCGTCGTCCCAACCGTGCTCGTCGTCACCGATGAGTTTGCGCTTAGGATCGGTAGAGAGTGTGGTCTTACCAGTGCCGCTGAGGCCGAAGAAGATGGCGGTGTTCTCGCCGTTCATGTCGGTGTTAGCCGAGCAGTGCATAGCAGCGATGCCCTTCAGTGGCAAGTAGTAGTTCATCATCGAGAAGAGGCCTTTCTTCATCTCGCCACCATACCAGGTGTTGAGGATTACCTGCTCCTTGCTCGACACGTTGAAGACAACTGCTGTCTCGCTGTTCAGACCCAGCTCCTTGTAGTTCTCCACCTTTGCCTTGCTGGCGGTGTAAACGATAAAGTCGGGCTCCTGGTCAAACTCCTCCTCGTTCTGAGGACGGATAAACATATTGGTCACGAAGTGAGCCTGCCAAGCAACCTCCATAATGAAGCGCACTTTCATGCGGGTGTCCTTGTGAGTGCCGCAGAAACCGTCAACAACAAACAGGCGCTTGCCGCTTAGCTGTTTCTGAGCGAGCTTTTTCACTGCAGCCCAAGTCTCAAGGCTTGCAGGATGGTTGTCGTTGGGATACTCAGGAGTGGTCCACCACACGGTGTTCTTGCTGTTCTCGTCCATCACGATGAACTTGTCCTTAGGCGAGCGGCCGGTATAGATACCGGTCATCACGTTGATGGCGCCGAGCTCAGTCTCCTGGCCCACGTCAAAGCCCTCAAGACCATCTTTGGTCTCCTCGTTGAACAATACCTCATAGGTGGGGTTGTAAAGCACCTCCTGAACATCGTTGATGCCATACTTCGCTAATACTGACTTATCAAATTTTGCCATAGCTGTAAATGTTTTATAATGTGTTTTTTAAAAGTTTTTCCCTATTGATTTAAAAACCTCATTTATATTTTAGAACGCAAAATTACTCATTGTATTTTAAATAAAAGAATTATTAAGGAAAAAAATCCATAATATTTACGTTTAACGATTTCAACAACAAGGAGAAACTGAGCGCGCAGCCACTTAACACTCAACACTGATTTTAAGCAACAACGCATCTGCTCTCATTGAACAGATGCGTTGCAGGATGAATAAAAAATGTCAGCTTCTATATTTTTTGAACTTCAGCGGCAAGTCGCCTATCGTGCAACTCATGGTAGTGCCGTCGAAGCTAATGTTTGTCACGGCAAGCGTCAAGTCCCTCACTTGCAGCAGCAGCGCCTTGTCGGTCTGCAGCCACGTGCCAGAGACGAAAATACCAAGGCCCTTCTCGCCATAGAGATACAGCCTTGTCTCGCCATCATCTTTAAAATATACTACAAACTCGCCAGTGGCGATGATTTCTTTAATCCTTTGTAATGTCTGTATGTTGTCAGGAGTGAGGGCGCCTTCTTGTTGCAGCTGTTCAACAAGCATAGCCTCGAGCTGAGCAAGAACCTGAGGATTCTTTTGATATTCCCATGCTCCCATCAGCGGATTCTTAGGCACGTCTTTATCCTTGTCGTCACCACACGACGTGAAAGCCCAGCAGCAAATCATTGCCACCACGAGCATAGCCCAGCCCCAAAGTATGTTTTTTCGCTTCATTTCAAATGACTTCGTTTTTCAGAGTGCAAAATTATAACTTTTAATTCACCCCATCCTAACAAAATCCCCCAAAAAACACCCACTTGTTAATAACTTTTTGGATTTAGGTCGATGCAAAGAGAATTTAGAGTACTAGTGCCCTTTTGAGTCGCTAGCGTCGCGGGCGGTGTAGGCTTTTTGCAGCTTGGGCGGTGTTAATGTATTGCGCAGCAATGCAGAGTATGGCTAACGTCGCAGTTTTTCCGCCCTAATTGTTGCATTATGCACAAAATTGCCGTTACAATTTTGCCGTTATCGTGGTTTTCGTTAATTTTGCGAGCAGTAACTAAAACATTATGCTTTTTATGACAAGAAACTATAAAAGCCGAGTGCTGGTGATTGCATGCTTAGCATTGGTAATTGCAGTGATGTGCGGCTGTAAGAAGGAGAATAGACCTTTCAAGGTTAAAATTGGTCTGCAAGGACTTGGTTCTCAACAGGTGAAAGTGGTGTATAGCGGTGCCGATGGCGGCATCGTCGATTATTGGGCTAGATGCGAAAACAATGCCTTTGAAATTGAGGGAACTTGCTCTAACCCGTCGCTGCTCATGGTGTATAACAAGATGAATGTGCCTATAATAAAGCTAATTGTCGCTGGTGGTGACAAGCTGGAGGTGAAGGGCAAAATTCTTGAACCTTATAATCTTAAGGTAGAAGGCTCGGAGATGGCAAAGCAGTATAACGACTTCTTGGTAAAACATAAAATGGAATATCAATCGACCAACAGCCAAGCGCTGAACACTGCCATTGAAAACTATGTTAAGGATAACCCCAAGAGCATTGTCGCAACTGCGCTTGTGATGCTCGACTACAGTCCAAACGACGATACCGCAATCGACAAACTGCTCGACAAGATTGACGACAGCGCAAAACCCGAGTCGCTCATGGCCAGCTACAACATGCTTAAGGCGAGGAGCAAGAAGCCTGCCACAAAAATCACATCGCTCAACATATTTGAACAAAGTTCTGGCGACTTTCAGATGGCAAAAATCAAGGGCGACAAACCCTCGCTGATCTTCTTTTGGGACCGAGATTTGGGCCTAAACGATCGCAATAAGATTATTGAAGAAATGAAGATGATAGAACCTTCACAAGCCCAAGTGATGGACATCAGCCTCGACATTGACTCAACAGGTTGGTACTACGCCACACACCAGAACAGCACATCATGGAAACACTACTGGGCACCTAGCTCAATGATGAATGGCGAGATAGTGAGCCTGCAAGTTGACAAAGTTCCCACCATCATCGTCACCGACTCGTTAGGCAACCAAGTATATCGTGGCAACGACGCCATTATAGCACGTCAGACGATAGAGAACATGTAGTTTTGCGATTAAGGTATTAGAGGGTATTGTTAGAGTTGGAATATACCACACTCCCCTTTATAGACTGGTAATAGTTTACTTTTAACTTTTTACCAGTCATTGTTTTTATATTCAGCATTTTTATTCAGCATTATTTGAGAAACTGCATTATTTTTGTATATTTAATAATTTCTGTATATTTTTTTTTATCTTTGCACGATTAAACACACCTTCTCCTTAAAACATTGAGATAAACTCTAATACATATTTGCTGATATTCAATAAATTAACAATACAAATTTATTAACGATGAGAAAATTTATATTTACACTGATGGCTCTTGTCGTCATGGTGATGGCGGTGCAGGAGTCGTGGGCGCAAGGCGCTTTTGGAAATATCCCCAAGAAGGTTGACTACCGCGACGCGCGCATTACCGACGTGGGCGCTGTGGCGTTCGACATGATGGCGTGGGAGTGTGAAGACTCCATCACGCACGTGAAAGATACTTTGTTGACTACCGAGCGATATGTGCTGTGGGAGTCAAAAGGCGACATTGAGCAGCAGGCCAAGACGCGCCGCCTCAATGCCCCGAAATTAGGAACCGAGATCAGAGATGTTATCAGCACCACTAAACGCAAAGGCTCGCTCAAGGCAGGCTGGCTGGCACAATATGAGTATATGGTATTCAAATATGAGTACCCCTCGGTAGACGCCGAAGGCAACCAGGTGATGCTCTCGTCGATCGCGGCGTGCCCAACAGCCAGCGACACTAAAGAGACGCGCGACGTGGTGATAGGCACTCACATCACCATCACTTCCAACGCAGAATGTCCTTCTAACACCAACACG
>CACYVC010000030.1 GCA_902777835.1 uncultured Bacteroidales bacterium | reverse complement strand
AAGCATTTTTTGCATACCTAAACTTATAAATGCCGCAAAAGTAAGCAATAATGGGCGTTTTCAAAGATTTTATCCTAAAAAATGACCAATAGGCCTAAAACAGGTGATTGGGCAAAGGTGATATTCTCAACGTAGAAAGTTTCCAATCCTTTCGCCTTGCCGAAGCCTAAGAAAAAGCGACCTACGCTTGGCGTATGCCAGCGCAGGTCGCAACTATAACCCATTCTGTTTGGGCTTGCATTAGGAAAGATTATTTCATCTTTACCGAAGCGATGATGCTCATGAGAATCTTCTCGGCTTCAGCCTCTTTGTCGGCTGGGCATTTAATTGCGCCCATAATGCACTTTTTCCCCTCAAGAACCTTAGTGTAGGATAACTCTACCTCACCATCGTTGGTCACGCGGCGCAGAGTCATAAAGTTGTCTTCGATTTTTGGCTCACCCACTTCTTTGTATTGGTCTGTATTGACCTTCTTTGCGAAATCAGCTTGCTCCTTTAACTCGTCAACTGCTGGTCCTTCGGCATCGAAATTAATGCTGAAAACCATAGATTCGTCAGCCGACTTAACATTGAGAACGTCTTCGCTCGAAAAAGTCTCTTTCCAATCCTTTGGATAGCTAATAGTGTAGCTCTTGCCTTCATAGGTGTTGCCATCTTTGATTTCCTCAACACTCTGAGCCGATTCTGCCGACTCGCTAGAACTGTTGTCTTTGTTTCCACCTGAGCAAGCTACCAAGCTCATTGACAAGGCAAATGCAGCGATAAGAAATAATTTCTTCATGATCTTTTAAAGTTTTTCTTTGACTTCCCGCTCTAACGGTTCAGCGCGATGCCGAGGAGCGTGATGTCGGTGATTTATTTTATAAACAAATATTAGGCGAAGGCGCTGGCTCCGCCCAGTGTGATTAATAATTTAGTGCCAGTTTTACGTTTGTGTCGTTCACTTCGAGTGTGGCGGTGGTGCCTTCTACTATTGGCACGTTGCGCTCCACGTGGCCTATTGGGAAGTTGAACGCCACAGGGTAGTCGTAGGGCGCAACCATGTCGTGAATCATATCATACATTGCCGAAGTGTCATCGCCACGATGTTTAGTGAACTGCCCAATAATGAGACCTGCCAGGCGTGGCAGGATGCCGGCAAGTCGCAAGTGATAGAGTAGTCGCTGCACTTGATATACTTGCTCTGCTACATCTTCAATAAACAATATGTTGCCTGGCTTGATGATGTTGAAAGGTGTGGCCAACAGCCCCATTAGCACCGCGAGGTTGCCACCTGTTATGGTGGCAGTTGCGATGCCTTTGCGGTTTTGAGGGTGTGGTGGTTCGTTGTAGGTTGGTAGGTTCTTACCAGTGAGGATGTTATAGTTGATGCTGTTGGTCTCGTTGTTGCTGTCGTAGAGTGTGAGATGCTTCGCCATGGGAGAATGTATGCTCACGATGCCAGCACGATGCCAAGCGGCATGTAGTGCCGAGATGTCGCTGAATCCTATCAGCCATTTAGGATCACTGGAAAGATGGTCAAGGTCAAGGTGTTCAAGCAGATGCACCGCTCCATATCCACCGCGGCTGCACAGGATTGCCCTCACCTGTGGGTCATTAAGCGCCCACTGCAAGTCGGCAAGTCGATTCTCAGGTGAAGCACTGTGGGTGATAACGTTATAGGCATGATATTCCTCCTTGCAGTACTCGCTAACTACTGGCACAAATCCCCATTTTTCTATAGCGCGCACAGCACCATCAACTCTCTCGGAAAGCATAGTTCCCGAAGGTGAGATGATGGCAAATTTATCGTTAGGTTGAAGGTATGGAGGAATTATCATATTGGTGGAACGTGGGAAGTGGAAGGTGGAATGTGGAAAGTGGAAGGTTGGAAAGATTGTTGGTTCACTTACTACTTAAAACTTACTACTTAAAACTTATCCTGTAACTTGCACTGTGATGCCAGTCTCAGCCTCGATGTGGCGGGCAATGCGCTTGAGGTCTTCAACGGGCACCTTAACCAACTTCTCCTCAGGAGTCTTGCGGTCGATTGTGTAGAGCATAATCTCTTGGGGACGTATGGCGAGGTAGGCGTTGATAAGAGCGTCGATCTCGGCGTCGGTGGTGTTGTCAACTATCTGTCCGTCGTGCTCGCCGCGCACCATCATGGTTTGAACGATGCATTTGCCGCCAAAGGCCTTCAAATCCTCGATAATGCCTACTGGAATTACGTTGCCCGAGGTGGGGCGGTTTATGAGTCGCATAGTGCGTGCCACAGCACTGTCGAGTTTGAGGATATTGTTATCTACCATCTTCAGCGCTGCAATAACGTTGGGGCGTCCTGCCATTGTGGCGTTGCTCAGCACGCTCACCTTTGCCTCGGGGAAATAGTGGTTGCGCAAGTTTATCACGTCGTTAACTATCTCCTTGAAGTTGGGATGTAGGGTGGGCTCGCCGTTGCCCGAGAAGGTTATCACATCGAGTTTTTCGCCAGCCTCATGCATAGCTTGGAGCTTGGCTTTGAGCTGCTTTTTAAGGGTCTCACGCTTTGCCACGCCTGTGGTGCCAGGACCTTGAGCATTGTAGCCAGCCTCGCAGTAGAGGCAGTCGAACGAACAAATCTTGCCGTCGTTAGGCATGAGGTTAATACCAAGTGAGGTCCCGAGCCTGCGGCTGTGAATGGGACCAAATATCGTACTTGTAAATAAAACTGTTTGCATTGTTATCTGTTTTTATACATTTATCTAACAACCTTGGTGAATTCGGGTGCTTTACCATTAATGACAATTACATAGACCTGCATATCCTTTGGAGGACGCATTGCAACGTTTGGGTCAACTGGCCTATCTTGCTTTACGTAAGCAGTGAACAGGTATTCAGTGCCATCGGGAATGGCACGCGAAGCAACGGTACGAGCTCTGGTGTTTTTCATCATCGGGTAATCACCAATTGCAGCATCATAGATGGCCGACTCTTCATCGCTAACGTGATGAGGTGCCGAAAACTCACCAAGCTTTACATATTTGCCCTTGAGAAAACCATTTGCCTTGAGAAACTGGTCAACCTCATTGGGCATTGCGGCCATGCGTGCTGCGCGCACTCCATAACCATCAAGAATCTTGGCTCCTTTCTGCTTGGCTTCAAGTATAATCTTGCTAATCTCAAGTCCACCGCTGCCAAAGGTGCAGAACGGCACCAATTTCTTGCCACTCAAGTCCACCTGGCTGAGAAAAGCTTCCATTGGGGGAGCAAAGGTGCCATACCAGATGGGGTATCCCAGGAATATCACGTCATATTTTTTGATGTCGGCTTTTATAGGCTTTATCTCGGGCAAAATGCCTTGCTCACGCTCCTTCTTGCTACGCTCAATGGTTGCCTTGTAATCACCGTCATAGGGGGTCACAGGCGCTATTTCCTCAATGTCGGCACCAAGCTTTCTGGCAATCTCCTTGGCAACGGTCCTGGTGTTAGACGTCTGTGAATAATAAACTACCAGAGTCCTTTGCGCAGGTTTCTTGTGCGTCCTATGGCTCTTTTTCCGTGCTTGAGCATCAGGGCAGCACACTATCGCCAGCAATAATGTCGCCGCTATTCCCATAATTAATGCCTTTGTCTTCATATTTACATTATTTTTCGGTTTTTATTCTATCAAACAGCTCAATATATTGATGGGCAATCATTGAGGAAGCAAAATTGCGCTCCACCTCGCTGTGCAGGAACTCACGTGAGATGTTGGCGTCTATCGCCCACTCGATTCCCTCGGCAATGCTTGCAGGGTCTTTATATTCAGCGATGTAGCCCGTCTTGAGATGCTCCACAATGTCGGCTTGCCCGCCTTTGCCGAAGGTCACGGGCAGGCATCCGCTCGCCTGTCCCTCGATGAGTGTGCCAGGAAGAGTCTCATAAAGCGATGTAGAAAGTACAACATCACTGTGACCATACACACTGGCAACGTCACTCACCATGCCAAGGTGGCTATAGGGCAACGCTATTTCATCAAGCAGCGAAGCATCTTTAATTGCTCCAAAGAGTAATAGATGCAAGCGCTTGGCAAGTTCTGGTTTTTGCTCCGATATATAGTGAGAGGTTGATATCAGTTGATCAAAGCCCTTGACTGGGTCGTCAAGACGTGCTGCGCCCATCACAATCACTTTCTTGCTGTCATCGATGCCGTAGTCACTGTTGGGAAGTCGATCAGCCGAGAAACGTTCAATAGGGAATGCGTTGGCAATCACACTCATGTCACTGTCATGCATCAAGCTGCTCTCACGACATTTGGCTGCCAACCAATTGCTTACAGCCACAAAGTGGATATTTGCACCAATATAAAGCTGCTGTTTACGCTCCTGTGTGATTGTAGAAAGGTCTCGCCCCTTGGAACCGAGCAGAGGACAACTCTCGCAAGTCGCCTTATATCTCTGGCACTCGTAGGCATGGTGGCACACTCCTGTGCAGTTCCACATGTCGTGCATGGTCCACACTATGGGTTTGCCGCTCTGTGCCAATTTTTTTATAGAACGTAACGACAGCGTGCCTTGATTCACCCAGTTGAGACACACCACATCGGCATCTTTCACCCAGGGGTGAGTGGCGATGATGATGCCATGGGAGCCAGTGTCGATTTTGAAAAGCGTGTCGCGCCTGAAGCCGTTGCGCACAAACACTCCCAACCGCTCGACAAGGAAGTTCCATTTATTGCGCCATTTGCTGCCCATCACGCCCACCAGTGGGGCATCGCTCTGGCGGTCGATGACGAGCATGCGTGCGTCAACACCAGCCTCTTGCAGCGCATGGGCAAGTCTGAGCGACACAATCGCCGCCCCGCCCCGCATGTCGCTATGATTGACAAGAACAACCTTCATGTAGATGCGTAACGCTTATTGACTGCAAAAGTAATCAAAAACTTTCACAATGCAAAATACAAAGTTTGGTCTTCAGAGATAAATTCTTTGTTATTTATTTGGTGTTAACAAAAAAGCCCAGCCGTTGTTGCAGCTGAGCTTTTAAACTGTATTGGCAGCATTGCCCTTAGTGGGCAAAGACTGTGTAGCTGTTCATGTAGGGATTTCTTGACAGATAGAGATATCCTCCCTTTGTGTCGAAATAATAGGTGTCGTGACCTCCAGCAAAATAGTAGAGAGTTACATAATCACGGTATTCATCCCATTCGAAACCATAGGATCCCCAGTATCCATAGTCGTCATAGAACTTCACAGTGCCTGTACCGTCGGTACTGAAGTAGATTTCCATGTAGTCGTAATCGGTAGTGTAGATGGGGAATCTTGAATATCCATCCACACCCTCTATAGCATACCAGTGGTAACCTGAGAGTGCTGACCAGAAATGCCTAGTGTCGCAGGAACTTAATCCCACCAACATTACAGCGAGCAATAGAGTAATACTTAATTTTTTCATATACTTGATTTTTTTTGTTAATAATCTTGGGTTGCTAATAATGGTTGCAAAGGTAACAAAATCTTTTGATTTTGCTATCATTTATCTATATTTTTTATCCTTTGACAGAATTATTTGCCGGAAAGTTTAATTTTTGCACTAAAAAATTTGGTCAGATGAAATATTTACCTTATTTTTGTATTCTTGATAATCAATAAGTTAAATATTTATTCACTTTAAAATTAAGATTGACTATTATGAAAAAATGGAAATGCACAGTTTGTGGCTATGTTCATGAAGGCGACAACCCACCCGAGGAATGTCCCCTTTGCGGTGTAGGCCCAGAAGACTTCGAGGAAGTAGTAGAATAACTAAGAGTTAAGTAGTAAGTGTTAAGTGATAAGTAGGTCAAGGCGAGCCTTGACCGTTAGACAATCTAGATTAAAATAATAAACTAAAAACTAATCAACTAATAACTAAACAAACAATTATGGCAAAGAAATGGATATGCACAGTGTGCGGTTATGTTCATGAGGGTGATACTCCTCCCGAGAAGTGTCCACAATGTAAACAACCAGCAGAGAAGTTCAAAGAGCTCAAGGAAGATGAGGAAGTGGCTTATGCTGCTGAGCACACCTTGGGTGTTGCTAAGGGCATTGACCCCGAGATTCTCGCTGGCCTGAAGGCTCACTTCGAGGGCGAATGCTCTGAGGTTGGTATGTATCTGGCAATGTCGCGCCAGGCCGACCGCGAGGGTTATCCTGAAATCGCCGAAGCTTTCAAGCGCTACGCTTTTGAGGAGGCTGAGCACGCTGCTAAGTTTGCTGAGCTCCTCGGTGAGGTGGTTTGGGACACCAAGACCAATCTTGAAAAGCGTGCCGCTGCCGAGGCTGGCGCTTGCGAGGACAAGTTCCGCATCGCCAAGCTCGCTAAGCAGCAGAACCTTGACGCCATCCACGACACCGTTCATGAGATGGCTCGCGACGAAGCTCGTCACGGACAAGGCTTCACTGGTCTGTTAAAGCGCTACTTTGGCAAATAATCCCCTCAAGGACTATCCACACATTACTATCAAGGCGTGATGCACCATTAAGCACCACGCCTTGATTTTTAAATATTTACTTTTTTAAATTCAGCTTGTAAGGCGTTGAGGAATTTTGCTGCTTCTAAACCGTCCATCTGCGCATGGTGGAACTGGAACGAAATGGGAAGTTGAGTCTTGAAGAGATGACGTCGGTACTTGCCCCAAGCGAGAAATGGCGTGTTAAAGACCTCAGCATAGATGCTAACCACAGCATCAATTTCACAATCAGGCAAAGCCGATGTGCTGATAACCATGTAATCATCACTCAAATTGTGAGGCTCGCCAGTTTCATGGACAATCTGAGTTAGTCGCTGATAATCGTCATTGAACTGCTTGAGGTCCTCAGAAAACGGGATATCACATAGTGTGACACCTCCATTCTTGACAGGCACTACAATATTTATAGCCAATTGGTCATATTTTAAGTATTTCTCTCCCATTGGCAGCATGTAGAACTCTTTGATGTCTTTCGCTGCTCTAGCAATGCACCAGCACATTAGCATGTTAATTTTCAAACCTTTTCGACGGCTAAACCTTACCAGTCGGCTCACATCGAAAGTTTTTACTAATGTTACTTTAGGCATGGGAGCATTCTTCCATATCTCAAAGGATTGTGCACGCTCGGTGGTCTTTGGGTCAATCTCTGTTTTCATTATAATCAAGTATAACATCACAAGAGCATTACTTGCTCTGAAATAGCTGATATAGTCGTATCATAGTCCTCGCCAATCAGTGTTACCGATTCATTTAAGCCTATTTTTCAGTTTCAAGATTCTTTCGCTCGACTCGTGGATGCGCTCGTAGGGTACTTTGCCGGTTTTTACTAGGTTTACGATTATATCCACGAGCTTGAATGGTCGGTCAGCCTCGAAGCCTGTGTCTATGTTATTACCCACTAAGAGGATGTCGGCGCCAGCGTTGATGGCGAGTGCTAGAGCCTCGTCGATGCTATATTGTCCCAAGATGCCTTCCATATACATGTCGTCGGTGACTACCACACCATCGTAGTGCAGATTATCGCGCAGCAATTCGGTGAGAATTCTGTACGATAGGGTAGCGGGATAATCGGGGTCAAGGCGGCGGTTGTAGATGTGTGCAGTCATTACCACATCTACCTTGTTCTTGCCGATAAGTTGCTCAAATGGCACTAATTCTCGGGGATTCCATGTGTCGGTAACATCAACGAGACCCTCATGAGAGTCGCCAAGCGCACTGCCGTGACCAGGGAAATGCTTAACGGCACACAGCACACCGTTCTTGTAGTGTGCATCGATAAACCATCCTGCATGGCGAGTTATTACATCCACATCGGTTGAGAAGCAGCGCTTGAAATGCCCTAAATGCGGACTGTCTTCACGGTGGATGTCGAGCACTGGGGCTAGGTTGAGGTTCACGCCACATTCTTTCATCTCCTCGGCTATGCGCAAAGCATAATAGAGTGTGGTGTCGCGGTTGTCAACAGTGCCTAGATGCAGAGCGTTAACGGTGGGCTTGAAACCATATTGCGGTTTTAGTCGGCACACCATGCCGCCTTCTTGATCGGCAGCGATAATCAGTGGCTCATCGGCATAGTTCTGCAGCTGGTTGGTGAGCTTGGTGAGTCGCTCCTTTGTTGTGATATTACGGGTGCCTATCTTGCGAGGACCATCAGCAGTAAGGTCGATGTCGAAGAGCACGATGCTCCCCACGTGAAGGTCGCGCACATAGCGTGCAGCATCGCTGTTGTCGTCGATGCGGTCGCCACGGAAACCCACCATGAGCATGCGAGCCGCCTCACGCCTGAGAACTGAATCACTGGGTAATGACTGTTGAGCCATTAAAGGAAAAAATGCCAGCACAGCAAGTACCGGCATTATAAGTAGTCTTTTATTCATGAAATAAAAAATTTAATCAAAAGAAAAAGAAGAAGAATGCAGCCGCCCATTCACGGCTCATGCCCTCGACATAGCCTAAACAGCTGTGATTGCTGTTCTCCACGCGGCCGTCGCTGCGCACGTAGCCAATGCAACTGTGATTGCTGTTCTCAATGCGGCCATCGCTGCGTATATAGCCCACGCAGCTGTGGTTTGAGTTTTCCACACGGCCATCGCTTCGGATGTAGCCTATGCAGCTATGGTTTGAGTTTTCCACTCGACCATCGCTTCGGATGTAGCCTATGCAGCTGTGGTTATTGTTTTCTACACGGCCATCACTGCGTATATAGCCCACAGTGCTATAGTTGCTGTTACGGATGGCCTGAGCGCCAGCATTAAAGGCAATGAATCCTGTGGCGATTACGACAACAGCTATAAGATATCGAAAATAACGTGTCATAATTATTTTTTATTTACTATAAAACTCTAAACTCTCGCAAATCGAGTTACTTAAAGAAATCAAAGAAGTAGTAGGCAGCGACTCGTTGTATTGAGATGCCGTTGGCAAATCCCAGCACTTCGCCAGTGGGAGTAGTTACTTTGCCGCTCTTCACCTCGATGTCGCCAAGCAGTTTGCTTTCGCCATCGTAAACTGAGCCGTCGGTGTTGATGAATCCAATGCGCTCCCCAGCCTTGTTGTAGATCTGCATCTTGGCATCGATGCGTCCCACAGTCTTACCTTTACCGTTGGCAATGGTGCCGTCGGTGTTGAAGTAGCCAATGGGGTCGTAGTTGCTGTTGCGCACGGTTCCGTTAGCTGCGATTTTTCCAACAATGTTGTAGTTGGCGTCACGCAGATTCTGTGCTACGGCGCTGCCAGTTCCCATAGCAAGGAGCATGATGGCTACCATAATAATATTTTTAGTAAAAGTTTTCATCGCTGTATCTTAATTTAAGTGTTAGACATTTATTTCAGTGCAAATTTAAGCACTTTTTTTGAAAATGATGATATTTATGCATAAAAAAAGCTTTGTCACTTAGACTTGTTGTCTATGGCAAGGTTTAAGGGTATATTACCGAAATAACATACTCTTATTTTGGAATTTATAATCTTGTATTTTCACTTTTTTATTTAAGGAAGGCGCAAATCAAAAAAAACTATGTAAATTTGCGGTCTGAAAAAATGTATTAAATATAACCTTCATAATTAATTTTACTTATGGCCCAATACAATTTTGATACTATTATTGATAGGCGTGGCACGCACTGCAAAAAAACAGACCAGCTTACATCTCTTTTTGGCCGTGACGATTTGCTACCCCTTTGGATTGCCGACATGGACTTCGCTGTATGTCCTGAAATCAGTTCTGCATTAGTCTCGCGTTTTGGAGACCACCCCATATATGGTTACACACTCACCTATGACGAGTACTGGCAATCGATTATCGACTGGCAACGCCGCCGCAACGGTTTTGAAATCAGCCGTGAAGAGTTGACATTCATGCCTGGTGGCATGCCTGCCTTGGGAATGATTCTCAACTTCTACACTCAACCCGGTGACCGCGTGGTGCTGCAGGAACCAGTATATTACGATTTCAAGGATGTGATTGAGGGCAATCGCCGTTTGGCTGTGCGCAACAATCTTGTCCCCACTGGCGACCATTTCTATCGCATGGACCTCGATGATTTGGAGCGTGTCTTCATCGAGCAGAAACCTAAGCTTATGGTGGTTTGCAACCCGCAGAACCCCATTGGCATAGTGTGGAGCAAAGAAGAGTTGCAGCAAGTGGCTGCTCTGGCTCGCCGCTACAATGTGATTCTCTTCAGCGATGAGGTGTTTGGCGACATCACCCTGTTTGGCCACAAACACATCCCACTGGCTACCGTGAGCGAGGATGCGGCAGCAGTGACCATTACCTGTGGCTCTCCGGGCAAGACATTCAATATTCCTGGATTAAAAAGTACATGGCTAGTAATCAAGAACCCCGAATTGCGAAGCGAATTCTATCGCTGGGTAGAGGTTAACGAGTTGTGTAATGCCAATATTCCTTCCTTGCTCGCTACCGAGGTGGGCTATCGTTATGGTGAACCGTGGCTCGAAGAGTGCAAGAAATACATAGAGCAGAATGTGCTATATGTTGCTCAATACTGCAAGGAGAACATCCCCGACATCTATGCCATAAAGCCTCAGGCGTCGTTCCTGATGTGGCTCGACTGCAGGCGCTTGGGCCTTGACCATTCACAATTAGTGAAGTTCTTTGCCAATGATGCCCATCTTGCTCTCAACGATGGTGAGATTTATGGCGTGCCTGGCTATTGCCACATGCGCCTCAATGTGGGTACCCCACGGCAACGACTAGAGCAAGCGATGGATCAGCTGTGTAAGGCAGTCAACAGTCTTAAGAACCGCTGATTCTGTTAGTTTGATTCCACATTTTAGGTTTTATTTTGCTCCCCTTAACTAGAAATCACTACCTTTGTGCCATGAAAGAAGACGATTTTCTATCCAGGACAAGAATGTTGCTTGGCGAGAAAGCGATATCGCAGTTGGCACAAAGGCGAGTGGCGGTGTTTGGCGTTGGGGGCGTAGGAGGTTATGCCGTTGAGGTGCTGGCACGCAGTGGAGTAGGGGCTATCGACATCTACGACAACGATGTGGTGAGCCCCAGCAACATCAACCGTCAGATTATCGCCACCAGCAGCACCATAGGTCGTTACAAGGTGGATGTGGCTGTTGAGCGCATCCTCGACATCAACCCCAGCTGCAAGGCGCAGGGATTCAAGATGTTTTATGTGGTGGCTAATGCCGATGAGGTGGATCTCTCGCAGTATGACTATGTGGTAGATTGCATCGACACCGTGAGTGCCAAGATGGAACTAGTGAGGCGGTGCACACGGCTGGGTGTGCCCATTATTTGCAGCATGGGAGCAGCCAACAAACTTGATGCCAGTGGATTCCGTGTGGCTGATATCAGCGAGACCGATGTTGATCCACTCGCACGTATCATGCGCAAGAAACTGCGCAAGGAGGGGATAGAACACTTCAAGTGCGTCTTCAGTACCGAGAAACCCCGTACGCCGCTTGAGCCATGTGAAGAATCCATGACAGGCAAGCGCACCGTGCCGGCAAGCAACGCCTGGGTGCCAGCCGCTGCTGGTCTGGTGCTTGGGGGAGAGGTAGTGATGGATTTAGTTGAGAGTTAAGAGAATTGCGGCCAGTTGTTGAGCACTTGCGGCAACTTCTTCTTCGCTCTCAAGATGGGTGGAGTCGAATTGTAACTGCGCTTTCTCATAAAATGGTGCTCGAGCTTCAAGGCCTCGAGCTACCGATGCCATTATCTCATTGTCGCTCATGTCGTTGAGCAAAGGACGCTTGCTGCGTTGCTCAGGCAGCACCAAGCGCGATGTGATGCGCTCCACACTAGTGCGCAGCCACACCGTTATGCCCAATCGGTTCATCAGTTCCATATTGCCCTCTTGCAATGGCGTGCCTCCACCGCATGCTACAATAGTGTTGTCGCCAGCTGTCGCCACTTCTTGAAGAGCCTCACGCTCCAACTCCCGGAAATGCGCCTCGCCGAATGTCATGAAAATTTCCTTTGCAGTTTTTCCTTCTTTAGCCTCAATATACAGGTCCAAATCTACAAACCGCCACTCCAGTTTCTTGGCTAGCGGTTCTCCGAGCGTAGTCTTTCCACAGCCCATATACCCTATCAAAAACACAGGTTTCATAAGTTCGTATTATTTATTCTGTAATGTTTCTGCGGTAAGGCGGTTGCCGTTCATGCGGTCTATATATTGCTGTATGATGGCTTTGAGTTCACGCTCCATGGCTGCCTGTTCAGGAACTTTCCCTGCTAGATTATTGCGCAGCATGGGGTCGGTCTTGAAGCGGTAGATGGCTTTGGTTTTACTGCCATCGAACTGCATCATCAGGTCGCCCTTCATGAACTGGTATATTCCGTTGTTGTAGTTAAATGCCCATGTTTGGTCGGCGGGAGTGTTAATGATGTCACATCCAAATGCAAGGTAGGGTTTGTCATATCCCAATATTCCCATAATGGTGGGCATTATGTTGGCCTGCTGCGTCACCACGTCGTCGCGCATGGCTGGTGCCACGCTGCCGTCGGGCGTGAAGAAGATGATTGGGATGGAGTATAGACCAAGGTCGGTCTGGTACTCGGCGTGTGAGCTCTGGTTGGTATGGTCAGCGACGATGACAAAGAGGGTGTTGTCATACCACGGCTGCTTGGAGGCGTTCTCAAAGAAGTGGCGCAACGCCATATCGGTGTATCTCACGCACTTGTGGATGGGTTGTCCCCCTTCCTCGGGGTACTGTCCCTCAAGCTGCTCGGGCAACTTGAAGGGGTGGTGCGATGAGGCAGTGAAGACGGTTGCCATGAACGGCTCCTTATATCCGTTGAGTCTTGTTAGCATAAACTGAAGGAATGGTTCGTCCCATATCGCCCACACGCCGTCGTAGTCTTTGTCGCCGTCAAAATTCGGGTCCTGACTATACTCGTCGCGGCCTAGATATTGATTATAGCCTGTAGCACGGGCAAAGGCCTGGAAACCCATTGACCCGTTGTTGGCACCATGGAAAAAGGCGGTGTAGTAGCCCTTGCCGTCGAGTTGGCGGGCAAGGCCGCTCAGGTCGTTCATCGACGCTGGAGTGAGGAAGAACGGCTCTATCATCATGGGAATTCCCGATAGCACGCTTGGCATGGCGTCGATGCTCTTGCGACCGTTAGCGTAGCTGTATTTAAAGGTGAGCGAGCGGGTGAGCAACGAGTCGATAAATGGGGTGTAGCCTCGGTATTTGCCGCCGTCGAGATGGCGGTTGAAGGTGCCTATATATTCCTTACCCAGACTCTCGACAATAATCACGACCACGTTTTTGGGAGTGAACACAGTAGTGCTGTCGGGTTGGTGCACAGGGGTGTAGATTGCCTCAAGCTGGGGTTTGTTGTCGAAGTAATGCGGATCGGAATATACGTTCTTGCCCAATGTGCGCAAGATTGAGAATGGCGTGTTAAGTACTAAGGCGGCATCGATGGGGCGGTCAACATACTGGTTTGCGTTGCTCACCGTGATGGGGCGCACCGAGTGTGCTAGGCCGCCGCGCATTCCACCAATTATAGCTGGCGCCATGGCCACAAGGCTTAGCACTATTGTCACATAATATCGCCAGTTGCGGCACTTGCTTGACTGCAGTCGTGGCATGGCATATAGTTTCCACATAAGCCATATCAACACTACCGCCAGCAGCACAAAATACCAATGTTTGAGCAGTTCTATGCCCATGATTCCTGCCAGATTGCCGCCCTCGTTGCTGAACTCGCTGAAGACGGTGCTTGTGGTGCGCCGGCTGGTGTATTGGAAATAGACCGCATCCATCAGGTTCATTATCAGAGTTATGCTGTTAATCACCACAAACACCCATTTGCATACCTTGTGGTAGGCACTGCGTTCCTTAAGATGCAGTGGCAGCAGCATCATGATGATGTAGAGAGCGCAGGTGTACATGATTGCCGATGAGTCGAAGGCAAGTCCGCCAGCAAAAGCATCGACCAGTGACTTGCCGTGCAGGCCCTGCGAGAAGATGCTGTAGTTCTCAAGAAAATAGGCTACGCGGGCTATGAAGTAGATGACGTAGGCAATTAGCAGGTTGCATGCCACGGCCACCAGCGGCGCCAGCGGCGAAGTCATCATTTTGTGCTTTATGTCTTTTAGGAGTTTCATTATTTCGTTATTTGCTCTAAAACGTTGCAAAATTACACTATTTTTATATAATAGTTATTATCTTTGCAAAACAATTTGAAATGATGACCGAGAGCAATAGCATAGAGATATTGAGGCATTTCGTGCTTGACGGCTGCGAGGTAAAGGTCGCCGATGTTACGCCGCTGGCAGCGCCTGGCGCGCTCGACGATGCCCTGCGGCTACTGTCGCGGTATCGCCGTGACAAGACGTTGCGCTATCGCTATGAACGGGGCAAGATGCTCAGTGCCGGCGCGGGGCTACTGCTCGACAACTTGCTGCGGTGCCGCGGGCTTCGTGAGCGCGATATGTGTTATGTTGAGGGTGAGCATGGCAAGCCGGCTTTTGAGCAACATCCCGAGTTACACTTCAGCCTCTCGCACAGCGGCAACTTGGTGGCATGCGCCATTGGTGAAGTTCCGCTTGGCGTTGACGTCCAAACCATTGTCACCGCTCGTGAGAGCCTTGTCAACTACACAATGAGCGAGAAAGAGAAAGAGAAGCTATATTCCCTTAATGACGATGATGCCCAAAATGCCTATTTCACCCAGCTCTGGACCCTCAAGGAGTGCTATGCTAAAGCGACGGGCACTGGGTTGTCGCACGAATTTCCATCGTTTGAGGTCATCGATGGCGAGGTACACACATTGTCTTCCCTCACTCCCCCCGCCTGTTTCTTCACGTTTTCACTTGAGGGCGCCTTTAGTTCAGTTGCCATGTTGGAAAAATATTAAGTTTTTGAGCGAAATAGATGATATTTTTTAGCAATAATAATTATCTTTGTAGTTCAAAATTTTCTGCTTATGGACTCACAGCCATTAAGAATAGATGTCGATAGCGTGATAAGGCAGCGCCTGCCTCGTCACTACAAGTATATCCCACGATTTGTGATAAGGTGGATGGAGCGCATTATCAAGCAGGATGGCCTGAACAAGATTCTAACCGACATGGGCGATAAAAAAGGTGTGGATGCTGCCGACATAGCCTTAGCCGATCTTAACGTTTCCTATAATGCTGTTGATGAGAATAATATCCCAGATAAAGGCCGCTTTATCTTTGCCAGCAATCACCCGCTTGGCGGTCTCGATGGCATGGCACTGATTTCGCTCATAGGGCACCACTATAATGGCGAGATAAAGTTCATCGTCAACGACCTGCTCATGGCGGTAAAGCCATTTGACAACGTGTTTATGCCTATTAACAAGCATGGACGACAGTCGCGCGAGTATGCCCAAGAGATTGAGAAACAGTATAACGGCGACAAGCAGATGATAACCTTCCCTGCTGGGCTTTGCTCCCGCCGTCTCAAGGGCGGCAAGATTGGCGACCTGAAGTGGCAGAAGTTTGTCGTTTCGCAAGCCATCAGCAGCCAGCGCGACATTATCCCAGTCTATTTCGACGGTCGCAACAGCAAGTTCTTCTACCGTTTTGCTAAGCTAAGGGAGTGGCTTGGAATCAAGTTCAACATCGAGATGATTTTCTTGCCAAGTGAGATGTTTAAGTGTTCGGGGCAGAAGTTTGACGTCTATTTTGGAAAGCCCATCAAGTGGCAGGACCTAGATGCCAAGAACGTGCGCGGCGAGGCTGAGAGAATACGAGAATTGGTTTATAAGCTACCTAAAGAGTTAAGAGTTCACAGTTCATAGTTCACAGTTCATAGTTTTGAGATTGCACTTCAACAACTTTTGCCACAGTCTTCGATAAACGATAAACGAAAAAACGATAAACGAACTCCCTTCCACTTTCCACGAATAACGATAAACGAATTAAAAAGATATGGCACAGGAAATAATTGACAAGGTTGACGTAAGGCTAATCATTCAGGAGTTGACACCAGAGAGATTGCTACGAAAGACCAACAAGGCTGGCAACGAGATATATGTCATCGACGCCCACAACTCGCCAAATACCATGCGCGAGATAGGTCGTCTGCGCGAGATATCGTTCCGGCAAGCGGGAGGTGGCACAGGCAAGGACTGCGACATCGACGAGTTTGACCTTATGGAGCCAGCATGCCAGCAGTTGCTGGTGTGGAACCCCGACGAACAAGTGATTATAGGTGCCTACCGATATATCGTGGGCAAGAATATGCGTCTCAACGAGGATGGAACACCCAACATAGCCATGTCTCACATGTTTCATTTCTCGCAAGAGTTTCTTAACGACTATCTGCCTTATACCATTGAGCTGGGACGCTCGTTTGTGAGGCCCGAATACCAGTCGAGTAAAGTTGGCGCAAAAGGTATCTTTGCCCTTGACAACC
This sequence comes from uncultured Bacteroidales bacterium, assembly GCA_902777835.1. Classification (GTDB taxonomy): domain Bacteria; phylum Bacteroidota; class Bacteroidia; order Bacteroidales; family Muribaculaceae; genus Sodaliphilus. The sequence continues at coordinate 11,096 of CACYVC010000030.1, read as the reverse complement.
TGTGGGATGGACTAGGAGCGCTCACCATTATTCATCCTGAAATCAAGTACCTCTTTGGCAAGATGACGATGTACACCAACTATCCCGTTGACTGCCGCAACCTGCTGCTCACTTTCTTGCACCTTTATTTCCCTGATCATGAAAAACTGGTGACCCCCATCACGCCACTCAACATTGGCGACATGAAAGAACTGGCATCGTTCTTCGAAGGCAATAATTTCAAGAAAGATTATCTGCTCCTCAACAGCTACATTCGCAGCAAAAACATCAACATTCCGCCGCTTATCAGCGCCTATATGAGTCTCTCGCCCACTATGCGAATGCTCGGCACAGCCATCAACTATGAGTTTGGCGACGTGGAGGAGAGCGGCATCCTCATCAACCTTGACGAAATCACCGACTCCAAAAAAAGCCGACATATCGACACCTTTATCGGTTAAGCAAAATCACATCAAAGTGTGGATTTTATCATAAATCCTAATGACCGATTTGGGATAAAAAACTTGATTCAAATCAAGTTTTTTTATGTTTCAGTCATTTCTCTGCAACAAATAACACCCATTTTGCGTCTAAAAAATTGAGAATGCACTCCCACCATCTTATCTTTTATCAACATTTTGAGCGATATTGATTTAGGGTAATGCTTAGTGGCGTATTTCTCAATACTTTTGCAGAGAAATAGATTTTTAGATGACATATTTAGATTATTCTGATAGCGATTTCTACATCGCGATAAAACAGTTGTTGCTAGAGAATGGCAGGAAGGTGGAGCTAAGCAGGGGCGACTTTTTGTGCCATCAGGGGGAGATGACTTCCAACCTGGGGCTTCTCGTGAGTGGCGCACTTAAATATTCCCGCACACTATCCAATGGTAATGAGCGCATCGTCTCGTTTGCCTTTACTGGCGACCTAGTGGGCAACTACAGCTGCATGCGGCACCATGCGCCTTGCCTGCTCGATATAGTGGCGATAGAGAGTTCGGTTGTATTTCATCTTCCCTTGGAGCAGATTGATGTGGCGATAGAACCAGCATTTCGCATTAAGCTCGCTGAGGCGCTATGCTATCAGCTATTAAAAAGTGCTGTTGAAGATAGCTACCATTCGCCCGAGGAGCGGTATCTGGCCCTTACCGAGCGCTTCCCCGACATACACAACCGCATGACTAATCGCACCATTGCCAGCTACTTGGGCATAACTCCCGAGTCGCTGAGTCGCATGCGCAAGCGGTTGCTTACAAGACAATCATGAAAAGCACATATAAACACTGCATAAAAAGCACTTGACGATATAACTCGTGATGAGCACCTCGACACAGTGAGCAGTTAATGATTAAACTTCAAAACACAGCATTTAAAAAAAGATAGCGCCCTCACAGCAAGGACGCTATCTTGTGTTATGCGATGTGGTGGTTTAACGCATCACCTTAACAGCTTTTACGCTTCCGTCTTGCATGCGCATCTGCTTGATGAGCAGGCCAGTGGCGTTAGCGTCAACTTTGCGGCCCTGCAGGTCGTAGTAGTTGGTCTCTACCACATTGTTGGCACTGATGCCGTTGATGGCAGTTGGGGTAAGCTGATACCAGAAGATTTCGCTCTCACGAGTCTCGCGAGACTTGTCGCCCACGGTGTAGATGCTCTTCACACCAATTGCCGACCATTGATCCATGTCATCACCATAGATATATACTTGCTTGCCGGCAACGTCGATATCGTAATAGTCGGTGAAGTTGTAAGGCACTACAGTCATGTTCTCTTCAAGGAATTCATAGTTGTCGGTAGTGAACTCATACACACTCTGCTCGCCATTGCGGTCAATGAGAAGCTGGTAGCTGAGCAGTGCAGCAAAGATGTCGTTGCCGTCAACGTCCTTGGCAGGGATATTCATGAGCACGTAGTGACCATAATCGTCCTCGGTGAAATCGGTAATGGTTGGAGTGGCTGGAGTGGCGATTTCGGGCAGCGCCTTGGTAAGAGTTACATTGATAAACTCGTCAAGAACTTCACCCTCGACCGAGGTAGTGTAACCATCGGGCGCAGTGAGAACACTGGCATCATCATTCACGGTGAAGACAGCGCCATCAAAGTCAAGATCATAGGCATCGCCCCAGAATTCAAACACACCCATATAGGCTGCAGGGAATGTAGCAACTCCGTCGGCAATGGTGCCTTTCACCCAAGCATCGGTGAGATATTCACTCAGACCCTTGATGTAAACATCGTTGTTGTCGATAACCACAAACACCTCAAAAGTTTTGTTTTGGCTGATATAGGTATCGAACCCATTAAAACTATAGAGCATTTGCTCAGCATCGGCAGGGGGAGTGACGATATCGCCTGCAGCCTTCATAGCTACACTGGCTTTCACATTCTGCAATTTTGCAGCCTTGTCTTGGTTGATGACTCCGGCTTGGGCAATCATTGCCACCAAGCCAGCAATAAGTAGAAGAGTAATTTTTTTCATACGCGTTTAAAAATTAAAAGATTAATAATATTTGATTTCTGCTTGCAAATATAATATAAATTGATTGAAATACTAAAGTTTTTGACTATAAAAAAATTGCGCCTCGCATTAACGCTTGGCGCAATCTTTATTATGAGCTATCAGATAGCTAAATCTTATTTGCGTTTGCCTTTACCTTTTTTGCCGGCTTTTTTAGCTGGAGCTTTCTTGGTTGCGGCTTTCTTGGTGTCGGCTTTAGCTTTAGCAGCTTCCTGAGCGAAGTTTCCTTCGGGGTTCATAGTAACCTCGATGCAGTTGCCACTCTTCACGAGAGTCTCTTTGACAAACTTGCTTACCTCGGCAGCAGTAACCTTATTGACTACATCTTTGTAACCATTCTGGAGATCGAGGTTAAAGTCTTTGAATGTACTCAGCACGCTAATCCAGTGGCCGTTGCTCTTGGCGTTGGTGTCATAGTCCTTGAGCATCTTCTCTTTGATCTTCTGGAGAGCGTCGGCCTCGATTTGACCATTGGCGATGTCGCTGATCGACTCACGCATAATCTTGATAACGAGGTCTTTCTTCTCGGGCTTCATGTTCACATAAGTGAGAGCCTGGAGGAAAGGTTTGTCACCCTGCATATTCATGCCAGCACTTGCATGAGGTGAATAGGCAGCGCCCTCATCCTCGCGAACCTTCTTAAGCAGAATTACATCAAGCACTTGACCTGCGATGTCGGCCTTGATGTCGTTCTCCATGGTGTAAGGAGCGTCATAGCTGTGCCACATAACTAATGAAGTGGTTTGAGGTGTCTCCATCTTGCGCGCGAACTCGTTCTTGACGTTGCCTGTCACAATCTTAGCGCCTTCCTTGAAGTTCTCCTTAACGCCAGGTTGTGATGGAAGCGAAGCGATGTATTGCTCAATGAGAGGCTTGATGGTTGCCTCATCGAAGCTGCCCACGAAGTAGAATGTGAAGTCGGCAGCATTGGCGGTGCGCTCTTTGGCAATTTCAATAATGCGGTCGTAATTCACGTCCTTGATGTTCTCTACGTTGAAAGGCATCTGGCGCCAGTCGTGGTTGTAGGTAGTAGTCACGATACTGTCGCTCAAAGCAGCCTGGGGATTGCTGTCCTTATTCTTGAGCTGAGTCTCTAAGAACGACATATAGGTAGAAGTAGCCTTCTCGTCTTTGGTGAGGGCGGTGAAGTAGAGGTAGTTGAGTTGGAACAGAGTCTCGAGATCCTTCTTGGTAGAGTTACCGTTGAGGCGCTCATAGTTCTCAGAGAGACTGAGGTCAACATTGGCGTTCTTGCCAGCGAGAGCCTTCTCGAGCTCGTTGTTGGTGAAGTTGCCTAAACCAGAAGCTGCTACTACGAGGTCAAACATCTTGCAGTTTGCCCAGTCCTTCTGTCCATAGAGTGAGCTACCGCCACGTGACTCTGCATAGTACTGAATCTCGTCATCCTTGAAATCGGTGGGTTTAAGGATAACCTTTGCACCATTGCTCAGGGTGAGTTCCTTGAAACCAAGTTTTGTGTTCTCAGTCTCGCTGACAATCTTGCCAGGAGCGGGCATCTCGGTGATGAGAGGCTCGTCCTTCACGTTGTCAACATAAGCCTCGAGGTCAGCAGCCTGAGCAGCGTTGATGGCACCCATGAGCACGTCCTTAGTGGGAAGAACAACTTCGGGTTTATCGGGAGCGAAGTTAATTACCACAAGGTTCTTGTCATCGGTAGGCATCATCTGAGCCATGAGCTGATTAATCATGTCAACTTGAATGTTTGGAGCAATCATGCTCATCATCTGATGTTCCCATTCAATTGATGGATAAGGCTCCTTCTCGAGGAAGTTAGAGCAATACTCGCGACCGAAACGATCATTGTTGATTTGGTTGCGGTTGTTGTACTGCTTCTCAAGATTACTCATGTACTCATCCTTAACGCGAACATACTCGGTAGCGGTGAAGCCATGCTTTGCAGCACGCAGAGCCTCTTCGGTAACAGCCTGAACAGCCTCTTTAACCTTTCCTTCTTTTGGCAGAATATAGAGAGTGAAAGCGTCTTTAGTCTTGGCGAAGATATAATTTCCATATCCAGAACCTCCCTGGAGATATGGGCAGTCGGGATCAAGAGCTTTCTCTTCAAGACGCTTATCGAGCATAGTGCTTGCCATGTGGATAGCATACTGTACTACCATGTAGCTAATGTCGCTCTTCATCTCATCGGGGAGAGGATCGGTCTTGTACATAACCTGGATAAGGTTGAACTGCTGCTCCTTGTCCTTGTCGATTACCACGATAGGCTCGTCGTTGTCGGGAACCTCCACGTTAACTACCTGAGCTGCATCGGCAGCAGGACCAGGAATAGAGCTGAACATCTCCTTAATCTTAGCCTCGGTGCGGTCAACATCAATGTCACCAACCACTACGATAGCCTGGTTGTCGGGACGATACCACTTGTGGTAGTAGTTGCGAATTTCGTCATACTTGAAGTTGTCGATAACCTCCATCAAGCCGATAGGCATGCGCTTGCCATACTTAGAGTTGGGATAGAGAGTCTCGAGGTTGCGCTCAAACATGCGCTGGCTGGCGCTAGAGCGCACACGCCACTCCTCGTGAATCACGCCACGCTCCTTGTCAATCTCATTGCCCTCGAGAAGCAGGCCGTTAGACCAGTCCTTGAGGATAAGGAGGCAAGAGTCGATAGCGCTCAAGCGGGTGCTGGGCACGTCGTTGATGTTGTAAACTGTTTGGTCCACACCAGTGTAGGCATTCAGGTCACGGCCGAACTCCACGCCGAGCGAACGGGTGTAGTCAATCACACCGTTGCCGGGATAGTTCTTGGTGCCGTTGAAGGCCATGTGCTCCAGGAAGTGAGCGAGACCACGCTGGCTATCCTCCTCCTGCAATGAACCCACGCGCTGCGCGATATAGAAGTTCACGCGGTGCTCGGGCCATTTGTTTTGCTTGATGTAGTAAGTGAGCCCGTTAGGCAGCTTACCAGTGCGCACCGATGGATCGTTCTCGATGGGCATCGATTGCGCCATTGAGCCAAGAGCAACAAGCATCATGGCTGCAAAAAAGATTTTTCTTAGTTTCATACTTGAAAACATTAATTTTAAAGGATATATAAAATAGTATTTAATTGTCAATCACATTTTTTTAACCCACAAAATTAGTTATTAATTGATAAATAACTTGATTTTGTATTATTATTTATTGTTAATTTATAGATTTTACTTGATTTTAGGCATTGTTTTGGGTCTCAAGCAGGCGTTTCATCAATTCTATGTCGCTCTCAACTTCACCTTGCATGAGGTAGCTGTCGTGACGGGCGATGACCTCGTTGTAGAGACGTTCGGCCTCAGCACGGTTTTCGTCAAGAATCAGCGCTTTTGCCATAAGCGTACGCTGCTTTGGTGACATTACTCGGGCATACTTGGTGATATATTTCATCAGCATTTTGTCGTTGATAGTATTTAGAGCAACCTCTTTGTCGCCAGTTACAAGACTGGTGAACATCAATTCGCATCCTGCTTCTAACCTAAATAGTGGCAGCAATTCTTTTCTGTGACTATTTAACAACTCCTTGAATTGCTCATGCGCAAGCTCAATGTTTCCTTTGTCCAGTTCACGAGATATGAGCAACAACCCCACATTGGCCTGTAATGGATCGCTAAAGTTTATCGCGCCTCCCAAGTCAAAAACTTCGTCGGGCATTTGAGACAGACGCATACCGTTTTGCAGTTTTTCATTGATAATCAGTTGGGCAGCAAAGCCCTTCACGGCCTGCTTGTCGCGCTTTAGATAGAGGATGTTGTATCCGTCGTTGGCAACGCCACCAAGTTTTAAGGGAATGCCGTTGAGAAGAGCAAAAACGAAGCCTATTGCCATCGTTGCTGCCAGGAAATAGCGCAGCCACATGGGCATGCCGTCACAGAAGATCAACAGCAGCAACGAAACCGTGGCACACAACAGGTTAACAAGTGCTCCGCCAGCATTGTAGAGCTGCGTGGGAATCTGGTCGAGAGGCACATTCTCGGGCGGAGCCATCAGGCATTGACCGCCGGTTCCAGCAAGTTTGAAACACTTGAAGCGCAGTTTGCCGTTGCCATCCTTGAGAAGGGTGATTGACCCTATGCGAAACGACACAAAGCGATAGCCACTGAGCAGTCCACACACCAAGTGCCCTGCCTCGTGAAGGATAATCTGCAGATAGGCGGCAATCACCAGCGACACAATGAATTCAATGAAATGCACTGGTGAGGAGGAGTCGCCGTTAGCAAAGATAATAATGACAAGCCCTGCGGCAGCTCCCATGAGGAACATTAATAAAAACCTGAAAGCATTTTTCATGACTTAATTCTCATTAGTTATTTGTTTGATTTGCTCGATGATCTGGTTGTTGGTGTTCTGCATCTTGCGGAAGATGAGACATGCTACTATCACTCCTATTATTCCCCCCACAACTGCGCCGCCTATCACAACATAGGTCAACGCGCCATGACTTGATGCGTCGCTTACCGCCCTTGATTTCATAATCAGTTCGGCACAGAGCCACACAAACCATATCGTGACAAAAACAATCCCGATGATGAACCACTGAGAGCGTTGCTTCTTCATTTTTGCCAGGCGCTGACTGGTCTCGACCAAGTCGCCGCTTAATAGTTGGCCCTTAGGGATGCGGTTGATGATGAAGTCGCCCGTGACGTCGGCCACAAGACCCACCACGAGAAAGGCGAAGAGCCACCACGAGAGTCCCATATTGGCATAGACTGGTGCGAACATAAGCAGAAAGATGGGCACTAAGATTATCTCTCCCCACACAAAATTCTTTATCCACGACATCTTGCCGCCCATGCTGTTGCGCACCAACTGCTCGTTGATGATTTGTTGCTCGTTGAGGCGTTTCTTGAATGCGTTCATCTGCTCTCGCATCTGCTCAAGCTCGGTCATGTTATCGTTGGTTTCCATAATATTGTCTCAATAATTAAGTAGTGATAAATCAAAATTTAGATTAATAACTGTCTGTGATGTCTGAAATCGGAGGTCGTTTTTCGTTTTTCGTTTATCGTTTATCGAAGACTGTGAATTGAGTAGAGGCATTACAATCTCTGAACTCTGAACTCTGATAACTGAAAACTGACAACTGAAAACTATTTCATGTTCTTTAATTGTTCACGAATGCGTACTAGTCGCACACCCACTGCCTTGGTGCTGATGCCCACAATGGCGGCGATGTCGTCATAGCTCATATTCTCAAGCCACAGCAGCACAATGGCGCGGTCAAATGGTTGCAAGCGGCCGATGCGCTGGTGTAGGAGCTTGGTCTGCCGGTTCTCAACGCTGTCCTCGTCGAGGAAGTCGCGGTCGATGGTCAGCGGCACTGTATCAAGACGTTTTTTCTTCTTGCGGTCGCTGGTGATGCAGGTGTTGAGGGCAATGCGCCACACCCACGTGCCCATGCTGCTTCGCTCCTCAAACTTGTCGAGACCATTCCACAAGTTTATCAGAGTATCCTGAAACAGGTCTTCTACCTCGTCATGTTCTTGCGAGAACATATAGCACACCGAGTAAATCGTGCTCTTGTGCTCTTCGAGCAGTTGCCTGAAATTGGATTCGGTTTTTTCCATTTTCTATTTCGTTACATCCATTAGACGCAGTAAAGTTACAAAAACTACAAAATATTTAGACTTTTTTCTTCCCATTTTTTCAACTTAGACTCATTATTTATAAATAATGATTATCTTTGCATTTTAATATCTGAATCCTTTTAGATGTTAAGATTATTTTAATTACTTATCATTATGAAAAAGATATTAGTATTTCTATCAATCTTTTTTGTAGTTGTTGCGAGCTATGCTACTATAAGAGGTGACGTTAACGGCGACGGCGTTGTTACAGCGGCTGATGTGACCGCTCTATACGACTATTTGCTCAACAACGATACCAGTCACATCGTCAACCCCGACATAAACGGTGACGGAATAATCACTGCGGCCGACATCACTGCGATTTATAATATTTTGCTGGATGAAGACTCTCAAGAAACGACAGAATATGAAGTCAATGGTGTAAAATTCAAGATGGTGCCGGTCGATTGCGGAACATTCACCATGGGAGCCACCGCTGAGCAGGGCAGCGATGCGTGGGACATGGAGAAGCCAGCACATCAAGTTACATTGAGTAGTTTCAGCATTGGCCAGACCGAAGTGACTCAAGAGCTATGGCAAGCTGTGATGGGCAACAACCCAAGCTGGTTCAACGGCTTTGGTAGTTCCGATTATGGCTCAGATCATTCAACTGAGGATTGCGGTTCTAACCTTCAGCGGCCTGTAGATTTTGTGTCTTGGTACGACTGTCAAGCCTTCATCGATAAGCTTAACGAGTTTACTGGCAGAAACTTCCGCTTGCCTACCGAGGCTGAGTGGGAATATGCAGCCCGCGGCGGTAGCAAGAGCCTGGGGTCACCAATCTCGTTTGTATTGAATATTCCAGCCTATGCCAATCAAGCTATTGACTTGGCTAATTCTCAGACAGTAAACCTTACTTGGTCTCAATTCAAATACTTAGGTTCACCTGTTGATGCCGAATATACTGTTGAACTTTCAGCCACCAACGAGTGGACTACCCCTTACACCGCAGAGGTTGCCGACGAAAGTGGCGAGACTCAATGCGACTATTTCGCAATTGAGAACATCTTTAGTGGATGTCATGCTGAAATCAGTGCTGCCGACGTTGCTAAGGCACTTGTTGTAATTTGCAAATATGCCGATGAGAGTGAAATTCCCGAATGGCAAGAAGTTTATGTTCGCGTGAAAGCTAATACTCCTAATACTCAAGAGGTCATTTCTAATGTTGTGAAGATCCTTGTTCAACCTTACTACATCGAGCTCAAGCCTGCCGATCCAGTTCTGTGGTACATGGTAGGTAACTGCATCGGTAGCAACGATTGGGACAATGGTGCTGGCTCAGTAGGTACTGGCCTTATTCCATTGCTGCCTATGCCCGATGCCGACGTTGACGGCAATGGCAACACTGTGCTCGTTTATGCTGGCTACTTCCCCGCTGGCGGTCAGTTCAAGTTTGTCCGTGATCCAGGCAACTGGGACACTCAGATGAACTTCACCAACGTCGCCAGCAATGATGCTGGTGTTACCGATGAGGATGGCGACAACCACATCATTGGTATTCCCGAAGACGGTTTCTACTACATCGAGATGAACACTGCTACTGGCATGGTTAGCATCGCTAAGTTGGGTGGTTTTCTTGCTGCTGAATATGCAACCATCACTATGCCAGGTATTTATAATAATTGGAATGCTGCTGATGGTAATCCAATGATTGCTATGGGTAAGCGTGCTAACACCCAGACTCACGACTGGTATCTCGATGCTACTTATGATGAGAACACCGAGCTCAAGTTTGCTAACGGTTCTTGGGATGTGAACTGGGGTGCTACCGCGTTCCCACTTGGTTATGGTACTAATGGTGGTCCAAACATTCCAGTGAAAGCTGGCACTTATCGTGTTTACTTCAACGATATTCTCGGTTTGTACTATTTTCTTGATACACAAAAGGGTGTAAAGGAGTCTGCTTCTAAGCGGGAACATGCGGTGAGTAGCAGCAACAACTTAGGCTACAAGTACAGTGGCAGCAATACTATTGACGAAGTTGCATGGTACTCAAGCAATAGTAATAGCCAAACTCATTCAGTAGCCACCAAGTACCCCAATGAGCTAGGTCTCTACGACATGAGTGGCAACGTGTTTGAGTGGTGCCAGGACTGGTATGAAAGCTACAATTCAAGTGCTCAGATCAATCCCGAGGGTCCTAATTATGGCTCTTACCACGTGTTCCGAGGCGGTGGATGGAACAGTTTCGCCAGAAGCTGCCGAGTGTCGGACCGCTGTAGCGACAACCCCGGCTTCCGCTACAACAACATAGGCTTGCGTCTTGCTGAATCAATAAACAGTAGCGAAACTCCAAAGAGTGCAAGTGCAGTTGTGACTTCAGCTGATATCATTGATTTTACGACTGTTACCACCGATAGTGTGCAAATATTCATGATTTATTATAATATGGTTGATGGTGTTACTGCAACTAACACCGCTACAATATTCAATGCCGACAAGAGCGATAGTCGAATTGTTAGCGTTGATAACTTGGGATATGTCAAAACTACCGAGCTGCGCGACGTGCTCGAGGCACTTTATGGTGTGCCCGAAGATATGGTTTACGTTCCCATCAGCGTGCAAACCATCCTCAACGACAACGGACAGGCATTCAGTTTCAACAGCAACATTGAGGATGCTGTGAAGATGGCTGCTGGTATGTATATTGTTGGTGGCGATGAGATGGTTCCTATGGAGTTTGTTGAGCCAGGCAAATATACTATCACTGTTCCCGCAGGCGAAATGCGCTTCTTCTTCCTGCCATTCACTCACCTCAACAACTTTGGAGATGGTAGGCTTGGTAGTGCAGAGGAGACCGACGGTTTCATCTTCGGTGGTGATCTCGCACAGGGCGATAATGCCTTCGAGATTTGGCTTGATGAGGATCCTGACTACACCCAGTACATCATCACTGTTAACACTAACGAAATGACCTACGACGTTGAGGGTCTGGCTTACGCCGAGATGATTTGGCAAGCTGGT
>CACYVC010000029.1 GCA_902777835.1 uncultured Bacteroidales bacterium | reverse complement strand
TGCACATTCCGCAAACGGAAAAGGCAGTTTTACGGACTCGCTCCGTAGGGCGGTCGGGGGGTCTTGACAGACAAAGAAAGGGGAAAATTCCCCTTTTCAACCCCTTTTAGGCTGATAATCAGCCTTCTAACTTTTTCAAAGCCGGAAAAATAGAAAAAAACGTAAAAATTACCTTGTTTTTTTCCGTAAGAACCCCGATGTACACTAGTTTTACCATAGGTTGGAAACATGTAAAAAACACTATTTTTCTACAAATCGGAATTGAGTCCAATACTATTTACGTATCTCATGTAACGATATCAGGCAAAATTATAACAATTATTTACCCGCCATTCTTCGTATCTCTGAATGAGTACGGAAATGACGGGTTCAATTTAGTAACATCAACTGATGATTTTACAACACGCGATGCATCTTGCAGTAATGGAAGAAGGTGCCTATCGTGATTCTACTGCTACTTCTCAGGAACCCATCAAACTTTTTGTTGGTCTCACGCTCGTTATACTTTGCATTTTGCCTACTGACGATGTGGTAATACTCGCGTCCTTCTTCGCCTAGAGTCGCCAATGCGAGCCCTATGCTTATCCAGTCGGCATAGTTTTCTGTCATATCGATGTGGTTACGTGCAATGTACTTACAACATTCATACACACGCTCATCGGTGTCATCTGCATGGTTCTTGTGGTAGAATGGGCGAGGAGTCGGCTTCGGCTTGCGATACATACCATTGTATAGTGCCGCATTTTCGTTTACATAAGGATTTTCATCATAACTCAAGCATCGCAATCGGCAGACGTCGCTACAAGCATGGTCTATGACAATGCCAAGCTTCTCAAAATCAATCAGCAGCTGCTCAAATTGTGCCCGGTGCTGATTTGGGTAGAGAAGTGGAATGATAACGAAGAAACCTTTGCCTCCAACCGAGCGGCTGGCATAAGCAACCTCTGCGATATTGCTCAGGACGTCTTCTTTGAGACTCTTAAATTTTTCCTTATCAGGATTGTCTTTTGCATCAATATCAATGCAAATAAGCCCGCTATGCTGAACTAAGTTCTCTGCCTTGCGACTTCCACTGAACACACCACTTATAGTAGCCTGGGGTAAATGGTATTTGATAGTATTGCGTTTGGTCTTGTTTACGAGAGTGCGAAGCCACTCTATCTGTTCGCGGTATTTTCTACTCATAGCAAGGAATTCGCCTAGAGTAATGTTTTTCGGTTCTCTATCAAACATACTGGAGAACCATGAAATTTTTCTGTCAAAAATATTATTTTCCATAGTGTTTAGTTTGTTTTTTTGAAAACTATGTCAATTGTCAATATGAAAATGATGGGTATCTCTCTGTGTAATAGGGGTTAAGTCTCCTTTTCGATATTGACATCTAAAGAATAAGTGTTTTCGCTCATTTGTCAATTATATTGACTTTTATGGGAAACTTAACTTATTGATACTCAGCTGTCTCTTTTTATGTGTGTCAATGCCGAAAAGATTCCAAATAGCCCAATTGGTGGGCATTGCAAGGCGATTTCGGCATTGACATTGACATAAAATTACACTTTACCGTTTAGCGCTTTCGAAATATAAGCAGGATCTCTTGATATTCCATGTGCGAAAGCATTTTGGTTGGTAATGCGAACGTTTTCGGCGAATAGTCTGATCCAACCCGCTAGAGTGGTGGGCATGGCAACACTCTTCTGCTGATTGATGTCGAAAATCTTCTCATACACCTTTATGGCGGTGTGCTCAAAATAGTGCATGCAACGTATGGCATAATCCATGGCTTGTTCCGATATGTTGAATGTGTATGATGAATTCTCAATCAAACTCATCATGTGTACTATGCCTGCCAAGCGTTCAACATGAATCTGAAGTTTTCCATAGATTGAAATTAGGTAACTGTTATCGATATTAGCAGCCTTCTTTTCTTGTAGGGAATCATAGTATTCCTTATACATCTGCTCACACTTCCCTGTGATGTTTATAGTCCCTTCAAGATGCTCATAATTATAGATGCGAGTAAGACTGGCAGCCCATTTATTGAGTATCTCCTGGTCGAGATGAATTATCTCTCTTGGAGGAAATTCAAAATTGTCGGGCCATACAAACAAGAAACGCTGATTCATGCCATTGTAGACAAATAGTTCATTGCCGAACGTTGAACGAAGAAGATCGGGCTGGATGTCGCCAAAAATATTCATGAACGCATTCCTGAGTATTAATGGCTCTTCTTCTCCCTTTCGGTTGACAACAAAACTATCGCCATCAAAGAGTCTGAGAATTCTAGATATTGCGCCACTTTTAACATAACGATTCAGATCATCAAAGAAGCCTTTAATTTCAGGTTGGTAGGCGAGAATACCAGTTTTACTATACTGTAGAATGGTATTCCGCGCCTCTTCTGTGAGATCATCAACAATTATCTGGTTCAGGCGCGGAGGGTTTGACTCGTCACGGTCTTTGTTGGTTTTCCATGCTGCATACTCTCTCTTAAACAATTCGCCATTTCTGTTGTTGATTTCGCGTAATGGTTTAAATACTTCCTTAGACGGAGCTGTTTTATTTGAACCGCTTGGAGCAACTATAGTAAGCCAAATTTCTAAAGGATTAGTATAAAAACCATCATAGATTATTATGCGCTTTCCAATTACTGTAGAAACAGCTGAGAATACAGCGGCTACTACAAATTCACTTGGACAGTCATATTTTGACGCAATCTCGTTAATGAATGTCTGTACCTGCAAAGGCAGACCGTCAATGGGAAGCCCCACCTCGTCATGGAGACGGAGCTTACCATTATTAGAATTAGATTTACTTGCTGACATTGCTTCCTGGGTTTAATTTGCATCCAGCACGTTTTTCAATGTCACTCAAGCGGTAGCGACGTTTGCCACCAATCTCTACCTTCTTAAGGATTCCGTTCTTGTCCCAGCGGTGAAGTGTCATCTTTGACACCGATAGCATCTGAGCCGCTTCCTGAACGGTTAATAACTTGTCGGCTCTTGTGGCCAACTCGGCTTGTTCACGTGCGATGCTCTGCGCACCGAGTAAGATTTGTCTTGCAAAATCTTGCAGGTCTTCAATTTTCACTTGAATGCTTACATTACTGCCAATCAAATCGGTCATGTTTAAATTATTATTCATAGTTTAAATTATTTAAGGATAATAAAAGAGGTGGACAACCCTCGTTGATTGCGTTCTTCAGAATCTGGCTCTCGACAATTGCCCTTGTCAGTCCATCATCATTCGGACATTGCAAAGTTACTACTGAACATATAATGCAATCATAATGCAAATGAAAGAAAATGTGACGATTTGCAAATCACTGTAAACCGCCACCATTACTATGTTTTTCAAGGATTAGACTTAGTATTTGATAATTTTTTTTTTAAGGCAAAATAAGGCAATATTACTTTTTGATATGTTTTCCTAATATTTCTTGCAACTTCTCGTACCAATCATTAGTGTTTACGTTATTTGAAGATGCATTATGTGGGGTAGTATTTATCGAAGCACATGCGTCACGAAACCATTCCACTTGATCTGTTTTAATGCAATATTTTATTTGTGATAGTGATGTCCTAAATTTTGTAATCTTTTTTGGTTTCACAATTATAGTGCTTACGTCAGCACGCTCTATCGCATTTACAAATGTGGACATCTTGGTATCTTCATAAATTACCTCACTTTTTAGAAGATCAAAAATTTCTAGCATCATTTCTTCTTCAGCTATGATATATTTCGATTTATTTACAGGTTGTTCTTGTTGCGCTTTAAGTTGCTTTTTATTATGTATATCTATTAACGACCAATCAAACGCCAGGCAGTTTTCTTTGGTTGGTGCTATTTCAGATTCAATATAATTCATTGCGGACTCTTCATATTCTTCTACTTTATAGCATTCAGGATGCGCTAAAAGATCTAGGGCAATATAGTCACATCTCATTTTTTGCATTAAACAGAACTGATTGTCTACATTTGCTTCAATAAAATCCATCCTAGTCTCCTCGCTTTTGAAAAAAGGATGGGTAAACAAAACCTTTCTAACTTCTTCACTACTTACGTACTTGTCTATAACTTGGATTAATAATTCTTTATGCATTCTAAGTCCAGCTTTGATCTCAATGAAAGCAAAACGTGTAGCTACTATATACTCTGAGACCGTGCAAGGCAAATTCTTTGCAACGTCTATTGGATCATACTCATTAAATAGCGAACAGATTTTTTTGATGATAGCACCAGTTTCTTTAGTCGACGTGTAATTCATAGCTCATTTGTTGTTTTGTGTTATTAAACATGCAACAAAGTTATGAAAAACCTAAGAAATAAAAAAGTGAAGATATAACAATTATTATATTGAATATCAAAAAGTTATATAAAATATAATATCTTGCAATAATAATTGAAACCGAAGAAAATACTTAAATAATTGAGAGGTAATTAGTTTCTTGAAAGTGATATTAATTCAATTACAAGAATTCTTGTAATTATTGTCAGTTAGTTAAAGTAAATTAAATAAAGTTTTGTTCTGTGAAAAAATCGGTTGTGAATCCAAAAAATGAGGGGAAAATTGAGATTTTCTGAATTTTAAGGAGAAAATCGGTGCAGGAGTGTTAAAATGGGGGGTAAAAAATGCCAACTGTGTCCACCAATTGAACCCCTATCGGTGCAATATCGGTGCAGAAAATCCAATAAAAAAGAGATAAATTGCTAATTTTTAGCAACTTACCTCTTCAAAGGTGTCCAAGATGAGAGTCGAACTCACACGCCCAATCGGGCACTACCCCCTCAAAGTAGCGCGTCTACCAATTCCGCCACCTGGACATGAGGTTAAAACCTGGAGCGACAGACGGGACTCGGACCCGCGACCTCGACCTTGGCAAGGTCGCGCTCTACCAACTGAGCTACTGTCGCAAATGATGTTTCAAAGACCTGGAGCGACAGACGGGACTCGGACCCGCGACCTCGACCTTGGCAAGGTCGCGCTCTACCAACTGAGCTACTGTCGCAAACTGCAATCATCTATGATTTTCAGATTGCGGGTACAAAGGTAGTGCTTTTTTTTGAACTGGCAAAATTTTTGGCAACTTTTTTTGATTATTTTTTTGCTTGAGTAAGCGCAAAAAATCGTTGTTGCAGTTCAACGTTCTCAAAATCACCACAATAGTGCATTGTGATGGTTGTTGACTGTTGTTTCTCGATACCTCTCATTTTCATGCACATGTGTGCAGCTTCACACACTACAATCACTCCTTTGTTTTTGAGGCTTGTGCTGACGATGTCGCACACCTCTTTGGTAAGTCGTTCTTGTACCTGTAGCCTACGGGCATAGGTTTCGACTACGCGTGCAAGTTTACTCAGTCCCACGATTTCACCGTTGGGGATGTAACCAATGGTGAATGTGCCGTAGAAGGGGAGAATGTGGTGCTCACACAGGGAGTAGAATTCTATGTCTTTTACGATGACCATTTGTTGTCCATCGTGGGAGAAAATGGCCTGCTTGATGAGTTGCTCGGCATCGCTATGATAGCCGCTTGTGTTGTCGATAAGTGCTTTGGCTGCTCGTTGAGGTGTTTTGAGCAGTCCTTCACGATTGGGGTCTTCGCCCAGCAACTCGATAATGGATTTTATGTGTGATGCCAGTTCGTCAACTAGCTTGTTGTCGTATTGTGGTACTTTGTTGTTGCTCATTATTTCCACACATTAATGTTGTCGTGAATAATAGTCATTTCTTTGGAGTACATAGGGAAGGCTTGTCTCAGCTGCTTAAGTGCCCTATGTGCCGACTCTTCATCTACAAAGTCGCCCACTCTTAGTCTCCAGGTGGGAGCTTTGTATGTGAAATAGAACTGATATTGTGGGAATTTCATTGTGATGTCTTTAGCGCGCTTTTGTGCGTTGGCTTTAGCGTTCTTCGACTTGTTGGTGTAATAGACGAGGATGCGGTAGCCATAGCTTCTCATTTCCACCTCTTGGTGTGACTGCAGGTTGGAGCTGTTGCTACCGGTGCTGTAGTCTTGATTGGGCGAATCAGGCTTTTTGGGGTCAACATAATTGTTGGCATTGTCGGCTGCGTTTACCGATGAATTGTTTGAGCGAGAACTTGCCGACTTGTTGGCGTTATTGGATTGGTTCTCGCTTGAAGTCGCTTCTTTATTGCCACCTTCTTTGTTGGCCGATTCACCGCCATTGTCGGTGGTCTCAACTTTTTTCTCTGGCTCAGGTTGTGGTCGGCGGTTGTCGTTGATAGTAACCTGTGTCAATGAAATTGGCACAATAACGATTGCCAACAACGCAGCGAGGATAATATGCTTGAAATGAGAGTGTTTCATATCATAAAAGTGTTATGGAGATGTAATTTCGTTACAAAGGTAGTAAATTGTTTTCAGTTATAAGTAATAAGTTCTCAGTTTTTTTGCAAGAATCTTGTTTTGTCCACACTTCAAAACAAGAAGTGCTAATTGTAGTGAGTCATAAAAAGTTATTCACAATTAGAAGGTGCGTGAATGTGTTTTGAAGAAAATACTTTATCTTTGCATTTAGTTTGAAAAAATCACCTGATGGAAAACAACGAATATATCTATACTCTTGAAATCGCCGTTCGAGACTATGAGCTTGACAGCGAGGGCATCGTCAATAATGCCAATTATCTTCACTATCTTGAGATGACACGTCATGAGTTCTGCCGCTGGGCTGGGTACTCGTTCAAAGAGATGAGTGCCGATGGCATAATTCCTGTGCTTAGTCGTGTGGAGATCGATTACAAAATTCCGCTGCGCAGTGGCGATGTGATGCTTAGCAGTTTATGGGTTGAGAAGAAAGGTGTGAGGTTTGTATTCCATCAAGACATACGCAATAAATATACTGGCGAGATGGCAGTTAGCGCAGTTGTGACTGTGGTAAGCCTTGAGGATGGCAAACTCTCGCGTGGCGAGAAACTTTTTGAGAAATTTGAGAAATGGCTGTAGGTGATCCCGACATATTGTACCGTATGGCTTTTGCTGGCATTCGTGGTATGGGTGTGGAGCTCGCACAGCGTCTGCTTGATATCATACCAAGTGAGAAGGACTTTTTTGATATCAGCGAGCGCGAGCTCAAGTCTATCACTGGTAGCCGAAGCAAGGTGTGGGAAAGCAGCTTCCGTGACGAGGTGCTACGAAAAGCCGAGACTGAGTTGAGTTTTGTGGAACAAAAGAAAGTGAAAGTTCTTTATTTCACCGACGACAACTATCCAAAGCGTCTCCTCAATGCCCCTGATGCGCCAATATTGCTTTATTCGATAGGAGACTGCGATCTTAATGCAAAACACGTTATTAGTATAGTGGGTACACGCCGCAGCACACATTATGGCGCCACGTTTTGCGATAAGTTGGTCGAAGATCTCTCCAAAATGCTTGAGGGAGACTTGGTGATAGTGAGCGGACTAGCCTATGGTACCGACATAAATGCCCATCGTGCTGCACTTAAATATGGGGTGCCTACTGTGGGAGTGCAGGCGTGCGGTCTTAACAAGATTTATCCTGCTGAGCATCGCGATGATGCGGCTCATATTGTGCAGCAGGGTGGAGCAGTGGTTAGCGACTATACCAGTCAAGACCAGATACATCGTGGCAACTTTCTGGCGCGAAATCGTATTATTGCTGCATTGAGCGACTGCGCTGTTGTGGTGGAGAGTGCCAACAAGGGTGGGGCATTGGTGACTGCCAATATTGCTGCAAGCTATAGCCGTGACGTTTTTGCCGTGCCAGGACGTGTTACTGACGAGTTTTCCAAAGGGTGCAATCGTCTGATTATGAATAATCAAGCTGCTGCAATCACTTGTGCCGAAGATTTGGTTAAAGCCATGCGATGGGAATCTAAACTCATCCCTGAGCAAGCTAAGGAACTTGAGTTGTTCCCGCAGTTGACTGCCGAGCAGCAAAAGGTGGTAGATATCCTGCGCATGAATGGCGACAAGCACATCAACGACCTTGCCGGCCTAATGGCGATGCCCATCTACCGCCTCATGGCGATCCTTGTTGAGCTCGACACTAAAGGTGTGATAGCAACACTTCCTGGTTGCCGATATACACTGAAGCGATAACGCAGATGCGCTATCGCTTCGGTGTGATTGTTGATTAGTTGCGATGACATCGCAACATTCGGCACACAATGGTGCTCTTTCTCAAAATTATTTCCCTTTAATATCCAATCAAAATTATTTGCGCTCCCATGTGTCGCCGTCAAGAATCATGTCACGTAGGTTGCGGTAGCGGTGCTTTGCTTGGATCTTTCGCATCTGCACTGTGACATCAGTCTCGTAGCTTGGAGCGTCAACGTCGCGGATAACACCGAGTGCCACGGGCAGGTTAGTGCCGTCCATCATAGCTAGTTGCTGATGCAGGAAGTTGTCCTGGCAGTGAGCATCGTGGATGAGAACGTCGTCGATGGTGTAATCGCCATCGTCAAGGCGTACGGCCTTAAGACCGAAACCATCTTGCACGAGACCCATATCACGGTTTTTGCCAAAGAGCATTTTTTCGCCATGCACAAGGTGGATGGTGCGGTTAGCACGCACAGCCTTGTCGGTAATGCGGTTGTGGATGCCATTATTGAAAATCATGCAGTTCTGCAGAATCTCAATCACCGAGCAGCCCTTGTGTCGAGCGCCTTCTACCATTATTTCCTGGTTAATTTTCAGTTCTACGTCGATGCCGCGGGCAAAGAATGTGCCACGGGCACCAAACACCAGCTCAGCAGGAATAAATGGATCCTCGGTAGTGCCGTAAGGTGAGGACTTCGATATGCAGCCACGATCGCTAGTTGGGCTGAATTGTCCCTTAGTAAGACCGTAAATCTTGTTGTTGAGCAACAGCAAGTTTAGATCCACATTACGACGCACCTCATGGATAAAGTGGTTGCCACCAATGGCGAGGCAGTCGCCATCGCCCGAAATCTGCCACACGGTAAGCTGTGGGTTTGCCACTTTAACACCAGTGGCAATAGCACCGCCACGACCATGGATGGTGTGGAATCCGTAGGTGTTCATATAGTAGGGGAGACGTGAGCTGCATCCAATTCCTGATACCACTGCAATCATGTGTGGTGGAACGCCAAGCTCTGCCATTGCCTTGTGGAGTACATTAAGAACAGCATGGTCGCCACAGCCTGGGCACCAGCGCACTGCTACATCATTCTTATAGTCTTTTGGTTCTGGATTGTTATATGTCTGTGTCATGATTATTTGCCCTCCATGATTTTAGTTATACCTTCTTCAATCTCGTTAACGAGGAACGGTTGTCCCTGCACCTTGTTGATGCGCTTAATATTAAGCTCAGGAATCTGGCTCTGCAGGTAGGTGGCAAACTGTCCGCTGTTGAGCTCTGCCACAATCACAGTCTTGTATTTTGTAAGTACCTCACGTGTGTTACGGGGCAGAGGGTTGATGTAGTTGAACTGTGCAAAGTCGAGATGCTTGCCTGCTTTGTTCATGTGCTCGTAGGCGGTGTAGATGTGTCCGTAAGTGCCGCCCCAGCCAACGATAATGGTATCGCAGCCCTCATGCTCGCTCTTAACTTCAAGCTCGGGGATATGGTTTGCAACATTGGCAATCTTCTGGGCGCGGGTCTTTACCATGCGCTCATGGTTCTCAGGGCTATTGGATATGACGCCTGTATCATAGTCACGCTCCAGTCCACCCACGCGGTGCATTTTTCCTTCAACGCCAGGGAATGACCAGTATCGCACTAGCTCGTCGTTACGGCTATAGGCGTGCCAGCTGCCTTCTTTTTCTTCAGGGACGAAGTTTGGTTTAATTTCTGGATAGTCGCCTACTTCGGGCACTCGCCAAGCACTTGAACCGTTGGCGATAAAGGCATCGGTCATCAAGATTACTGGTGTCATGTGCTCAATAGCAATGCGTGCTGCCTCAAATGCCATGTGGAAGCAGTCGGTTGGTGATGATGCTGCAACTACTACTAGTGGGCACTCGCCGCTGCGGCCATAGAGGGCTTGAAGCAAGTCGGTCTGCTCAGTCTTGGTGGGCATACCGGTTGATGGGCCACCACGCTGCACATCAATAATAACAAGTGGCAACTCCGACATCACTGCTAGGCCCATAGCCTCGCTCTTAAGTGAGAGACCAGGACCGCTGGTGCTGGTCACTGCTAAGCTGCCAGCATAGGCTGCACCGATTGCTGAGCAGATGCCGGCAATCTCATCTTCCATCTGGCAGGCCTTCACGCCCAGGTCGCGGCGCTTGGCAAGCTCGTGTAGGATATCGGTGGCAGGAGTGATAGGGTAGCTGCCTAAGTATAATGGACGTCCACTCTTCTCGCTTGCGAGGATAAGTCCCCAAGCGGTGGCCTTGTTGCCATTCACGTCAACGTAGATGCCAGGACGCATGTCCTCGGTCTCGATACGGTATTTTGATACCGAAGCGTGGATGTTGTGGCCATAGTCGTAGCCTCCTTCAAGCACTTTGCAGTTGGCGTCGAACACGGCAGGCTTGTTTCCAAACTTGTGTTGCAAGAAGCGGCGTGCACTAGATAGTGGCATATTGAACAACCAGCAGATGAGTCCTAGAGCAAACATGTTGCGGCACTTCATCTGCGACTTGAAGTCCATGCCGCTATCTTCGAGGGCGGCCTTCACCATCGATGTCATGGGTACCTCCACAATTTGAGTCTTCAGACCAATCTCCTTGTAAGGATCATCGGTTGTGAACTCGGCTTTCTTGAGGTCAATTTCCTTGAACGAATCGATGTCAACGATGGCCACGCCGTTCTTGTTCAAGAATTTAACATTCTGCTTAAGAGCAGCGGGATTCATTGCTACAAGCACGTCGCACTCGTCACCAGGGGTGTGAACACCATGGCCGATGTGTACCTGAAAACCACTCACACCGCTCAACGAACCCTGAGGGGCGCGCACTTCGGCTGGATAGTCAGGGAAAGTAGAGATAATCTCACCCATCTCGGCCGACACACTTGAGAAAATGTTGCCGGCAAGTTGCATGCCGTCGCCAGAGTCGCCCGAGAAACGGACAACAATGCTCTGACGAAACTTAACGTTAGTTTTTCCTAACATGTCGTAAATTTGTTGTTTATGATTTGATATATAGTAACTTAATAAACCAATAAAAGGGCAAACAAGTAATCAGGCCCTAAAACGGGACAAAATTACATATAAATAATTAAATAAAAACCATTTACGCCATTTATTTGCTTCCTTTTAAGCCCTATTAACCAATTTAACTCAAATTTAGAATCGCCAGTTAAATAAGATCCTATAACTGCTTGGCACAACCGCCATGATTACAATCATTAGATATCACAGAAAATGTGTTAATAACAAAACTTATTAACAATAAAAGCATTTTTTACTATAAATGATTTTGATTTTAATAATAATGTTGTAATTTTGTGGAAAATAGAATAAAACCGCAATAATCATGTATAAAGACAATCAATTTTATATTGCTCACGGTCCAAACGGAGCAATATGTATCAATGGGAAAATGGCTAACCGCCATGGGTTGATTGCTGGTGCTACAGGTACTGGTAAAACTGTTTCGCTGCAAGTGATTGCCGAAAGCTTCTGCCAAGCAGGAGTGCCATGTTTTATGGCCGACATAAAGGGAGATCTCTCAGGCATCAGCCAGCCAGGAAAAGTATCAAGCTTTATAGAGAAGCGCATTCCTGAATTTGGTCTAAATCAAGAAGAACTGGCATTTGAGGGATGTCCAGTAAGATTTTATGACGTGTTTGGCAAGCAAGGTCATCCCATGCGCACTCGCGTTTCCAACATGGGGCCATTGCTGCTCTCGCGTCTGCTCGGACTTAACGATGTACAGAGTGGCGTGCTAACCATCGTCTTCAAGGTTGCCGACGAGCGCGGACTACTGCTTGATGACCTTAAAGACTTGCGTGCCATGCTTGACTATGTGGCAAAACATGCAGCAGAATATACTACCAAGTATGGCAACGTGTCAAGTGCCAGCGTGGGTGCAATCCAGCGCTCGCTGCTCACTCTAGAAGATCAAGGTGGCGCCAACTTCTTTGGCGAACCGTCGTTCGACATCTTCGACCTTATCGCCACCGAGGGTGGCAAAGGCGTGATTAGCGTGCTCGCTGCCGACGAATTGCAGCACAATCCCAAACTTTACTCAACCTTCCTCTTGTGGTTGCTCTCTGAGATCTACACCAAGTTACCCGAAGTTGGCGACATGCCACAGCCTAAACTCATCTTCTTCTTTGACGAGGCTCACATGCTCTTTGATGATACGTCAAAGGCGCTAGTCGATAAGATTGAGCAGGTGATCCGCCTAATGCGAAGCAAGGGCGTGGGAATCTATTTTGTTACTCAGAGTCCTGCCGACTTGCCCGAGATAGTGTTGGGCCAGCTAGGTAATCGCATTCAGCATGCTTTGCGAGCATACACACCTCGTGACATTAAGGCTGTGAAAGTTGCTGCCGAGACCTTCCGTGCCAATCCGAACTTCGACACCTCGGAGGCAATCTCTAACCTCGAGACAGGTGAGGCGCTCGTCTCTTTCCTCGACGAGAAAGGCGCACCTACCATTGTGGAACGTGCCAAGATTCTCTTCCCATTGAGCCAAATTGGCCCCATCGACCCAATGACCCGTAACACAATCATCAACCGTTCGATGATTTATGGCAAGTATGATGAGTTAAAGGAGCGTGAGAGTGCTTTTGAGGTGCTGCTGGCCGAGAGCGAGAAAGAGGCTAAAGAGGCTGAAGAGGCTGCCGCTAAAGCCGAAGCCGAGAAGCAGGCTGCAAAAGAAGCAAAAGAAGCCGAAAAACTGGCTAAAGAAGAAGAGAAGAAAAAAAATAAACCAGGCATCTTTAGCAAGATTTGGAAAGCTATCGTTACTGCTGTGACGGCAACAATCGCTACCATTCTAGGCACCAAACTTTCCAATACTATTACTGGCAAGAAAGAGCGCAAGAGTTCTACTTCAGCAACTGGCAAAATCGTTAAGAATGCCACAAGCGCAGCAACAAGAACTATAACCCGCGACATACTCGGAAACTTAATCAAGTAATTTCACAAAATATTGATTTTCATTAAATAGTCCCCAGTGTCACAAAATTGACGCTGGGGGCGTTCATTGTTTTTTAATAGAAATTTGTGGAGATTTAAAGAATTTAAATTACCTTTGTGGTCATGATTGACAGGGAGACGGTAGATAGGATACTCGACACTGCCGATATTGTGGATGTAGTGAGCGATTTTGTGAGTTTGCGCCGTAGCGGTGCGAACTTTAAAGGTCTGTGTCCATTCCACGATGAGAAGACTCCGTCGTTCATGGTGTCGCCCGCGAAGCAGATATGCCACTGCTTTGGGTGTGGTAAGGGCGGTAGCCCCGTAAATTTTGTGATGGAGCACGAGCAGATGTCCTATGTTGAGGCTCTGCGCTATCTTGCTAAGAAATATAATATCGAAATCCACGAAAAAGAGCTCACTAATGAAGAAAAGGCGGCTCAGACCGAGCGTGAGAGTATGCTCGTCATCAACGAGTTTGCTGCGCAATGGTTTGAGGACCAGCTTTTCAACAGTAAAGAAGGTAAAGACGTGGGTCTGAGCTATTTCTATGAGCGTGGATTCAACGATGCCACAATCAAGAAGTTTCATTTGGGCTATTCGCCACAAGATAGCAAGGCATTTTATACCGCTGCAACTGGCAAGGGTTATAACAAGAAATATCTTTTCGACGTGGGTCTTTGTATTGACGATCGTCGTGGTGAGGGTTTTGACCGTTTTCATGGCAGAGTGATGTTCCCTGTGATGAATATTGCAGGTAAGATTATCGCCTTTGGCGGCCGCACCCTTAAGAAAACAAAAGACATTGCAAAATATTTCAACTCACCTGAGTCAACGGTCTATGTCAAGAATCGTGAGCTTTACGGATTGTTCCAGTCGAAGCGTGCCATCGTCAAGGAGGATAAATGCTTCCTTGTGGAGGGATACACCGATGTGATATCTATGCATCAAGCAGGCATCGAGAACGTGGTGGCTTCGAGTGGTACATCGCTCACTGAGGGACAGATTCGCGCCATTCACCGTTTCACAACTAATGTGACGGTGCTTTACGACGGTGACTCGGCGGGAATAAAAGCCTCGCTGCGAGGCATCGATATGCTTCTAGCCGAGGGATTGAACATCAAGGTGCTGCTCTTGCCCGAAGGCGAAGACCCCGATAGTTTTGCACGCACACACAGCGCAAGCGAATTAAAGCAATATATTGCCGACAACGAGACCGATTTCATCAGTTTCAAGACAAAAATCCTGCTTGAGGGTACCGAGCGCGACCTCATCAAGCGTGCCTCTTTGATTGGTGACGTGGTTAGGTCAATCTCAGTAATTCCCGATGCCATCTCCCGTTCGGTATATGCTAAGGAGTGCAGTGTGCAGTTGGGCATCAGTGAAGATGTGCTGCTGCGAGAGATTCAAAAGAACATCGCTCGTAACAAAGAGGAGGCCTATAAACGCCGTCAGCGAGAGAAGAATCGTGAGGAGCGCAGGCAAGAACAGCAACAGCCAAATCAAGACTTCCCAAGTCAAGATGTGTTGCCCGACACCCCACCTCCTGTCATAGCACCACCAATAGGCGAGAGCGATGCAACCTACGACAGTGAGCCGCCAGTTATTGACGTTCCTCCTGTGCCATATGACTATGAGGAGAATATGCCACCAGCAATAGATCCTGCACCAACAGTTGATGACACGTCGCGATATGTGATTAAAGGCACTAGCAAGGAGAACGTTCTCTACCTTGCAGAGGAAGGCGTGATGCGTAACGTGGTGAAATATGGTATGTGCTACCTTTGTGACACTATGGATCCAGATGGCAATCCTCAGCCTACAACCGTACTGGAGTATGTAAGCAGTGAGTTTGCCCTTGACAATATCGATTTCACTGTCAGCGCTTTTAAGAAGACGTTTGATGCAAGCATGCAATATGTTGTAGAGTTCTATCAAGCATTGGCTCAGTTTGAGAGTCAGCAACGCACTGTTGCCGAGGCACAGTATAAGGACGCTCTGACAACTATCGACACCAACGGCATGAACATTGCTGCTATCGACAAAAAAGAAAAGGAGATTTTAAAGGGTGTCACAAACGAGATGGAAGGCAAAATCCGAGAGTTTCGCAAAAACTATCTCGAGAAGAAGTTGTGTTCTCACATCGATGGTGTCGTGCGATACACCGCCCTTAAGCTTGTGAGCGACAAGCACCAGCTGAGCAAGATTTACTCGATGGAAAATATTGAGCACTCCATTGAGAGCCGTCTCAACACCATCATTCCTGAGGCAATCAATAATCTCAAGAATTCGATTCTAAACTATGAAATTATTGTTATCACTGAGCAACTTAAGTACGCCAAGGGTGAGCAAGCCCAAGAGTTGATGACGCAGCTACAAAATCTTTACCAAACCCGCAAAGAACTAGCCAAGTTTATCGGCGAGCGAGTAGTGAACCCAAAATATAAGTGCTAAGTTTTAAGTCCTATAGAGCGACAGCTCAACAACTTAAAACTTAACACTTAAAACTTATAACTTAAAAGAATCCTATTGTCTTGTCAGCACAGCATGGCTGTTGCCATTGTAAGTAAGGAAGAATTGAACACGATAGGGTCCAGGGGATTCTACCGTCAAGTTGGCACCCCAATCTACGATGCAATCAAGTGTGCCTCCCCAGTTGAGTGTCCAGTCATGGTTTGCACGGAACTTGAAATCTCCTTTATTCAACACCATATAAGCTTCCCAAGCACCAGTGTCCTGGTTATAGGTCAGCTCAACATCGGTAACCCATTGTGTCCCTGTGGGGACAGCTTCTCCAATGACACTCACACTCGAAATTGAAGTGAGATTATAATAAAGGTCATTCAAGTTCACGTCAACTCTATAGAACCCCTGTGGAGCATATAGGTTATACCCACTCTCCACGAGAGTGCCACTCATATAGTTACTCTGATAGGTTTCTGAACCCCAATTTGTACCGTCCCAGCCTTCCTCATCCTCCTTAAACTTGTAATCACCGTTAAGGAACATATAACCAGTATAGGTGCCATCATAGTTCATCGACAAGCCAGCAGCCGGATTTCCCCAGTTGTTGGCGACACCTGCCTGCCAAAGCATGGATGTTGTACTATGACCATCAATGTAATAGGTCTTATAACCCAGGTCAATCTCCACCTCATATTCTCTATAGGATGCATTATATGGAATCTTGAAATAGCTCTCCATGCCAAAGCCTATAGAGCCATTAGTAGCTGTAACATCACCGTTTCCAAAAGGAGAAATCATGTCAATTTCGGCACTCGACGACTCGGGTGCTATCCTGAAACGAATATCACTACTGCCGGCAGGAATAATGGCTTTGAACGTGTTCAAGCTCGAAGGATTCATCGCAATTGTCGTGCCACTGCCATCAATTACAATCGAATAATTCTCAATCTGCACTGAAATAGTGATAAAGTTCGACTTCACAGTTTGAGGTCCAGATTGAGCTTCTACCCAGCAATAGAGGTTACAGCCTCCAGTGCGTGGACGGTCGTAGGTCGAGAATACCGCTTCTTTCAACTCATTAATGTCAACATTTCCGTCTTGGTCTATTGTGATTGATCGACTATCGAAGCGCAACTGAAATGGTCCCTCAAGATCGGTAGAGATATTGCAGATATGTAGTTTTGTGCCTTCGGGATAGTCACTGGTGAGATTAATGAGCTCGTTTGCTGTTTTGGTGATATTCAAGAAATTGCTGCCAGGCAAGCCAACCGAGGGATCAATGAACATATAGTCTCCTGAGAGGTCATTGAAATAAACATAGTAATCTCCTTCCATGGCAGGAATATTATATCCACCCTGATAGCCTTTACCAAATGGGAACGCATTTGTTCCCCAGTCATAATCCCAACTACCAGGAGCAAATTTAAGCTCACTGTCACTGCTAAGCTCAAAATTCCGGTGCCAGTCGTGATTATCGCTGGGTGATACTTTTCTCATGGGGTCGTTCTCAACCACCCAATCCTGGTAGTAACCAGGCATAGTAATAGTACTATAGGTAGCTTGGCTGTCGCTCAAGCGCGTCATCGTCATCGTCTTGCTGGCGGTATTAAGGTCAATCTTGTAATAGCCACCTTGATTAATGATGATATTGTCGGGGTATTCAGACATATTTCCTGAATAGACCTGGCCACCATTTTCGTTGCCACCGCCCATCACATTTTCCCAACGACCAGGCTCCTCAATAATCTTGAACTCGCCACCAGCAGGGAAATAACCATAATACTCGAGTGGACCCTCGCCATTTTCATCGTAGGTGGCGCCTTGAACGGGATACATTGGCACCATGCCATTGCTGCCAAAGGGTTGACCGTCGTTGCTCCATGGTTCAACACCAATAAAGCTTCCCGTGAGCCACCACAAGTGAATGGGCTGGGATGATTCAAATGTAAACTGAGGAAGATGCAAGAAATTCCTCTCATTGCTGATAATTACGTCGCTGCCATTGTCGAGCGTCACTTCAACTCTAGCATAAAGAGTAATAGTAGTTGGCACATCACTGGGCGAGGTCCAGTTATACTCGCTCCTCAGCCACTCCGAGATGGTTTGCTTGCCGATTGTGGTTGAAGTTTCATTAAAATGCCAGCAATTATACTTAGTGAAATTCTCATCAGTGCCTATAACAAGCATGTAATCGGGATTTGTCACTCCGTAGCCTAATGTAGTAACATCATCCCACGAGAACTTATAGTATTCACGGTTAAGATAATTAGTGAAGCTCAAGTTGAACGCATTAAAAATGGAATTATAAGGCTGCCAATTCAGCATCACCCCATATACCATTGTAATATCAGCAACATTCACACTGCCATCACCATTCACATCATAATTAAATGTATCTGATGCATTTCCAGCTCCTAAAAGATAATCGTATAGCGCTGTGACATCGACAGCTGTTATATTGCCGTCACGATTTACATCGGCATCATTCAAAGCACCATTGTGTACCGTGCCAACAGTAGCTTCGGTATTGGGGGCAATCAAAACAACTAAAGCCAAAACCAGGCCTAATAAGTATTTAAATCGTTTCATAGCAGAATGGTTTTTATTGTGCAAAAATAATTAATTTGCATCAATAAATATAAGTTTTTTGAATGTTTTTTTATCTGTTCCAGTAAAAAACACTAACTTTGCACGTTTTTATGGGACGAATACTAGCTATAGACTATGGTCGCAAGCGATGTGGCATTGCGGTGACCGACCCGCTAAAGATTATTGCCAACGGTCTTGAAACCGTCGCAACTCACAAGCTTATGGACTTTCTCAAAGAGTACATGAGCCGTGAGGATGTGGAACTGATTGTCATGGGGCAACCCACACAACTCAATGGACACCCCAGCGAGAGCATGCGCTACATCACACCGTTTCTCAACCGTCTTAAAAAGGAAATGCCCGATGTGCCAGTGAAGATGGTTGATGAGCGCTTCACGTCAACAATTGCTCACAAGGCTATGATTGACGGCGGCATGAAGAAGAGCGACCGTCGCGACAAGGCTCGTGTAGATACCATAGCCGCAAGCATTATCCTCAACGATTATCTGCAAAGTTTACAATTTAACGCAACATTATGATATTACCAATTTATATTTACGGACAACCCGTGCTGCGCAAAGTGGCAGAACCCATTGACAAGGATTTCCCAAACCTTGCTGAGCTTATCCAGAACATGAAGGATACTATGTACGACAGCGACGGCATTGGCATCGCAGCTCCTCAAGTGGGTGTGAGCGCGCAAATTGTTTACATTGATGTCGATGCTCTTAGCGACAAGTTCCCCGAACTTAAAGACAAGCGCATGGTAATCATCAACCCCGAAATTACTATTGATGAGGACAGTCCCACCGACAGTCGTGAGGAAGGCTGCCTCAGCGTGCCTGGTATCCATGAGAACGTGACTCGTCACACTAAGTTGCACATCAACTATTTTGATGAAAATTGGCAGGAGCATGACGAAGACATTGAAGGTTTCCTTGCTCGCGTCATCCAACATGAGTGTGACCACTTGGAGGGACACGTTTTCACCGACCACATATCAGCGATTCGCAAACAGATGATTCGCAACAAGCTAAACAACATCATTAAGGGTAAGGTAGATTGTGATTACCGTATCAAGGCCTATAAACCAACTAAAAGAAGGTGAGTAAGAAGAGTTGAGAGGCTGAAGAATCTCGTTATCTAGTTTACTATTTGCTATGATAACAATTACTGAAAACGACAAGAAATTTATTAAGATGGCTTGCGATATCGCAAGTAAAAACATCGACAATGAAGGTGGTCCTTTTGGCGCCGTGATAGTTAAAGACGGAGAAGTGGTGTCTACAGGATGCAACCGTGTCACGGCAAGTAATGACCCGACGGCTCATGCCGAGGTGACTGCAATTCGAGCAGCATGCAGCAAGTTCCAGCACTTCAAGCTTGAGGGATGCGTCATATACTCTAGCTGCGAGCCTTGCCCAATGTGCCTGAGCGCAATCTACTGGGCTGGCATAAGCAAGGTTTATTATGCCAACACAAAGCACGACGCTGCTGCTATAGACTTCGACGACAACTTCATATACGAGGAAATCGCCAAACCCTATAAAAATCGCAGCATTCCATTAATCCATATTGATGACAATCAAGCTATTAATCACTTCAAAAAATGGTCATCAAAAGAAGACAAGATTGAGTATTAAACGCTTGCTCTGAATGGAGGTCTTGGGTTATAGAATTAAAAACTCAGAATTATCAACTATAAATTAAATAGATATGAGACTTATCATTGAGCCTGACTATGAGCAGGTATCGGCTTGGGCAGCCAACTATGTTGCCTCACGAATCAACGAGGCAAAGCCCACACCAGAAAAGCCTTTCGTTTTAGGATGCCCAACTGGAAGTTCTCCACTTGGAATGTACCGCAAACTCATTGAGCTTAATAAAGCTGGCAAAGTGTCGTTCCAGAATGTTGTGACTTTCAACATGGACGAGTATGTTAATCTACCCGAAGACCATCCCGAGAGTTACCACAGCTTCATGTGGAACAACTTCTTCTCACACATCGACATCAAGAAGGAGAACGTGAATATCCTTAACGGCAATGCCGAAGACTTGGAGAAAGAGTGTGCTGAATATGAGGAACGCATCAAAGCTGCTGGTGGCATAGACCTCTTTATGGGAGGTGTAGGACCTGATGGACACATCGCTTTTAACGAACCTGGCTCTTCATTGACATCACTCACTCGCATGAAGACCCTCACTCAAGACACTATTATTGCTAATAGTCGTTTCTTTGACGACGACGTGAATAAAGTGCCTAAGACTGCTCTCACTGTGGGCGTTGGCACTGTTATGGCTGCTCGCAGCGTGATGATTATCGTTAACGGCTACAAGAAAGCTCGCGCTTTGCAACAAGCAGTGGAAGGTGGCGTGTCGCACATGTGCACCCTGAGTGCCTTGCAGATGCATCGCAAAGCCATCATAGTGTGTGACGATGAAGCAACTATGGAACTTAAAGTGAGCACTTATCGCTATTTTAAAGACATTGAGAGCGCTCACCTTGATCCATCTACTCTTTTATAAGACTATTTTAAGACAACTCAATAGGTCTTTATTTATTAAGGACAATTGCCATTGGAATGTTCAGCCTAGGCAATTGTCCTTAAATAATTGTGTTTATACTAAATGATTTTGTCCTTAATTGTTTTTATTAACTAACGGCGACGACGCTTTCCAGTCTTGCCACCACGGGCGGCTTTGCCTTTGGCCACTTCGCGACGAGTGCTATTGCCGCGCTGGCCTCGCTTTTGGCGGCGAGATGCTTTGCCACCTTCATACTCGGCACGCAGACGATCGGTCGCCGTCTCATGTGACATCTGTGATGCATAGGTGATAGGTGCCTTGTCAATGCGGTGGCTGCCTGCAGGATTCTCCTTGTCAACAAGCACAAAGTCGAGTTGTTTCTTCACCAGGTCGGCACGTGCCACCTGTATTGTCATGGTATCGCCTAGTTGATATTTCTTGCCACGTCGGCGACCACGAATCATATAATTCTTCTCGTCATACTCATAGAAGTCGTCATCAAGGTCGCGCACAGCAATCATGCCCTCACAATGTGTTTCATTAAGTTCCACATACACGCCCCACTCAGTCACGCCCGAGATTTTGCCTTCATAGACCTCGCCCAAGCGTGCGCCCATATATTCCACCTCTTTATATTTGATGGAAGCGCGCTCGGCATTGGCGGCAAGTTGTTCCTGACTGCTCACGTGCTTGCAGTCTTCTTCTAGTTTCTCAAGATTTACTGAACGAGCACCTTTCTCTGCATATTTGTCGAGCAGTCGGTGAACCATCACGTCGGGATAGCGGCGGATAGGTGATGTAAAATGTGTGTAATAGTCGAAAGCCAGTCCGTAGTGTCCCACATTCTCGCTGGAATATACCGCCTTAGCTTGCGACTTGATGGCGAGAAGTGAGATTAGATCCTCTTCGGGCTTACCCTTGATATCTACTAGCAACTTGTTGATGGAGCGATTCACCTCTTTAGCAGTGCCGTTGATTTTTAGAGTGTGCCCAAAATGTGCTGCGATATCGGCAACGTTGTTGAGTTTCTCCTGGTCGGGCTGCTCGTGGATGCGATATACAAAGGCCTTAGCTTTCTTGCTTGGTGGCACCTTGCCAATGTGGGCAGCTACTGTGCGGTTGGCGAGGAGCATAAACTCCTCAATAAGCTGGTTGGCCTCTTTTGACACATGCAGATGCACGGCTGTAGGAACACCATTCTCGTCGATATCGAAATATTTCTCTTCTCGATTGAACTCCACAGCGCCTTCCTCAAAACGCTGCTTGCGAAGTTTCTGCGCCAATTTGTGGAAAGTAATGATTTCCTCAGCCAAGTCGCCCTTGCCTGTTTCGATGATTTCCTGCGCTTCCTCGTAGCAGAAGCGGCGGTCGCTGTTAATTACAGTGTGGCAGATTTTGTATTTATATACCTTGGCATCATCATCCATCTCAAAAACGACGGAATGGCATAGCTTGTCCTCATGCGGGCGCAAAGAGCAGATGTAGTTGCACAACCGTTCAGGGAGCATAGGCACAGTGCGGTCAACGAGATATACCGAAGTTGCTCGGGAATAAGCCTCTTTATCAATCACCGAGTCGGGCTTAACGTAGTGAGTCACATCGGCTATGTGAACACCTATTTGCCACCTTCCGTTTGGCAATTTCTCAATAGAGAGTGCGTCGTCATAGTCTTTGGCATCAGCAGGGTCGATGGTGAAAGTGGTAGCATCACGCATGTCGCGGCGGCGAGCCACCTCCTCGTCGGTGATACCGGGCTCTAGTTTGTTGGCAACGCGCTCCACATTCTCTGGATAGTGGTATGGCAGTCCAAACTCCGCTAGAATGGCGTGAATCTCGGCATTGTTCTCTCCAGCTTTGCCCAGCACGTCAACCACCTCCCCAATAGGGCTGTTGCTGCCGTCGGGCCACTCGATGATGCGCACCACAGCCTTGTCACCAGTCTTGCCTCCAGCGAGCTTGTCGAGCGGTATAAATATATCAGTTGCAAGGAACTTGCTGTTGGTTGCAAGATGTGCGAAATATTTCTTCACATTCAAAATGCCGATAAACACTTGGTCTTTGGGCTCCACAATCTTGATGACCTCGGCCTCAGGCTCAAAACCGCTGCGTGCAGCGCTGATGTGCACCATAACCTTGTCGCCATTGAGAGCATGCATCGAGTTTCGCTCGGCAACCATAATAGGTACACTGCCGTCGCCCTCGAGTTGTACACTATTCTTGCCGTTACTGCGACGAATAAAGATGCCTGCAGCTACATTGTTGCGCTGAGCAGCCTTAAATTTGCCAGGAGCAATCTCATTAATAAAGCCGTCCATTGACAACTGCTCAAGAATCTCTACAATCAGTGCGCGTTGCTTAGGAGACTTTGCACCAACTTGAGCACTAACCTGCTTGTAGTTAAAAGGTGCTTCATCTTGCTCGTTGAAGAAATTTATTACCTTGTCGTGAAACTCACGACGCTCTATCTTATAGGAGTTTAAACGGTCTTTCTTTGCCATAATAATATTGGTAAAAGGTTATGATTGCAAAATTAGTGCAAGTTGAGAGAAATACAAAATGAAAAGCGAAGATTTTCATTTTTATTTGCGAGACGCAGCCTAATTTATTTAAAAATAGCAATAAAAAACCATTTTAGCAAAATATTAAATAGTTTTTCAATCAAAACACTAACTCAATTTCATTTTGTCGTAACTTATGTGGATGAATGTTGAAAAATTTGTCTGCTACTGATTTTCTTGTTAATTTTAGATAAATTAGGCGGCGACTAGGAAAAACTCAAATAAATTTGGTTTTTCTCTCGGCTTGCATTAACTTTGCCACATGATAAACGAAGAAACCATACAACAAATAAAGGATATGCTCTCACGCAGCGAGTCGCGCGACGTGGTAGCACATTGCGATTATATTATTGAAAAAGAGGATAATGATGACAACAAGAAGATGGTAGCCCAGCTATTTTACCTACGTGGTAATGCCTATCGCCAGCTTGGGGAATGGGGTAACGCCATGAGCAGCTATCTAGAAGCCTCGGAGCGAGACCCAGAAAGTCCAGCAAAGCAAGCCTACGACCATGCCTTAGAAATCCTGGACTTCTATAATCACGACCTATATAATCCTTAAAGAAGTCAGATCAAAGTATCACATGCCTTGCTTCTACAGTATGGTTGACGAAGATAGAGGCTAGGGGGGAGAAGCGTGAGGCATCCTCAGTGGTGCAGTAAAGGCATGTGCCGCCTTGAGTGCAACGCTGCTCCATCTCGGGGTGACGACGCAGGTAGTCTTTGAGGCTGGCGGCCACGATGGGACCTTGCTCTATGATCTTGACATTCTGGGGGGTGTATTTCCTGATTTTGTCATAGAGAAGAGGGTAGTGTGTGCAGCCCAATATAATTGAGTCGATATCGTTGCATTGCGACATGAGAGCTTTCACGTCTTTCTCCACAAAATAGTCTGCGCCGGGACCGTCGCTCTCACGGTTCTCGACGAGTGGAACCCACATTGGGCAAGCATGGCTATAGACCTTTATGTCGGGGTGCATTTTGGCAATTTCGATGTCGTAAGATAGGCTTTGCACGGTGCCTGGAGTGCCAAAAATGCCCACTTTGCGGCTCTTGGTTATGTTGCCAATCTCTTCTACGGTAGGACGTATCACTCCCAGCACTCGGCGGTTTGGATCAAGGCCATTGAGATCGCGTTGCTGAATGGAGCGTAGAGCCTTGGCCGATGCTGTGTTGCAGGCAAGGATTACTAAGTGGCAGCCTTGCGAAAAGAGGTATTTCACTGCTTGCAAGGTAAAGTCATATACTAGCTGGAATGATCGGTTTCCGTAAGGGGCGCGTGCATTATCGCCGAGAAAGATATAGTCGTATTGCGGCAAAACTTTCCTTATCTCCCTCAATATAGATAAACCTCCAAAACCAGAGTCGAAGACTCCAATAGGGGCAGGCTGTGAACTGTAGTGTGATGTCATAGTGTGCTAATTTTATGCAAAGTTATAGTAAACTTGCGAAAAATCAAAATTAGTGCAAGTTGAGAGCAGAACAAAATAATAAACGAAGTTTTTATTTTTTATGCCGGAAGGCAGCCTAATTTATCTAAAATCAAAAAGTTATTTCAGTCTGAAATAGGGGTTCTTGATTGAATGGTGATGTTGCTCATAGTAGGCACTATCGAGCAGAATTTTGCACTTTTCCGAGATTAGATGACCCAGATTGTCATAATAGACTCGCTCATTGAAAACAAGTTCTGGGTGACTGCTGAAGTTGTGAACCTTGTCGTCACATATGAGGTCCTCATTACCCATAGTTCATGCCATGAGAGTCGGGGATTGGTGTTTCATGGAGAAACAATAATTATGTTATTAAGATATAACTTGAGTGGATTCTGCCACATCAGTTTGTTGCGCAGAATCCAATAGCCAGCAAATACTAAAGGCAAGAACAGGGCATATATGTAGCTGTCAAATTGCATTGAGCTTGCTGGGAGATGGCTTAGCCTTTGAAATCGTTGATAATCTTTGAAATCTGCTCTGCATCATTAGGCGTGATAGGATGGCCAATGGGCAGACTGATGGCATGATCGGCGATGTCGCTTGTTACGGGTAATTTATAAGACTGGAACCTACGGTAGCAGGGCTGGCGATGGGGCGGTGTGGCATAATGGATGTCGGTCATCACACCGTTTTTCTCTAGGTATGCCCTCATTTCGTCGCGTTTCTCAACTAGGATTACATATTGGTGCCAGATTTGAATCATGTCGTTGAAGATATCAGGCTTTTTGACCAACGGGTTAGTGATGCTGGCATCATAAGTTTTGGCAACTTCATCACGTCGCAGATTCTCAACATTGAGATAACGTAGCTTCACGCGTAGCATGGCAGCTTGTATCTCGTCGATGCGACAATTGAGTCCCAAGTAGATGTTGTGATAACGGCGGTCGCTACCGTAATTGGCAATTGCGCGCACTGTCTTGGCTAGGTCTTCATCGTTGGTCACCACTGCTCCTGCATCGCCTAATGCGCCCAAATTCTTTGTGGGATAGAAGCTCACAGCGCTGGCATGCCCAAGTCCACCAGTTGTGTAAGTTCCATTGAGGCCTGGATAGTTTGATTTGGCTCCTATAGCTTGCGCATTGTCTTCAATCACTTTCAGGTCGTAGCGACGC
Organism: uncultured Bacteroidales bacterium; assembly: GCA_902777835.1. Classification (GTDB taxonomy): domain Bacteria; phylum Bacteroidota; class Bacteroidia; order Bacteroidales; family Muribaculaceae; genus Sodaliphilus. Next base: position 3,958 of record CACYVC010000029.1, on the reverse strand, counting down.
GCAATCTCCATCAACTGTTGGTCCCAACATGGTGTGCCGTAGAGGTGAACAGGCATGATAGCTCTCACTGCTGGTGTTATGAGGTTCTCGATGAGCGACGAGTCAAGGTTCATGGTGTCGGGGCGAGCGTCGCACAGGCAAGGTGTCATGCCATTGTCACTAACGGCAAGAATCGAGGCAATATAAGTGTTGGCAGGCACTATAACATGATCTTCGTGGTGTAGTGCCCCGAGTTCGATATAAGCCCTAAATATCAATCTTAGCGCATCGAGGCCATTGCTCACTGCGATGCAGTATTTTGCCTCGCAAAGCCCAGCGATTTCCTGCTCAAGTAGGTTTGTTTGCTCTCCACGTAGGTATCTTCCCGATTTAATAACGATGCAAGCAGCCTCTTGTAGCTGCTCCATATATGGTTCATTGGCCTTTGCCAAGTCAAGGAATTGATATTTCATTTTACTCTTTTGCTGGATGTTAATTGTATGAATTCATCATAGTCACGAACATAGTCGGCTTCGTCGTAATGGTCAGATGCTAACACGAGGCACACTGACCCCGATGAGAAATTATGCTCCATGCTCCATATGCCAGGTGGAACAAGCAAGCCTTGATAAGGGCGATTGAGGGCATAATTGTGACGATCAATGCCATCATCGACAAGAACCTCAAATGCGCCACTAACTGCCACAATCAGTTGGAATAATTCCTTGTGGGAATGTCCGCCACGCGACTCGCCACCAGGCACATCATATATGTAGAACACTCGGCGAAGGTCAAAAGGCACAATAGTGCCGTTTTCCACAACGGTAAGATTGCCGTTAGGATGATGGTGCTTGCCTAACTCAATGAGTTTACATTGATTGATGTGTGAGGTCTTATGAAAATCGTTTTCAGCCATTTTTTTGTCTTATAAACTCGTTGAAGTCTTCGATATAATCGTTTTCGTCATATAAGGTGCTACTGAGCACTAATGCCACCGAGTTAGTCGAAAAATTGTCGATTGACCGCCAGTTCATGTGTGGAATATATAGTCCGTAGTAGGAGCGGGCAAGATGATAACGTTGCTCGCCAGCACCGTCGTTAAGCACCACGTCAAAGCTGCCTGAGAGTGCCACAATTAACTCATCCTGTGTGCGAAATGCGTGGCCATTGCGAAACAATCCACCAGGAACGTCATATATCCAATAACAACGCTTTACCTCAAATGGGACGTGACCATTACTCTCAATGAAAGAGAGATTTCCTCGAGGGTCGCAAATCTTTGGCAAGTTTATTAATTGTGGTTTTGTCATATTATTTAAAAGCTAACAAGCTGACAAGTAAACAAGCAGACGAGGCAATTGTGATTTATGCTATGTTTTTTGTCGCTGTTTGATAGTGCATTGAAAAAGATTAAACATTTCCTATTAAATTCAGCAGATATTTGCCGTAATCATTTTTTGCAAGTGGAGTGGCAAGGGTACGCAGTTGGTTATCGTCAATCCAATGCTTGCGGTAGGCGATTTCCTCTAGGGCTGCCACTTGCACACCCTGGCAGGTCTCCACTGTAGCTATGAAGTTACTCGCATTGAGCATAGAGGCTGGTGTACCAGTATCAAGCCATGCGAAACCGCGTCCCAACGTTTTGACCATCACACGGTCTTGGGCGAGGTAGTGCTGATTGACGGTGGTTATTTCCAGTTCCCCACGAGGCGAGGGCTTGATGTTTTTAGCCACTTCTATTACATCATTGGGATAGAAATATAGTCCTGTTACAGCAAAGTTTGATTTAGGTTGCGAGGGTTTTTCTTCAATATCGAATGCTTTGCCATTTTCATCAAAGGCTACTACTCCAAATCGGTTTGGGTCTTTAACCGAGTAGGCAAAGAGTGTGGCACAAGAATCTCTGTCGGTCTGGGTAAGCGCATCCTTAAGCATCCCGGTGAACCCCTGGCCATAGAAGATGTTGTCGCCAAGAACAAGGCACACTGAGTCGTCGCAAATAAACTCCTCACCAATTATGAAGGCTTGAGCCAGTCCATCGGGTGAGGGTTGCTCAGCGTAACTGAATTTAACACCTATATCCTCACCTGTGCCTAGCAGTCTCTCAAACTGTGGCAGGTCGTGAGGAGTGGAGATGATGAGAATCTCGCGGATGCCTGCAAGCATCAGCACCGAGATTGGGTAGTAAATCATCGGTTTGTCGTAAATTGGCACCAGTTGCTTTGATATTCCTTTGGTGACAGGGAAAAGTCGTGTGCCAGAGCCACCAGCAAGTACTATACCTTTCATTAAGTGTTAAGCTTTAAGTGTTAAGTGTTAAGTGTTAAGTGTGCGCCTTGGGCGCGTGGAATGTTGATCGAGTTTTTTTTGTTTATCGTTTTTCGTTTATTGTTATTCGTTTATCGTTTGTCGAAGACAGTGGCAAAAGCTGTTGAAGTGCAATCATTAAACTCTCAACTCTAACCACTAACCTTGCACGAAGCGCACTATCTATTTCCGTACATCTCTTCGTAGTATTTTTGATAGTCGCCGCTTGTGACGTCGCTGATCCATTGCTGGTGGTCAAGGTTCCATCGTATGGTCTTTTCGATGCCCACAGTGAATGGCGTCTCGGGATACCATCCTAGCTGAGTGGCAATCTTTGTTGGGTCGATAGCGTAGCGCATGTCATGACCAGGGCGGTCGGTGACGTAGGTTATCAGGTCGTAGTTGATGTCCTCTAGTTTGCAATTGAGCAGCTTTTGGTACTGGGGCTCCTCACGCATAATGCGGGCGATTGTGTCGATAATAAGTTTCACAATGTTGATGTTGCTCTCCTCGTTGAAACCGCCTATGTTATACACCTCGCCAATTTTGCCGTTGCGCAGCACTAGGTCGATTGCCTTGCAGTGGTCCTCAACATAGAGCCAGTCGCGAACGTTCAGACCCTTGCCATAGACTGGAAGTTTCTTGCCCTCAAGGATATTGTTGATTACCAGGGGAATCAATTTCTCTGGGAAGTGGTAGGGGCCGTAATTGTTGCTGCAGCGCGTGATGTTGATGGGGAGATTATAGGTGTGGTAATAGGCCATCACTATCATGTCGGCGCTTGTCTTGGAGGCGGAATAGGGTGAGCGGGGTGACATAGGAGTTTCCTCAGTAAAGAACTTTTTGCCAAAAGTGGTGAGGTCTTTGCGGCCTTCAATCACCTTCTTAAGGTCGTCATCTACATGTAGTGGCTGTGCCTCGTCAAAGTCTTTCTCAAGCGAGCCATATACTTCATCAGTCGAGATTTGCAGATATTTTTTCCCTTTTTTATAGGCGGGTTTGCCTGCTTCGTCTTTGCCGTCGGCCCAAGCGTCACGTGCGCAGTTTAGCAGATTCTGAGTGCCCAATATGTTTGTCTCAAGGAAGAGTCGTGGGTTCTCGATGCTACGGTCCACATGACTCTCAGCAGCGAAGTTCACCACAAAGTCGATATCATTCTCTGTGAAGATTTTCTTAACCACTTCTTGGTCCTTGATGTCGCCTTTTACAAAGGTCACATTTGGCAATTCCAGCTCTTCCTTGATGGAGTTGATGTTACCGGCATAGGTGAGCGCGTCGAGCACTAAGACCCTGATGTCGTTGCCATGCTTAGCGGTAATGTATTTCAAATAGTTGGCGCCAATAAATCCTGCAGCGCCTGTTACGAGATAGGTGGTCATGTTTTAAAATTTTTAAATAAGCAAACGAGCTGACGAGTAAACAAGCTAACAAGGCAATTGCTTTTTTACTCGATTCCTCTATCAATAATTATTTTTTGCAAGTTTAACCCACAAAGGTAATGTTTTTAATTATAAAAACAAAAGAATTCGACGAATATTACATGATGGCATTTTTTAAATCACGAGTTGTAGAGTCAACTGGCAAGTGCAAAATTAGGCAAAATGTTTAAAGAACTCTATCTTTGGTGTTGAGAAATTTAGTTTTTCCCTTGGCCTTCTATTGAGTTTCTTCT
>CACYVC010000028.1 GCA_902777835.1 uncultured Bacteroidales bacterium | reverse complement strand
TTCATAATATTTCTTTTGCTTACAGATTGTAAGCATCCTAATTTTTGACCATTAGAACAATTTAATGGGGTTTTCATCCTAAATTTTGACCATTAGACCCTGTTTTATGGTCGATGATACCGAAAAAATCGGGTTCATCGACTATTTCTGCATCACGACAGCCAGCAAATTGAACTTCGATAATCTCCTTTAGGCTCTCAAATTTCTCTTGAGCATCGGTCTGATTTGTAAAACTAAACTCATCGCGACCGTCCTCAGATTCACTATAGTATTGAAAAATAACTTTCATGGCTATAAAATTATGAATTATACATTTGTTTCTCATGGTGCCAAATCTCGAGACTATTGAACGCGTTTTGCCACAGGATGTAGAAACCTGGTCCCACAGCTGCAAGTGGATGTAACCAAGCGCTTGATATCCAGATGGCGAAGGCAGTGTTTTTTTGGCCCATCGCCTGACCCATCTCGGTGGTAGCATGGAAAAAGCGGCCCACGTAGCGGCCAATGGCAAATTGCATAAAGGTAATGGCGAGGCTAGTGAGCGCCACCACCACAATGAACCACACTGTAGTGCCAGAGTTCATAATGTTGCGCATCGTAGCGCCAGAGATCACCAGTAGCAGTACTCCCCATAGGTAGAACGACAGGTCTTTGTTACTGATGATGAGGCGGTGCAGGCGGTGGGCGAAATGCTTGACAACATAAGCAAGTGCCATAGGTGCCAGCAGCACTGTGCATACTCGCTCAAGTAGTGCAAGAAAAGCGTCCCAGAAAGGCATGTCGATGCTCTCGTCAACGAGCGGGAACACCGCAGGAATGAGCACTGCCGCCAGGAAGTTGCTCAGCAGCATGAATGTGGTCATCTTCTCAAGGTCGCCGTCGAGTTTTGCGGTAACTACAGGAGCCGCTGTGGCACAAGGACATATCACACAGCATATTATACACTCCATCAGCACAAGTTCGTTGCCTTTAGCATTATAGTGCACAATAAGCACCGTACTCACTATTACCAGCACCAGTTGCATGGCAAGGATGACAAAATGCCACCAGCAAGGGCGCATGCGGTGAAAGTCGGCACGGCAAAAGGTCACAAACAATATCACAAACAAAATCCACGGCAAGATAAAATCGAAGAAACTGTTGAACACCTTTGACGCCTCATCAAGTGCAGGAGTGAAATAAAAGATGAAATAGACCAGTATTCCAGTCGTCATCGACACTGGCAAAGTCCACTCTTTCAATATTTTGATAAGCTTGTTCATTAAGCGAGAAGAATAATTAAACAAATCGTTGAACAAAACACCAGGTGTTCTGCTATACTTTTCTACTCAATTCACACCGTTGGCAGTAGCGATTTGTCTGATTTCGGAGTTGGAGAATTGGATATCAACTGTTTTTCCAGTCTTTTTTCCAATGTATCGGTGGCAAACACCTCGTCCTGAGCGTGCTACAAGTTTATAAAGAACTCCCGTCAATGTATTGTTGCGCAGTTCGTTGCCAATAACGAAATTTCCATTATCCTTATAGTTGCTATTGTTTTCTATTTGTGATATGTCAAAATCGGTCTCATCAATCTCATAAACGTAGATAATATTATCTTTCTCGAGTTTGAAATCCACGATTTGAGTTACTCGGTCCACAGTCTTTGGTAGGGCATTTCTTGTTATCTCAACAAGGTTATCAATTATCTGGTCTTGAGTCAAAGCCTTATTGTTTTTGAGCATTTCATTGCTCACATCAAGAGTCATCTTCTTAGGCGACATCGAGCCATTGAATTGGCACTTTATTCCATAACCCGACAAGACCAAAGTCTTCATTATGCCTTTGTCGTTTTGAGACACCTCATCTAAGCAACATAGTCTCCAAATATTTAGTAAGGTTTTGTCATTCAGATTGGCATATTCTATTTTGTCTTCATCAACCACATAGTCAATGACAATTGCCTTTCCATCAAGTTTATATCTGATGGCTGAGAATAGTTTGTAGTCTATAGGACAATTCTCATTGAGTTCTTTTACTAATTGCTCTATCTCACTGTCGCTCATTTTCTCTCCCAGCTTCAATGGGGTGTTCTTACATGAACTCATCGAGAGAATCAGGGTGCAGAGCAAAATGCTGAAAAGAAAAGAAAAAGATTTTAAGTTTCTCATAGCTGAAAATGCTATCTTGTGAGTTTGAATGTGACAGCCTTGAAGCACATATCATCATGCCATATCTCGAAACGGTATGTACCAGGCGAGAAATGTCCCTTGTCAGAGCCACCCCACCCTTTTAATGACTCCACGTTGTCGGAAGGATAGACGGTTGGGATGGTGTAAGAGTAAGAATAAGACCCATCTTTTGGTGACTCGCTTCCCAATACTATATTCCCATCAGGATTATATAGCTTTACCTGAAGATCTAATTTTTCACCCGGTTTAAAACCATAGTATTTGATGCGCGGCAATAGATACATAGAGGATGATGCTAAGATATCACTTCCAAAGGAGCATACAGGCTGGCCTGAGCCATCAGCGTTAGCAACCTCAAGAGTCTTGATATAAATGGGAAAAAGTGTGCGCAGACTATCGTTCTCCTTTGCGAGAGTCTCTCTTGAAATCCTCTCTTTTTTCAGTGCTTGTGAGGTGGTGTCGAGCTGGAAATTAAGATTGGTAACCTGACTTTGCAAAGCTGCAACCTGCCCATTAGCGTTCTTCAATCCCATATCGGCGGCATTCTTATTGTTGCTGATGTAATGAATCCATACTAGACTAGCTGCTAGTGCCAGGGCTAGCAGTACCACCAGTGCACCTAAAAAGGATGTCAACTTGCTACGTTTTTTCTGCTCTGGCATTTCATTGCCATATAAAATATCAGTATCGTTATCCATTGATTAGTCTTTTTTGTAAACAATTTGCAAGCTAATAATAAGCACTTTAAATAAAAAGTATAAAGATATGCCACTCATTGCACGATGCAAAGTTAATTATTAGTTTCCACTCTTGCAAGAGCAATCTCTAAGAATAATTGTTATAATACATATCTCTTGAGAGATATTATGCATCAGACATTATATCTAACGCACCCAATGTAAACAATAATAACACAAATATAACTGAATATATGGCAAACACTAGCAATGCAAAAAGAAAGGTCTTCCATATCGACTGCTTGAATGTCAACCCATAGAGTTGTTTGTAGTCAAAAACAAGAATAATAAATGCAAGGGATGCAGGTACGTAATAAGGCAGAAAAACTGTAGGTGGCAAATCCCAAGTTATAAACATCCATATTAAAGCTACTAAGTGTAACTGACAGTTGATATATATTTGCGAGAAGAACGTCTCGACCAAATTATATCCTTTTTTGCGGAACACAATCCATGCTGCCAGCACCACAAACACGTTCTGGATGAGAATGCGGTAAAGGTCATTTTTATCAAGATATACCAAGATGCGACCAATATAATCAAAAGCAAAACTCGAAACTTTGCTTTTATGTGGAATTTCACTTAATGCATCTGCGATTTGCTTACCTACAAGAGGGTCTTCAAAACCAAATACCCAAGACACAAAGACGATGACAATAGTAAACACCGCCAGCATCTTGAATGGAGGGAAATAACTCAGGTGATGACCTTCCAGATAGTCGCGTATCATGTAACCTGGTCGCCAAAAAAGGTCGCGAATGGAGCGGAACATGGGTCGGTTGCCAAAACCCCAAATGTCTAGAAAGTTATTGGTCAAGCGGCGGAATGTGAAACGAGTGTTCTGCGACGACATTCCACACTGCGGGCAGTAGCGTCCGTTATAGCCATAGCCGCAATGCGTGCACACGTGGTGGTCGTGTACTACATCTTTAATCGCTGCAGGCTGCTTCATGCGCTTCTCAATGCGATGATTCCAGTCTTTGACTGTTTGATATGTCGTTTTAATGCTCATTATTTTTCACGGCACAAAGTTCATCATAATTCTTGAAATAGACAAATTGAGGTGGTAATTAAACTTAGTAACACAACAAAAATAGATGTAATATCGTTTTATTTTTGTATAATATTATTTATGATATCTCTTTATAGGTATTTATTGGGTCTGTTGGCCGCTATTATTGTGGGCAGTGCTTTACCTTGCGCTGCCGACAGTATTGCTGTGAACTATAGTGTGGGAATCACCATAAATACTGGCGGTAAAGAGTTTGCACCCTACCACATCGCCAGCAACCGACGAGGCACAGTTACACAGCAGCACTCAGCGTTGATGAGTGCTGCCCTCTGGCACGAGATGGACACCACCAAGCGCCTCTCTTGGGGTGCAGGCATAGAGGCATGGGGCGGCTACGCTTCAAGTGCCAACTACCTGCGCTATGACCCAGCCAGCGATGTTATGAATGTCAACAGTCAGCACCCAGCTAGACTTTGGATGCAACAGCTATGGATAGAGGGCAAGCATCGAGGTGTGCTTCTAACCTTGGGCCAAAAAGACATTGATCCAGGATTTGTGAACCGCAACCTAAGCAGTGGCGACCTGGTAATGAGCGGCAATGCCCGCGCCCCTTTTGGTGCTAAGATAGGGTTCGTAAACTACCAGAACATCCCGTTCACCCATGGCTGGGTACAAATCAAGGGAGAGATAGGATATTACCGCCTTGGGGATTCTAAATGGCTGAAGAATCACTATAACTATTACAACAACTTCATCACCACCAACTATTGGTTCAACTACAAAAACCTCTACCTCCGCACCAATCCCAGCAAGCAGTTAGTCCTCACATTTGGAATGCAGGCAGCATGCCAGTTTGCCGGCACAGTAACTTACTACAAGAATGGGCAGGTGATGCAAGAAACCAAAATGAAAGCCAACGCTAAAGCATTTTGGCATGCTTTCATCCCTGGCAATGGAGGTGAGAACTTAGGCGACAAAAAATATGTCGAGGGTAACCACGTGGGGTCATGGGACATTGCGCTTGAATATAAGTTACGCTCTGGACAGACACTGCGATGTTATTATCAGTCGCTGCTAGAAGATGGGTCAGGAGTAGGTAAATTCAACGGTTTCGATGGTCTTTGGGGAATAGAATACCGCAGTGGCAATCACGGTGTGGTGACTGGTACTGTAGCTGAATTTCTCACGCTGATGAACCAAAGCGGACCTTTGCATTTTGCCTATAAAGACTTCACCGACACCGACCATCCCCACGGCAGCGAAATAGGTTTTGCCGCTACAGGCAGCGACGATTACTACAACAACTACTGCTACGATGGCTATCACAACCGCGGCATGTCGATAGGCTCTCCCATGGCAAAATCGCCAATCTACAACACCGATGGCTATCTGCGCTTCACCGACAACCGCCTGCGAGGCTTTCACTTGGGACTCATGGGCGAACTTGGCAGTCAAGTAAGTTATCGAGCGTTGCTCTCGTGGCGCAAGTCGTTTGGCACACCATTCATCCCACGTCTCACACCTCTCACCGCCACCTCAATGATGCTCGAGGCCACCTACACTCCCAAATGGCTGCGTGGTCTAGAAATCAAAGCCCAACTGGCTCACGATCACGGCACGCTCTATGGCGACAACACTGGCGCGCTAATCTCTATTTTCTATAACGGCAATTTCTCTTTTTAAATGAAACGACTGGCATCATATATTATCCTGGCTATCGCTGCCACAATAAGCTTGAGCAGCTGTTCTCACAACGACGGCGACATTGGCTACTGGTTTGGCCTGTGGCATCTCGATTCCATCGAAGTCAACGGCACACCTGTGCCTGACTACGAGGGCAACACCTACTTCATGTTTCAAGGAAAGGTGTTTTGCATAAGGTGTGTTGATGAAGACAATCATGACTACAACGAAAGCTTTGCCAAGTGGCAAGAGAACGATGACCACCAGTCAGCTACCATCACATTTGCCGACGAGCATTTTCTCCCAACCATCACCCCTCTCATCCCCTTAGAAACTATCACTACATTTAATGTCGTCACGCTTAACGACAAAGTAATGGTCCTCAAGCACACACATTCCGAAACAGGCATCACCCGCACCTATTACCTCACTCGCTGGGAGTGATTTTGCCTTTTTTTGCATTCGGTATTGCAAAATTGTTTAACTGCAATACAGTCAGATATAATAAGGCAACTCAGGGAATAACAATCAAAAACTTCGTTTTTATTTTGTATTTCTCTCAACTTGCACTACTTTTGTACAGCAAATACACAAAGCATTTTTTATCAACACTATAAATAATAACAATGGAAATTATCACTAACGGAAAGTTCGTCGAATTGGCTTACAAAATCTTCCTCGTGGAGAAAGACGGCGACACCATGATTTATGAGTTTAAAGAGAGTAAACCCGACCATTTTGTCTTTGGAAATGAACCTGGTATGCTCGAGGCGTTTACCAACCACCTTCAGGGTCTGAAAGCAGGCGATGAGTTCGACTTCATCCTTTCGCCTATCGAGGCCTTTGGAGAGCGCGACCCCAACATGGTGCAGAAAATCGACAAACAGATTTTCGTAATTGATGGCGAGTTTGACAGCGAGCGAGTGTATGAGGGAGCTTTCGTTCCTTTGATGACTGCCGACGGCATGCGTATCGAGGGCATCGTCAAGGAGGTTGCCGACGACACCGTAACCGTTGATTTCAACCACCAGTTAGCTGGAGAGACAGTGAAATATACTGGCAGAATCATCAATGTGCGTGAGGCAACCGAAGAAGAAAAGAACCCACCACACCACTGCGGCGGTTGCGGAGGCGGCGAATGCGGAGGTTGCGGCGAAGGTGGTTGCAAGGAAGGCGAGTGCGACAAGAAAGAGGGCTGTGATGGCAACCATCACGGCAACGGCGAATGCTGCGGCAAGCATTAATCCACATTTTTCACATCACTTTTTGATGTAAACATGCAGCAGATTTCATTGCTGAAGCCATAAAAAAGCATATATTATGCAAGCGGTGTCACCAATATTAGAGTTGCAGAAACAACGGGCGTTGCTCGTGGCAGAGCGTGACACTGAGCGCAGCGAGTTCCAACGGCAAACCGAGACCTTGGGCCTAGGCCGCAAGGTGAAGCGTGGCGATTGCTGGTGGCCCATTGCTGTGGGGCGTAGCTACTACAATTCTCTCAACCAACTGGTTGTGGAAGTGAGCCGCAACGACGACACAGACATTGAGCACAACTTTGAATATGGCCGCCAGGTGATGTTCTTCCATGTTGATGCTAGCGACAAAATCAGCTATTTCAAGTTTGCCGCCACGGTTAGTTACGCCCAGGATGACCGCATGGTGATAGTGGTGCCCGACGGCAATGCCGTGGCCGAGCTGCAAGGCCGCGAGCGAGTTGGCGTGCAACTCTCGTTCGATGAGCACACCTACCAACTAATGCTGCAAGCCATCGACCGAGTGACAAAGTCCAAGGGAAATCGCCTTGCACAGCTTCGCGACTTGTTCTATAACCATAGCAAGACCGAGAAATTCACTTTTGCGCCACTGCGATTTCCATGGCTCAACCCCACTCAGGAGCATGCTGTCAACGAGGTGCTGCTCGCTAAGGATGTAGCTATTGTGCATGGTCCACCAGGAACAGGCAAGACCACAACGCTCGTTGAGGCAATCTATGAGACGCTACGACGCGAGAACCAAGTGCTGGTATGCGCCCAAAGCAATATGGCGGTCGATTGGATTAGCGAGCGGCTTGTCGATCGGGGTGTAGAAGTGCTGCGCATTGGCAACCCCACAAAGGTGAATGACAAGATGCTGGGTTTCACCTATGAGCGCCGCTTTGAGGCACACCCCGACTACCCACAACTATGGGCAATACGCAAAGCCATCCGCGAATTGAGAAGCTCAAAGCGGCGAGGCAGCGACAGCTATCATCAGGAACTCGACCGTCTCAAAAGTCGTGAGACCGAACTTGAACTGCGCATCAACAATGAACTTTTCAACAACGCGAGAGTCATCTCCTGTACCCTCGCTGGTAGTGCAAGCCGAGTGCTAGAAGGGATGAAATTTGCCACCCTCTTCATCGACGAGGCAGCGCAGGCACTTGAAGCAGCGTGCTGGATAGCCATCCGCAAAGCTAACCGCGTGATTTTTGCTGGCGACCACTGCCAACTGCCACCCACCGTGAAATGCCTTGAAGCGATAAAAGGCGGGCTTGCCAAGACCCTCATGGAGCGCATCGTGCAGAGTAACCCACAAGTGGTAACCTTGCTCAAGGTGCAATATCGCATGAACGACGACATAATGCGTTTCTCAAGCGACTGGTTCTATGACGGACAGGTGGAGAGCGCTCCCGAGGTGAAATATCGCAGCATTCTCGACCTCGACACACCCATGACATGGGTTGATACCGCCGAGTTAGGACTAGATGCTCATGAGGAACTTGTGGGAGAGACCTACGGACGCATCAACCGCGCTGAGGCAAAGCTCACCATCGACACCCTGCAGCAATATTTCGAGCGACTAGGACGGCAGCGTGTGCTCGACGAGCGCCTCGATGTGGGCATCATATCGCCCTATCGCGCTCAAGTGCAACTGCTGCGGCGCATGATTCGCAAAAGCGCCTACTTCAAGCCACTAAAGCACCTCATCACAGTTAATACCGTTGATGGTTTTCAGGGTCAGGAGCGCGACATCATTGTAATCAGCCTAGTGCGTAATAACAACGAGGGGCAAATAGGTTTCCTGCGCGACCTGCGACGCATGAACGTAGCCATCACCCGAGCACGCATGAAACTTTTCATTATGGGCGACAGCAACACTATGACACGCCACCCCTTCTACCGCAAGTTATATGGGTATATAAAGGGACTAGCACAACAATAAAGCAATGTAGTGCCCTCAATTTTTGTTTTATTAGTCAAGCCTTATTTTTTCAAAGGATTTGCGTGCAAGTAACAATGTTTTTTGTAACTTCGCAGAGTTAAATCTAGTGAACTACTGTAAATGACAGATTTCAAGTTATATAAGAGCGAGAAGTTGTGCAGCAAGATAGAAATTGAACGCCTTTATGCTAAGGGGTCCTCATTGATTGCCTATCCTCTGCGCGCAGTATATCTTGCCGTGCCTGCGGGCGACACTGGTCACCCGGTAGCGGCCCGCTTTCTTATTTCTATACCCAAAAAGCGCATTCGCCACGCTGTGGGAAGGGTGCTGCTGCGCCGCCGCACCCGAGAGGCCTACCGCCTCAACCGCAGTCTGCTAGAACCGGTTGTCGCACAAGGTACAACTGTACTTATAGGCTTCAACTGGGTGGCACCCGACCAGCGCAACTATGCCACCATTGAGCGCAGCATGCGCGAGTTGCTCAGCAAGATAGCTGCCGCAACAACCCAACAATAGCGAGCGATGAAAGTCTCCCCTGGCAACATAGCAAAGCAAATCTTAATCCTGCCCATCAGGTTTTATCAGCGATACATCTCGCCGCTGCTGCCTGCCGCATGTCGCTACACACCCACATGCAGCCACTATGCTGTGGAGGCAATACAAGCCTATGGTCCCATCAAGGGCACGTGGATGGGTATCAAGCGCATCGTCAGCTGCAACCCATGGGGAGGGCATGGCTACGATCCCGTGCCGCCAGTTATCACTAACTTCCATAGTCATGACACCGCAGCCGAGAAAGCCATTATCAGCGTAGATGTCAATGACTTTAAGCCACAATATGGCAAAACCTACTCGGTAGGCATCCACCCCTGGCACATAGGCGATGACTGGCAGCAACAAGTGGAACAACTCGCTGAGGCAGCTCAGCACCAACTAGTGGTTGCAATAGGCGAAACAGGACTCGACTCGCTCAAAGGAGCGCCACTCGAGGTGCAAGAACAAGTGATGCAGGCCCACATCAACATCGCGGCTGCCGCCGAGAAACCCCTAATAATCCACTGCGTGCGAACCTCACAGCAAATCCTAAAGATGTGGCGCGACAACCCTCAAGCCCACAATGTGGCATGGGTAATACATGGTTTCCGTGGTAACGAGAATGTGGCGCGCGAGTTGCTCGACGCTGGCTTCTACCTCTCCTTCGGAAGCAAATTCAACGAGCATGCACTTGCTATCACCCCACTCGACCATATTCTTGTGGAAACCGACGACGAGCCCTCGGTAAGCATCAACGAGGTGTTCGAAACCATTGCCAAGGACAAGAAATGCAGCCTCCGCAGCTTACGCATGCAAGTGCGCCGCACAGCACTTAATATTGTGAAATACAAATAAGCAACTTGTATTTCTAAATATTCAATCACAAACCATACTCGGTACGCGTCAGTTTCATGCGTCGCGTCGTTTCCCTAATGGCATTATTTATCTTCCAGTGTTCCTCATTCTTGTAAGGACGGTCGTGGTCAAGGTGTAGAGTTATTGCCGAATAACGTATCTGCACACTTCTAATACCAGCATTTGTCAGCCTCTCGCCGAGTTCACGGTCTTCACCGCCATATTTCATGCGTTCATCAAACCCTCGCACCGCCACTAAATCACTGCGCCAACCTGAGGCGTTGCCACCATTCCATGTGGCCTTGGCAGGTGTAATGGTGTTCATAAACTTAGCGAACCAGCAGTTGCGGAACAACTTTGTGCATTTAAATCCATATTTTAGTCCTTGTCTATGTAACCAGCCAAGGTCAAAAGCCCGTTGCGACATCATGTCATCAAATGAAATGGCTTTGCTAATTGTCATGGGTAGTCTAAACGTGCCACCGCTCAAGAATCGTCCACGTTGTGCATAACGCTCATGTATGGCAAGGAAATCATCACGTGGAACACAGTCTTGGTCGGTGAACACGAGATATTCGCTCTCACTTACCCTTAGAGCCTCATTCAGGATTTTTGTCTTCTGGAAGCCATTATCCTCATGCCACACATGCTTTATGGGCAACTTATCGACAAACGTGTTTATTAGCTCTCTTGTCTCATTAGTGGAGCCATCATCGGCAATGATTATCTCATCGGCCATCCGCTTCTGGCACATGTATCCCCACAGAGTTTTCTCAAGCCATGCAGGATTATTATAGGTTGAAATTATCACACCAATTTTCATGACATTTCTACTTTGGAAAAAACTAAAGTGCAAATTTCGTCAAAAGATATCAGCTGTCAAAATCTTTTCACGAAAAAACTCAGCATCACGATTCAGCTTATCCAGGCTTAAAGCAGCATTAAACTCTCGGTGGATGGCACGTGAAGACTACTTTCTTGACATGCTTATGTCGAAATATATGAAATTTAGATTTTTTAAATACAAAACCCATTAGTTTCATTTTTTATTACTATTTTTGCAAAACTATTGTTTAAACAACAAAGGAAAAATGAAATTTGCTGAAAACGCCAACATACTATTTGACAAGACGATAAAACTGTATCATGTAACCAACGATGTGGATGCGCAAGTTGATAATCCCTATCAAGAGGGAACTATCGATGCCGACCTCTTCACCAAGTGCTGGATCGACAGCGTGCAGTGGCATCTCGAGGACATAATTCGTGACCCCGAGATTGACCCTGTTGCTGCCCTCGCCCTCAAGCGACGCATCGACCGCAGCAACCAGGACCGCACCGACCTTGTGGAGAAAATCGACAGCTACTTCCGTGAGCAGTATGCCGATGTTGAGGTGCTCGACGATGCCACCATCAACACCGAGAGCCCGGCATGGGCAGTGGACCGCCTGTCGATTCTCGCACTGAAAATCTACCACATGCATGAGCAGGTGGAGCGCAGCGATGCCTCTCCAAGCCACATTGAGCAGTGTCAGCGCAAGCTCGCCGTGCTACTTGAGCAACGCGTGGATCTCACTACTGCCATCGACCAGCTCCTCGATGACATTGCTGCAGGCCGCAAATACATGAAAGTCTATCGACAGATGAAGATGTATAATGACCCAGCCACCAACCCCGTTCTATATGGCAAGCAATAACCTGCAACCAATCCGAAACGTTCTTATTACCCGTTTTTCGGCACTGGGCGACGTGGCGATGACAATCCCCATCGTTTATCCTGTGTGCGAAGCCAATCCCAATGTAAGTTTTGTCTTTGTCACTCGCAAGGTACCGGCAGGGATGTTTGTCAATTGTCCCAAAAATCTCATTGTGCTTGGCATCGACCTCAACACTTGCAAAGGCTTGTTTGGACTATGGAAATTGGCGCGCAACCTGCATTTCAGATACAACTTCGATGTCATGGCCGACCTACACGATGTGCTGCGCACCAAGATCATTAGAACTGTCCTCAAGTTCAAGAAAGTGAAGATAGTGGCTATCGACAAGGGTCGCAAAGAAAAGAAAC
Organism: uncultured Bacteroidales bacterium; assembly: GCA_902777835.1. GTDB lineage: Bacteria > Bacteroidota > Bacteroidia > Bacteroidales > Muribaculaceae > Sodaliphilus. Next base: position 19,462 of record CACYVC010000028.1, on the reverse strand, counting down.
TACTCACCAGCGGCAAATCGAAGCTACCTGTAAAAACCACCCATGCTCGTTACAAAGATGTTTTTAGCGAGCTTGGGCTCAATCTTGGTGAGGAGTTTACAAGCATCTTTGCCAACGGCGAGATTCCAAAAAGTCCTATTGTTCCCGCTAAGGGAGAAAAAGAACGTTGGATAGCCGTAGCGCCATTCTCACAGCACAAGGGCAAAGAATATCCCATTGAGCAGATGCAGATGGTCATTAACGAAATGGCGCGTTGGGAGCATTGCCACATTTTCCTGATGGGTGGCGGAGAGAAAGAGCGCGACATCTTCGACACCATCATGCGACGCTACAATAATGTGCTGTCACTACCCCACATCAAGCACTCATTTGCCGACGAACTTGTGCTGCTAAGCCATTGTGATGTAATGGTCACAATGGATTCTGCCAATATGCACTTGGCTTCATTGGTAGGTTTGCCAGTGGTGAGCGTGTGGGGCGCCACTCACCCATCGTGTGGCTTCATGGGCTGGCATCAGGCACTCAAAGACACCGTTCAACTTAATCTAGAGTGCCGGCCATGTTCGGTCTTCGGTAACAAGAAGTGTCGATATGGAGACTACCACTGCATGAGCGACATCAGTCCCGAGATGATTATCAAGAAAGTATTAACCATTCTTGAACGCGATGAATAAAAAGATATTGATAACAGGAGCCGGAGGCTTCATTGGCGGATATCTGGTTGAAGAAGCGCTGAGCCGCGGATACGAAACTTGGGCTGCCGTGCGCAAGACCACAAGCCGCAAGTTCCTTACCGACGAGCGCATTAACTTCCTTGAGCTCGATTTCACCGAAGAGGAAATTCTGCACAATACCCTCAAAGAACACATTGACCAGCACGGAAAGTGGGACTACGTGGTGCACAACCTTGGACTCACCAAAGCCACCAACTATCTCGACTTTGAGACCGTGAACTATGGCTGCCTAAAGTTGATTGTTGATGAGTTGAAGGGACTTGACGCAGTGCCCGAAGTATTCCTGATGATGAGCAGCCTCAGCGTGATGGGGCCTGGCGACGACGTGAACTACACGCCATTCAAGAGCAGCGACATCCCTGCACCAAACACACGCTATGGAACCTCTAAACTCAAGGGAGAAACCTATCTGCAGATGCAAAGCGATTTCCCCTACACCATCTTCCGATGCACAGGCGTGTATGGTCCTCACGAGCGTGACTACTTCTTGATGATTAAGAGCATAAAGCGCGGTTTCGACTTCAGCGTAGGTTTCAAGAAGCAGATGCTAACCTTCATCTATGTGAAAGACCTAGCACGAGGCGTGATGGATGCCCTCGAGGCAGGTCCCAAACGCAAGGCCTACTTTATGAGCGAAGACCGCAGCTACACTCAGCAAGAATTCCGCAAAATAGTCCTCGACAAGTTAGGCAAGAAGTTTGTCATTCCTGTCACCTGCCCTCTATGGGTGGTAAAAATAGTGTGCCACGTGTCGGAGTTCATCAGCCGCTTCACCGGCAAGGCCAGCACCCTCAATCCCGACAAATTCCGCATCCTAAAGCAGCGCAACTGGCTCTGCGACACCACCGATGCCGAGCGCGACTTCGGCTTCAAGACTCAATACGACCTCAAGCAAGGCATCCACGAAGCAATAGAGTGGTACAAAAGCGCTGGATGGCTCTAATGGCTTTATATCAGTTCTGACCTAAAAATAAAAGAATGAGCAACCACAATTGGCTGCTCATTTTTGTTTTATAAATCATACCCCCAAAAAATTCATCTTATCACTGGCCATTGAAACGCTTTTAGTTTTTGCTCTAAGACTTTTTCTTGTCCATTGACATATTGGTTTACAAGGGAATGAAATTTTGGAGAGTGGTTCATGTAGGTGAGGTGGGCAAGTTCGTGGCAAATGACATATTCTATAAGGTCCTCGGGCAAGAATACCAAGTTTGCCGAGAGTTGGATTACACGATTTGGAGTGCAATGCCCTAGTTTGCGCAATCCATACCCTATCTCAAAGCACTCTGGCACAACTCCCAACCTATCTGTTACCCTATGTGCTAGCGGCAACAATCTAGCGGCTTCGTTATGTGCCACCGTTTTCAGCGCTCTAGACATCCATTGCTTATTGTTGTGAATGGTGAGGTCAATGCCTTGCGGCACACCGATAGTCACCTCCTTCTGTTCCTTGCTGAAAATTATTTTGTTGCTAAACTTGGACTGAGCCACAATCACAATTTTGAATCCATAGCATTCTATCACCTGCCCTATGTGATAAGAAAGGTCATTTTTAGTCTGACTCACACGCAACTTAGGTCGCATATCGTTAAGTACTTTCTCCAGATGCTCCTTTGATACGCCAGGAGGAATATTCATATACAAACTGCCACCCTTCCAGCGCATAGTAATATTGCGCATATTGCTACGCACTGAGATAAATACCTTCCCAAATTCCTTATCGTCGAGATAATACACAATAATATAAGTGTTATGCTTTGAATAATAAGTTGGAGCTGACTCTATTTTAGTTCATTTTTGTTGAAATATATGAGAAAAGCGCCCTATAAGAAAAAGGGCGCTTAGATTCAGTTTTGTCAATGAAGATTAGTCTCCCATCTTGAACATGTCTTTGATGCCGCCTATGCTGCCCATGAGGTTGCTTGCCTCGTAGGGGAGGTAAACGGTCTTGGTGGCAGGACCGCTGGCGATGCTCTGCAGTGTCTCGATGTAGTTCTTGGCGAGCAGGTAGTTGGCAGGATTTGTGCTCTTGCCCACGGCCTCGGTAACCTTCTCGATGGCGATTGCCTCGGCTTCGGCGCGGCGTACACGGGCCTCTGCCTCACCTTCGGCGGCGAGTATGGCCTTTTGCTTGGCAGCCTCGGCGCGGTTGATAACCGATGTCTTCTCACCTTCGGACTGGAGGATAACTGCTGCCTTGTCACCCTCGCTGGTAAGGATGGTGGCGCGCTTGTTACGCTCGGCTTGCATTTGCTTCTCCATAGCCTGGAGCACGCTTGCAGGAGGCATAATGTCTTGTAGCTCTACGCGGTTCACTTTCACACCCCATTTGTCGGTTGCGTCGTCGAGCACAGCGCGCAGCTTGTTGTTGATGGTGTCGCGCGAGGTGAGGGTTTGGTCAAGCTCGAGTTCACCGATAATGTTACGCAGGGTTGTCTGTGTAAGCTTCTCGATAGCGTTTGGCAGATTGCTGATTTCATACACTGCTTTGAAGGGATCTACAATCTGGAAATAAAGCAACGCGTTAATCTGCATCTGGATGTTATCCTTGGTGATTACATTCTGCTTGTCAAAATCATAGACCTGTTCGCGAAGGTCAATCTTGTTGGTATATACATATCGTCCGTTGGCAAGCGAGATTATGGTCTTGGCTCGGTCGATGAACGGGATGATGATGTTGATACCTGGCTTAAGCGTGGCGTGGTATTTACCAAGACGCTCCACGATCTTAGTCTCGCTCTGAGAGATGATCACAAGGCTCATCTTGATAAAAATGAGCACCAGCACAACGAGTGCAATAATCACAATAAGGGAAATTTGTCCTGAATCCATAAGAAAATATTTAAAAGTTATTAGTTTTTTTCAAACAAGTCGGACTGGTCAGACAGGCTTCACGGTGATGATGATGCTTGCCATATCCACTACTTCTACGCGTGTGTCTTTTGCTATAGACTGGTCGTTCTCGCCGCAGGCTTTCCACGAGTCGCCGTCAATCTTCACGCGGCCATAGCCGCCAGCGGGAATGGCTTCGGTGACCACGCCCTTGCGGCCTATCATGGCATCGGCATTGCTGAGACGGTTCTCATCCTTGCGGTGGAAATATTTGAGAGCCAATGGTCTAACGAAAAACAGGCACAGCAGCGAAGCCACGGCAAAGATGATGATCTGCACCATAAAGCCCGGCACAAAAGCGGAAGCTATCGCTGTCACAAAAGCGCCTATTGAGAAACACATAATGAAAAAGTCGCCCGAGGTCAACTCTAAAATCAGGCAGATGAAGCCTACAAGAGTCCAAAACTGCCACAGGTTGTTACTAAAATACTCAATCATAGCTGTATGTTTTTTTAATGAATAATCCGCTTTGATAATAGAGAGTGTAAAAGTAGAAAAAAAATCACACACTATCAACAAAATTGGCAAAAATCATTGCATACTACAATTATATTTGCAAAAAACGTGCCAAATTCGTTTATCGTTGTTCATTTATGGTTTCTATTACTGTCACTGTTCCACTTTCCCTTTCCACGCGCCACAGGCGCTTAAAAAGCGCAAAAGGGCGGCCCTCAAATACGGGGTCGCCCTCTTCTTTCAAGCGTATGATCGTTATCGATTCACAAAATTCGATCCTCGATTCACGAATTTTTACTTCATGATCTTGCGGCTTGTGCTTGAACCATCTTTATAAGTTATAACCTCAATGTTTACACCCTGGAATGGAACATCGCTCTCGATACCTGCCACATTGTAGTAGCGTACGCTCTTCACGTTGCTGAGGTTGAGCTCCTCAATGCCAGTGGGAGTGCTAGGAGCGATGAGGGCGTTGGCAATGTAATTCTGGAAGTCAAAGTCATAATCCTTCAGACCACGGCCCGATGTGGTCTCGTTCCATGCCTCTTTGAGGGTGATGGCGCTGCGAATCTGGTAATAGTGACCATCAACGAGAGTGATGTTGTCACCAGCCCAAGCGGTGTTAACAGTCATGCTCTGACCTTGATTTGCATAGCTGGGAGCATAAGCGCGGAGAGCACCGTCGTCTTCATTCCAGTAACCAAGAATTTCGGCAACCTGATTAACTTTCAAGGTGAAAGTCTCGTCAAGGCTGATAGTGGCAATTTCATAATCTACTGCTGTCTCACCAGCCTCGGGAGTGGCAGTTGCAACGATGTAAGGATTAAGCTCAATGCCCTTGAGTGTGCCCTTGAGTGTACCGCCCTTGATGTAGTCGTTGTAGAAGGCATCCTCGTTCTCCTCGTTGAACTCAACTCTGATCCAGTTCTCACCATCGGTGAGGAATGCATAGTCGGCATTGTTGGCAATCTCAACCACTGCGAGGTCGTTGCTGATAGTGTACTCGGTGTCGTTAACACCAGTCTCAAGCATCTCGGCAAGAGTAATCTCGGTTACTGATGGTTGGTTCTCTTTCTCATAAGTGAATGTGGTCTTGGGAAGTGTGGTAGAACGAGCACCACTATTACCATAATTACTATAACTTATCCAATCATCCAGTTTTCCAATCCATGCTATACTTTGATAAGATTTAGCGGTTTTCACTTTTACCTGAACTGCAAGATTCTTATTTCCGCTATAACTGAATGGCTCAGTTAAAACAAATTCAATGTCTTTTTCGCCACCTTGAATTACATATTCACCAACAGCAGAACCAGTGAAAGTTAATCCACTATAAGGCATTTCACTAATCTCAGTCTCCATCAAATAAATCTCAAGAACTACACCACCGATACTATTTTCATTAAATGTGGTGTTTGAATAATACTTGACTTTTGTAATGTTCTTGTCAGCGAGAAGGCTCAAATCACTCTTTTTATAAATGGTTTGACCATAAGTTCCTGGAGTATCGAAATAAGTGCCCTCTACTGGTATCGGTGATCTATTATAACCATCCGAGATAGCTGTGCCATCCTCTGCCACAGTCACCTCGTTAGGAGCAGATTTACATTTTTGATCATAATACCTGCCATAAATAGGAGCATATTGGCTGGTAGCAGATCCATTTGCTACAATGAGCTCATCAGCCATCACCTGCGGCACTGCGAGTGCCACGAGCAGGAGGCTCATCAGTAGTTTTAAATAAAACTTTTTAATCATAAATTAATTTAGTTTAGATAGTAAATAAATATTTTTTTCTCGAATTATTCTTAAATATTAATCAAAAGGACATTTTTTTGTTATTAAGGACAGTTTACATCCAGCTCATAGAAGGTATCTGTGTATATTTGGATTAAGTCTGTATCCTACTCTAAGTAGTAGTATCTTGAATAATAACAGTTGGGGTTATAAAATCAATGATGAAAATTTTGGGGGGCAAAGTTAGTTTTATTATTGGTAATGACCAAAATAATGCATAAAAATTTCACGCAGATTGTAGTAATATTCAACAGGATACAATATTATTCTAGAATAATGAATAAATATAACCTTTTATTTGAGCATAATTATCAATGTGCAATGGCTCTAATGAAAACTCTCACAAAGCAGCGAGCCTTTTACTTCTACCTAGAATTTGTAACAATGGAAGAATATTTGTAACTTTGCATCTAATAACTGATATCTTATATCTGAATTCTGACAACTCATAACTGACAACTCATAACTGATAGATATGCGAATAGTAATACAACGAGTGACTGAGGCATCGGTGGCTATTGATGGTGTGGTGCATAGTGCGATAAAAGGCGGCTACATGGTGCTGGTAGGTGTGCGAGAAGGCGACACTGCCGATGACGTGAAATGGCTAGCGCAGAAGACGGTGAACCTGCGCGTCTTCGATGATGACGCTGGGGTGATGAACCGTAACATCCTCGATGCCGGCGGTGAGGTGCTGGCAGTGAGCCAGTTCACCCTCAACGCAAGCACCAAGAAGGGTAACCGCCCAAGCTATATCCATGCTGCGGGCCATGAGCTCGCCGTGCCGCTCTATGAGCTCTATTGCGAGGAAGTAGAGAAGCTTATGAGCAAACCCGTGAAACGTGGCGTCTTCGGCGCCAATATGCAGGTGTCGCTCATCAACGACGGCCCCGTGACCATCATCATCGACTCCAAACTCAGGGAATAGCCACATCTCTAAAGGTGACAATAATAAAACAACATGCACAACTTTTTTGTTGTTTCGGTTGTTAGAATTGTTTGATAAAACTGTGCTCACGATTACTAGGCAACATGGATTTGTCCTTAATTAATAAGAAAACATTGAGATTTGTCAATAATTGTTTAGTAAAATCTGAAATAATTTGTATTTTTGCAATGTCATAGATGATTCTCTTTTCTTGTAATGCAGCACTGAGACAAATAGAACTCAAAGATGGCATAATTATGTGGGTAACATCTTGTTGAACACCAATTAACTATATAGACCTTTCCATTGTTAAACCAAAGTGCTGCGCTATTAGATTATTATGAAGAAATTATTACTTCTTACCATTATCGCACCATTGGCAATTTTCGCTGGTGCACAAACCGTCCACAAAATGTGTAAACCTGCTAAAGCAGCAGCCAATGTGGAGATTATTACCGAGCAACCCGAGGGAAACGTAGTGGCCTACAGCCGCTCGGGTGAGTACATGACAGCAAGTCTCTATGGATACGAATCCATGCAGCAGACTGGTCAGATGAAGATCACCTATGCCAATGACGGCAAGACCGTATATCTTCTCGACCCACTGGCTTACGGTGAGGGTACCGGTGTGTGGGTACAAGGTGAACTATCGGACGACGGCACCACAATCACAGTACCTCTTGGGCAATATGTTGCCTACAACGAAGAATACGACTATGGTCTGATTCTGGCATGGGGAGAGACCACTTTGATAGACTTGGGCGATGATTTTTATTATGTCTGGTTTATGCCAGATGAGGGTGTTGAAACAGTGACCTATGCAGTGGATGCTGCAAGTGGTGTCATCACCTTAGTTGGCTCTGAAGGTGACGCCAATGCCGACTATCCTAACAACCTTCTGGCACACGGCCTGGCAGGCATTTGGAGCGATGACGAATCGGTTGCAACCATTGAGTGGGGAACAACCCTGACACCTCTTGGCGATGCTGTTCCAGCTGTTCCCGCCAATCCCGAAGCACTGGAGTTCTTCGACTGCGGTGATGAGAGTGGATTCACACGCTTTGACTTCAACATCAACCTGCTGGACGTTGATGGAAATCAGTTACGTGCCGACCTTGTGACTTACAGCATCTATACCGACCAAGACCAGTTGTTCACCTTTGATGCAGCAACTTATGGTGCCGCCAATGGCTTCGACGAGGACATGACCGAGATTCCTTATGGCTTTAGTGGTGAAGACTTCTACCTGCGCCGTGTATATTTCTACCGTACTAATAATGGCGACAACCCACTGCTCAACTGGCGCATAGGTATTCAGGTGCATTACACTGTTGACGGCGTGCGCAACTCATCGGACATTGTATATCTTGAGGTATTTCCAAGCGCTATTGAGGGCGTGCAGATAGGAAAGAACGTAGTGGCCGAGCGTTATTACAACATCGCAGGTCAGGAGATATCACGTCCTGATGGCATCTCTATCAAGGTGACTACCTATAGCGACGGCACCACATCGACAACAAAGGTAGTTAAGTAGATGTCAGAGACCAAATAACAGATAACAGAGGCCAGAATCAGAGCCTGATAACTGATAACTGACAACTCAAAACTGATAACTCATAACTGATGACTATACAGGAGGCGCAAGAGCGCGTTGACAAGTGGATTAAGACCTATGGTGTGCGCTACTTCAATGAGTTGACCAACATGGCGATACTCAGCGAAGAAGTGGGTGAAGTGGCGCGCATCATAGCTCGCCGCTATGGTGAGCAGTCGTGCAAGCCCAGCGACGAAGGCAAAGACCTGGGCGACGAACTCGCCGATGTGCTGTGGGTGGTGATGTGCCTCGCCAACCAAACGGGCATCGACCTCGATGACGCTCTCGAGCGCAACTTCGCCAAAAAGACCACCCGCGACGTTGCCCGTCACCAGCAGAATGACAAATTAATAAAGCAGTAATAGTGACCCTAGAAGTCTAGTATATCTAGATAATCTAGAAAGTCTAGAAAAAAACCAACAACAATAAACATATTATGGCAGAAAAAATTGAAAACAAGTATTTGGCTGCAATCAATGGCAGCAACGTGATTGAAGACGACGCTAAAGTAAAAGCCGAAGTAGCAAAAATCATCGAGGAGCATGCTGCTGAGAATAACACTGCTGAGGTGCAGGAGTTCCTGCTCAACACAGTAGATCTCACCACTCTGAGCACTACCGACAGCGAGCGCAGCGTGGCGGCCTTCACACAAAAGGTGAACGACTACTGGCGTGCTTATCCCGACCGCAAGAACGTGGCAGGAATCTGTGTCTATAGCAATTTTGCCCAGGTAGTACGTGCAAACCTTGAGGTTAGCGATGTAGATGTGGTGGTGTGCAGCGCCAGCTTCCCCGCTTCACAGGCTCATCTCGAGACCAAGATTGCCGAGACTGCCCTTGCCGTTGCCGATGGCGCCGACGAGGTGGATATCGTCATCAACATGGGTTATTTCCTTGATGAGGCCTATGAGGAACTATGCGACGAAATTAGCGAAATCAAGCACGCTTGCCATGGCAAGATGCTCAAGGTGATTCTTGAGACAGGATGCCTGGAAACCGCCGCCAACATCAAGAAAGCGTCAATCCTGGCAATGTACTCGGGTGCCGACTTCATCAAGACTTCTACTGGCAAGATGTATCCAGGCGCTTCGCTTGAGGCTGCCTACGTGATGTGCCAGTGCATCAAGGAGTACTACGAAAATCATGGCGTGATGGTTGGATTCAAGGCTGCCGGCGGCATTCGTTCGACCGAAGACGCAGTGAAGTACTACACCATCGTGAAGGAAGTTCTCGGCGAAAAATGGCTCGACAACCGCTACTTCCGCATTGGCGCCTCAAGTCTCGCAAATGCCCTCTTCCAGTCCTTCACTGGCACCGACAAGAAAGTATTTTAATAGTTCACAGTTTATAGTTCAGAGTTCAGAGTTTTTAGTTGCCTTGAACTCTGAACTAACTACTGTGAATTGACAACTGAGAACTCTTAACAATTAACTCTGAAGTAATTATGAAGCTTTTTCTCCTTGATGCTTACGCATTGATTTTCAGGGCTTATTATGCACTTATGCGCAACCCGCGGTTCACGTCGGGTGGACTTAACACGTCGGCAATCTTCGGGTTTGTCAACTCTCTGCAAGATGTGCTCAAAAAGGAGCAGCCAACTCACATTGCAGTGTGCTTCGACCCTCCTGGTGGCACCTTCCGCCATGAGGCCTATAAAGAGTACAAGGCCAACCGCGACGAGACTCCCGAGGACATCAAACTCGCGGTGCCCTATATCAAGCGCATCATCGAGGCCTACAACATCCCTGTGATAGAGGTGCCGGGCTTTGAGGCCGACGACGTGATAGGCACCCTTGCCCATCTAGCTGGCGAGCATGGTTTTGAAACCTACATGATGACCCCCGACAAGGACTTTGGGCAGCTCGTCACTGATAACGTGAAAATCTATCACCCAGCTCGCAAAGGCGGAGATGTGGAAATCTTAGGCGTCAAGGAGATAAATGCTAAATATGGCTTTGTCAGCCCGTTGCAAGTCATTGATTTGCTTGCGCTACAGGGCGACAGCGTTGACAACATTCCAGGTTGCCCAGGAGTTGGTGAGGTCACTGCCAAGAAACTCATCCACCAGTTTGGCACAGTAGAGAACTTGCTCGACAATATCGACAATATTAAAGGCGCGTTACAGCACAAAATTGCCGACAACGTGGAGCAAATCAAATTCTCGAAGTTCCTTGCCACCATCAAGACCGATGTACCCGTGAAGTGGGACGAAGAACTGCTGCGACGCAAACCTGCCGACATGCATGCTCTTGCTAAAGTGTTCAAAGAGTTGGAGTTCCGCACCCTTGCAGTGCGCATTATCGAGCATGGCGAAGCCAATGTGGGCGTAAAAAATGCTCCCGCACCAGCCGAAGCTCTGAAAAATGTATCGAGAGCCGAACTCGAGATAGTGAATCATCCCAAGAAGAATCCAGGTCAACCGTCGCTCTTCGATGCCCTCGATACCAAAGATATTGCCCAACTAAAACCAGATGTGGTGGATATGGATAATATCGATTCGCACGAGCACAACTACCGTCTTGTGGCCGACGACAGCGAGGCAGCACAACTCGTGGAGAAACTCATTGCCGCTGGCAAACCAGTGGGCGTGTGCCTTGTGGCCGACGGCGATGAAGCGATGCGCGCACACCTCGTGGGCATTGCAGTGAGCAGCGAGCGCTATAATGCTGCCTTCTTGCCGCTTGATGATATGGGTTGGATGATGAGTGCCGTGTCACCGCTCTTCGACGGCAAGGTGCAGCTTGTGAGCAACGACATTAAGCGCGACATCGTGATGCTCAGCAATGTGGGCATCAACTACCGCGGCGACTACTACGACATAGCCGTGGCACACTATCTGCTGCAGCCCGAACGCAGCCACAGCACCCGTCTCATAGCTGAGGAAGTACTCAATTATCAGGCCATAAACGTGGAGAGTCTAATAGGTGCCAAGGGTAAGAAGCAGAGGAAATTTGCCGACGTCAAGCCCGAGAAGCTGATTAACTGGGCTTGTGAGATGGCGGACCTTGCCCTTGCTCTGAAACCCGAACTAGACAAACGCCTGGAAGATAACGGCATGACACACCTGCTTACCGATATTGAGATGCCGCTGGTGCGCGTATTAGCAAGCATGGAAATGGCTGGCGCACGCATCGATGAGAAGGCGCTTGCCGAGTATTCCGTGAAACTCACAGAGCAAGTCGAAGCCCTTGACCGTGAGTGCCACGAGTTGGCGGGTATGGAGTTCAACACCGCTTCGCCAGCACAGGTGGGAGAGGTACTCTTTGGACATCTGAAAATTGATGCCAAAGCCAAGAAGACCAAGACTGGGCAATACTCCACCACCGAGGAAGTGCTGATGAAGTTACGTGACAGGCACCCGCTGGTAGATAAGATATTGGAACTTAGAGGAGTGCGCAAACTACTCTCTACCTACGTTAATGCCCTTCCAGCACTTGTGAACCCCCGTACAGGCCGCATCCACACCACCTATAACCAGACCGTCACCGCTACTGGCCGCCTGTCGTCGGTTAACCCAAATCTGCAGAATATCCCGGTGCGCAGCGATGACGGCAAGGAGATTCGCCGCGCCTTCATACCCAGCGAGGGCAACGTTTTCTTCAGTGCCGACTATTCTCAAATTGAGCTGCGCCTCGTCGCCGACCTGAGCAATGACACGACCATGCTCGACGCTTTTGCCAAGAATGAGGATATCCACGCTATCACCGCCGCAAAAATCTATCACGAGGACCTCGACAAGGTGACGGGCGATCAGCGCCGCAAGGCAAAGACCGCCAACTTTGGTATCCTATATGGTATCTCGGCGTTTGGACTGAGTCAGCGCCTGAATATCCCACGCAGTGAGGCTAAGATGCTTATAGACGGATATTTCGAAACCTTCCCAAAGGTAAAAGAATACATTGAGAAGAGCGTGGCACAGGCACGTGAGAAAGGTTATGTGACAACCCTCTTTGGTCGCCGACGCATGTTACCCGACATTAACTCGCGCAACGCTGTGGTGCGCAGCTTCAGCGAGCGCAACGCTGTGAACGCTCCCATCCAGGGCACTGCTGCCGATGTCATCAAGATAGCAATGATTGCCATCTATCGCCGCTTTGAGGAAGAAGGAATCAAGTCAAAAATGATACTTCAAGTACATGATGAGTTGAACTTTGACGTAATCCCAGCTGAACTCGAGAAAGTGACACAAATCGTAGTCACCGAGATGGAAAACGCCTACCACGGCCGAGTACACCTCACCGCCAGCCACGGCACCGCCACCAACTGGCTCGACGCACATTAAACAGAAGTCAAAATATCAGAAGAATCAACTATTATTCTTTATAAAAATAAAACAATGAAAAAATATTTAGTTTTAGCCTTTTTGCTCATGAGTTTTGGCGTGATGAGCGCACAAAGCATGAAGATGGTTGTTGACAGCCGTGGTGAGGTTGTGGGTCGTTATGTTAAGACCAATCAGCTAACCTATACTGTTAGTGTCCAAGACGACATTGAAGTATCCAAAAAAGGTCTCAAAGTAGTAACCTACAGCGCTGCCAAAGGACAAGGCATTGTATATTATGACCAATCTCACACTGGACCACTAAATGTACGCAAAAGACCCACCAAGAGTTCACCAGTAGTGACTCAGATTCCCGATCCTGCTTGCTATATGCCCGATTGCTACAAATGCCTAGGCAAGGTGAATGGTTGGTACAAAGTAAGAGTCAACGGTAAAGTAGGCTACGTGCGCGGCGATCTCCTAGAATGGGACGGCATGTGCACAATGTAAATGTATTAAAAGAAAACTGCCTTATACAAATCTCCTCTTCTACTTTCTTTTAAAGAAAAGCATTATGAGCAGTGACGTGGCGAGGCCGTAATAGACGGCGTCGCCGGGGAGGTTTGTCATGTTGGCGAGGAGCATGGCGGCAGTGCCGGCTATCATCGCAAGCATCACGCTGCGAGGTGAGAAACGTTGTGGTAACCATAAGGCAAAGCTTAACGGGAAGATGATAGCCACAGCCCTCAATCCCAGCGAGAGGAATCCTAGGTCGTTGATAAATGCCCCGTTAAAGGTGTTGGCTACCACCACGGCAATAGCCAATAATACTACGATAGAGATGCGCGTGAGCAGCAGTTGCGAGATGCGCGACTTCTCCGAGCCAAACTTGCGTTGCACATTGGCAATCACATCGCGCACCAGAATGGTGGATGCGCCAAGCATTAGTCCACTGCCACATCCCAAGATGTTGATGAGCAATGCTCCTAGCATCAAGCCGCCAAACCATGCAGGCAAATGCTGCAGGATAAACGAAGGAAAAGCCTGTGCCGAGCTGGCGATAACGCCAATGCCGCTGGGCAACGACTCACCCGCACGTTGCAATGCTTCAAGTTCGGCTGCTGTAACATAGTGTCCTCGCATATAAAGTCCCACCAACGTGCATGCCGCGCCAATGACTGGAATGAAAAATGCACAGTATAAGGCCCCACGCCGTGCCTTGGCAGTGGTTGCCCCCGACCAGATACACTGCGCGTAGGTCTGAGTTGACACAACTCCTAGCACCAACGACAGGCATCCGCCCAAATCTTTCATTACGCCTCGAGCCAGCATGCTGCCGTAGCGATGGTGGATGCTCTCCACGCCGTCAAGATTATTGATTGATGCTATTGTTGGCGAACTATAGACGTTATCGATTCCACTTGCAAAACCATCAACACCCCCTGCCATGCGCCACACTATGATTCCTGTTGCCACCGAACCGCAGTAAAGCAGTAACAGTTTGACGATGCCACCAGCGCCAGCGCTCTTTATTCCACCAAAGAGGACGAAGAGCATTATCAGGGTGGCACCAATAATCAGCGACCATATCATTGACAAGTCAAACAGGCTTCCTATCATCGCCGATGAGGTGAGCACCTGAGCAACAATGCTGATGAAAATGCCTATCAAGAACAGCACCGAGCCCACCGCCTCCACCTTGTGGCCATATTCCTTGCCCACAATCTCGAGCAATGTGCTGCAGCCACTGCGACGCAACGATGAAGCATAGAAAATAGCAAGCACCACGCCACCAAGTGCTGCGCCCAACGTGAACCACCACGCCGAGAGTCCATAACTGAAAGCCAGCTGTGCAGTGCCTACTGTAGATTGTCCGCCCGCCAGCGTGGTAAGGAAAGCGCCACACACCATCCAACTGCCCGCCGTGCCGCCACCGATGAAAGCCTTCTCATCCTTGACGTTACGCGCTGAGAGCCAACTCACCGCAAGCAATACTGCCACCGTGAGAAGTACGCCTATGATATGTGTTGTTGAAATCATTTTCACATTTGTTGTTTTAAGAGCATGTTGCAACAAAAACAATTGATTTTTCTGATAAATCTGATTATTTTCAAAACAAACATCAGGAACTTCACATAATTCTGTGATTATATTTAGAGCAGTAGTTTTGCAACAGGCCCTTCGAGCGTGCAAAGTTACTACTTTTTCACCAAAACCAGTGAGAAAAAATCTCACTTAAAGGGTTAGAATAGAAAAAATATTTCTACTTTTGCAAGTTATTTAGAACAGCAATATTGAGTTATGATAATATTAGGAATTGAGTCGTCTTGTGATGATACTAGCGCAGCGGTCATTAAGGACTGCGTTTTATTGAGCAACGTCATTGCCAGTCAGAAGGTGCATGAGGCCTATGGCGGCGTGGTGCCGGAGCTCGCCTCACGCGCGCATCAGCAGAACATCGTGCCAGTGGTGAGCGAGGCTATACGCCAAGCGGGCATCGACAAAAGCGAGATTGATGCCATCGCCTTCACACGTGGTCCTGGGTTGCCTGGTTCGCTTCATGTAGGCACTGCTTTCAGCAAAGGGTTGGCGTTGGCGCTAAACATCCCACTCGTCGATGTGAACCACCTGCATGGTCATGTCCTTGCTCACTTCATTAAAGAAGATGAGAATACAGAGGTGCCTGAATTTCCTTTCTTGTGCCTACTCATCAGCGGCGGCAACTCTCAGATTATCAAGGTTGAGTCGCCTTATGACATGGAAATCATGGGTCAGACCATCGACGACGCTGCCGGCGAGGCCTTCGACAAATGCGCTAAGGTGATGGGACTGCCTTATCCTGGCGGACCAATCATAGACCAGCTTGCTCAAGAGGGTGACCCCAAGCGTTTTAAATTCTCTAAACCACATATCGATGGTTATAACTATAGCTTCAGTGGCTTGAAGACCTCATTTCTCTACACCCTGCGCGATGAAATAAAGCTTAATCCCAACTTCATTGAGGAGAACAAGGCCGACCTTGCCGCATCGCTGCAAAAGACTATAATCGACATCCTGATGGACAAATTTGGCAAAGCCATTAAAGACACAGGCATTAAAACTGTAGCGATAGGTGGCGGAGTGAGCGCCAATAGC
Source organism: uncultured Bacteroidales bacterium (assembly GCA_902777835.1). Classification (GTDB taxonomy): domain Bacteria; phylum Bacteroidota; class Bacteroidia; order Bacteroidales; family Muribaculaceae; genus Sodaliphilus. The sequence continues at coordinate 3,666 of CACYVC010000028.1, read as the reverse complement.
GGTGTACGAGCCGCCGTGAAGCAGTACTGCGACCGTAGGGGCATCAAGGCATTTATTCCCAAGCGCACCTTCACTACCGACAACGCCGCTATGATTGCTGTTGCGGGCCACTATAAATTCTTGCGCGGCGAGACCTGCCCCATCACCGCCCCACCCTTCGCAAGAGTGATTATCTGATTCGGGTGCATATTGATGTGTGTCATTTGTAGTAGTCAAAAAAGGGGAGAAATAGTGCTGTTGTCATTTATTATTACTAATTTTGCCCGATTAACGAAAATATCATGACATTCATCATGACTGACAACAAGTTTAAACTACTTACCTGACCTTGCGCTCATGTTTAAGAAGCAATTATGTGCCATATTGATAATGCTACTGGCATCAGTCATGATGCGAGTCGCTAATGCTTATAACGTAAAACAGTATAATCAATGGGTCAAGGTCTCTACCGAAGAGCTGATGCGTCGTGGTCAGGATTACCTTCAAAATAAAGGTTGGGTTGACAGCGCGATGGTATGTTACAGTATCGTTGCCGATCGCGCCCAGGACAACAATCTGGAAAACAAGGAGATATATCAGATTGCCAGAGCGCTAAACAATTTAGGTTATATCTCTGCGACATACTATTATGACTTCCAGAAGGCTTACGAGAATTTGAATAAATCAATGGAATTGTCTAAGCTATACGGTTTTGACAATAATCTGGCATACTCCTATCTTAACATGGCCTCTATCATCGACAGCCGCAACAGGCTCTTTGCCAACGATGCACTATCGACCGAGGCTCTGGACAATACAAAACTTGCATTTGATTTCGCCGTCAAGGCCCAAGAGTGGAATGTGGCTGTGACCAGCATCTATAACATGCTGGAAATGATACACAATAAAGCTGACTTTGAACTCATTACACCCGATTTGACCCGTTTCAAGAATTTGCAGTTGACCGACAGCGTGGAAATGTGGCAATGTACGCGCATGTTCTGCAAGGCCACCGAGGCATTTCAGGCAGGCCAATATCAACAAGCTCTAAATTACTATGAAAAGATGCTTGGTGAGGCTCAGAAAATCACGACCAACCGCCAGCAGTGTATCATCAAGGCCATGCAGCAGAAGGCTGCAGTGCTTGCCGTTATGCGCCATTATGAAGAAGCCATTTCTTGTTTGCGCGAGGTGGAGCATATTGCCATTGACCATGGTATGCAGAGCGAGTTGATTGACAATTTCAGGGCGATGGCTAAGGTCTATGATGCTATGGGAAACCGGCAAATGGCTGAGCAACTTGACTACAAATTCCTGAAAGCCAGGGATGAATTTATACAAAAGAGCCATGCCGAAATGGTTGAAAAGTCACGTTTCCTCGACGAAATGCGTCGTGTCAATGATCAAGTTGCACAGATTCAAGCCAAGCACGAGCGTGCCCATCAGTTGCTGTTAATGATGAGCTTGATTGCCGTTATTATTCTGATAGCAATGGTTCTACTCGTTCGCAGCAATATCAAGCAGCGCAATTACATCAGGCACCTATATGAGAAAAACGTGCAATTGTTGGATGTCAAAGTAACTGCTGAACAGCCAACATCTCACTTGGTTGACAAACAAGAGGACTCAGCCCCCAAGTATCAAAGCCAACTTGACCAGGAGAGCAAGGACCGCTTGTTTGAGCGCATCAAGAATGTGATGAACGATATTGCCATCATCTGCAAGCCTGATTTCTCACTTCAGCAGTTGGCCATCCAGGTAGGCAGTAACTATAAATATGTTTCGCAGGTGGTCAATGAGCGTTACGGAAAAAGTTTCAAGCAGGTGCTCAACGAGCAGCGCGTGCTAGAAGCGTGCCGCATCCTTAATGATCCCAATCAGTCAGCACATCTTACCATCGAAGCCATTGCCGCAAATTTGGGTTTTAATTCACGCAGCAACTTCACAGTAACATTCAAGCGTATCACCGGCATTTCGCCATCTGACTTCATGAAGATGGCTAAGGAAAAATAAGCATGTGACAGAGGGCATGATTCACTGAAAGATGCTCATCAATACATGGTTTTTCGTTCTGTTTCAGTGAAACAGAACACAGGCACAGACCATTTTCTTGTCAAAGAAAATGGCCTTTTTTAATTTTGCGAAACAATCTGATAAACTAATGGTCAAAATCATGAAATGCTGACCATATCTTGTGTTGATTCTAATTGAAATTATTTATTCTAAGGTATTATTTTCAGCCCTTAAACCATTAATTTTAGTTATGAAAAAGATTTTATTATTTTTAGTAGTAATGACTCAAGTCATTGGATCATCGGCCAGCGTGCAGGTGAAATCCCAACGTGTGTCCAAAAATCATCGTCCCTTATCTCAAAACGAGAAGATTGCGGGGGGCAACAGTCAGAACATGATTACCCCTCAGCTCGAGCGTGTGCTCACTGAGGATGGGGTACAGCCTAACGATTCAGACCCCGTTGATGTTCCCACTGTTATTTCCGAGACTCCTGAAGGTACGCTTCTCACCTATCACCGTACCGGTGGCTATATTTACCACAAGTTCATGGAGACGGGCATCACCGAGTTTGAGGACGATATGAATGTCGTTTTTGCCGATGGCGGAAAGGTTTATATTCAGAACCCCATCACTACACTCACCAATGGCAACTGGGTAGAGGGTACCTATAACCAGGAGACCGGTATAATCAGTATTCCCATAGGCCAGTGTGTTTCATGGATGGCCAACTACGGCTACGGCGGATTGCTTGTGTGGGGCCACACGTGGTATGAGCAGATTGGTTGGGACTATGACTACGACGAACCTGTTTATTGGCTCAATGGCGCCTATGATCCTGATGTGACAGAGATTCGCTACAAGGTTGAGGGCAATACCATCACGCTGCTCGATGGACAGGGTGATGTGTGGGCTCCCTATCCCGAGTGGGGTAACACCGCAGGCCCATGCCTGATTTACACCGACAATCATGAGTGGGCCAATGTGCTCCAGTTCAGCACGGTTGCAGTTCTTACCGATCAAGGACCCGCCGTTCCTGCTAATCCCACGGCCGACGAATGGTATGACAGTGGTGACGAATATGGAGCCTGCAGGTTCAATTTCACTCTGCCTACCACCGACGTTGACGGCAATCCTATCAATCCCGAGAACTTGAGTTACAGCATTTACTTAGACAATGACTCGCTCTACACCTTTGATTACTTCTATTACTATGATGAATTAGATGATTACACGACTGTAATTCCTTATAGTCTCTACTCTGATGGCTATGACTTTACCGACCATTGCGTTTACCTGTATGGTACTAACTATTGCGATTGGCCCATCTTCACTTGGCGAATAGGTATCAAGGTGTACTATACTGTGGGTAGCATTACCAATGAAAGCGACATCGTCTATCTGGAAGTATTTCCAAATACCGCTATTAACGAAGTGAGCGCTGGCAAGACTGTAGCTAACGTGTCCTATTACAACTTGGCTGGACAAAAGGTTACTCAACCTCAAGGAATGACCATCAAAGTGACCACCTATACCGACGGAAGCTCTAGCAGGATTAAGGTGATTAAGTAGTAATTAGTTAAGTTATAGCACTATAAATCAATATAATAAACTTAAAAATTATTTGTCATGAAGAGATTGTTGTTTTTTTCAGCCCTGATAATTGCTGCTATGCA
>CACYVC010000027.1 GCA_902777835.1 uncultured Bacteroidales bacterium | reverse complement strand
ACCTCTTCCCATTCCGAACAGAGAAGTTAAGCCTCACCACGCCGATGGTACTGCGAAAGTGGGAGAGTAGGTAATCGCCCCCTATGGAGACTCAGGAACTAGTTCCTGGGTCTCTTTTTTTGTTTCCCGCGCGATCTTCCCTTCACCGCCCAGAGCCCTAAGCCTCACCACGACAATGGTCAGCGACATGGGAAGGCGCAGGTAATCGCCCCCTATGGAGACTCAGGAACCCGTTCCTGGGTCTCTTTTTTTGTTCCCCGCGCGATCTTCCCGTGACCGCCTAGAGCCTAGCCATTCCCCTGAACGCCGCGCTTGCGGCGCAATACTGAACAACAGCCACGCTTGCTTTTCTCTAATAACCCTTTCCTTAGTTAATAACTGAAAATGCTGAAAACCATCTTGCGGCAAAAGTTCCTTGTTAATAACTTTTTTGGCAAAATGCTTTTTAGTTTATGAAATAATATTAATTTTGTAAAAAATATTGCCTTTTTGCTAATGAAGGGCAATGATTATCTATTTGATTTATATAGAAATATATAAATTATACCAAATCAAAACGTAAAATCACCCGAGGCGTGCCTTGGGTGGTTTTATATGTGAAAAAACTGGCGAAGTCTCGTTTCAGAAGAATAATCCCCCTAAGCAAATTGTTGCTTAGAGGGATTGTAAACCTATGTAAAAGAAAATACTTTTACTTTATCACACCGAGTTTCTTACCCACTTTGATGAATGCGTTGATGGCCTTGTCGAGGTGCTCGCGCTCATGACCAGCTGAGAGCTGTACACGGATGCGTGCTTCGCCCTTAGGCACAACAGGATAGTAGAAACCAGTAACGTATATGCCTTCTTCCTGCATGGCAGCAGCGAAGTCTTGTGAGAGTTTTGCATCGTAGAGCATCACGGCGCAGATGGCGCTCTGAGTGGGCTTGATGTCGAAGCCTGCTGCCATCATCTTGTCGCGGAAGTAGTTTACGTTGTCGATGAGTTTGTCGTGGATGGCGTTGCTCTCTTTGAGCATCTTGAACATCTCAAGGCTAGCGCCCACGATAACTGGTGCTACTGAGTTAGAGAACAGATAGGGGCGCGAACGCTGGCGCAGCATAGCGATAATTTCCTTGCGTCCAGTTGTGAAGCCGCCCATAGCGCCGCCAAATGCCTTGCCTAGAGTGCCGGTGAAGACGTCGATTTTGCCGTAGAGGTTGAACTGCTCAGCCACGCCGTGACCAGTAGGACCAACAACGCCTGCTGAGTGCGACTCGTCAACCATTACCATTGCGTCGTATTTCTCGGCGAGCTCAACAATCTTATCAACAGGAGCTACATTGCCGTCCATTGAGAACACGCCATCGGTGGCGATGATGCGGAAGCGTTGCTCCTGTGCCTGCTTGAGGCACTCCTCGAGCTCTTCCATATTGGCATTGGCATAGCGGTAACGTTTTGCCTTGCACAAGCGCACACCGTCGATGATTGATGCGTGGTTGAGAGCGTCGCTGATGATAGCATCGTCAGGACCAAGCAGAGCCTCGAAGAGACCGCCGTTGGCGTCGAAGCACGAGCCGTAGAGGATAGTGTCCTCAGTGTGGAAATAGTCGCTGATGGCAGCTTCAAGTTCCTTGTGGATGTCCTGTGTGCCGCAAATGAAGCGCACGCTAGACATACCGAAACCACGTTTAGCCATCATCTCCTGAGCAGCGTTGATGAGTCGAGTGTTGTCGCTAAGACCCAGGTAGTTGTTGGCGCAGAAGTTGAGTACATCGGTGTCAGGTTTCACTTTGATAGCAGCCTTTTGAGCTGTGGTGATTAGTCTTTCTTCTTTGTACAGGCCAGCCTCTCTGATAGCAGCCAGCTCATTGGTTAGATGTTCTTGAAATTTGCCGTACATAGTTAGTTTTGTAAGATTAAATAGTTGTTTATTTTGGTTGGTTTGCTATTCGATACCCACAAAGTTCTAAAAAAAATGCGACATAGAACAATTTTTTTGCCGAAATTTTATTATTTTTGATTGTTAGTGAGTAATTTTGCAAATCATAACTTTAAAACAACTATTTTTTTATACAAAATGAAGAATATTTTAGTAATTGGGTCAACAGGGCAAATAGGCTCTGAACTCACCATGAAGCTGAGAAGCATTTATGGCAACGATGCCGTAGTAGCCGGATATATCCCCGGCGCAGAACCTAAAGGCGAGCTTGCTGAGACAGGTCCCAAAGAGGTGGTTGACATTACCAATGCGCAGCAGATTGCCGATGCCGTGAAAAAATATGACATCGACACCATTTACAATCTTGCAGCGTTGCTCTCGGCTGTTGCTGAAAGCAAACCCCTGTTGGCGTGGAAGATAGGCATTGGTGGCTTGATGAACACCCTCGAGGTGGCTCGAGAGTGCAACTGTGCTGTTTTCACCCCCAGTTCCATTGGTTCTTTTGGTCCCAACGCCCCCAAAGATGGCACCCCTCAGGACACCATTCAGCAGCCCCGCACCATGTATGGCGTTACTAAGGTGAGCGGTGAATTGCTGAGCAACTACTACTTCACCCGCTTTGGCGTTGACACCCGCTCGGTGCGCTTCCCAGGCCTTATCTCTTATGTTGCTCCTCCTGGTGGTGGTACCACCGACTATGCTGTTGACATCTACTATAGCGCTGTTAAGGGCGAGAAGTTCCAGTGCCCCATCAAGGCTGGTACGTTTATGGACATGATGTATATGCCCGACGCCCTTCGTGCCGCCATCGAAATTATGGAGGCCAATCCCGATCGACTCGTTCACCGCAACTCATTTAACATTGCGTCGATGAGTTTCGATCCCGAGATTATCTACAACTGTATCAAGAAGTACATACCCGACTTTGAGATGGAATATATTGACGACCCATTGCGCCAGGGCATTGCCGACTCATGGCCCAACCGCCTCGACGACACCTGTGCCCGCGTGGAGTGGGATTGGAAGCCCGAGTATGACCTTGACACCATGACTCAGGACATGATTGAGAAACTCCGCATCAAGTTCGGGAAATAATTCACAAATAACGAATTCCAACTAATTGCGCCGTCTGGTGGATTTCCACTCAGACGGCGTTTGTGCATGGGTAAAATCTATAAAAATAAAAACTACCAATTAAAAACTTGATAACAGAAAACTTTTTACTAATTTTGCAATTCAATAACTGCGCATGAGTATATGAACGAAGATTTCGACATCCGTCAGGAGCGCTCTCAAGGCGACCGCGATTTTGAGAAGGCTTTGCGTCCGGTGAGGTTTGACGACTTTGCTGGCCAAGAGGGTATTATCAACAACCTCAGGGTGTTTGTCGCTGCCGCCCGTCAGCGTGGCGAGGCGCTTGACCACACCTTATTTTATGGCCCTCCCGGTCTAGGCAAGACCACGTTGTCGAGCATTATCGCCAATGAGATGGGTGTTGGTTTCAAGGTCACCAGCGGCCCTGTACTAGACAAACCCGGCGACCTGGCAGGTTTGCTCACTTCGCTTGAGGAGAATGATGTGCTGTTTATCGATGAGATTCATCGCTTGAGTCCTGTGGTGGAGGAGTATCTGTACTCTGCTATGGAAGACTACCGCATCGACATCATGATAGACAAAGGTCCTGGCGCCCGCTCAGTGCAATTGACACTGTCGCCGTTCACCTTGATAGGTGCGACCACCCGCAGCGGTCTTCTTACCGCTCCACTTCGTGCCCGTTTTGGCATCAACTGCCACCTGGAATATTATGGTCATGAGGTGCTTGAAGGCATTATCAAGCGCTCGGCTCGATTGTTGTCGGTACCCATCTATGACGACGCAGCCCGCGAGATAGCGTTGCGCAGCCGTGGCACACCGCGTGTGGCCAACTCGCTACTTCGCCGCGTGCGCGACTTCGCCCAGGTGAAGGGTAGTGGCAAGATAGATAGCGACATAGCAAAATATGCCCTTGAGGCACTGAATATTGACACTTATGGTCTCGATGAAGTGGATCACAAGCTGTTGACTACCATTATCGACAAGTTTGGTGGCGGTCCAGTAGGACTTTCTACCCTTGCAGCTGCTCTGAACGAGGATGCTGGTTCGATAGAAGAGGTGTATGAGCCGTTCCTCATAAAAGAAGGATTCATCAAGCGTACTCCTCGCGGTCGTGTTGCCACCGACTTGGCATTCAGCCACTTGAGGCTCGACCGTCCAAAACGTGCCGATGGGCAGCAGTCGCTTTTTTAGTTCAAAGTTCATAGTTCAAAGTTCATAGTTTATGGCAAATTTAAAGTCTTTAGCTAAAGACACAGTAATATATGGCATGACGGGAATGTTGGGACGTTTTCTCAACTATCTTTTAGTGCCTCTCTACACTGCCAAAATTAGTGCCTCATCGGGTGGTTATGGCATTATCACCAATATCTATGCCTATACAGCCTTGATAATCATCATCCTTACCTTTGGCATGGAGACCACCTTCTTTAGGTTCTCAAATAAAGAGGGCGAAAATCCCAAAGCTGTGCTGAACACGTCCTTCATCTCGGTGACAGCGGTATCGGCAATTTTTGTGTTGCTTGTGTTCCTGTTGTTGCCGTGGCTTGCACCAGCGATGGACTATGGTGACCACCCTAGCTACATCTGGGTGATGGCGATAGTGGTAGCGCTTGATGCCATTCAATCGATACTTTATGCCTATCTGCGTTACCAGCACAAGCCCATTAAGTTTGCCGCACTGAAATTTTCGTTTATCATTCTTAATATTGCTCTAAACTTAATCTATTTCTTGCTGTTGCCGTGGCTCTATGAGAAGTATCCCACTGCGATAGGTACAATTTATGACCCAAGCATTGGCGTGGGGTATGCGTTCTATCTCAACCTGGTGTGCACAGGCCTAGTGACACTGCTGTTCTGGAAGGAGATTAAGAGCATAGAATTCAAGCTTGACAGGCAGTTACTTAAGCGAATGCTTGAATACACATGGCCCTTGCTTGTGCTGGGTGTTGTGGGTATCCTCAACCAAACTGCCGACAAGATATTGTATCCTTTTATCGACGATAGTGCAAACGGACGCGCTCAGTTAGGCATCTATGGTGCGGCTTGCAAGATAGCGATGATTATGGCGATTATCACCAACGCCTTCCGCTGGGCCTACGAGCCCTTTGTCTTCGGCAAAAGCCGCGATAAGGACAACCGCGAGGCCTACGCCGCTGCGATGAAGTATTTTATCATCTTTACTTTGCTGGCATTTCTAATGGTGGTAGCATGGATTGATGTGCTGAAGTACCTCATAGGCCGTGACTATTGGGAGGGCTTGAAAGTGGTGCCCATAGTGATGGCAGCCGAGATAATGATGGGTGTGTATTTCAATCTGTCGTTCTGGTACAAACTTGTGGATAAGACTATTTGGGGTGCATGGTTCTCTTTGATAGGCTGTGCTATACTTGTGGCTATCAACTTCCTGTTTGTGCCTCATTTCGGTTACATGGCGTGTGCCTGGGGCGGCTTTGTGGGCTATGGGGTGACGATGGTGCTGTGCTACTTTGTGGGCAGGAAGTATTATCCCATTGATTATCCATTGAAGGAGATAGGCTTCTACGTAGGGCTCACTGCAGTGCTTTACACGGCGAGCGTGCTGGTTGACTGGGGCAACAGCATTGACAATGTGATATATCGCACATTGCTGCTTATGGTCTTTGTAGTCGTGCTGATGAAGAAGGAGAATGTCATGGCCAAGGTGATTGAATTCAAGCGTCGCCGCTCTAAGAGTGCTTGACATTGCGGATTGTTGTTGTGATAACATCGCAACATACTGAACATAAAATGAGACTCAGGATTTCCCGAGTCTCATTTTTTATTTGGTTGGGAGTTTTGTTTTTACTGAACTCCGAGCATGATGTTGTAAACAATGGTAACATCTACAGTGGTGATGTCGCCGTCGCCGCTCTGGTCGCCGTTTACAATGTCGCTGTCGTCGCCAGAGAGGAGGTAGTTGTAGAGTGCGGTTACGTCAACACTAGTGACCTCGCCGTCGCCGTTAACGTCGCCAGGAACTGCTTGCTGCTGTCCAGCTTCGCCGGGAAGCAGGATGTTGTTGTGACTGTCGAGAGTTGCAATCTCCTTGAAGTAGGCGCGGAACGAACCTACGGTGCCATTGCCCCATTGTGCCACTGCGCCAGCTGCGTCAATGTTGTAGATGTCCTCAAGGCTCTGTTGAACAAAAGTGCCGGCCATAAGGTACTGTTCACCGCTGGTGTAAGCGATAGGCTCGGCTTTGAGCAATGCATCGCTTGCGCTCCAAGTGATAGGAGTGTTGATAAGGTTGGCTGCCTTGTCGATAGAGATGATGTAAGGCACGTTGGCCTCGATGTTTGATATTTCGCTGAATACTACCACGCCATCCTCTTCTTGAGCGAAGCGTTCAATCCACAAACCATTGCTTGCCGAGCAAGCGGAAGGAGTAAACGGCAGCACGATAGTGCTCCAGTTCTCGGCAATGCCGTTTTGGCGAGCCTTGGTGAAAGTGCGCTCGTAGCTGATGCTTTGGGCAGTGAAGCTCTGAGGTGTAAAGTATCCGTAGCCGTCTTTGAGGACGATGTTCTGAGCCACGTTTCCCTTAACTACGTTAAGACCCTGAAGACCAGCGGGTACTGCCTCGTTTTCACCGATGAAATAAATGGTGTTGGGGTTGCCGCTTGGAGTCACGCTAGTAATGCTGAGTCCCTCTAGGCGAGCAGCGAGAGCATTGCTTGGAATGGTGATGTTTCCACTTGCAGGGCCACTATTGCCCACCATGCTGCTGCCGTCCCAAGTTACGAGACCACGTTGCACCTGATAGAAGACAGAATGACCGGGTTCAACAAGGTTCACCGTCTGTTCGTTCTCGTTGCGACCATATATGTTAAGCGCATAGGTCGAGCCGTAGGCGAGGTTGTCGAAGTCATAGTACAATGTAACTGTCTCATGTGCAGGAATGCGCAGGGTGGTTTGCTGGTAAGTTACCATAGTGCCGGCGCCATCCTCAACGATGAATAAAGGAGCGAGCAAGTAGCGGTTGAACTCGCCGTCGGCATTGTTGGTGACGTCAACTTTAAAGTGTGCATGAGTGTCGTAGATGATACCATCAACAGCGTTAGTGGCCTCAATTACTACCGAGAGGTTCATAGGCACAACAGCTGGAGCTGCTGCAATAGTGACGCTGCCAGTGCCTGGAATCTTACCGCCTCCCATACTGCTGTCATAGAGTGACAGCTGAGCGGTCTTAGTGCCAGCGTTTTGTGGAGTGAAGTTGAAGGTCACGACCTTGGTTGCATGTGCTGGAATCTCGGCCTCTACCACTGTGGTGTATTCGCCATACTCGTCAATCTGCTCATTGCTGACATAGAGATAAAGCTTGCCCGAAAAGCGGTCGTCGCTGTTGTTCTGCACAGTGACATGGCATTGCTCGGCAGCGCCCACTCTGTGGTCGCCAGTAAACTCAAAGTTGGTGGCAGTTAGGTCGTTGAGCGGGTGGTCAACAAGTGTTGCTGTGTTGCCGGTCACGGTCATTTCAATGTAGTAGCGGTCGCTCTCAAGCATTGGAATCCATTCGCTAGTACCTTGTACCTGGCACACGGGCACAATTCTATAGGTGCCATTAGAAATGTCTTTGCCAAAGTAGTAATATTCAGAGCTGTTGCTGTCGGGCCATTTGTCGGTAATCGAAAGAGAACTTGAGTAGTAAGTCATGCTTGCGATCATTTCTATGAAATTGCCATTGTTGTCGTAGAGAGCAATGCCACGTGCATATTTGGTGCCATCATCGATGTGGTCTTCGGCAGTTACAACCACTTGACGGCGCTTGTACAGTGAGAAACCATTGCTGCCACGTTCCAACTCACGATTGCCCGAGTAGTACATATTAAAGACTGTGAGCACATGGTTCACCTCGCCTTGACCGCTGTAGCCAGGGGTTATACCGATGATAGCAGTCTGGTCAATGTTGTAGCCTTCGGCGCTAGTTGAAGCTCCAATTCCTGCGGCATGAGGATTCATGATTGCCAGTTGGAAGTATCCGTTGCCCAGGCCTCCCCAGCCCCAGTTGATGTGGTAGTAATCGCCCATTTCATAGCCATCGCACACGAATGAGTGTCCGCCGCCGCTGCCTGCACGGCCGTTGTAAACCATAGGACGTCCGGCAACGAGCTCCTGATAAACCATGTCTTCCCATGTTTGCTGATCATAGTCGCTGCGATAAACGAGCTGTGCGTTATAGTCAAAGTAATTGTTGAATGCTTTGGGGATATAAGGGTCGGTAGTGCCCGAAGCGGTGAGAGCGTAGGTCATGTGAGCTGCATGACCCACATATAGCATGAGAGTTGCCACTGCATCGGTATAAACCTGGTCCTCGCTGCCGTTGTAGCTGTCAATCATGTGCGCCCAATCAAATGTGGTGACGGGCAGGTCCTCGGTTGTTTGGGTGATATATTCTCCCATGTTTCCAGTGCCATAACCATACTGGTAGCTAGGAATTACCTGAGTGGTCTGTGCTGGATAATTGTAGTATTTCATTATCTGCGACATGGCAGTTGCCACGCATCCGGTATAGGAAGGCTCATACTCTCCATCCTCGTTCTTTACCTGTGGACACTTGTTCCAATAGGGTCGTGCCTGGTCCCATTTGGTAGTGATAAGTGGTGCGATAGAGTTGCGGGTATCTACCACGTTCTTTGTAGCGGCAATGGCGTCTTTGATATTGTAAACCTCGTCAAGCATCGAGATTTGCTTTGTATACTCGTTGAGTAAGTTTTTCATGTTTTCAGGAACTATAGCCTCATCGAATCTACCTTCGAGGCTAAAGCCCAAGATAGGGTTGATGCGGTCATCACCAGCCACAATTACGAAACCTTGATTGTCGCCAATATTAAATACGTAATAGGCTGCTTCATTGGTAGTTGCCGCTTGAACTGCGGAGTTGCCAATAGCAGCAAATCTCAAGTTGCAATTGGCTTTTTTCTTGCTGAGCAGGAAGTTCGTAGCTTCCTGCTGTGCCTGCTGTTGGGTGATTGGAGCAGCTTGCGCAAGCAATCCAAAACTCATGCAGAGCATAAACAGAACAAATAGTCGGTTTTTTGCCATTTTTTGTTGGGTTTAAAATGTTAATTAATAGGTTTTTATAAGAAAGTTTGGTTGTGTGCTTGATGTAAAGCGAGCAAATATAAATAAAAAATTTAAGTTGTGAAAATTTATTCAGTATATCTATACAAAAAATCAGCGAAAACAGGCTCTTAAATACGCCCTTTTGCTGGACTTTTCAAATGGGAATAGTTTACAATAGCAAAAAATATTGGCAAAATGGAGAGTATTCTGATAATCAACCGCTTAACAACTTATCAACAGGCTTGTTAATAACTTTTTGATAAATAAATGAAAATTCTTCCGTTTGGATTTGTAAATTCCAGTTTTTGTTTGTAATTTTACACCCTGAAAGCGAAAGCCGAAAAATTCCAACTAAAAAACGAGTAAAATGACCCCAACAGAGTATCATATTCCCGCACTCCTTGAGGAGACTATTAATGGGTTGAATATCAACCCTAAAGGCATCTATGTGGATGTCACTTTCGGGGGTGGTGGTCATAGTCGTGCAATCATAGAAAAGTTGGGTGACAAAGGTCGTCTTTTCTCGCTAGATCAGGATATAGACGCTTGGGCTAATAGGTTGAATGACAGCCGATTTACTTTTGTACATAGCAATTTCTCATTTTTGAAGAATTTTTTGCGCTATTACGGTGTTGATGAGGTAGATGGCATTCTTGCCGACCTAGGTGTGTCGTTCCACCATTTCGACGATAGTGAGCGCGGCTTCTCATTCAGGCACGACAGTCGTCTTGACATGCGCATGAACCGCGACAGCAAGGTAGATGCTGCGTCGATAGTGAATAGCTATGACGAAGAGCAACTCGCCTCGGTGCTTTACCTCTATGGCGAGCTCAAGCAGTCGCGCCGCATGGCGAGCGCCATCGTCAAGGCTCGAAATGCAGGTGAGATAACCACCACAGGCCGCTTGGTTGAGGTGGTATCGCCATTCATCCGCAAGAGCCAGGAGAAGAAAGAGCTGGCACAAGTGTTTCAGGCGTTGCGCATCGAGGTTAATAACGAGATTGACGTCCTCAAGCGGTTGCTCAACCAGTCGCTCGAGGTTCTTAAACCTGGTGGTCGCCTCGTGATTATCACCTACCACTCGCTCGAGGACCGCTTAGTGAAGAACTTCATGCGCAGCGGCAATGTGGAGGGTAAAGTTGAAAAAGATTTCTTTGGCAAGGTTAATACTCCGTGGAAGCTCATCAACAACAAGGTGATTGTCGCAAGCGACGAGGAAGTGGAGCGTAATCCACGCTCACGCAGCGCCAAACTCCGCATTGCTGAAAAAGTTCAGAGTTTATAGTTCACAGTTCATAGTTATTTTAGAGTTCATCAGTTTAAGATTGTAAATTATTTAGATATATCACATCACCGATATGGCAAAAGACAGTAAGAAAAAACAGAAAATAGAGAAAGATGAGGATGCTTTCACCCTCAACCCCATAGTGCTGATACAGCGCTTGTTGCAGGGTCGCTCTTTTCTCTCGCTTGGATTCTTCAAGCGTTACTGGATTTATGTGGTTGCTGGCACGGTGATGATGTTGATGTATATCTCCAACAAGTATGTGTATCAGAGCGATAAGGCTAAACTTGGCAGCATGAAGGTGATGCTCAACAATGCGAGCACCGATTTTGTTGATGCCAGCTCTCGTTACAATTCTCGCATTCTGGAAAGCCAGATGAAAACCTACGTTGATTCGATGGGAATAGATCTTAATTTATCAAAAGAACCACCTTATAAGCTCACAGCACAATGAAGACCTCCAACAAACAACACATCCTGCTTCGATATCTTTTTGTGATATCAATAATCCTACTTTTTACTGCGGCGATTATCTACAACATGTTTAAGATTTCAGTTGTGCATGCCAAAGAATGGAACAACAAAGCCGACAGTATCCTCACAAAGGAGACAATTTTGCCTCCCGAGCGTGGTCGTTTGCTTTCAGATAACGGTAGTGTGCTTGCCGCAAACCTGAATTATTATACCGCGCGCATTGACTGGACCTGTGAAGGTTTTTCGCGCAGTAGTTTTATGGATAGTGTTAATGTGCTATGCGACAGTTTGCAGGCTTTCTGTGAGAATAAGAAAAGTGCCAGCGATTGGAAGAAAGAGTTAATGAAACAGTTTGAAGCTCATAATAATAAAGTCTATCCATTATTTACCGGATTAACACATGCACAGTTTGTGCGCCTTAAATCATTCCCGTTCCTCAGTTTGCCAAAGAATAAGAACGGCTTCTATTCTGACCCAGTAGTAAAGCGAGTAAAACCCTATGGTCAGATGGCATCACGAAGCATTGGCAATGTGGGCGAGGTAGAAAACATGGAAGGACAGCATGGCCGATCGGGGCTTGAGATGGCCCTCGACTCACTGCTCTATGGTGTGCCTGGCGTGAAGCGCCGCATCCAGCTCACTAATCGCATTGTTGACTGGGAGAGCACACCGGCAGTGCCCGGCTATGACATCACCACGACCATCAATGTGCAGTTGCAAGACATCGTGGAGAATGAGCTGTATAAGATTTGCAAAGAAACCGATGCTGTGTGGGGCACTTGTGTGTTGATGGAGGTGCAGACCGGCGAAATCAAGGCCATATCTAACCTGGAATGGAGCGAAAAACTTCAGGACTATTACGAAGGCCGCAACAATGCTGTGCTCGGCTATGAGCCAGGCTCGGTAATGAAGCCCATTTCAATGATGGTGGCACTTGAAGATGGCATCGTTGATGACATCAACGCGGCTGTTACTAATGGAAGTTCGGTAATGGAATATGGCCAAAGCGTAATCAAAGACTCGCATGGTGGTGCCATGACTCCCCGTCAGATTATAGAGATGTCGAGCAATGTGGGCATGTCGAAGATTATCCTCAAAAAATATGAGAAAAATCCTGATGGCTTCCGCCAGAGGCTAGAAGAGATGGGTTTCTTTGAGCCCTTCAACTCTGGCATTGGCGGTGAGCAGGAACCGATAATTTCTAAATTGGGGCATGCCAACAGGGACCGTGTGGCACTTACGCGCATGGCCTATGGTTATGCTACCCTCATCCCGCCGTTGCACACTCTTGCCATGTATAATGCTATCGCCAATGACGGCAAGTATGTGCGTCCACACCTGGTGAAAAAACTCACTCGTCCAGGTAGCGACCACGATTCTATAGTGCCTATTACCTATATCCGCCAGCAGGTGTGCAGTCCCGAGAATGCCGAGAAGTTGCGCATCATGCTGCGAGATGTGGTGTATGGCAATGCTGGTACTGCCCGCAGGTCTGTTCAGAGCAATATTGTGGAGATTGCCGGCAAGACTGGAACTGCCTATACCGTTAGAAGTGACGGCAGCTACGGTGACGAGAAACGTCTGGCATTTTGCGGCTTTTTCCCTTATGATGCCCCCAAATACAGCTGCATCGTGTTGATGCTTCGTGCTAACCGTGGTGCTGCCGCCAGCAGTGGTGTAGTGCTTCGCAACATTGCTGAGAAGATGTATGCCTGTGGTTTGCTTGGTAACAACAACAACTATGATTCAGCCTCTGAGGCCAAGCGCACTAGCTCGACAAAGGTAAAGTATGATAAAGCTCCGACCTTGTTTTATTTAAGTAATAGCAATCTGATCAATGACTTACGCAGTTTTCTGGGTTCGGCTGAGACAAAGATGTTCAACGCCCCATCCCGTCCTGCTTCGGGAGTGCCCAACGTGTGTGGAATGACCATTCGTGAGGCTCTAGAGTGCCTTGAAAAACAGGGTTTGAATGTGCGCTTCTCTGGTAAGGGACGTGTGGTTAGTCAGAGTCTGCCAGCCGGTTCTGGGTACAACAAAGGCACAATGATAAATTTGACCTTAGAAATATAATAAAGAATAAAAGTATGAAGGCTAAAACAATAGAGAAACTGATAAATGACATTGAGGTGTTGCAGGTAATAGGCGACACCAGCAAGATGATAAACGACGTGGTGTGCGACTCCAGGCTCGTGAAAGAAGGCTGCCTCTTTGTGGCAGTGCGCGGCGTTGCGGTCGATGCCCATCAATTCTTGCCACAAGTGACACAGAACGGTGCCGCTGCTGTGGTGTGCGAGACTCTTCCCGAAGAGCTCTCGTCGCAAGTGACATATATCCAAGTGCCCGATAGCACTGTGGCTCTGGCTCGTCTTGCCAGCGCATGGTATGACCATCCATCGTCAAGACTTCGCCTTGTGGGCGTTACTGGCACTAATGGCAAGACCACTATCGCCACCTTGCTCTATGAGCTTGCCCGCTTGCTGGGTTATAAGGCTGGCCTGCTGTCAACAGTTCAGAACATCATCGACGAGAGAGTGGAACCTGCCAAGCAGACCACTCCCGACCACTTGACCCTCAACCGCCTGCTCCACGACATGGTGGAAGCCGGTTGCGACTACGCCTTCATGGAGGTGAGCTCCCATGCCTGTTCACAGCACCGCATCGACGGTTTGGAGTTTGCCGGTGGCATCTTCACTAATCTTACACGTGATCACCTCGACTACCATGGCACAGTTGATAACTACATCGCCGCCAAGAAGATGTTCTTCGACTCGCTGGGTAGTGACGCCTTTGCTGTGGTGAATGTTGACGACAAGGTGGGAACCGTAATGGTGCAGAACACAAGAGCTAAGAAATATACCTACTCGCTGCGGTCGCTTGCCGACTTCAAGTGCCGAGTAGTGGAAGACCGCCTCGACGGCACCTCACTCATTATCAACGACACCGAACTCGAGGTGATGTTCACAGGTCGGTTTAACGCCTATAACCTCACTGCGGTATATGCCGCTGGACTGCTCCTGGGATGGAACCGCGATGAGGTACTCGTGTCGATGAGCAAACTTGTGCCAGTGGCAGGCCGCTTCCAGACATTGCGCTCGCCACGTGGCTACACTGCCATCGTGGATTATGCCCACACCCCCGACGCTCTCGTCAATGTGCTTGACGCAGTGAACGAGGTGCTCAAGGGCAAGGGCCAGCTCATCACAGTGTGTGGCTGTGGTGGCAACCGCGACAAGGGCAAGCGTCCCATCATGGCTCGTGAGGCCGTGATGCGCAGCGACCGTGTAATTCTCACTAGCGATAACCCCCGCAATGAGGACCCCGATGAGATTCTGCGCGAGATGCAAGTGGGCGTTCCTGCCGAGAAACTGCCCACCACCCTCACTATCACCGACCGCCGTCAAGCTATCAAGGTAGCGTGCCAGCTTGCTCAGAGTGGCGATGTGGTTATGGTAGCTGGCAAAGGCCATGAGGACTATCAGGAAATCAAGGGTGTGAAGCACCACTTCGACGACCGAGAGGAGATAATGAAGATTTTTGAGACGGAAAAGTAGATATCAGTTTTCAGTTATCAGTTTTCAGTTAAGTCTAGAAAGAACTAAGAACTAAAAATATTAAGCTATGCTTTACTACTTATTTAGATTTTTAGAGCAATACAATATTCCAGGCGCGCACATGTGGCAGTATATCTCGTTTCGTGCGTTGCTCACGCTCATCTTGTCGCTAGTACTCTCGGCATGGCTGGGAGAGAAGTTCATTCACTACATGCGCAAGCGCAAGATAGGGGAGACCCAGCGCGATGCGTCAATCGACCCATTTGGCGAGAAGAAGGTGGGCACCCCATCGATGGGTGGCTTAGTGATTATCACCGCCATTCTGCTTCCCGTGCTGTTGCTTGGTCGCATGCGCAACATCTACATCATACTGATGATTATCACCACTGTGTGGCTGGGATTTCTGGGCTTCTGCGACGACTACATCAAAATTTACCGCAAGCACAAAGAAGGCCTGAAGGGTAAGTACAAAATTGTGGGCCAGGTGAGTATAGGTCTCATTGTGGGTTTGGTGCTGTGGCTCAGTCCCGATGTGGTGATGCACGAGAACATGGAGCGTGTAACAGTTGCCACCCAAGAGGCATTGGTGACACCTGCCACACACGAGGGTACCGAAGATATCGCTAAAAACGAGCAGAAAACAGTTGTGGTGCACAAAGATAAAGCCGAGAAGTCGCTCAAGACCACTATCCCCTTTGTGAAGAACCATAACCTTGACTATGGAGCAATCACCAAATGGATGGGGAGCTTCAGTGGTGCAGCAGGATGGATAGTGTTTGTGATTATGGTAATTTTGGTGGTGACTGCGGTGAGCAACGGTGCCAACCTCAACGACGGCATGGACGGCATGTGTGCCGGCAACTCGGCGATTATCGGTGTGGCGCTGGGCATACTCGCTTATGTGAGTTCCAATTTCGAGTATGCCTCCTACCTCAACATCATGTATATCCCCGACAGTCAAGAGCTTGTGGTGTTTATGTGCGCCTTTGTCGGTGCTCTCATCGGTTTCCTGTGGTATAATGCCTACCCCGCCCAGATGTTTATGGGCGACACGGGTTCATTGACCATTGGCGGTATCATTGGCGTGTGTGCTGTGATTATCCACAAGGAGTTGCTGGTGCCCATCTTGTGCGGTGTGTTCCTGATGGAGAGCCTCACGGTGATTATCCAAACCCAGGTGTTCAAGTACTATAAGCACAAGGGCAAGAAGGTGAGGGTGTTCCGTTCGACCCCGATTCATGACAACTTCCGCAAACTCGACAAGGATTTGGACCCCGAGTGCAAGTATGTGTTCCGCAACTGGCCTCGCAACCGGTTCCATGAGTCGAAAATCACGCTGCGTTTCTGGATTTTCACCATCATCCTGGCAGCATTGACAATAATAACACTTAAAGTGAGATAAATAGAGAAAAAAAATTGAGTCATCATAGTAAAAACGAGTATTAAAAAATTTTAGATTAGTAAATGAAAAGTTTAGTAGTTATAGGAGGCGGAGAGAGCGGCGTTGGAGCTGCCGTGCTAGGCAAAGTTAAGGGTATGGATGTGTGGCTCACCGATATGGGAACCATAGCTCCACGCTACAAGGAAATTCTCGACAAGTGGGATATCGCTTGGGAAGAAGGTCACCACACCGAGGAAAAGGTGCTGGGAGCCGACGAGATAGTGAAAAGTCCTGGTGTGCCCCTTACAGCGCCGCTTATCGCCAAAGCGATGGCTAAAAACATTCCTGTGATCTCTGAGATAGAGCTTGCAGGCCGCTACACCGACGCTAAGATGGTGTGCATTACTGGCAGTAACGGCAAGACCACCACAACCTTGCTAACCTATCACATCTTGAAGGAAGCAGGGCTTAATGTGGGGCTTGCCGGTAATGTCGGTAAGAGTCTGGCTATGCAGGTGGCCACTGAGAAGCACGACGTGTATGTCATTGAGCTTAGCAGTTTCCAGCTCGACAACATGTATGACTTCCGCGCCAACATTGCTGTGATGCTCAATATCACCCCTGACCACCTCGACCGCTATGACTACAAGATGGAAAACTATGCCGCCGCCAAGTTCCGCATCATGCAGAACCAGACTAGTGAAGACGCTTTCATTTATTGGGAGGACGACCCCATCATCTCGGCTCAGCTCAAGAGCATGAAGAGCGAGGCGCGCTTCTTCCCCTTCAGTGCCCGCGACGACAAGTCGTGCACCGCCTACCTGAGCGATGGCACGTTGTGCTTCAATGTGGAGGGCGATGAGTGGCAGATGCCTAGCAGCGAGCTGGCGCTGAAAGGCCTTCATAACATCTACAACTCTATGGCGGCAGGTATCAGCGCTACCTTGCTCGAAATCAAGAAAGAAAACATCCGCAAGGCGCTCGCCAACTTTGAGGCTGTGGAGCACCGCCTCGAGTATGTGCGCACGCTCAACGGAGTGAGATATATCAACGACTCTAAGGCTACCAATGTCAACTCTACTTGGTATGCCTTGGAGAGCATGACCGACCCCGTGGTGCTAATCCTCGGTGGCAAGGACAAGGGTAATGACTACAGCGAGATAGAGGCCTTTGTAAAAGAGAAAGTTGTCGCCATGGTGTGCCTAGGCGTGGACAACACTAAGCTGCATGCATTCTTCGATGGCAAAGTGCCAGTGATAGAAGACGCGCGCAGCATGAAAGAATGTGTCGAGAAATGCCATGCGCTCGCCAAGGATGGCAGCACAGTGCTACTGTCGCCTTGCTGCGCCAGTTTCGACCTGTTCAAGAGCTACGAGGACCGTGGCGAGCAATTTAAGGAGTGTGTGAATAATTTGCAATAACCTGTAGCGCAACTCACAAAAGCTGATATGAGCGAGAAAGAGAGAGTATCAAGATATAGAGAGATGTCGCAGCGCTATGGCGACCCTTGGATTTGGGGTATCTACCTCACTCTGGTGGTGTTGTCGATAGTGGAGTCCTATTCGGCATCGAGCCGCGATGTGGCCATGATGGGTGTGTATGAGCCCATCATCAAGCAAGTGGCATATTTGGTCATTGGTGGAGTTTTTGTTGTGGGTTTGAGTCGTGTCAACTACAACAACAAGATACTGCTGTTGGTGCTCATCCCGTTGCTATGGATTTTCACCATGGTGGCGCTAATCTATGTAATGGTGGCCGGTGAGGTGGTTAATGGAGCGCAGCGTGCGTTCACAATCCCGCTAATCGGCCTGTCGGTGCAGCCTTCGGAGCTGGCAAAGCTATCGGCTGTAACAGCGCTCGCCTATATTATGGCAAAAAACCAAGGAGACCGAGACGTATCGACCATGGGCGTTACCATATCGGCAGCGTTAGTCGCTGTCTTTGGCGCTTTGATGATTAACAGTGGTTTGACTAATACTCTGCTGTTGATGGCCATCAGTGCAGCAATGTTTGTGGTAGGTGGTGCGCGCATCAAGAAGTTGATTGCCGTGTTGGCTATCTATGCTGTTGTGGGTGGCCTGTTCTGGGTGTGGAAAGACCTCAGCGACAAGCGCGAGGAGAATATGCGTCAGGTTACTGCCATTCAAGACAACAAAGCTGTGTCTGTTGACAAGAGCAAGATTGTAAATCGCCACAGCATGCGCAAAGGCCGTATCTACAACTGGCTTCATCGCGATGAGTTGATTCACGACTCTATCACCAGCGAGAACTCGCAAGAGATGTTCTCAATCATGGCTCAGGCTCATGGCAGAGTGTGGGGCGTGGGCATAGGCAACTCGCGCGAGTGCAGCCGTCTGCCACTGGCTTTCAGCGATTACATTTTCTCTATTATCATGGAGGAGATAGGCCTTGTGGGTGGCATCTTTGTGATAATCTTGTATCTGTGGCTTCTCTCTCGAGCGGCGATGATAGCGAGGCGATGTCATCGTGTGCTACCAGCGCTGCTAATCATTGGTATGGCGGCGATGATTACGTTCCAGGCGCTGTTCCACATGGCCATCAACACGGGCGTGTTCCCAGTGTCGGGTGAGCCGTTGCCGCTAATCTCAAAGGGTGGTACATCAATTTTGGTCACCAGTATTGCTATTGGTGTGATGCTCAGTGTGAGCCGCACCATTGCCAATAATGTAAACGGAAAGAATAAGGATGACGGCAACAAGCTGCCTAGTGGCCTTGATGCTCGCAATCCATCAGAAATACCAGTAAAAAATGAGTGGAAAAACTAATAAACTAAAAGTATTGATAAGTGGCGGAGGAACAGGTGGACACATCTTTCCCGCTTTATCGATAGCCAACGAAATTAAGCGAAGGGTACCTCAGGCAGATATTTTGTTTGTAGGTGCTGAGGGACGCATGGAAATGGAGCGAGTGCCAGCAGCAGGCTATGAGATTAAAGGCTTGCCAGTGGTGGGTTTCGACCGCAAGCGCCTGTGGCGCAATTTCAAGGTGCTCTATCAGCTCCATAAGAGCATGGCGATGGCGCGCGACATCCTTGAGGAATTCCAACCCAGCGTGGCAGTGGGTGTGGGTGGCTATGCCAGCGGACCTATGTTGCGCGAGTGCCAGAAGCGCGACATCCCCACCTTGCTGCAAGAGCAGAACTCCTATGCCGGTGTTGCCAACAAGCTCCTTGCCAAGAAAGCGAAGTACATCTGTGTGGCCTACGAGGGCATGGAGCGCTATTTCCCTGCCGAGAAGATAGTGCTCACAGGCAATCCCGTGCGCCGCTCGTTGCTAGAGTGTGACGCCACTCCTGAAGAGGCTCGCAAGGCGTTTGACCTCGACCCTAATAAACGCACTATACTTATAGTAGGCGGAAGCTTAGGAGCCCGCACCATCAACGATAGCATCATCGCCGGGCTGCGCACCATTGGCAAGCACGACGATGTGCAGGTGATATGGCAGTCGGGACGCATCTATGACGAGCGTTGCCGCGAAGCCCTTATCTCGTCACAGGTCACCAATATCAAGCAGATGCCGTTTATCAGTAATATGGACTTGGCCTACCGTGCTGCCGATCTGGTGATTTCACGTGCTGGCGCCAGTTCTATCAGTGAGCTGCAGTTGCTTGGCAAGGCCTCGTTGCTTATTCCATCGCCTAATGTCGCTGAAGACCATCAGACCAAGAATGCGATGGCGCTCGTTGGCCGCAATGCCGCTCTTATGATTCCCGACAAAGATGCTGGTTTCAAACTGGTTGACGTGATGCTTAGCACAATAGAAGAAGAACGTGTGCTCCAGATGCTTAGCGAGAACGTCTCGAAGATGGCGTTGCGCGACTCGGCCGAAATCATTGTAGATAAAGTGCTGCAAATAGCGAAGTAAGTCTTTTAAGTGTTAAGTTCTAGACTATCTAGATTATCTAGAAATTCTAGAAGAACTAGAATATCAAGAACTCAAATTTCAAATCTATGAAAGATTACAAGTCATTATATTTTGTAGGTGCAGGCGGCATAGGAATGGCTGCCCTGGAGCGCTATTTCCTTGCTCTAGGCAAGAAAGTTGCGGGTTATGACCGTACACCCAGTGAGTTGACTCACGCTCTTGTAGAAGAGGGAGTGGAAATCGTCTTTGACGAAAATCCAAGTCTTATCCCTGACTACTGCCGCGACCCGGAGACCACGCTGGTGGTTTATACTCCTGCTGTTCCCGACAGTCATGCCGGCCTCCGATATTTCCGTGAAAACGGTTTTGAGGTGGTGAAGCGCGCCAAGGTGCTCGGTCTCGTCACCGAGAGCAGCAAAGGTTTATGCTTTGCCGGCACTCATGGCAAGACCACCACATCGAGCATGGCAGCGCACATCCTTACCGTGGCCGGCGTAGGTTGCAATGCCTTCTTGGGCGGTGTGTTGCGCAATTACGACAGTAATTTCCTGCTGGCGCCTGAGAGTTCCTATTCGGTTATTGAGGCCGACGAGTTTGACCGCTCGTTTCATCATTTGAAGCCTTATATTGCTGTTGTTACCAGCACCGATCCCGACCATCTTGACATTTATGGCAACTATGAGAACTATCTCGAGGGTTTTGCTCACTTTACCGAGCTGGTGCGCAGCGATGGCGCTTTGATAGTGCACACTGGTCTTGCACTGAAGCCCCGCGTGGCCGAGGGTGTTAAGATTTACACCTATTCCAAAGAAGATGGCGATTTCCATGCTGCAAATGTGCGCAAGGGCAATGGTGAGATAGTCTTCGACATGGTGACTCCATGGGAGACGATTGCCGACATAAAGCTTGGTGTGCCAGTAGATATCAACATCGAGAACGCGATAGCCGCGATGGCAGCGTGCCGCTTAGAGGGTATTGCTCCCGAGGCGATGCGCGAGGCTATTGCCACGTTCCAGGGCGCCAAGCGCCGCTTTGAGTTCTGGCTCAAGGAACCAGGGGAGCATGGCAAGGTGGTAATCGACGACTATGCCCATCATCCTAACGAACTCAAGGCGAGCATCAAGAGTGTGCGCGATCTCTATGCTGGTCGCAAGTTGACGGTGATGTTCCAGCCTCACCTCTACACCCGCACCCGTGATTTTGCTCCAGAGTTTGCCGATGCCCTCTCTAATGCCGACGAGGTGATATTGTTGCCAATTTATCCCGCTCGTGAGCTTCCAATCGAGGGAATAACGAGCGAAATTATATTAAAAGATGTGAAATGTGCGAAAAAATCAATTTATTCCAAAGAAAATTTGATTAAGTCGATACATTTGCTTAATTTTGATATTTTATTAGTACTTGGGGCAGGCGACATCATTGATTTGTTGCCCCAGATTTGCGAAGAAGTTAAAAAGCAGACACGTTGAAATATGCGCGTTACATATTGCTTGTAGTACTCTTGGCTCTGCTCTTAGGAGGAGCCTACTGGGCGAGAGGCAAGAGTCGTGATGAGGTGTGTTCTGAGGTCAAGGTAGAGATTGAGAACAACGAAGGTGTGAACTTTGTCACTCCTGCCTACGTTATCAATGAACTTAAGAAAAAGCACATCGTTGTCAAGAATATGCCCGTGTGGCAAATCAATGTGGAGGAAATAGAGAAGGTGTTATCTCAGTCGCAGTATATCGAGACGGTAGATTGCATGTTTGTCAATGGCGGTTGCCTGAAGATTAAGGTGTCACAGATTGTTCCCGTGATGCGTGTCTTCGACGGCGACCAGTCCTATTATGTCAACAAGCAAGGCAAGCGCATGGACGCCGTTGCTGAATGCAGCATGGATGTGCCTGTTGTTCAGGGGCATTTCACTAAACGTTTCACGCCTCAACGACTGCTGCCATTGGTGCAGTATGTTGAGAGCGACTCTGCGCTTAAGGCCCTAGTGACTATGTACTGCATCAAGGACACCAACAACATCATTCTGGTGCCGTCAATAGAGGGCCATGTGATAAACATAGGCAACTGTAGCGATTTTGAGTCGAAGTTCAAGAAACTTAAGTTGTTCTACAACAAGGTGATGCCAGTTAAGGGCTGGATGTATTATGACACCATCTCGGTGAAGTGGGACTATCAGGTTGTGGCTACAAGGCGCGATAAACTGGTGGAGGTTCAGAGAGTCTATGACCCCAATGAGGACGAACTTCCCGATGATCCTGGCACTATGCGGGTGAGCAGCGACAGCAAGGCACCAATCAACAAGATGACTCCCGAGAAGACATCCTCAAAGCCTCTAACTTCCACACCTGCTGCCACCAATGGCGAGAACAAGGAGGATGTGAAGAAACCACCTGAGCAGCAACCACCCAAGGAGACCCCTAAGGAAAAAGAGAAACCTAAGGAAAAACCCAAGGAGACTCCCAAGGAAAAGCCCAAGGAAACTCCTAAGAAGAAATCTACTTAACCGACAAGGCAATCTTGTCACCACATAAAAATTGAAACTAAACACTTAACACTCACTTATATATGAGCAAGTCACAATACATAGCAGCTTTAGAGATTGGCAGTTCGAAGATTGTGGGTGCCATAGCCGAGAAGACTAACGCCGGATATGTGCAAATCAATCATCTCGAAGTGGAGAAACTCATCAACAGCGTTAGGCATGGATGCGTGCAGAACGTGGAAAACACAAAAGGATGCATCAACAGCATTATCCGTAAACTTGAAAACCGCATCGATGGCACTATCGATGAGGTGTTTGTGGGATTCAGTGGACGTTCGCTGCACAGCGAACCCACCGAGGTGAACCACACCCTCGACGCTACAGTTCCCATTACCGATGATGTGCTCGACCGCATAGTGAGCGAGGCTGGTCGTGACCCCATCAAGAACTACGAGACTATAAAGGTGGTGCCCCGCACCTACTATGTGGATAAGAACGAGACCAAGAGTCCGAGCGGACAGTTTGGCTCGAACATCAATATCAAGCTCAACCTGATAGTTGCCAAACCTAACCTTAAGCTCAATCTTGACCGTGTGATGAGCGGTTCAACGCGTGTACGCGAGTATCTTGTCACCCCACTTGTGGTGGCCGACGAGATTCTGGAGCCATCGGAGAAGTCGCTAGGCTGCATGCTCGTAGATTTGGGCGCTGAGACAACTACGGTGTCGATTTACAAAGATGGCTCGTTGGTGTATCTCATAACCTTGCCATTAGGTGGTCGTAACATAACCCGCGACATCACGATGGGCCTCAACGTGCTTGAAGACACTGCTGAGCGTGTGAAGAAGAACATCAGTAACCCACTCGACAAGAATGTGGACCACATCTCGATAGAAGGCGTGAACTCTACTGATGCTGCCAACTATATAACTGCTCGCACTGGCGAGATTATCGCCAACATCAAGCAGCAGATTTCTTATGCTGGTGTGAAGATTGTTGACCTGCACAATATAGTGCTCATAGGCGGTGGCGCTCAGCTTCAAGGCATTGCCCGCCGCATCGAGGATGAGATTAAGCTTAAAGTGCGCATGGGTTCCTATCCCAAGAACCTTAACATCCTCGATCACAACATCAATCGCGCAGAGTATGTGCAGCTCTTCTCACTGCTCTCGAATGCGGCCCAGAAATTGCCCTACAATCAGTCGTGTGTGCGTCTCAACACCTATGGCGGCGGCGATGAAGACTTTGTAGCTCCCGACTATGGCAATCGTGGCACTGACGATGGCGTCGACTCAGGCTATGGCCGCTTCCGCGAGGAACCCGATCGACCTACGCCCTCTAGGAATGAACCTAGTGAACTGCGCCCCGAACCTAGACGCCAAAGGAAGGTGTCGTGGCTCGAGAAGGCACGCAAAAAGATGGAGAATTTGATAAAAGAACCCGAAGAAGACGACGAAGAGTAGATTCACCATTACCCTGGCAAATTGATCAATAGATTTTTCACTAGTAAACAACATCAAGACATATATGGAAAAAAATGTTAAAGACGGCAATGCAAGCAATATCAATGCTAGCGAGAACAAAACGCCATTGATGCCCGAGCAGAAAGACATCTTTGGAGAGATTGAAGCCGACCCTGGGTTTGGTAACCGTGAGACTCCTGATGAGAAGAGAGAACCCTGCTTGATAAAGGTGATTGGTATAGGTGGTGGTGGTAACAATGCCATCAACCACATGTATAAACAAAATATAAATGGCGTGTCGTTTGTGGTGATGAACACCGACCGACAAGCCCTGAACAACTCACCAGTGCCCAATAGGGTGCTCATTGGCCCTAACACCACCTTTGGACTTGGTGCCGGCAATAAGCCTGAGCTGGCTAAGCAGGCCGCCGAGGAGAGTGAGGCCGAAATCGCCTCTCTCTTTGATGACGAGACCAAGATGGTGTTCATCACCGCTGGTATGGGTGGTGGTACCGGAACAGGCGCTGCTCCTGTGGTGGCTCGCATTGCCCGCGAGAAGGGCGTGCTCACCATAGGTATCGTCACCATCCCCTTCCTCTTTGAGGGTAAAAAGAAAATTATCAAGGCGCTTAGCGGTGCCGACGAGATGCAGAAGTATGTCGATGCCCTGCTTATCATCAACAATGAGCGCTTAAGCGAAATATACCCCGACCTGAACTTCATGAACGCTTTTGGTAAGGCCGACGACACCCTGTCGGTGGCAGCTCGCAGCATCAGCGACATGATTAATGTTGATGGCTATATCAACCTCGACTTCAACGATGTGAACACCACTTTGCGCGAAGGTGGCGTGGCAATCATCAGTTCTGGTTTCGGTGAGGGTGAGCAGCGTGTGACTAAGGCCATTCAAGACGCTCTTAATTCGCCATTGCTCAAGAACCGCGACATCTATGGTTCGCAGCGCATTTTGATGAACATCTACTATTCTCGCAATGCTAAGGATGAGTTCAAGATGAGCGAGATTGACGAGATGAAGAACTTTATGGCTCAGTTCACCCTTGACCACGATATGATTTGGGGTGTGGCCTATGATGATACGCTCGGCGATAAAATTAAGATCACCATGCTTGCATCGGGATTTAATGTGTCGCTCGACGCCGAGACGGCGATAGCCGAGGGCGAGAAGAAGGGCGAGTCGAAGACCGTGTCGGCAACCAGCCGCATAGAGCAGGAATATGGTCCTAAGTACTACGACCTTGATCTGGAGCGCGCTATGGCACAATATATCGTGCTGCGTCCCGAGGATATCGACAACGACGAGATAGTTGACCTGCTCGAGAAGAACCCTGCCTTCAAGCGCGACCAGCAAGTGAAGAACGTGTTCCGCGAGTTGCAGAGCGCTCCAGCAAAACCCGCTCCAGCAAAACCCGCTTCGCCCATCGCTAAGAAGAAAGGCAGCACTACAGGAACGATATCATTTGGAGATTAAGTGCTAAGTAGAGGATGAGCTATGCTTCATCTGTTAGATAATCTGGAAGTTCTAGTGGATCTAGTATTTCTAGGATGTTGGAACCCTAAAATAAAAACTATATATGCTAACTTTACAAGTAATCAACGAGAATCCCGAGCATGTGATTGAGAGGCTTGCTGTTAAGCACTTTGATGCTCGAGAGCCAATAATGAGAATTGTAGAACTCGACAAGCAGCGCCGTGCCGCGCAGAAGCAGCGCGACGATAATGCTTCGCAACTCAACAAGATGGCAGCGCAGATTGGTGCCCTGATGAAGCAGGGCAAGCGCGACGAAGCCGAGCAGGCTAAGGCCGCAGTGGCTCAGCTCAAGACCACCAACAAAGAAATCGACGACACGATGAGTGCTGCCGCCAATGAGATTACCGAGATATTGCTCTCCATCCCCAATTTGCCCTGCGACGCAGTGCCCGAAGGCCGTACCGCCGAGGACAACGTGGTGGAGAAGACCGGCGGTCCTGAGCCACATCTGGGTGATGATGCCCTGCCACATTGGGATTTAGCCAAGAAATACAACCTCATAGATTTTGACTTAGGCGTGAAAATCACTGGTGCCGGCTTCCCCGTGTATGTGGGCAAGGGTGCCAAGTTGCAGCGTGCCCTCATCCAGTTCTTCCTCGACGAGGCAAGCAAGGCAGGCTATGTGGAGATAGAGCCTCCACTGGTGGTGAACGAGGCGTCGGGACTAGGTACAGGCCAGCTCCCCGATAAGGAGGGACAGATGTATCACTGCCAGGTAGATAACTTTTACCTTATCCCCACTGCAGAGGTGCCTGTAACCAACATTTATCGTGATGTGATCATCAACCAGGAAGATCTCCCCAAGAAGAACTGTGCTTACAGCGCATGCTTCCGCCGCGAGGCAGGATCCTATGGCAAGGACGTGCGCGGCCTTAACCGTCTGCATCAGTTCGACAAGGTGGAGATTGTACGCATTGAGCGTCCTGAGGACAGCTATGCCGCCCTCGAGGAGATGAAAGACCATGTGCAGGGGCTGCTCGAGAAACTTGAGCTGCCATGGCACATCCTCAGGCTTTGTGGTGGCGATATGAGCTTCACTAGCGCAATAACCTTCGACTTCGAGGTGTGGAGCGCAGCTCAAAAGCGCTGGTTGGAGGTTAGCTCTGTCTCTAATTTCGAGACCTATCAGGCCAACCGCCTCAAGTGCCGTTATCGTGGCGATGACAAGAAGACTCACCTGTGCCACACCCTCAACGGCTCGGCATTGGCATTGCCACGCATCGTGGCTGCTCTGCTTGAGAACAATCAGACACCCGAAGGCATCCGCATCCCCAAGGCTCTGCAACCCTACACTGGTTTTGAGATTATCGACTAACTAAACTATACAGAAGTCTTGTAGAATAATAAAACCATCCCTAGAATATTCTTGGGATGGTTAATCATTACTATACCTTGATGATTCATTCTTTGGTGTGTATCAATCTAGGTCAATTAATTTTAATCTGTAGGCCTTACCAATGAGTTCGGCAACGTTGCGCGAGTCAGTCTTGTGCAACAATTGCTTGCGGTGATACTGAACAGTATTTATTGAGATATACAACTTTTCGGCAATCTCACGGCTGCTCAAACCCTCGACAAGAAACTTTAGAACTTCACGTTCTCGCACCGTTAAATCTTTAGTGGTGTTTGTCATTTGATTGTCTCTATTAATTTTCAATATTTTTCCTCGCAAAATAAAAACATAATGACATAATTTCCAAATAATTATGAGTTTTTTTCATTCTTTTTCGTTAAAACTACCCCTTTTAGTAGCAAAAATATGATAGTTTTTTCATTTAAATGCAAAACGAGGCTATTTTTTGCATAAAAAAGACCTATATTTTATAGTGGTAAGGAGCTAAAAACGCAGGAAATGCAATTTTTTTGAAAAAAAGTTGCAAAAAATTTTGCCAGTTTGAAAAATGTGTGTAACTTTGCACCGCAATTCCAAACTGGTGCGTTAGTTCAGTTGGTTAGAATGCCTGCCTGTCACGCAGGAGGTCGCTGGTTCGAGTCCTGTACGCACCGCAGTGGAGAGAGGAGAAGAGCGAAGATGTGCTTCGGCACTATTCGCTCTTTCTTTTTTGTGTCACCAGTTTTTTTCCTTATTCTAGGCTGGCCGAACGCCGCAGGTGCGGCGCAATACTTCAACAACACCCAGAGCTATCATCAGTGCACTAATAGCTTTCCCTTCGTTTTTCATTGTTCCTTTTGTGTACCGGAACCTTTAATGGTAAAATATACTCATCTTCTGGATATTTTTGCTTGTCAGTTCTTGCATATTAAAATTTTTGTAACTTTGCATCGTCTCTGAGCGTAAATCTATTAACACCTGACCGTTTAGGCAGGAATGTGGTGGTGAGTTTATGAGAACGATTCACACCATCGGCTTTCTTGTCGGTGGTGTTTTCTTTTGACAGTTTAATCTCCAAAACAACTGCTTCATGCCTCTTCTTAATGGTTTTATAATACAGCTTGTGCACATAAGGTTCTTTTGATCCTTATGTGCACAAGTGGTTGTAGTTATAGCACAAGTGGTAGTGCTTTTTATTCCTTATGTTTTTTTGCTGAAGTACTCTTTCTCAGCTTTTATCACCTTGGGCGAGAGTAGCAGGATAGCTGTCATGGTGCAGCATGCCATGAGGAAGAATGCTATGTCCATGAATCCCACCACCACTTTCAAGGGCACTACTGCTGCCACCACAATCATTGCGAGATAGTAGTAGTTGTAGTATTTGGCATTGTGAGCGCCAAAGAGGAAATTGGTACACTTGAGGCCATAGTAGCTATAGGTGAACATGGTGGAGAATGCGAAGAAGAACACGATGATCATGAGTAGGTAGTGACCTATGTTGGGAATGAGCTGCTGCCAAGCACCGAGGGCTATAGCCAGCCCCTTAGGATCGTTGCCCACGCCTATGTAGTTGCCAGCGATGATGATGGGGATGGCGGTGAGGGTGCATATCAGTCCCGAGTCGATAGCTGGGCCTAGCATCGCGATGAGGCCTTCGCGCACAGGCTCGGTGTTCTTGCTGGCGCCATGCATCATAGATGCGGTACCAATACCAGCCTCGTTGACATAGGCAGCGCGTCGGGCGCCGATTAATGCCACATAGGCAAAGCCTCCCAGTCCTGCCTCAAAGGTGAATGCCCCTTTGAAAATAGATCCGAATACTCCTGGTATTTTGTCGTAGTTCAAAGCCATAATCACCAGTACCATAATGAGGTAGAGCGCTACCATAATAGGCACCATCTTAGAGGCAATAGCTGCGATGCTCTTGATTCCTCTCAGAATCACGGCAGCGACAATGACAACCATAATAACACCCATGATGAATCGCAGCCAAGGGGTGTTCTCGATGCCCATTGGTGTAGTGAAAACTGTGGTTACCGACTCCACGAGTTGGTTGGCCTGCCACACGCACAGGGTGCCTACCAATCCAAAGATGGCGAATGCCACGGCAAGTGGTTTCCATTTCTCACCCAAGCCTTTAGTGATGATGTACATGGGTCCGCCTTGCACTTCGCCGGCGCTGTCTTTGCCCTTGTACATGATGGCGAGTGTGCCTTCAAAGAACTTGGTGGTCATTCCCACCAGTGCGCTCACCCACATCCAGAAAATCACGCCTGGATTGCCGTTGCCCACGGTAAGTGCCACCGCCACACCGGCGATGTTGCCCATTCCCACTGTTGCAGCAATGGCGCTGAGCAGTGCTTGTACCGAGCTTATCTGTCCTGTTTCTTTGCCACTGCTGGCAGCCTGCTTCTGTCGTAGCACGCCAATGGCCTGAGGCAATCGCCTAAGAGACACGGCTCTTGAGAAGATGAAAAGGAACAGTCCGCCGCCAATGAGCAGCAGGAACTCGGGATACTCACACAGCATATCGGCTGTGGCAATAATAGCTTCTCCTATTTTGTTAAAGAAATCGGTCATAAGATTGTTGAAGGAGAGAAAAGAATAAAGGGTGTGAAAACTTGCTTATTTTTAGAAGAATATGAATTTGTTAGAACTTAGAGCCAGCACCGCCCCCGTCAAAGTCGCCACCGCCATATTTGTATTTGTAGGCCTCGGGCTCTTCGGGTTTATTTTCTTCTTCGGGTTCATCTTCGGGTTCAGGCTCGTCGTTTTCCTCTTGCTGAGAGGCCGCAGCTAGTGCCGTGGCTGCGCCTACGGTCGCTGCTGCCGCTGTTTCGGTGTTCGTTGCCTGTGTAGCTTGGTCGCCATTGGCGGGTTGTTGTGGTAGGTTTTTCTTGTTGCGCTTTCTCAATAACGCAAGTCCGCCAATTCCAGCGGCTATTCCACCTAAAATCCACCACCCATTGCCGCCACTGCTTTTTTTGTCATTGCTTTGGCTTGCAACAGCTTGCGCTTGTTCATATTCTTCTATAACAATAGGTTCGATGTAGTTGACGGCAGCTTCAATGCCACTGGCGTAGTCACCCTCTTTGAGATGTGGAACTATGATTGAATCGGTTATATATCTGCACTTCACATCGGGAAGAGCTCCTTGAAGACCTCTTCCAGGTGCTATATACACTTCGCCTGGCCCCTTGTCGTTCCTTGGCTTTACAAGGATTATAAGGCCATTGTTTGAGTTCTTGTCTCCGATACCCCATTTCTTGCCAAGTTGGGTTGCAAACTGGTTGGCTTCGAGTTTTCCCAAGTCATTGACTGTAACTACCACAATCTGGTTGGTAGTGCGTCGCGATAGCGAGTCGAGCCTTGTGTTGAGGGCATTAACTAAAGAGTCGTTCTTTATGATTCCTGCCATGTCGATGATGGGCATCATGCTATCGGGCTTCTCTGGCACCTGTGCTATGCTCACTTTGCCGACAATAATGGCTAAAGCAATTAATACTATCTTAAGTAACTTCATTTTTTTCTATAGTTACCAAAAACTATGAACTCTGAACTCTTAACTCTGAACTCCAGGCTACCAGCTTCCGCCAGCGCCACCGCCGCCGAAGCTACCGCCGCCAAATCCGCCCCAGCCACCGCTAGAGCTGCCTCCGCCCCAGCCTCCGCTAGATTTGCCGCTGCCAATGTTTCCTGGGAAGATGATTGGACCGCCAGTGTAGGTGCGTGTGTTGGTGCCAGTACCCGTTCCACCTTTCTTCATTGCTACTAAGACAAAGCATGTTATAGCGATGAATACAATGAGACCGAGGATTGCATCTTCCGTGTCGTCCATATATTCTTCGGTGTTGAACTCGCCTTTCATGGCGGGCATGATTATGGCAAGTGCATCCTTGATGCCTCCAGCATAATCGTTTTCTTTAAAGCGCGGGATCATCTCTTGCTCGATGATGCGCTTGCACAGCACGTCGGGCAGCACGGCTTCCACGCCGTAGCCTGTTGCGATAAAGGCATTTCCTTTCTCGTTTTCGGTCTTAACCTTGATAAGAATCACCACACCGTTGTTGTCACCCTCGTGACCCACGCCCCAGTCGCGTCCCAGTTGTGTGGCATACTCCGATATATCAGCCCCACCTATCGATGTCACTGTCATCACCAGGATTTGGTTGCTGGTAGTGCGCGAGAAAGTCTCCAGTGAGTCCTCTATTTCCTGTGCTGTGACAGGGTCGATAACACCTGCCAAGTCCCACAGCAGTTTCTTCTCAGTGGGTTTGTCGGGAACTGGTGTTACACTTCCATTGTCGCCAACAACTGCTGCCGGCATCTGCTTCTCCTTCTCTTGTTGGCGTGGTGGTGTTGATGACGTAGGCTCACCGCAAGCAGGCAATGCCACGAAGAGCAGCATTGCCACAGCGATGAATGATGTTATTTTATTCTTCATAGGAAATCTCGTTGCTAAGTTCGTTAACATCGTCATCTTCAATGGGGAAGTAGGCTTTGAGCTTTGCGCCCACACGAGCTATCACTGCACACAGACCAGTGGCAGGGTCGCCATGTTTTAAGTACTCGAGAAGAATATCTTTCTCTTCGTCCCAATAATTAGCGGAAACCACCTCATTGATGCCATTATCGCCTAAGATGGCAAGCTTGCGGCTCTCAAACGCCACGAAGATAAGCACGCCGTTGCGGTGACGAGTCTTATACATCCTCAGGCGGTTGAATGTCTTGATGGCATCGCGCATCACGTCGTCGCCACACCGTGGGGTGAGGTGGACACGAATCTCGCCCGATGTCATCTTCTCGGCTTCGCCAATGGCTGCCACCACCCGACCTTGGTCAGGTTTGCTGATAAAGTTGTCGAGTTGCATTTTTTCTTAGTTGAGAGTTAAATGGAGAGAGGGGAGAGCGGAGATTAACTTTAAGTGTTAAGTTTTAAGTGATAAGTGTTAAGTGTTAAGTGTTTACTGCTTACTACTTACTACTTACTACTTACTACTTAATAAGTTAGTCCTCAAGCATGTTTTCTACATTGGGCACTTTATCGGTTCCTTCTTCGGCCTTGAATTGTGGTTTAGCTTTGAATCCGAATATGCCAGCAACGATATTGCCTGGGAACAGGTCAATGTTGGTGTTATACTCTTTAACCTTCTCAATGTAGTCCTTGCGAGAAGTGTTGATTCGGTTCTCGGTACCCTCCATTTGTGCCTGGAAATCTTTGTGCAAGTCTTCAGCCTTCAAGTCAGGATAAGCCTCATGTACAACATTGATGGCAAGATTGAGTTGTTCTTTCAGTTTCTTTTGTGAGTTGAGGTAGTTGTTGATTGCCTGCTCATCGTTGGGATCAACCTTTACACCCTTGAGAGCCTGAGCTGAGTCGGCGAGAGCCTGCATCTGCTGCAAAGCCTGGTCTTGTTGCTCGCTGTTTCTAACACCAGCACGGGCGTTAGTTACTCCCTGGTAGGTCTCTCTCTCGTGTTTGTCATATTTCTTAAGGTTGGCGGCAATAGTGGTATAAAGGTCGCTACGGCGTTGATAGTCGGCCTCAACCTTTGACCAAGCTGCGTCAACTTCTTTTTCTTGTGTTACAAAACTGTTGCGCTTAGAGCATCCATATCCGCAGAGAAGTATCGCGATAGCGATTAGCGCAACCAAGCCCTTGCTAAGGCCGAAGCAGCCCTTAGCGGCATTGCCTACCGAAAGATTGTTTACCGGATTTTGGTTGTTGGCTCCCATGTTGCCTTGTGGCATGGGATTGTTAATAGTGTTCTGATCCATGATTTTAATGAATTAATATGTAACAATAAATTTTTTTGTAAAAGTAATGCTTTTTGCTGAAATAATCATAATTTTTGTGCCAAAAAATGAGATTCATGAAAAAAAGAGACAATGTGGCATGGCCCCTCTGTCTCAATTCCCTTTAAAAAGCCCTAATAATTTTCCATAATAGCACTTCAGTTTTTGTTAAAAAGGGTAATATTGTTGCATTGGGGGTTAAAAAAGGCGCTTTTATTCACGTTTGCGATATGTGCTTAAAATTAATTGCCTACATTTGCAAAGATTTCAAAAAATAGGTAAAAAACACAAAATGGGTAATATGAAGAAATTGATTTTTGCACTGTCAATCATGGCAGTAGCAGTGAGTGCCCAGGCTGGCGGCTTGCTGCATAATACCAACCAACACATCGCTTTCCAGCGCATGATGGCGCGTGGAGCAAGTAATGAGATTGATGCCGTTTACACCAACCCCGCAGGTATCGCTTTCATGGACCATAACGGTTGGGCACTATCGCTCAATATCCAGAGCGCTTATCAAACCCGCAACATTGATGCTACAGTGATGACTCCCGCCGGAATGGGATTGTTCCCTAACGATACCTTTAATAAAAAATATAAAGGCAACGCTGCAGCTCCTATTCTTCCCTCGGCCTACGCTGTTTACAAGACTCCAAAATGGTCAGTTTCAGGATTTATTGGCGTAGTGGGTGGTGGCGGCAAGGCCACTTTCGACGATGGTCTGCCACTCTTTGACGTGGCAGTGATGGCAGGGCTCTATCAAGGCTCGGCAGCGCTGGCACCACTACTGGGTGGTCGATTCACCCCCGACCTATACCATCTCGACAGCTACATGCGTGGCAAGCAATACATCTTTGGTGGTCAACTAGGTTTCTCCTATAAGATCAACGAGCATTTCTCGGGATTTGCAGGATTTCGCGCCAACTATTTTACAGGTAACTACACTGGTCATGTCAATGCCACTGCCAATGCGATTTTGGCAGCAAGGATGGAGCAAATTTCAATCTCGTATCCTCAATATGCTAGTGTGCTGACTCCAATGATGGCTGAGAATGGACTAGCTCATGTGGCAATCGACTGCACACAAACGGGCTGGGGTATCACTCCAATTCTGGGTGTGAACTTCAAGTGGAGAGGCCTCACAGTGGCAGCGAAATATGAGTTCAAGACCAATCTCAACATCGAGAACGATACTAAGGTTCTGGATGCACCATCAGGCTTTGAGGAGAAAATGGAGCCCTACAAGCATGGCGTGAACACTCCTAGCGATATGCCTAGCGTGCTTTATGCCGCTGTGGGCTATGAGTTTATCCCCAATAAGCTGCGTGGCACCGTGGAGTATCACTATTATGATGACAAGCATGCCGACATGGCAGGAGCTAAGAACAAAGAGCTCAAGCACGGCACTCACGAGATTCTCGCAGGTGTGGAGTGGGATATCAACAAGACCTTCACCGTTAGTGCTGGTTTCCAGCGCACCGATTACGGCTTGAGCGACAAGTATCAGAGTAACACCTCGTTCTCTTGCGATAGCTACTCCATTGGTCTTGGTGGCGCCATCAATGTTTCTAAGAATGTGAAGGTCAACTTGGGCTACTTCTGGACTACTTACACCGATTACAAGAAGGAGATGACTGTTGCCGATGGAGGCTACAACGGTGTCTCAGCAGCCCTTCCCGGCACCGACGTCTATAGCCGCACCAATAAGGTATTTGGCGCAGGTGTAGATTTCAAATTCTAAATCAGAATAATAGACGTGCAAAAATAATAATTAGACAATTGGGGTCAACCCAGTTGTCTAATTTTTTTATCTTTAGGCCTATTGGTCATTTTTTAGGATAAAATCTTTGAAAACGCCCATTATTGCTTACTTTTGCGGCATTTATAAGTTTAGGTATGCAAAAAATGCTT
>CACYVC010000026.1 GCA_902777835.1 uncultured Bacteroidales bacterium | reverse complement strand
CATCCTTGACGATTTCCACCGGCTGAGAGAGCGCATGGAAAACCGGCAGGCCATGTTTTACCGTGAAATGATGGGGAGCCTGTGCCTGACCATGATGTATGATATCTTCGAATCACATTCACAGCGCGACACCACAAGCGAGCATAGCGACCGCACGGGCTATATCGTGAAGTCGCTCATGGAACTGCTGTCGACTGGAGTGAGCTGCACCGAACGCAGCGTGAACTACTATGCTGAGAGCCTGAACGTGTCGCCAAAATACCTCTCGGCTACCATTAAGCGACTCACAGGGCACAGTGTCACATCGTATATAGACCGTGCCACTGTGCCCATACTGAAAAATTTTCTTGAAGACGAGCGCCTGTCGCTCTCTCAAATTGCCGACCGCATGAATTTCGCCTCGCTGAGCTACTTCAGCCGCTATTGCACTAAGCATCTTGGCATGTCGCCCAGCGACTACCGCCGAAGTCATCAACCCAAAATAGAGTGACAACTAAACAAAAGTCCCGAAACATTGTGCTTTATGTTCCGGGACTTAAAAGTTAGGGTAAAACATCTCTTTATTCTTCGGCTGAGTCATTATTCAGCAGTTTAGTCTTTGTTACCTGAAGAACTCCTGAATCATTATATACGAAAGCTATAACATAGAGATTTTCGGCATTCCAATCATCAGATAGAGTGATTAAGTGATTATTCGAGACAGAATATCCCTCTTTTACTTCAACATCTTCACCCCACTCTCCATTGACGGCAGCACGGAACACGTGCTGATGAAGATAGTTAGTGTTCATAGTGCCATCGGGCATCATCTGGAAGGCAGTGATATCATCTTCAACGATCCACAGCTGCAGTTTGCCTTGTGTGTTTCCATCTACACCTTGAATCTCGGTGTAGATATCGATTTGATT
The DNA here is from genome assembly GCA_902777835.1 of uncultured Bacteroidales bacterium. GTDB lineage: Bacteria > Bacteroidota > Bacteroidia > Bacteroidales > Muribaculaceae > Sodaliphilus. The sequence continues at coordinate 62,510 of CACYVC010000026.1, read as the reverse complement.
GTCATCACTAGGATTCACCATAAGATCAATATCGATTGGTGCAGTCTTTTGCAACTCTTGCCTGATGAGTGTACCCCAAGCGGTATATTCGGCAGGAGCGCCACGGTCAATCAATCCCACTGGCTGAAATTCCAGATTCCAATGATTGTAGTATTCATCACCCACATCGGTAGCAAGTCCCAAGAAACGGGTATTGGTGTGAAACCCTAATGGGCCAGAGTGAATGCTCACTGCAATGATAGCATCGCCATACTGCTCTATCAGTTTCTCTATTTCCTCAGCAGCATTAGGACAGTTCACGCATCGCTGCCCTGTGAAGTCCTCTATCAAGACACAACGCTCAACTGGTGCCGGTTTCACATATATCAGTTGCTCATCCTCGTCGATGTGGCTGCATGCCACCATAAGTAGGGCAGTCAACAATAATGCTAAGTAAGCCTTGATTTTCATAAGATGCTAAAGTTGTAATTGTAAGACAATGTGAAACCTCTACTTGCAGGAACATATCGGCAAACACCACCCGAGCAGTTATATCCTGCGCGGGTGCGACCGAACCCCAATGACACACGATGCCCAGAGCGGCTGAAAGTGACGTCGCCATGATAATAGTGAATGTTGGTCACGCCCACATTATACATGTCACTAACCGAGAACATCCAGTTAGGAGCCAACGAGAACTCCAATAAGCCGTAAAGCCAGTCGCCTTCATCGTCACGTGTGCTGAGGTATTGCAACTCGGTGCGCAGAGTGGTTTTCTTCGAAAGTTGGAATTTAGCGTCGGCGATGAAAATATTAGAGCGCACCATGCCACCATGACCCTCAACCACCGTCTTGTTGTAACGCTGATTCATATACATCAATGCCAGCTTCACGCTGCTCGATAATTTACGGGTCAAGGTCACATCAATATCCTGATAGAACGTCTCACCTTCCCAGCGAACATGCGAGAAATTGAGCTTCAGGTTCATGCCGTACTTGCCGCCCAATTTCGTCTTACGTTTGAAATTATAACCCACTTCGGCCTGATAGGCCCATTCGCCTCCTGCCAACTGTGTAGCATAGGGATAGAGGGCCGCCAATGCGTAGGTCTGCTCCTGCGTGAATGCCGGCAGGTGATTGATGAAAGAAGAAGTGCCAATCATGCTACGACGGCTGCGATACGACATATTCTCGCTGCGCTTAGCCTGCAACAACACGCTCAAGCCATTATTAGAATAAGAACCCGAGAGCACTGCGGCAGTTCCTTTACGGTAGTTATATCCATTGTCGAACGATGGGTCTTGCGTCTTTTGTGCATACTCGGCGTGTAGGCTCCATGGGCCTGTGTTGAGTGATGCACGCACGTCCCAGGCGTTGACAAACTCAGGCAAATTGAGCATATGGGTAGGGTCAACGAAGATCTCCTCCTTCTTCTCATATTTGTTAACCCAAGAGCCGCCAATCATCAACTCGGTGCCATGTTCACGCATAGATGGAATCCACTCGTTGATATTGAGTTCAGCATCGGCACCGCTCACTAAGCCCTTGTTCCAGCCCCAGTAGCGGCGCTGGCGGCCAGAGAGCGCCTTGATGGTAACGCCCTTGGTGGGCCTCACCACCAGACGTGCTCCAAGCAGCGAATTGTCGATGCCCAGCGAGCGTTCCTCGTAGGTACGCAAGATGAGTCCTAAGCCAAACTGCTCGTAGAACGTGCCCACTGTCAGTTCAGCGCCCTTGTAGCGTCCTTTCACCCAAAAGTGAGGCACACCCCAGCCTTTGAAGTCCTTCTCGAAGCCAGGCAACGGGTGATCGAGATATTCAAACCTAAACCCAGCATCGACATATTTGCTTTGCAGCATAATGTCGCCGTAGGTGTTGGTCTGGAAATCCTCGGTTTTCTCCGCGCCGATGGCCTCGTCACGCATAGGCACAAGCATATCGCTCTGTATGCTACCCGTGATCTTCACCTTCTGCTTGTTGTCTTGACCTTCATCGGCCGAGGCACAGAAGTAACAACAAAGTAATGCAATATAGATCAGTGTTCGTTTCATTTACCGACGAGTTCTCTAACTTTTTCTAAAAGTTCTGCCTCGGCACCATCGGTATATCCAGTGTGTTTATACACGATATTTCCCTGACCATCAACAATCATGGTGAATGGAATCATCTGCACTCCCAACGCACGCTTGAGGTCTTCATTGGGGTCGAGTAGCACTTCATATTCCCATCCATGATTGCTCACAAGTGGTTTCACCTTATGAATGTTCTGCGCTTGGTCGGTGCTCACGGCAATAATCTTTACGCCAGTCTCCTGCTGCCACTCTTCATAAACTTCGGCAATGGCATCGAGCTCACGCAGGCAAGGCTTACACCAAGTAGCAAAGAGGTCGATGATAAACGGCTTGCCATCGTTGGAGAGTTCGTTAATTTTCACCTCCTGGCCGTCGATAGTCTTAAGCGTCACAGCTGGTAGCTGAGCAAACACATCGCTCGACGCCACCAAAGCAAAAAGACACAGTAATAAAGCAATTTTCTTCATTTTATTAGTAAAGTTTTTAATTGTTTTAAGGATGTTGCAAAACTATTTTGCAAGTTATGCAACATCCTTTTAGACATCTAAAGTGCTCGAAGGTTTATTTCTTGCTACCGAGCAGAATGTTATAGACAGCTGTTATGTCGGCACTTGTTATTACACCATCGCCATTCTGGTCAGCGTTAGCAACGCCTGTATTGTCGTCATTAAGCAGAATGTTGTAGAGCAATGTAATATCGCCACTGGTAACTACACCGTCGCCATCAACATCGCCAGGAACAATAGGATTACCAATAGGATGAACGGTGAGGGTCATGTCGTTAGCATTGATGCTGAAAGTAAACTCACCACCATTCTCAATGCGGAAGTTAGAACCGTCAACCATCTGCAGTGGAGTGTTGAGCAGGTCGTCATAGATCATGAAGAAACCAACGTTGTTCTCGTCAACGCCACCATACCATGTCCAGTCGTCACCATTTGGAGTGATAACCTTGAACTCAGCACCAGCCTCGAGTGTGCCTGTTGCCTCGTAAAAGCCCTCATCCTCGGTAGCAGTGAATACTAAGCGTCCACCTGCCTCGGTAGTATTCCACTCGTTGAAAGTACCAACCATGTAGAACTCGCTAGGAACAGGATTGTATCCATAAGGATTGATTGTGGTCTGCCATGCATTGATAATTTTGTTAGCATTGCGATCGATGAGCAGAGCTACAACTTTCAGTTTCGACTTATCTTGAATGAGAGTCTTAGTTGAGATATCAGCAGTATAGCTGAAAGGCATAACTTCACCAGCCTCGAAAGATGTCTTAACCGAGCCGTTAAAGCCACTTGCGATTTGCCAAGCACCCACGGCCACAAAGTTATACTCTAATCCAGAAACTTTTGAACCTTGACTGCACCACCACGACATATAATCGGGATATCCGCTTTGGCCACTGTAGTAATTGGACTGTGCCCAGCTAGAACTTGTGCCCTTCATACCGTCCTCGGTAAGAACAAAGGCAATGCCGTAATTGGTATTTTCCTCGGCAAAGGCAAACTTTGAAGTAGCATCCATTTTAATGGTTTTCATTTCCTCATCATTCCATTGAGCCGTAACTTGTACCATACCAACAGGAACTTCGAGCATACTCTGATTAATCATACTCTCAATAGCATCTGGATTTGGATCGAAGTCGGTGGCACGGTTAGCACGTGCATCGGGGAATCCACTTACGGTTGACATTACTGGGTTATAGTCCGAAATCTCCATTGGGTCACCGTTGTGGGCTGCGATTAGTACAACTTGGTCGCCGAATTTCTCATGTGCTGTTTCCATGCCTACAAATCCTCTTGGGCACCAGCCACACCATGTGCCAGTGAACTCCTCGATAACGGGAACCCTTGTAAACAAGAATGAAACCACAGTAAATTGGCCGCTTGCTACACAATCAGCAGCAGGAGCATCGTTGGGTTGTCCATTAACCTTTGTAATAGTGACAGTCCTTGTGTCTCTAAGTGGCTCACTGGTGTCGAACGATACGTCAAATGTTGCAGTGGCACCATTAGAGATGTTATTAATAGGCACTGTAACCTCGGGGGTAGCAGTAGATGGGTCATTATTGCTGGTTATGATATATGAAACGGAGGTGATATTGTTCTCTCCTTTATTCTTGATAGTTACAGGCACAACAGCCTCATCGCCCACTTGATAGTTGTGAGTTCCAAGATTCTTATTAGTAAAGATAGCCGCGTTTTGAGGAATGTTTACACCCTCGCCAAGGAGTTGCAATGCAAGCTTTCCGTGGTTGGTAACCGACGACCAATTGGTCTGCTGTGCTGTTGCACGGAAGAAGAATGTGTTAGGTTCATACTCACCACCATTCATGATAGAATAATCCTGACTGCTAAGAGTCATCGTATAACCAAAGTAGGTTACAGTGTTATTAATCGCAAAAGGAGTATTAAGCGCTATATCGTTAGCACCAGCAGTCAAAGTTGACAAATCAACATCTTGAACATACAAAACACCCTCTGCATTAAGCTTTAGAGTCTTAGTTACCCAAATCTTCAGGCTAGTGATTTTGGGAATAGTAGTTGAGTTTAACCACAAGCGCATTGCTTTAACAGTGGCATTGCCCATAATAGGATCATTTTTCACAATTTTAATTGCAGCCTCATAATTGGCTAATGTGTTAACGCCGTAAGCGCTAAAGTTTGCGGCATTTGCATCGTTGTCGGTGAAGTAGCCCCACCAAGTCTCACCAGCACCAGGAGTGATGGTGCCTTTCGGAGTTGTCGCCGATTGGGCGAAAATCGAAATTGCCATAAACATGGCAAAGAGGAATAGTACTGTTTTTTTCATTGTTGTAAAGTATTTAAATGTTAATTAATCGCCTAAAAGTATGTTATAGACTGCAGTCACATCACTGGCAGTAATATTACCGTCACCGTTAACGTCGCCATTAACGAGAGCGCTTAAATCATTGTTGAGCAGGAAGGTGTAAAGAGCCGTTACGTCCGACGCAGTAACTTCGCCGTCACCATTAACATCACCAGGAATTGCGGGTTGCTCGCCATAAACAAATTTAATCTTAACCATGTGAGTCTCACTGCCAATTGTAGCTGTGAGCGTTGCAAGAAGATGACCCTCGCTCTGAATATCTTCGGCATCAAACTGCACTTGGCAGATGCCATCATCAGCAGTGAAAGGTTTGGTTATTGATGGATTGAGTACCATCATACAGTTACCACCCATGCACCACAAGATTCTCGCTGGAAATAAAGTGTTTTCTTCAATTTTAATTGTAGCATCTCCTGAGTTTTGACTACCCGAAAGGATTTTCAAGATAAGTCCATTGTTAGGGTCAGAAGTAGGATTGGTGCAGCAATTCATCTCTCCAAAGCCCCATTCGTCTTCCTCGGCTTGGATAGTCACTGTTGCTCCATCGGCAAGCGACTCACCATGATATCTAAACTCAAAACTCTGTGCCAAGACTGCAGGCATCGACATAAGCAACAATGTTGCAATTGAGAGTATTTTTTTTACCATAAATGTTATTAAAAGAGGGTTCTAAAGGTCTAATTCTAGAGTCACAAAAGCACTGAACCCGTTAACTACTATTATAACTCTTTTTTATCGTCACAAAGTTATATTTTTTTATTAATATAACAATTTATTAAATAATTATTTAACATTATTTACCATTTGTGGAATATTACCAACTTAAAAATGAAAAATGTCCTCAAAGGAGCAACTTTTGAGGACATTATGAATTGTTCATTATTTCAAGTGAGTACCCGCATGTAGGTCACTAAAGCGGGCAGCATTGACAAGCACGACTTCGTTCACGCCGTGGTCGATAGCCGAGAAGGCGTTGTCAAGGATGGGATAGGCAGCAGGATTAATGACCCCCTTCTCACGCAACACCTTATATTGGGCACGTCGTAGCATGGAGATCACATTGTTAGTTTTCTTATCGTTGGTAAGCACACAGTTTTCCTCACTCATGACATTAATGACTCTAACATCGTAAGTGCTAGTCAGGGTGCGCGCTATCTCATAGGCAAACATCTTCACATCGCCATTGAGCAGGTTACCCCTGCCGTCGTGGGTGAGTGGAGCAATCACTGGCACCACGTTCTCCTCTAAGAGCTTTATGAGCATTGATGTGTTCACACGCCGCACAGTGCCCACACGCCCTACATTGACTGGCTTGATAGGCACTTTGGTGCTCTGCACTAGGTTCAGGTCCACACCCGTTAGGCCCACAGCATTGAGACCTCGCCACTGCATGATGGCAACGAGGCGCTTGTTGACGAGTCCGCCATACACCATTGTCACGAGGTCCATAACACGGTCATCGATGATATCGCGGCCGTCACTAGTCTGACGTATAGTGATGCCCATCTTCTCGGCAACCATCGACGCCATAGTGCCCTCGCCATGTACAAAAAGCTTAAGCCCCTGGATAGCAGCAAAGTCACGAATCAGCGCCTTCAAGTTCTGTGGATCCTCCACCACAACCCCCTCAACATTTACTATAGTCAACTTCTTACGCATTTTCTTAAGACTATTAATGACAATATTTTTGATACTCTTTTATTATCGACAATTGAATCACATTATGATTTTAGTTACCAACGATAATTTAATTGTAAATATATGCTAACCTTTTCGACTATTTATTTTTTATATTGTAATTATAAATTACGTGGCCATCAGTCACAATAATCTGATTGGTATTCTTATCATAGAAATACCTTTCTACATTAGCAGAGAAAGGATAAAAATTAACTAAAATACCACATTGTTTCTGCAAAAGTCGCATATAATTAAACAACTGAGCACGATGGTTACCTATCACATCAGAAACAGCCTTGCATTCCACTATAATATCATCTTTGCAAATGAAATCTACACGGAATGTTGACTCCATAGGATGCCCACGATAGTGAGGATGGAATGTCATCTCACGAACAAAAGGAATCTTTTTCTCTTTTAACTCAAGCTCTAAGCCTTCTTGATAGCATGATTCATTAAGCCCCGGACCAAGAACGTCGTGGACATCATAAATAGCTCTAACCACATCATAGACTCTTTGTTTTAAACAACTTATATCTATCATTTAAAAACTGCTATCTTTAATTGAAAACAAATAATCAAATTCAAACATAAGAACGTAATTATCTTGTCCTTAATAAAAGAATGCAACAAAAAATTGTCCTTAATTGTCGTACAAAAAGAGGCTATTCGTCGGTAGAAAATTCCATCAGGTAGGCTTTGATGAAGTTATCGAGATCGCCGTCCATCACAGCGCCCACGTTGCTGGTCTGGTAGTTGGTGCGGTGGTCTTTCACGCGGCGGTCATCGAAGACGTAGCTGCGAATCTGGCTGCCCCACTCAATCTTCTTCTTGCTATCCTCAATTTTGCGCTGTTCTTCGCGGCGGTGCTCAAGTTCCTTATTGTAAAGGATAGACTTGAGGTTGCGCAGGGCATTCTCGCGGTTTTTGGGTTGGTCGCGTGTCTCGGTGTTCTCAACGAGGATTTCCTCTTCTTCGCCAGTATATGGATCCTTGAACTGATAGCGCACGCGCACACCACTCTCAACCTTATTCACGTTCTGGCCACCAGCGCCACTACTGCGGAAGGTGTCCCACGAGATGCGAGCTGGGTCGAGAACTATCTCAATGGTGTCGTCAACCATAGGACTAACAAAAACCGAGGCAAACGAGGTCATGCGCTTACCTTGAGCGTTGTAGGGCGACACACGCACTAGGCGATGCACGCCGTTCTCACTTTTGAGGTATCCATAGGCGAAATCGCCTTCAATGCCTATTGTCACACTCTTGATGCCAGCCTCATCGCCATCAACCAGGTGCTGAATGGCGGTCTTGTAGCCATGCTTCTCGCACCATCGTAGGTACATGCGCATAAGCATCGACGCCCAGTCCTGACTCTCGGTGCCACCGGCACCCGAGTTAATCTTCATGATTGCGCTGAGTTTGTCTTCCTCGCGCCGCAGCATGTTGCGCAACTCGAGTTTCTCAATTTTATCGATGGCATCGGCATAGAGCGCATCGAGTTCTTCCTCGGTGAGCAGGCCTTCCTTCACGAAGTCAAAGCCAACTTCCACTTCACCTACTGCCGCCTCCACTTCTTCGCATTTCTCAATCCACATCTTCAGTGTCTTGATTTTGCGCATCTGCGCTTCAGCTTTCTTTTGGTCACTCCAGAAATCGGGCACATGAGTGCGCAATTCCTCTTCTTCTACTTGGATTTTCTTGTTATCGACGTCAAAGATACCTCCTCAACGCATCCTTGCGTTCTTGTATCTCTTTTAGTTGGTCGGTTGTAATCATCTGAGCTCAATGATTTAGGGGTTAATAAATATAGTTGGGAGGAGAGAGGGAAGAGTTTAGAGTTTTTCTAGAAGTTCTAGATTTTCAAAATATATAAAGTGTGAATTGTTCCTTAAAAAACAAATTCGACATTCAGTTTTTCTTCTTTCTTGCCTTTGGGGCGATAATCAACGGCATACATCGCGTCAATCAACTTGGCATAGCGTTTATTGACAACGGCACGCCTGATTTTCAGAGTGTTGGTAAGTTCGCCGCTTTCCATAGTGAAAGGTCGGGGCAGGAGCACAAAGCGCTTTATCTGTTCATAGCTGGCAAGATCCTTCTGATACTCGTTGATGAGTTTCTCTATCATCTCATGAACCTTGGGGTCATTGACCAGCTCCTCGTTGTTCTTAAACTTGATTTTGTGCTTGGCAGCCCATATTCCAAGTTCGTCGAAGTCAGGCACAATAAGTGCGCTCACATATTTCTTTCCGTCGCCAATCACTGCCACTTGAGCCATATATTTATCCTGAGCGAGCAACGTCTCAAGCTGCTGGGGAGCGATATACTTGCCATTGCTGGTCTTGTAGAGATCCTTTAGACGCTCGGTCATAATGAGGTGTCCCTTCTCGGTTATTTCGCCGCAGTCGCCAGTATGGAACCATCCGTCAGCATCAATAGCCTGAGCGGTTTCTTCGGGCTTGTTATAGTAACCGCGCATCACGGTTGGACCTTTAACGAGAATCTCGTTCTGGTCGCCAATTTTCAACTTTACACCAGGGATGGGTTCGCCAATGGTGCCAAGCTCCCAACCTTGATTAGGATAAAAGCACACCGAAGCGTTGGTCTCGCTCAGACCATAGCCTATCACGATGTTGATGCCCACGGCATGAAGCAGTGCGGTGATATTGTCGCTAAGCATGGCACCAGCAGTGGGGAAGAGTTTTCCGTTTTCCACACCAATCGCTTTGCGCAGGCGTGAATACACCTTTTTCTCAAAATATTGATATTGCTTCTCAATGAGATATGGCGCCTTCTTGCCGTTGCGCACATATTTGATGTTGCGCGCCTTACCCACACGTATAGCTGTCTTAAACATTGTCTTGACCACTGGTTTTGCACCGTTCACGTTGTCCATGATTGCAGTATATACTTTCTCCCAGAATCTGGGCACGCTACACATGCAGTTGGGGTTTATCTCCTTGACGGAGCGCTGAATGTCTCGAGGGTCATAATTGATGGCGACCACCAAACCATGAATGAGGCAGAACATAGTCCAACCCAACTCAAAAATATGGCTCAATGGCAAGAAACTGAGAGACACATCGTTGTCGTCAACATAGGTTAGTCGCATGCCGTGCGCCATCATTGCCGCACTGAAGTTGCTGTGGGTAAGCATCACACCCTTGGGCTGACCTGTGGTGCCCGAGGTGTAGATAAGATACATCAAGTCGTCGGGACGGCCATCTTCCATGCGCTTGGCAAGCGCGCTACGCTCTAATTCGCCTGCTTGGCCACCTTCGCTGAGGAAGCGACGCCAAGTAGTTACATTCTTCATCTGCTTATCAACCACGACCTTGGTATTCATCACAACAACAAGTTTGAGGCAAGGACATTCATCAAATAGCTGCATGGCGATGTCATATTGCTCTTGTCCACCCACCATTAAGATAGTTGCTCCTGAATCGTTGATGATATAGGCCGCCTCGTCCTTGCTGCTAGTAGCATAGATAGGCACCGGCACAGCGCAGTTGTAGAACGATGCGAAATGCGTTATTAATATCTCGGGGCAGTTTTGCGAGAACACAGCCACCTTGCCCTGTGGCTCCACGCCAGCATGCAGCAAAGCATGAGCGCACCGCTCTATGTCTTGCTTGAAACTTTTCCATGACATCGATGTCCACTGGTCCGAAAGATAGTCACGGTAACGCAATGCCTCGCGGTTTCCATATTTCTTTGCCTGATTGCTAATCAGGCTCACAAATTCGTTTTGCATAGTTATTTTGATTTAATCGTGCAAATATAGTGAAAATCTCACGATTCTGCAACCTTGAGAGCACATTTTTGGTTCCACATATAATTTGGAGAAACTTAATGCGTTATAAAATAAAAAAATAGACGATTATGACACGAGAAATTTATTTCGCTGGCGGATGCTTTTGGGGTACCGAGCATTTTTTCAAGTTAATTGACGGTGTAATTGACACGCAAGTGGGATATGCCAATGGCACAGTCGAGAACCCAAGTTACGAGCAAGTGTGCACCCACAAGACAGGGCATGCCGAGACAGTGAAGGTGGTTTATGACCCTGAAAAGATAGGGCTGGAATTCCTGCTCGATATGTATTTCAAAGCCATCGACCCCACACTCAAGGACCAACAAGGACACGACGTGGGATCGCAGTATCGCACCGGCATTTACTACGTTGACCCCGCCGACTTGCCTATCATCGAAAAACGCGTGGCAGTAGAGGCAGAGCGCTACTTCAAGCCCATCGTAACTGAGGTGCTACCGCTCAACTGCTTCTACCCCGCTGAGGAATACCATCAGGATTATCTAGACAAGAACCCCGACGGTTACTGCCACCTGCCAGTGGGCCTTTTCGAGATGGCACGCCGCGCTAAGCCGTCGCGATAAAGATTCAACATCTAAAACAGTTCACATGGTTGCATTTAATAAAAAAGTAAAATTTTGAACAGAAAATTACCAAAAAGGTTATTTACTATTCAAAATTTTGCTATCTTTGCGCCATGAATAATTTACTTCGAGAAATAAGCAATATACCTGTTACTAACTCCATAATATCTAGCCTTCATCCAAACATAAAGGCTATAAACAAGAAAATTAGCGAGTTAGAGCATTCGAATGCATTAATTCGACTTAAGAGGGGGCTATATGTAGCTTCCCCCGAGATCACACACACACCTCTATCAACTGAACTAATCGCTAATCATTTATATTCTCCGTCTTATGTCTCATGTCTCACTGCTTTGAGATTTTATGGTCTTATTCCCGAAGATGTATTTATCACGCAGTCTATGACAATAAAGCGTGGACGCACTTTTAATACTAAGTTGGGCTATTTCCAATATTTCACATGCTCAAAGGAGGCTTTTGCCGTGGGTATCACTATTGCAAAGGTCGGCAATCAGCAATTCTTAATTGCAACTCCCGAGAAAGCGTTGTGCGATTTCATAGCCACAACCCCATCTTTGAATTTAAGATACAAGAGAGAAACTGAAGAATATTTAGAAGAGTATTTGCGTCTTGACATGGAAGAATTCTACAAGATGAGAAAATCAATTTTTCAAGAATATGCTACAGTTGGCAAGAAGGCAAACAGTGTCCAACAAATTATTAATCTTCTAAGTAAATCATGAATGAGGTATATCAAAAAATGCTCAGTCAGTATGACTTGTCAACCGAGCAAAAAAAGAGAAACGCTATCTTCGAAGTCAACCAACAGATTGTTTTAGCAGGTCTTTATCATGGCGGTTTCTTCGACAATGCAGCTTTCTATGGAGGCACATGTCTAAGAATCTTTCATGGTTTGCAACGATTTAGTGAGGACATGGACTTCTCACTTCTTAAACCAGATGACAACTTTGACTTCAAGAAGTTTTTCCAACCAATTATTGATCAGTTTGTCATCGTTGGCCGAGAGGTTGAGATAACAAAAAAGGACAAAAAGAGCTTTGGGAAAGTTGAGTCTGCCTTCCTCAAGGACACCACCGATGTTTATGACATCTCATTTCGTACCGAGAAATCAATAAAAATAAAAATTGAGGTTGACACACAACCACCATTAGAATTCTCTACAGAGCACAAATTGCTATTACAACCTTATTCATTCATGACACGATGCTTCACACTGCCATGTTTATTCGCAGGCAAGATGCACGCACTTGTATTCCGCTCATGGAAAAACAGAGTGAAAGGCCGAGATTGGTACGACTTTGAATGGTATGTGAGAAATTCTGTACCATTAAACTTCAAGCATTTGCAGGAGAGAATACGGCAATTCAATGGAATAATTGTGAGTCAAGATGAGTTTTTGACAATGCTTAAAGAAAAGCTAGCAACCACCAACATCAACCAGGTAAAACAAGACGTAATGCCATTCCTAAAGAATCCTAACGAACTCAATATTTGGTCTAATGATTATTTCCTTCAACTAGCACAAATGATTAAATGGGAAAAATAAAGAAAATATCATTTCTTTTCATTGTCCTTTCGCTAGGCTTTCAAGTCCAGGCTCAGCGATGTGGGGCTTGCATTATCAAAGGAGACATTGTCACCAGCTATGAATATTCTTTTGAAAAACGATATGAGATGAACAGTGTGATGAAGTTTCCTCAGGCCATATATGTCGCCCATTATCTTGACTCGTGCGGCATCAGTCTCGACGAGCGTGTTACTGTGAAAAAGCAGGATTTAGAGCAAGACACTTGGTCGCCAATGCTTAAGATTATTGACGAGGAGCGAGAATTCAGCTATGGCGAACTGCTTGCCCTGTCGCTGCAGCAGAGTGACAACAACGCCTGCGACCTGCTGTTCAAGTTGTGCGGTGGTCCCAAGGATGTACAAAACTACTTGCGAAACTTGGAATTTAAGGACATACGCCTAAAATGGACCGAAAAGCAAATGCACAGCAAGCCACGACGATCACGCGATAATTGGTGCACTCCTCGCGATATGGCCGAACTGCTCAATTGGTTCTACTGCGAGCGACTATCAAGCCCTGTGTTGATGTATATATGGGACTTGATGCTCAAGTGCGAAACTGGCAACAACCGCATCAAAGCAGCACTGCCACCAGGTGCCAAACTTGCCCATAAGACCGGAACAGGATTCTCTAAAGGCAAAACACTTAGAGGCATTAACGACGTAGGCATTGTTGTCATGCCCAATGGCGACTACTACCCTATCGCCATCTTCATAAAGCACACCAAACGCGAAGAAGAAGTTGCCGAAATTGCCAAGTTCTTACTCTCAGAGTAACATAAAGCCCCAACACACCACTATGGAAATGAAATGGGAAGACGGCTTTACGATTGCCGTAAAAATTGAAAATAACGCTGTGATTATCACCGCCAACAAGGAAGGATTGCTATCATTGGCAAATCACATGGCAGCATTGGCACAAGACAATGCTCCTGGCGCGCACTTTCATCTTGATGAACACAACTCCCTCGAGGAGAACTCTACCGAACTGATTATCGAAAAGATAGATTGAGAAAGCAGGTGCTACATAAAACCGTGTAAACAAAAAAATGAGACATAGAGGCCAACCCTTAATGTCTCATTTTCTAGTATGTTGATGAGGCCTACAGCTTCATCACGCGTTTCATTTCCAGATTCTCATAGCCCTCGGGGCAGTGAGTGGAGAGGTAAACGGTAGGATTATTGACGATGAACTCACGCACGCGGTCGAGGGTGTCGCGGGCCGCTGCCAGGTCCTCAAAAATGATGCTTAATTTGTTGGCCTTGAGAGCAGCGTCGCAATAGGTCACGTCGCCATGCATCATGTAGAACAGGTCGCCATCCTCAGCAATCACAATGCTGTTGCCCTTGGTATGGCTATCTTCTGTAACATCGAGGACGTGTTGAACGTTTTACGTGGGCCTCCATCAATGATTATAATCTTCTTCATTATCCTAGCATTTTCTCTATGTCCTTTACTATTTTCTCAGGTGCAGTGATAGGAGCATAACGCTTTATCACTTCTCCATCACGCGAAATAAGGAACTTTGTGAAGTTCCACTTGATGGCACTGCCAAGCACGCCTTTGGTCTTGCTCTTCAAAAACTTGAAGATCGGATGGGCATTGTCGCCATTGACGTCGATTTTCTTCATGATTTGGAATGTCACACCATAGTTGAGCTGGCAGAAGCCCTCTATCTCGCTATCGGTGCCAGGGTCCTGATGGTTGAACTGGTTGCAGGGGAATCCTATCGTAACCAGACCGCGATCCTTATATTTCTGGTTCAACTCCTCAAGCCCCTTGAATTGAGGTGTGAAGCCACACTTGCTGGCAGTGTTGACAATGAGCAACACCTTGCCCTTAAACTGAGCGAAGTCCAGCTCCTGGCCCCTGCTCGTCAAAGCTTTAAAATCATATATTGTCTCCATATAAAAACTAACTATTTTCGATTCTAAAATAATGGTTGGGCTTCATGGTTGCATCGATGCAATCACAATAACCCAACCATTAGATTGTAAATAACGTGTAACCCCTTATTTAGCAGGTTCCCACTTGCAGCGCACGGGCGATGTGATAGCACCCTCTTTCTTCAACTCGGCAAAGGCCTTATCTACGACCTTGCGGTCGAGACCAGTGAGCTCTGCCACCTTGCCTGCGTTCAAAGGCACACCTGCCTTGCGCATAGCTTCCAATACTTGATCTTTTGCTTCCATGATTATAACAATTATAAATGGTTCTTAAAGTGCAGTCTTAATAAGCCAGGGCTTAGCTCCGATGAGTTCTATCAATCCCAGTTGCTCCTCGCTCCAGTACATGTCATCTTCCTCGTCTTTGAGATATACCTTCATCATGTCAAAAGTGGTGATGTCGTCCTTGATGCCATCCATGCACTTGCGCAGCAGTTCTATGCCATTAACCGACACATTGTAGTCGGCCTTGAGGAATTCGATGGGGTCATTGTAGAGAGTTTGAGCCTCAACAGCTTCTTGCTTGAGCTCACCACCCGAGTCAAGCAGACGGTCGATGAACTGGTCAACAAACTCGCCTTCCTCCTTGGCATGCTCAAGATACTTTGCCTCAAGCTTCTTAAATCCAAGTGAACCAAAAATTTTGGCCTGCAACTTGTGTTGGAACGACTAAGCGTTCAAATTAGTAACGAAAAACTGTAATGCTTCGATTGATTTTTTTGCGTCCATTTCTTAAAAAATGTGTGTTTATAAAATGTTTGTTTTTGATGCTGCAAAGTTACTGCCTTTTTCACCGTCAAAACAAAATTTTTCAAAACCAATTATTATCCCAAACGAAACAAATGAAATTTTTTATTATCTTTGCCGCAAAAATATCACTACATGCCAAATCTGAACGAAATCAGCAGAAGTCACCTCCAGATGCTCGAGCGCGAAACCTGGGACAACAAACTTACATGCGCCCTCACCAACAAACAGCTCACCATGCTCACCAACGAGATGTCGGGAGAACTGAAAATATACAGTTTCACCCTTGTGACCAAAGGGCACATTATTCTTGACAACGGCGGTGGAGAGATGATATTCACTCCTAACGAGATGTTTGTCTTCTACCCTGGAAGTCCAATCTATATCTATGAAACAACTGATGATTACAAGGGCATTTGCCTTATCATCGACGAGCAGATGGCTCACGACACACAAGCCTTTCGCAACCTTATCAAAGCTTCGGTCATACCTCTTTCTAATTATGGAAATTGTAAGGTCACACTTTTGCCTGATGACGCTCAGCGGTTGCAATCACTCATGCTCCTTATCAGGCAATACATCATGCAACCTTTGTCACTAAAAAGTGAGATTTTGGAGCATCTCTACTCGGTTTTCATCAACGACCTAATCAGCATCCAGTCGTTTGAGAAAACCAGGCTCTCAATGTCACGACAAAGCGAGGAAATATTTGTCTCATTCTACACTTTGCTCACCAGCAACTACCTTAAGCACCGCGACTTGTCATTCTACGCCGACAGCCTCTTCATCACCACCACCTACCTATCAAGAATAGTGAAACAAATAACAGGCCGCACGGTGATGGAATGCATCAACGAACTCTTAGCAATGGAGGCAACACGACTTCTTAAGTCAACAGCGCTTACAGTCGAGCAGATTGCAGACCAACTTCACTTCGCGACAAGCGCCTCATTTGACAAATTTTACAAACGCATGCGAGGCACTACCCCGCTCGCCACTCGCCACAAATTTCTATCATAAAATATTATTTAACTTTAATGGGATAGTTTTCTGCACATGTTTCGTTTTTCTTTGTACAAAAAAATAAATAACAAACACTATGGGAAAAGAAAACATCTATCTCAATCGCATCTTTAACAAGCACGAGGGGCAGGCACATGAGCAATATCCTTTTTCGATTCCAGTTATCGCCAACTTCAAAGAACTTATTTTCAAGAAGTCAGTTACATACATCGTTGGACCAAACGGCTCAGGAAAATCCACATTGCTTGAGGCTATTGCCGTACTGCTGGGCATGAATCCCGAGGGCGGCACACGCAACTTCAACTTTCGCACAGTAGATTCCCACTCATCGCTATGGGAAGAACTAGGCAAAGGTATGGCCAGCCTATCGTTTGAGGACACTTTCTTCTTCCGTGCCGAGAGTTATTACAACGTAATTTCGGAAATTGACCGCCTCGCACATATCGACCCAGGATATATAGCTTACTACGGCGGCAAGAGCATCCATGAACGCTCGCATGGCGAAGGCTTTATAGCTTTGATTCAAAACCGCTTGCAAGGCAAGGGCATCTACATCTTTGATGAACCCGAAGCAGCACTCTCTTTCGTAAATCAGCTCGCCTTCTTGTGTTGGATAAAAGAAGTCGTGCAACAAGGCGCCCAAATCATTATCTCTACCCACTCGCCAGTGGTTCTCTCCTACCCCGATGCCTGCATCTATGAGATAGAAGACGGATATATTCATCACAAGACCTACGACGATTGCAGTGTCTATCGTGACCTACACAACTTCATCCTCAACCGCGAACTTTATTTAAAGCAATTAGGGCTATCTACTGGTTCATAGTTTATAGTTTATAGTTCAGAGTTCATAGTTAGTAAATTGCAAAATAGTTGAACTGATGCAACCAACGTTCCACTTTCCACCTTCCATCCCTACACCCCCTCTTGTTGAAAAGTTTTTCTTATTTAAAGATGTGTTATAGCACGGTATTTCGAGGATATTTTGTATATTTGCAAATTATTTTAGAGGCACACATGCATAAGTCATGGACTATCAGTTAATTACACATATTTCTCTCGTTGTGGTAGGCTTTCTGGCGCTTGCCATGATGCTACGACACGATATGGTAATGCTGCAGCAGCAAGACTGCAGCAACAAGAAGTTCATGGCATGGCTACATGACAGCGACGAGACCTATAGCGGAAAGCGCATCCTGCCAATGGCGGCACTCGTGGCATGCGCCTCGACCTACGCCCGCGAGTCGTGGATGGTGGTGGCACTTATCGCAATAGCCATTTTAGCTCTTGCCATAACCATGATGTTCTCAAAGAAAGCCAAAAGGCTTAAATTGAGCCCACGAGCCATCATCACAATCATAATTGTGCTGGCAATAGTTGCAGCCTGTGGCGCCTCGCTGTTCACCGCCAAGTTCACGCTCGAAGCAGGCATGTTTATGCTTCTGCTAGCATCATTCTCCTACGTGCTCCTGCTCGGCGCAAACTGGATAGTGGGGCTATTTTCAAAGAAAAATCACAACAAAACACAATCTATAAATCAAGATGAAGAAATTTAACGAATACAACAAGTTCAATCTTTCGGACATCAACAAGGAAGTCCTGAAGAAATGGGACGAAGAGAATGTGTTCCACAAAAGCATTGAGGAACGCGAGGGCGCTCCAGCTTTTGTCTTTTATGAAGGACCTCCTAGCGCCAACGGCATGCCAGGTATTCACCATGTGATGGCACGAACCATCAAGGATGTGGTGTGCCGATTCAAGACTATGCAAGGTCATCAAGTGCTGCGCAAAGCAGGCTGGGACACACACGGACTGCCAGTGGAACTCGCCGTGGAGAAATCTCTTGGCATCACCAAAGAGGACATTGGCAAGAAGGTTAGTGTTGATGAATATAATGCCACCTGCCGCAAGGAGGTGATGAAATATACCAAGGAGTGGGAAGACCTCACTCACAAGATGGGATACTGGGTTGACATGAAAAACCCGTATATCACTTACAAGAACAGCTACATAGAGTCTTTGTGGTATCTCTTGAAGCAGCTCTACAACAAGGGTCTGCTCTACAAGGGCTACACCATCCAACCTTACTCGCCAGCTGCTGGCACAGGCCTCAGCTCTCACGAGCTCAACCAACCAGGATGCTACCGCGACGTGAAAGACCAGACCGTGACAGCAGAGTTCACTGTGGTTGACAACGGCCACAAGGCACTTGAGGCTATCAAGGCTGCCGCCGATGAGAAATTCCGCGACAACCTGCGCATCCTCGCTTGGACCACCACCCCCTGGACCTTGCCAAGCAACACCGCCCTGTGCGTTGGTCAGAAAATCGACTATGTGGCCATTGAGAGCTACAACCCCTATAATGGCAACCCCGCCATCTACCTGATGGCAAAGGCACGTGTTAACGCCTATTTCAAACCCGAAGGCGCTGAGAAATCTCTCGACGAATACACAACTGGCGACAAGGTGATACCTTACAAGGTGATTGCCGAATTCAAGGGCAGCGACCTGCTCGACATCAAGTACAAGCAGCTCTTCCCATGGGTTAAGCCCGTTGACAAGATTGACGACAAGATTGTGGGCAACGACAACGGTTTCCGCGTAATCCCTGGCGATTATGTCACCACCGACGACGGTACCGGTATCGTTCACATCGCACCAACCTTTGGTGCCGACGATGCCTTTGTGGCTCATGCCGCTGGCATTCCAGCCCTTTATATGATCAACAAAAAGCTTGAGACCCGCCCAATGGTAGATCTCACTGGCAAGTACTACAACATCGAAGACCTTGACGAGGATTTCGTCAAGAACTTCGTTAACGTGGAGCTATACAAAGAATATGCTGGCGCGTGGGTAAAGAACGCCTACGACCCCAAGTTCACCGTAGATGGCAAGTACGACGAGGAAGCAGCCAGCAAAGCCGAGGACCTCAACATCTACATGTGCATACGCATGAAGCAAGAAGGCACCGCCTTCAAGATTGAGAAGCACGTGCACAACTATCCTCACTGCTGGCGCACCGACAAACCAGTGCTCTACTACCCTCTTGACAGCTGGTTCATCCGCTCTACGGCTTGCAAAGACCGCATGGTAGCACTTAACAAGACCATCAAGTGGAAACCCGAGCACACCGGCACTGGCCGCTTTGGCAAGTGGCTTGAGAACCTCAACGACTGGAACCTAAGCCGCAGCCGCTACTGGGGCACTCCACTGCCCATCTGGCGCAGCGAGGACGGCGAGGAGAAGTGTATTGGCGGCATAGAGGAACTATACAACGAGATTGAGAAGTCAGTTGCAGCAGGCATCATGGGCGGCAACCCACTCAAGGACAAAGGCTTCGTGCCTGGCGACTACAGCGAGGAGAACTACGACAAAATCGACATCCATCGCCCATACGTTGACTACATCACCCTCGTGAGCGACACTGGCAAACCCATGAAGCGCGAGCTCGACTTGATCGACGTGTGGTTCGACAGCGGTGCTATGCCCTACGCACAGTTGCACTATCCATTTGAGAACAAAGACCTCGTTGATGAACGCAAGTTCTACCCTGCCGACTTCATTGCCGAGGGTGTGGACCAGACCCGTGGATGGTTCTTCACTCTGCACGCTATCGGCACTATGGTATTTGACAGCGTAGCTTATAAGTGTGTTGTTTCCAATGGTCTTGTTCAAGACAAGAACGGCAACAAGATGAGCAAGCGATTGGGCAACGCCGTTGACCCATTCAACGCCATCGAGAAATATGGTTCCGACCCCTTGCGCTGGTACATGATCAGCAACTCGGCACCATGGGAGAACTTGAAGTTTGACACCGCAGGCGTTGAGGAGACCAGCCGCAAGTTCTTCGGCACTCTCTACAACACATACTCATTCTTCGCGCAATATGCCAACGTCGATAACTTCGACCCATCAGCGCCTCAGGTGCCTCTGGAGAAGCGTCCCGAGATTGACCGCTGGATAATCTCGCTGCTCAATACTCTCATCAAGGACGTTACTGAGCAATTCAACGACTATGAGCCCACTCGCGCTGCTCGCGCAATCAGCGACTTTGTGGGTGAGAACCTGAGCAACTGGTATGTGCGTCTCAACCGTCATCGTTTCTGGGCAGGTGAAATGACCGAGAACAAACTTGCTGCTTACCAAACCCTCTACCAGTGCCTTGAGACAGTAGCACGCCTTATGGCACCTGTAGCACCATTCTACAGCGACATGCTCTACCGCGACCTCACTGGCAGCGAGAAGTCGGTACACCTTGCATTCTATCCAACCGTTTGCGAGGAAATTATTGACAACGAGCTAGAGCACCGCATGGACATTGCCCAAAAGGAGACATCTATGGTTCTCGCACTGCGTCGCAAGAAGAACATCAAGGTACGCCAGCCACTCACAGAAATAATGATACCCGTCTCCGACGAGAAGCAGCGTGCCGACATAGAGGCAGTGAGCGACCTCATCACCAGCGAGGTCAACGTCAAGGGCATCAAGTTTGTGGGCAATGACGAGGGCATACTTGTCAAGAAGGTGAAACCCGACTTCAAGAAGCTCGGTCCTAAATATGGCAAAATCATGAAAGCCCTTGCCGCTCAACTCACCACCCTGCCTCAAGCCGACATTCTCAAACTTGAGCAGGAAGGCAGCATCAAGCTCAATGTCGATGGTCAAGAGGCCGTAGTTGATTTGAACGATGTGGAAATCATCAGCGAAGACATCCCAGGATGGCTCGTGGCCAACGAAGGCAACCTAACTGTGGCACTCGACATTACCATCACCGACGAGCTGCGACGCGAGGGCATGGCACGTGAACTGGTAAACCGCATCCAGAACGTACGCAAAAGCTCAGGATTTGAGATTACCGACAAAATCAACGTGGTAATAGCTCCCGATGAGCGCATCAACCAGACAGTAGCCGAGTTCCATGACTACATTGCAGGCCAAGTACAGGCCGTTTCGCTCGCCGTGGGTGAGGTGCCTGCCGACGCTATTGAGCTTGACATGGACGGATGGACTCTGAAAATCAAGGTTGACAAAGCATAATTAAGTCACAAGTGTTAAGTGTTAAGTGTTAAGTGTCACTTGGCTTCGCCTAAGTTTAGAGTGTAGTGGCAGAGCCACGAACTGTGAACCGCGAACTGTGAACTATGAACTATTAACTATGAACTATATATTATGGCTAAAGAACAAGAAAAAACCCGTTACAGCGACGAGGAACTACAAGAGTTCAAAGCAATTATTCTTGAGAAATTAGAGGTCGCAAAGTCTAATTACGACCAGCTGATGGCAAGAATTCAGGCCGACGAGACAAAGAACAGCTTCAATATGCTCGAAGAGGGCGCCAGCACTATGGTGCAGGAAGAGGCCAGCCAGCGTGCTGCTCGTCAGCAGGACTTCATCAACAAGCTGCAAGCCGCTCTCGTGCGCATTGAGAACAAGACCTACGGCATTTGTCGTGTCACTGGCAAACTCATTCCCAAGGGCCGCTTGATGGCAGTGCCCCACGCCACTCTCTCGGTAGAAGGCAAAGAAATCGAGCAGCAGAGGAAGAACAAACGCTAATTTCATCGCCAAAGGTAATGAAAAAAATATCTAATGGATGGCTGGCGACAATAATCATCGCCACCGTCATTATTCTTGACCAGGCATCAAAGATCTACGTCAAGACGCACTTCTTCCTTGGTGAGCAAATTGATGTAACCTCATGGTTCAAGATTTTGTTCATCGAGAACAACGGTATGGCCTACGGCATGGAGCTTGGCAGCAAGATGGTGCTCACTTGGCTCAGAATCATCTTCTCGGGATTGTTCATCTACTATCTCGTCAAGATAAGACGGCGCACCGACCTGCCACGCGGCTTTGTGGTGTGCGTATCGCTGATTACTGCTGGCGCCATTGGCAACGTCATCGACTGCATCGCCTACGGACAACTCTTCAACGATCCTGCTGCTCCCGAGGTGGCACAATTCCTGCCTAGCGAGGGAGGATATGCGTCGCTCTTCAATGGCAAGGTGGTTGACATGCTGCAATTCCCACTCGCCGAGTGGGACTGGCCCGATTGGATGCCATGGATAGGCGGCAAGCACTATCTGTTCTTCCAGCCAATATTTAACGTTGCCGACGCATGCCTCACCACAAGCATCCTCGCCATCATCATCTTCTACAACAAGCAACTGCTTGGTGACAAGAAAGACAAAGACAAAGAAAAAGAAAAAGAAAAAGAATTAAGTGTTGAGTCATAAGTGTTAAGTTTTAAGTATGATTTTCCTTGAAAATCTTGAGGTTTATACACCTGCACTTAACACTTAACACTTAGCACTTAACACTTGACACTTAACACTTAACACTTAGTTAGCAATGCACAAAGCGCCAGCCATTATTGTATTACTCATGATTGCCGCAGTCCTTTTTACGGGTTGCGACAGCACCCCCGACGGGGTAATCGATGAGAAAGACATGGCGCATTTGCTTGCCGACTTTGCCAAAGCCGAAATGTTTATTGAGCAGAATCCCGCAATGTTTCCCGATGACTCATCGAGAATGCTGCTCAAGCAGTCAATCCTAAAGAAATATGACGCCGACTTGGCAATGTACGACTCATCGCTGGTGTGGTATGGCCACAACCTGAAGGTCTATTCCAAGGTCCACGACAAAGCCATAGAAATCCTTGAGAAGGAGAACAACAACGGCCAAGCAGTGTACTCCAACTCCCCTGGCGACAATTTTGCCTTTGATGACAATACCAACAAGGCTAGACGCACCTTCCCCAACTCGGGCGACAGTGCCAACGTGTGGAAAGAGCCGCAGCAATGGATCCTCACCAATTCTCTACGCAACGGATACATCAAGTTTGACTACACCCCCGACAAGGACAGTCGCAAGGGTGACAAATATGCTTTATGCTTCAAGATGATAAACTCGGGCAATTCCATCACTATGCTCATAGCAATCGACTATAATGATAGTTGCACGTCTTATCTTAACCGAACAGCACAGGCCAACGGATGGATAGAAAACGCCATTCAAGGCGACTCCTCTCGAGTTATCAAGCGCATTTATGGTTTCATAAAATTCAAGACACGCCCGCTTGGCATCACTTTCATCGACAGCACCTACTTGCTGCGCACTCACTTCGACAAAGGCTCTTACAGCACCATTTCACAACGCCTAGTGGGACCTAAGGCCATTATAGAGAAGCAAAACCAAGAGAATAGTGACAAAACCATCGCTCCCACACCGAGTAACACAATTCCCAACCAACCACAGAACACAACACCTAATCAACCACAACAAGGCACACCGCCGCCTAACAACTATCCCGGACGACAACCAGGATCTTACCCAGGGCGGCCAGCAGGTTCTTATCCCGGGCGACCAGCATCACCTAAACCCGGTTCCTTCATTCCCAAGCCAGGCCTCCACAAGTCGTCATCGCCACACCGCGACCTAAGGCCAAACCCCAACAGCACCCACGCACCACGACCAGTGGATAAGTAGCAAACAAATCTAAAAAAAGTGAGTTTGACGAGTTTATCTTTTGATAATCACTCTGTTAGTAGCTCCCCCTCTAAGATAGAGGGGGTTGGGGGGAGTATGATAGTCCACCCAATTGGGTAACGCCTTCCACAGTAATAGTGTAAGTGGTGCTGGTGGCATTGTTGGTCTTGGAGTAATAGAGAATTGTTTAACTCCTTAACTCCTCACACTCCGTAGATAATATACCGTGCTGGTTAGACTGGCAAGTCAATCTCAGCAGTTCGTGTGCTTCTACTCTTGTCCAACATACACAGGACGGACATTCCCACCATAATAACGGGGTAAATAGAATGCATCTGGACCCGTACGATACTTGATGCCTAAGCTTGAAAAGATAGCCCCCTATGCCATTTGCTATAGTCCACTCACTTGTGCAGTTATTCAAAAGCTCACGAATCTGTGTTAGTGATGGCATGCGCCACTCAGGACCCCAGTTCACATAGGCGGCGTCATCTTCTGGTTCGAGTTCTTGTCTGTTATCTATGGTGCCGTAATCACTATTACAGCAGTACCTCAAGATATTATGGTCGTCACCACCGCTGTACCACTTGTAGTTATAAAGCTTAAATGTCGACTTGGGTGAGGTTTCTCCCCAGGCGAAAAAAACACCATACTCTGCTGGGCTGTTGGCTCCCACATTACAGCATGCCCATTTAGTTCCTGACGGCAAGCCTAAGTCTATCATGTGCGGGTGATTTCCATCGGGACAGAAGTCATTAGAGAAGCAAAGCGTCGAGCCATCCCAGGTGACTTGCATGTAATAGGCATTGCCACGCGAGAAGGTTTTATATGCTTTCAACGCATCAATAGTGGTGACAGTGTTGCCATTTACAACAGCCTTGAGCCTGGCATTATCGATTGCAGCGCCTATTGACTCATCTGTTATATCATGTGCAGGTATATACCATGAAACTATCATACCAGTATCCCAAGCGTCAATCGTTATTTCATTGCTCTCAGCTTCGGTTTGTCCTGCTTCATATCCTGAAAAAACATCATTAGTGAGCACAACTCTGTCGCTGTACTTGTACCAGGAAGTCATTACCTCAAATCCTTTGTGCTTGAACGTGATACTTGACTCAGAGCTGTTGTTCACAAAAAGAACCTCGTAGGCGCACATGTGACGGAACTTCGCTTGGTTGCTGCCTTTCTTTGCTGTGAACCACATTGGCAGCGAGACTGAACCACTGTCATCAATACCTACTCGCGTCAGGGCGCAAGTGGCGATAATATCATCTCCATCGATATAGGCTTCTACTCCAGTCACGCCTATAATATCATAGTCACGATCAGTTTTGACTGACTTTGGCAACACCAGCTCAAAAGAGCAAGTCTTGCCGTCGCTGCTTATATCAGAAACTGTGGATTGGCTCTCGGCTTGATACACTTTACCGTCTTGACGGACAAAAAGCTGTATCTTGTCTCCTTCTTTCCACTGGGCATTCAGATTGAAACCGTCAGCATCTGGAATGCCATTAATAATACTGCCAGGCCGCGAGGACGATAAGTCATCGGCTGGCATTGTGGCGGTGAAGAATGCTTGGCGCTTACCGATATCATCTTCACAGGAAGTCAACAGTGTCACACACGCTAATAAGGCAAAGAGAGAGAGTAAACACTTTTTCATAACCATAATGTTTTTAGTTATTATTATTTCTTTGTAATCTTCTTGGTTGCATGGATAAGTTCTCCGTTGGCGGTAACGCCTTCAACAGTGATAGTGTAAGTGGTGCTGGCGGCATCGTTGGTGTAGAAGTTGAAGTGAGCTTGCTTGTTGTTTATGGCGATGCTGGGGTTCCAATATAGTGTCTCGCGCAGATCGGTGCCTTCAATAATTCCACAGTCACCAGAGTCATAATGTGGAGCATAAAACTCGGCTGGACGCTGGAAACCGAGCGGAAAGACGCTCTTAATAGTGTAGTCATGTCTGTTGGAACCTTCCTCGGTACCATTTTTGGTTCTTATCGACAGCACTCCACCTGTATATCCTGTGAATCCAGCTGAAGCACCAGGTGGAATGAAGTCCATAGTCCTTACTATATTAAAAGGACACATCATTTGTAAAGTGCTGTAAGAGTCATCGTTAGACACAACCATACTTTCTTGCCCTCTGTCTGTAGGTATATTTTTCGGATTTCCAGCATTAAAGCGTTCTCTTCCCAAGTAATCAACGTCGCCTGATCTGGCAAAAGTAAGATTGCTGCTGTTGGGGCCTCTCCATCCCGACAATGGCGATCCATCAATATAAATCCCGACTAATTCGCCTCTGTATTTAAGGCCCTGTGGGGTGACTCTTATGCCTGGGTATCGTTGCAAGGCAGCATCATAACTATTAATCTCCCACTTTTCAAAATATCTATAGTTATAGGATTTAAGGGCTACAAGTTGGTATATGCTTTCAATTTTCTCTTTTTTCTTTTTTGTGACAACAATTTCATCCAGCATAATATTTGCCACTCCTTCGATATATTGCAATCTCTGTTTCTGATTATTTAAATAAGTGAATTCTAATGTGTTTATATCTTGAGAACTTGAAAAAGGAGATATTATAGGTTTTATACCTATGATATCTAGTCGATCATCTCCTTTGTCGATGGTGAGATTACTCTGTCCATGTCCCTTTTGGTTGGTTGCCTGAACAACAAATTTGGTTCCGTTTGGAAAAATCACATTGTCAACCATCCATCTCCCATTTTCATCTGTCATTGCCACGTCTCCGTAACCTATCTTGGGTGCTATAATCTTTACCATAGCATCTTTCATTAGGGCCTTGCGCCATTCCGACCTAACGGTACCACTCAACACTTGCCCCTTCTCAATGGGATATTTGGGCCCTAAGAATATGCCAGTCAGAGCATGGGGCACGTCATATCGCCGCCAACCCTGGGTCATCATCAGTAGGTCAAGCTCCTTATTACGGTTAGGAGCAGAAAAATACCAAGCAGGATTGTTAATTCTACCTTGCAGGTCGCTCTGGAGCAGTAGTTCAGTGAGGATAGAGGAGGTGCTATCAGGAATTATGGTGCGGTCATCGGTAACACTTACGGCGAGGTGGCCTACAATCGTATCAACAAAAACAAAGTCGCTCAAATCAATGTCTGCCTGCACGAGTTCACGGTTGCCATATTCTTCTTTATTGCTAGTCAATTTGGTATTAGGCATTTGTTTGCTAGTCACATAAAACAGTCGCTCGCTAAGCATTCGTCCATTGTTATTCATAAGTAAAGCCTGAACAACTCCAGCAGGAAGTGTATCTGTCACAACAGTCACACTTTCAAAGCCAGTGGCAAGCAGATTGCCTCGCTGCTGCACCGCTATCATCGCCGTGCTTTGCTGACTGCCCTTTGCCTCAATCTTTACTGTCTTGTTTTCTTGCGTTACTTGCAGCACTGTCGCATCGTTTCTCACTTGTGGCAGGTCAAAAGACTTTTCTCCTAAATCATCGTTAATGCAGATTGCCTGATAGGTTATCCCTGCTTGTGGTGTGAACGTGGCGAGCCCCATGCCGTCGTGAGTGGTGGTTATGCCTGCCACCTTGTTGCCACTGCCGTCAACTATGTTGCCAGTTATGCCAATCGACCTGCCGTTGCTGTCCATAGCCTTGAATGTCATGCGGTTCTCAAAGCCAGGTACCAGGTAGCCGCCTTCGGGGTAGAAACTAACATCGTAGGTGGTTTGACTTTTTGAAGGATAAGTAATGTATTTACCATAATTGCCATACTCCACCTTAAAACATTCACCTTTCAAATCATCATTTTTAATATCAATGCTTAAATTGTTCTTGCCACCTCCCCATTCAATGCTCTTGTCGCTAAGGAAAAAGCATTTAAAACTTTTATAATCTCTTTTTTCTCCAGTTTGAGCATCAATATATTGAAAATTAACACGTAAGAACTCTTTTCCTTTTCCCTTATTCTTCCATTCAAAATCATAATCAATTTTACTGTTGATCTTCTTGAAAAAGTACTGCTCTCCCTGGTTTTGCATGAACATCGTGTAGGCGGTTAAGGTGTATTCTCCCTCTGCGATTTTGGTGGGGTCTAGAGGCAGATACCCTTTGAACACGCCATCACGCTCCTTTATCTTGACACGCATATCAACTGAGTTCATAGGGCTAATCAATTCCACATAGACAAACTTGCTGGCATCCACAGGTTGGTTATTTACAGCATTGACCACAAAGGCACGAAGCCAAATGGTGTCGCCAGTGATGTAGTAAGGCTTATCGGTCATCACATGGATCTTCTCCTGCGGGTAGTTATAAACCTGCCAGTCCAGATTCTGCTTGTATTGGGCAAAATCCTGAGCCTTGCCACAGAAACATATAATAGCTAAAAAGAGAGAGAGAAGATACTTTTTCATGATATAATTCTTTTATTTTAACTCGTTGCAAAGATAAGGGGTGGTATTGAATTTTGCAAGAAAATTGCACGTACCTTTACTTTTTATAATAGACTGACAATCTTTAAGATGCAACAATTATAAAAAGTACCTTTTATGAAAATGCTATTTAGGTGAGAGGAGAGTGGGTTCTGGAGAGAGAATAATTTATTTCTTAGTTTTCAGCTTCACCTCCTCAAACGCATAATAGCGATAGATACTGGGTGGGCGCTGCCCTTAAAATTTGATTAAAATCTAAATAAAAATTACTCAGGCATCCTCTCACAAAATTGCACCTACGAGGGCCTTATGATTTCAAACAAAAACAACAAAGAACAACAAATGCAACAAATATTCTTTGTTTTGTTTGTCAGGATTTGTTGACTTGGTTTGATTTAATTTCGCCTGTGCGAAACGCCCCTTTCCATTTGCTCAATTCGCTGTTTTCAGGGTAGCGATATATTTGGTGAGAGTGCCTTCTATTCCCATTTTGTCACGAATCTTCATGCGGCGGCTGCGCACTGAGTCGATGTTTCGATACCCCTTGCACACGGCAATAGCAGCACTGGAGAAGTCGCAGCACATCAGTGCGATGAAATTGAGATCGGGAACTGTGAGCTGCGGGAACTGCGACGAGACTTTGTCCATAATGCCATCATGCTTGTAGTTGAGATAGGCAAACAAGCCATTCCAGAACTTTGTGTCTTTGTCATCGATAGGAGTCATGCGATGGGCAATCACATTGCTTTTGTAGTCCTGCTGAGGGTTGTAGGCCCCCGTCATTATCTCCTCAAAAACCTCAAGCTTAGCACCCATCGCCTCACTGAGCTCGCTGTCAAAATCGTTGATGCTGTTCCCAAGCTGCTCGTAATGAGAGAAATTCTCACGCTTCAATTCTGCGAGCATTCTTTTTGCATCTTTTTTCTTTTTCAAATATAGCAACAAGAAAACTATCGAAACCAGCAGCAATAACCCTATAAGAAAAGAAATAATTCTCTTTTTCTTTCCTAAACTTATTGAAGCTTCAGATTTAGTACTCTTATCAAATTCCTGTTCTAAATCATGAAGTTTATATTTTGTTTCGTTGTGTTCTAGAAAGTTAGAGATACTATTGTACTGATAGCTAAAATTACGATATTCTGAAAGATTGTTCTCACACAACGCAATCTCCTTTAAAGCCTTATACATCAGCAGGCTGTCGTAGGCTGTGTTTTGTGATTTGTCAGGCAAAGAGATGAAATATTTAGCTGAATCAATATCTTTCTGATTTGCATAAATAAGGCTCATCATGTAATAATTGTTGTTTTCTTCAAACCTGTTATTCAATCGGTATGCATCCAGAATATATCTCTTTGCCTGAGAGCATAAAGAATCTTCAAGGTACATTAATGCATAATTGATATTGATGCTATAAATATTTGTTGTATCCTTTAACTCTCTTGCCGTTGATAAAGCCTTGTCATAGCATTTTCTTGCCTCATTATTATCTGTAATTCTTAGCACATTCGCACAATAATATAGCGATTGCATTAGCATTATCTTGTCATTTAATTTCTCGTAATAATGAGCCGCCATTTTGAACTTGTTTAAGTCGAGGTTGTTGCTAGCATAGCTATTAAAGTATAACATTCCCATTCTGAAGTTTATTTGTGCCAAATTTCGGTAGTCTGTAGAATCAGCATTATCTGCGGCCTGTTTATAGCACTTAATAGCCTCAACGGGATTGCCCATGTCCTCATATGCACCACCTTTATATAATAACGAGCGAGTATAATGCTCACGGTTGTGGTTATCGCTATAATATTCGACAGCTTTGCTTATTAGCGTATCGCTAGTGAGAGGAATATTGCATCGAAACTGGGCCTGTGTGAGCAGGAGGGCGTAATATGCTTGGTTCTCTTTCCCCTTTAGAGACTTGCTGTCAATCTTCTCAAGGATAGCAAGCGAGCTATCGGGATTAGTCCACATAAGGGTATCGGCAAGAACGAGCCTCTTGTCCACACCGCGGCCACAGCTCATGACAGCCGACATAAATACAGATATTAAGATTATATTTAGCAGTTTTTTCATCTTAAAAAGCAATAATTTAAACTGCAAAGGTAGTAAATATCTGGCAATCTATCAAGAAAAACTACCGTACCCTTCACATACACAAATTCCTGTCAATATGTCGAATACAAAATATTAGAACGTACCTTTCTATAAAACTACCGCACATGGTAGCGCAAAGCTGAATGCAAAAAGCTTAAATCAATGCAAAATGCATAATGGCGGCCTCGGATATACTCTCGCGAAGTTGCACCTCTTGAGGCCTCATAATTTCAAACAAACACAACAAATAAAAAACAAAGGCAACAAATATCTTTGTTTTGCTTGTCTGGATTTGTTGACTTTGTTTGATTCAATTCAATCTACTCGTTGCGCAGATGGGTGGCGACGAGCTCTAGCATCTGGCAGTTTAGCTCGCGGCTGGTGTCGATCACATTCCAGATGCCGTCCTCGCTAAGGACTCCACATTTCAGGTCTTTTGGCAGGCGTCCTGCCTCGCTGTCGTCGAAGTCCTGCTGCCACTCGTCGCTGACGAGGTAGTCGTCGATAGTCTCTATTGATTCCATAGCCTCGGCATATAGGTCGAGAGCATCGCTCAGCGCCTTCACTGCTTGAGAAGCCTTGTTCAAGTGCTCCTCCATAGTCTTTATTCTTTCTATCTGGTCCATGATCAACGGGTTATAATCGGTTTAGTATATTGTGAGCAAAATCAAGCCGCAGCACCAACACCGGTGAGCCCGCTTGAGGCTGTGGTCTATTCTGCTTAAGAAGTCTCTTCTTTAATTGCTGGCGCGAAGCGCTGTCACCAAAAGCCTCCTCAACAAGAGGCACATCATCAGTTGCGACAACGCACAGCGGCTCAGGTACATAGATGGTGTTGCCGAGCTCACGGTCAAAAGGCAGGATGGAAACCAACCTGCCCTCATCATCTACTGTAGTGATGTGATTAATAAACTCCTCACCACTGCCGGTGAGAGTATAATTAGAAATAAATCGCTTCATGTTAATATCTTGTATCGAGATCGCTCGCCTTTCCGGTGAACTTGGGATTGGGAGGTAGTCACTTCTACACGCTCATAATTCTTAGTTTCTTTTATTGTGTATTAAAAAATGTCCTCTGGCATTTTACCTATAAATGCCAGAGAAGTGAAAGGAGGAAAGGGGAAAGTGGAAGGATGTTCTCGTTCCACGTTCTACATTCCACGTTCCACTAGTTATTACATTATTGGGAACAGGCCATAGAGCAAGCCGTCGATGCGCTCGGTGACTTTGGCGAAGTCTTCGGCACGGTCGCCAAACTTGCAGTTGTCGCCGTCGATGATGATGAGCTTGCCGTCATAGTCCTCAATCCACTTCTCGTAGAGGCGCTCTAGACCCTGCAGGTAGTCGAGGCGGATGGTCTGCT
Source organism: uncultured Bacteroidales bacterium (assembly GCA_902777835.1). Classification (GTDB taxonomy): domain Bacteria; phylum Bacteroidota; class Bacteroidia; order Bacteroidales; family Muribaculaceae; genus Sodaliphilus. The sequence continues at coordinate 30,869 of CACYVC010000026.1, read as the reverse complement.
CATACTCGCGACCACGCTTCTGAATCTGCCCTACCAGCGTCGAGATGCTGGAGCGGATGTAAATCATCAAGTCGGGCTTCTCCACCAGCGACATCATCAACTGGAACAGGTCCTGATAAGTCTCAAAGTCGCGGTCGCTCATCTTGCCCTGGTTGTGGAGGTTGGGCGCAAAGATGCACGCGTCTTCAAAGATGGTGCGGTCCTGGATAATCACATCGCTGCTCTTGGAAATCTCCACCACGTCCTTGAAACGTTTGTTGAGGAAGTAGATTTGAAGGTTAAACGACCAGCGCTCCATGTCGTCGTAGAAGTCGGCGAGATATGGATTGTTGGTAACAGACTCAAAACGTGGCTCCCAGCCGTAGTGCTCGGCGAGCATTCGCGTCAACGTGGTCTTGCCACACCCTATGTTTCCTGATATTGCTATATGCATAACTATGTAAGTTTTAAGTGTTAAGTTTTAAGTGTTAAGTGTTAAGCGTGGCACCTACGGTGCTGGGGGCGTCTCTCCCCTCTCACCTCTTCCCTCTCCCCTATTCCATCGGGAACAGTCCGTAGAGGATGCTGTCGATGCGATTGGTGATGCCAATGAAGTCTTCTCGGCGGTTCTCGAAGTCGAGGTTATCTTTATCGACAATCATCACACGACCTTTGTAGTGGTTGTTTATGAAGTCCTCGTAGCGGCGGTTGAGGTTGTCGAGATATTCAATCTGCATCGTCTGCTCATAGTCGCGGCCTCGTTTCTGGATATTTGCCACCAGATGTTCTACCGACGAGCGCAGATAGATCATCAGGTCGGGCAGCTTCACGATTGAGAGCATGTGCTCAAAAAGCTCCATATAGGTGGCAAAATCACGCTCCGAGATGTTGCCCATAGCGCGGTTGTTGGCAACAAACACATACACGCCCTCAAAGATCGAGCGGTCCTGAAGGATGGTGCCTTGGGCCTGAGATATTGCCAAGAGGTCACGGAAGCGCTCCTTGAGGAAATACACCTCAAGGTTGAACGACCACCGCTGGATGTCGTGGTAATAATCTTCGAGATAGGGATTGTGGGCCACACTCTCATAGCGGGGAGTCCAGCCATAGTGCTGCGCCAGCAAGCGCGTGAGCGTTGACTTTCCTGAACCTATATTTCCGGCTATGACGATGTGCATCGGGGATGGATAATTTCTAGTTTGCAAATATACAAATTTCTAGTAAACTATCCTAACGAAAACACATTTTTATTTTAACAATCTTATCACAAAAAACAAAAGAGGGCGCAAACAAGATTTGCACCCTCCTAAATGAAATGTTAGTTCTTATCACTCCTTATAAGGTTCAAATTTCATGATTAAGCCATCAGCGCCGGCAAGTTCCAATGATTCATTGGTTAATGAAACAATCTTCATCTCGCCCAAATCTGGAATACTCGGCAAAACTTCTTTCATGAAGTCTGGTTTCATTTTTTCGATCTCAGGCTTAATCATGGAATCCATCATCTTCTTGGCCTGTTCGTCAACACCATCTATCACATAATCAATATCCACTTCAGCATTATTTCTGTCAAAAGTGAATTTCAATCTCTCACCATTACGAGTGTAAATGCCTGGCATCATCAAAGAGGCGTTAAGAATCATTTTCATGCCCATGCCAGCATCACTCATGTCCTGACTTACGAGAAGCCCCAAAATGCATGAACCGTCATCAGCAAAGTCAAGAACCAGGGGAATTTCCTCGTCATTAACAGGCAACATAGTGCTCCAAGTGCCATTCAAAGACTGAGCGTTAATAACCACTACCGATGCAAGCATCAGCATCAATGTAAAGAATGTTTTTTTCATAATAATAGAAAATAAAAAAAGTATGGTATAAAAATAAAATTTCCGAATATATTAGATGACTTTGCGACAGAAAGGTTTAAAGAGTGATTTCTGCTAACAAAATGCATCGCTACTTCGCATAGAATGTGACTTCGGCGCCAACGCTGAGGGTTACCACGAGTCTATTCTTATCAAGCGAAACAATCTTCATGTTCTCCAGGTTTGGCATGCCATCGAGCATCATTTTCTTGAATTCACTCTTCATGCTGTCAAGCTCCGACCTGATTTGCTTGTCCATCAACGACTTGGTCTTGGCATCCATGCCTTTTATCTCATAGTCGATTTCAACAGTAGTCTTTCCCTTGTTGAGTTTAATGTTCAGGTCTTTGTCATTAAGGGCATAAGTGCCAGGGATATTAACACCTGCTAAGATTTCAATGGGCACTCCATCTTCTTTCATGTCTTGCTCAGCAGCCAAAACAACCTCGCATGAGCCATTTTTCTCGAAATTCAAAATCAAAGCAATGTCCTGACCATCCTCATCGGCGATCTTAGTGCACCATTGCTTGCCAGTAAGGCTCTGAGCATTCATTACCAGAGTTGATGCCAGCACAAGCATTAATGTAAAAAATGTTTTCTTCATAGTCGTGTGATTAATTTGATAATATCTGGTTTAATTAACTTATTATTTTGTGATACGTGTGCGCTTGTAGCCATGCTTGAGGCGGTATTTGCGCACGTCGGCAAAGAGGTCGGTGGCATAAACGAAGTTGTTGAGGTCTTCATTGTCAACATTGTAAATCTCGTCTTTGTTGCCTACCCACCCCACGTGGCCCTTGAAGATGAACACGATGTTCTCTCCAATTCCCATCACCGAGTTCATGTCGTGGGTGTTGATGATAGTGGTAATGCCAAACTCGTGAGTGATGTCAAACAGCAGCTCATCAATCACAATCGATGTCTTGGGATCAAGACCTGAGTTAGGCTCGTCACAGAACAAGTATTTGGGATTAAGCGCAATGGCGCGGGCAATGGCGCAGCGCTTCTGCATACCACCACTCAGCTCGCTAGGGTACTTATTTTCGCTACCAGTGAGGTTCACACGGTCAATGCAGAACTGGGCACGCTCCACCTGCTCGGCATGACTCATCTTGGAAAACATCTTCAAAGGGAATATCACATTACCCATCACTGTCTCGCTATCGAAAAGCGCAGAACCTTGAAACAGCATGCCAATCTCCTTGCGCAGCTCTTTCATCTGCTTGGTGTCGAGCTTGGTGATGTCGCGGCCGTCATATAAGATTTCTCCGCTGTCGGGCTTGAAGAGGCCCACTAGGTTCTTCACAAGCACCGTCTTTCCCGAGCCACTTTGACCTATTATCAGGTTAACCTTGCCATCATAGAACTTGGCATTGACGCCAAAAAGCACCTGCCTCTTGCCACCATCCTCGTCAAACGACTTCTCAACGTTTTTTACTTCTATCATAGTGTAGAACTTTACTCACAAATGAAAACTCAAAACTCTTACATCATCATCAGCTTAGTCAGCAGCACGTCGGTGAGCAGAATCATGATATTGCTCATCACCACGGCATCGGTACTTGCCTTGCCCACCTCGATGGAGCCACCCTTAACGGTGTAGCCGTAGAACGCCGAGATGCTTGAAATAATGAAAGCAAAGAACAGCGACTTAATCAAGGCAAACCACACATACCACTCTATGAATAGCGTCTGAATACCAAATATATAGGTGTCGGTGTCGATGATTCCCGTTATAACGCATATCAGGAAACCACCAAATAGACTCGTCACCATACATATTATCACCAAGAAGGGCATAATGGTCACCAAACCAGTGATTTTGGGCATTATCAGGTAGTTGGCACTGTTGATGCCCATAATGTCGAGGGCGTCAATCTGCTCGGTAACGCGCATCGTGCCTATCTCACTGGCAATGTTACTGCCTATCTTACCTGAGAGGATAAGACACAAAATCGACGACGAGAACTCCAGAAGGATAATCTCGCGGGTGGTCAAGCCCACCGTGTAGCGAGGCAGCAGCGGGTTGCTGATGTTAAGCTTGATGAGCAGAGTACACAGTGCGCCGATGAATAGCGACACAATCAGAATCAGGGGGATAGAGTCGATGCCCAGTTTGTATATCTCGGCCATATAGCGCTTGAAAAACTCCCGCCACTTGTCGGGAATGCCGATGCTTCGCCACATCAGCGCGCAATAAGAGCCTAGTTTCTCAAATGACTTAAAGAGTACCATAAAAGGTGTGTTATATCTCTGTGTGTTTTGTTATCAATCGGCAAAGATAGTAAAAAGTTTTCAGATTTTTACCATCAGTTGCCAGATTTCTAATGAGGAAGTCTCGAAGTCACCTTTTCATTTTTTCATACCCATGAAAAGTTTACAACAAAATATTATTAACTTTGTGAGCAAAACATAACCATAAAAGACACATTCATGAGTGACTACGATGACATGATGAACGATTATGACTGGTATCAGAATACTGGCGAACTTCGCGAGAATTTCGAGGATGATGATCCCGATTATAATCAAGGTGACAACAATCCTCAATCGGACGGCGGCACATCAACAGGCTGCCTGATTGCAAGCGTTATCGTCTTAATTATAGGTTTGATAGTGTGGGTGATATAACCAAAAAGTAGAATTGGTTTTACGGAATCTTTCACGAAATCGCTGCTGTTGAGAGCACTTGTTCGCGGAAGATATTGTCTTTTTTGAGTCGCTCATAGGTTTTCTTGCTGGCGGCTTGATGCGACTCTTTCTTGCTGTAACCTTCACCGTCGGCGGCAAAGATACCTCCGAGCAGCACGGCAGTGCGGAACACTGGGTTCCCCTGAGTGTCGTTAATGGTGTCAATAAGCTGGAACTCAATTTGTACCCTGTACTTCTGAGTCCACTCTATGAGTCGCGACTTGTAGTTCTGCTCGGTCTTGACGAGTTCCTTTAGATCGAGGTTATCGGCAATGATTTTCCTTTCTATAAAGTTCTTGCAGGCTTTGTAGCCTCGGTCGAGATAGATAGCTCCCACTAGAGCTTCCACGGCATTGCCGCTGATGTAGGAGTTGTGGCTTGAGGAGTGTGTAGATGCCCTCACGTGTGATTCCAAGCGAAACACCTTGCCTATGCGGTTAAGGCTCTCGCGCTGCACAATCTTGGCGCGGGTGCTGGTGAGGAACCCCTCGTGCTTTTTGGGGTAACGGTCGTAGAGGTAAGCGCCCACTACGGCATCGAGGATAGCGTCACCAAGGAACTCCAGGCGCTCATTGTTGGCCCACCGTCCGTCGGCAGTTTTCACTGGCATTGAGCGGTGCACGAATGCCAATCTATAATACTCGATGTGAAGCGGATAAAACCCTGTTATGCCATGAATAAAAACGTAAAGTTCCTTTTCCTTAGCGAAAAGGAACTTTACGACTGATATGATTCTGTCAAACAAGGTCGTGGAGTCTTTAATTAACAGGCAAAACCGCCATAGCACTCCACTGTGATGGTAAAAAGGGAAATCCTAAAGAGGTTAATACCTTTTCAAATATGTTTAACTAATCAATACTTCTTCACGATAAGGCTGGCGTTGTGTCCGCCAAAGCCGAAGGTGTTGGACAAAGCCACTTTCACCTCGCGGCGCTGAGCCTTGTTGAAGGTGAAGTTGAGGTTGTAGTCAATCTCAGGATCGTTGTCACCGTCCTCATGGTTGATGGTAGGAGGAACGATGCCATCCTGACAAGCCTTAATGCAGAACAGAGCCTCCATAGCGCCGGTAGCACCGAGCATGTGGCCGGTCATCGACTTGGTGGAGCTAATGTTCAACTCATAGGCATGTTTGCCAAATACCTCAAGTATCGCCTGTGCCTCGCTGAGGTCACCAACAGGAGTTGAAGTGCCGTGAACGTTGATATAGTCAACATCGTTGGCAGTGATTCCGGCATCCTCAAGAGCGCGCTGCATCACGAGCGATGCGCCAAGGCCCTCAGGATGGCTGGCGGTGATGTGATAAGCATCGGCACTCATGCCGCCGCCAATCACCTCAGCATAAATCTTAGCACCACGAGCCAGAGCATGCTCAAGCTCCTCAAAAACGAGTGTCACGCCACCCTCGCCCATCACGAAGCCGTCGCGAGAACCGCTGAAGGGGCGAGAAGCAGTAGCAGGATCGTCGTTGCGGGTGGAGATGGCCTTCATTGAGTTGAAGCCTCCCACGCCTGCGGGGAAGATTGCTGCCTCCGAGCCACCAGTGATGATGGCTGTTGCCTTGCCTAAGCGCACGTAGTTGAAGGCGTCGATAAGGGCGTTGGTCGATGTGGCACACGCCGAAACAATGCCATAGTTAGGACCGCGCAAGCCCCACTTTATCGAGATGTGACCGGCAGCAATGTCGGCAATCATCATAGGGATAAAGAATGGGTTGTACTTTGGTCCTTTCTCCTCGTTCTTGGCATAGTAGCCTGCCTCGCTCTCGAAGGTGTGAAGACCGCCAATACCAGAGCCGTAGATGACTCCTATCTCGTTGCGGTCAACCTTCTCGTCGTCAAGAAGCTTTGAGTCGGCAAGAGCCTGAGTGGCGCTCGCCATAGCATAGTGGCAGTAGAGGTCCATGCGACGTGCGTCGCGGCGGTCCAGGTACTCGTCCACGTTAAAGTTCTTGACCTCGCAAGCAAACTGTGTCTTGAACAATGAGGCATCAAAATGAGTAATAGGTCCTGCACCGCTCACTCCGTCAATGGCGTTCTTCCATGTGGTTTCAACGTCATTTCCTAATGGAGTGATGGCACCAAGACCTGTTACCACTACTCTCTTTAATTCCATAAATAAGGAGATGTATTTCTATCAAGCTTTAGCAGCCTCGATGAAAGAAACAGCGTCGCCCACTGTTTGAATCTTCTCGGTCTCAGCATCGGGGATAGTAATGTCAAATTCCTTCTCAAGCTCCATGATGAGCTCTACAGTGTCGAGACTGTCGGCACCGAGATCCTGTGCAAATGTTGCCTCAGGAGTGACTTGTGACTCACTAACACCCAATTTCTCAACGATAATCGCTGTTACTCTTTCTTGAATTTCTGACATAATTGTATGAATTTTAAATTGTTAAATAAATTATTTCCAAATTTTGCGGTGCAAAGTAAGGCATTATTTTTCAAATAGAAAAGCAAAAGCCAAACATTTTGTGCACAAGCACCCATTTTTTGTGCAAAAATTACTTAACGAGGCTTAAAACTAGCAACTTAGAAACACAAAATGACCTTTTTTAACAATGTGGCGGCACTTTTTGCCTAATTATCATGCCACATTCTTTGACCCAAAACGCTGGTCCCAGCGCGCTCCTGCGCAACCAGTTTTTTCCTCCATTTTGTGGCCTTTGACTAGTAAAGTGAATGAGGGTTTAATCAGGGCATAAAAAGTTTTTGTGGAAGGTGGAACGTGGAAGGTGGAAAGTGGAAGGTGGAAGGTGGAACGGGGAACGGGGAACGTGGAACGGGGAACGTGGAAAGTGGAACGGGGAACGTGGAACGGGGAAGGTGGATCGGAGATCGGGAATCGGGAATCGGCTATGCTCAAGCACAACCGCCCAAAAAAGCCAATAACAGAGATGGTTTTATATTGCGCCACAAGCGCGGCACTCGACAGTAAGCATTATCAATTATGAATTGTGCATTATGCATTATGCATTGCCAATTATGCATTGAGCATTGTGCATTGCCAATTGTGCATTATGCATTGCCAATTATGCATTGTGCATTGTGCATTATGCATTATGCATTACCAATTATGCATTGTCAAAGAGTTCTTTTTCGAGCAGCTCGCTGGCGTCGGCCACGCAGCCCTCACAGGAGCGAAGCACTTTGCCTGTGCCTACTCCTTTTAGCAACTTGCACTGCGTAGCGCCGTTGCGCGCATGAAACTCGTTCATTATCTTGCTCATCACTTGGCGAGAGCGGAGTTTGTCGCGGGTAGCAAGGCCCACTACCATTGCTGCTCCAGTGAGCGCACCGCAGGTGCCTTCCATGTTACCCATGCCGCTGCCGAAGGCGTTGCCCAGCGCCATCGCCGTCTCCTCGTCGATGCCCGCGAGGTCAGCGTAGGTGGCGATCACCGCCTGAGCGCAATTACACGTTTTCTTTCTCTCGGCCGCTAAGTGTTTTCTTGTTTCCATAGACATTGTTTTTTCACGACAAAATTAGTGGTTTTTATCTTCTTCTCCAACTTTTTTGCCGATGATAGTTGTGGATTGCGGGTAATTGCGTACATTTGCAACGATTTATGCTGCAGATTATTCTCATAATGGCGGCCGGCATTGCCACTGGGTGGCTTTTGCGCAAGCGCACGTTCAAGTTCATCAACACATTGCTCATTGTGCTGGTGTGGGCGCTGCTGTTCTTTCTGGGCGTGGAAGCCGGCGAGAACCCTGCCGTTATTGAGGGTCTCAAAGACCTAGGCCTAGAGGCGCTGCTGCTCTCTATTGCCGGCACGGCAGGCAGCATAGCCCTGGCATGGGCGCTGTGGAAGTACATCAGGCACAAGGAAGGAGGCAAGCGATGAAAGGCAGTCTAATCATCGTAGCATTCTTTATTGCAGGCATCATAGTGGGTGTCACCCACCTGCTGCCACCCATGAGCAGCCTGGGCAACATCAGCTACATCACGCTGTGTGCCCTCATCTTCCTTGTGGGCTTTATGATTGGCAACGATGCCGAGATTTTCACGAAGTTCAAGCGCCTCAACCGCCTATATATGCTACTGCCATTGATGACCATTGTGGGCACTCTGGCAGGATGTGCCATCACCACCCTCCTACTCCCTAACCGCTCGCTCAGCGACTGCCTTGCTGTGGGTTCGGGAATGGGCTACTACTCGCTCTCGAGCGTGCTAATAACCCAATATAAAGGTGCCGAACTGGGCACCGTAGCGCTGCTTGCCAATATTGTGCGCGAAGTCATCACCCTGCTTGGAGCGCCATTGATGGTGCGGTGGTTTGGCAAATTGGCGCCCATCTCGGTAGGCGGCGCCACCACTATGGACACCACTCTCCCCATCATCACCCGCGCCTGCGGCAAAGACCTGGTCATCGTCTCCATCTTCCACGGCTTCATCGTCGATTTCAGCGTGCCCTTGCTCGTCACCTTCTTCGCAGGATTGTAGCAATCCGTGGAACGAGGGACGAGGAATGTGGAACGATAAAGCCTTCCACCTTCCACTTTCCACTTTCCACTTTCCACTTTCCACCTTCCACCTTCCTCGAGACAAAAAAAACATCCCCGCCGAGGTATGGGCAGGGATGTCGTTGAAGTGTGGCGTCACTCGCCATCGTCTTCTAGTTCGTTTTGCTTCCTGAGCCGGTTTTCCTTCTTGCTCGAGGAACTGCTAGTGTCTTTCTCTTCGCTAAGGTCAATTTCCTGCTTTTTGTTGTCGATGACTCGGTATTGCAGGTAGGCGAGGTCTTGGTCGGGCATGATTCTGAATTTGCGCCCGTACTCTCTACGCCATTTCATGTAAAGGCTGATAAGGCCCTTCTTGAGATAGGCATCGACAAATGGATGGACATACATAACAAAACCTTTCACGCCCAGGTCATTGACAAGGTAGTCAATCTTGTCCTTGAGGCGGTCGGTGAAAAGCAGCGAAGGCATGATCTCCCCTTTACCTCCACAAGAGGGGCACGTCTCGCTAGTGACGATGTCGAGCGCGGGGCGCACTCGCTGGCGGGTAATCTGCATCAAGCCAAACTTGCTCAGTGGCAAGATGTTGTGCCTGGCTCGGTCTTTCTGCATCACTTCTCGCATGTGGTCGTAGAGGGCTTGACGGTGCTCGCTCTTGGCCATGTCGATGAAGTCGATGACTATGATGCCTCCCATGTCGCGGAGCCTGAACTGGCGCGCTATCTCGTCGGCTGCCAGCAGGTTCACGTCGAGAGCGTTGCTCTCCTGGTCGGTAGTCTTGCGTGACCTGTTACCCGAGTTCACATCGATGACGTGCAATGCCTCGGTGCTTTCAATAATTATGTATGCGCCCGAACGGAACGAAACCGTTTTTCCAAACGACGACTTCATCTGCCTGGTGACATTAAACTTGTCGAAGATGGGCATGTCGTCGCTGTAAATCTTCACGATGTCGCCACGCTCGGGGGCGATTAGGCTCACGTAGTTGTGAATCTGCTCAAAAATCTCGGCATCATTCACATGTATGCTCTCGAAATCGGGGCTGAAGATGTCGCGTATCAAACTCACTGCCCTGCTGTCCTCCTCATAAAGCAGACTTGGCGCGGTGCTGTAGTTAATCTTAGCGACGCTCTCTTCCCAGCATTTCATGAGCACTCGCAGCTCGCTGTTGAGCTCGGCGGCGCGCTTGCCCTCGGCCGAGGTCCTGACTATGATGCCAAAGTTCTTTGGCTTGATGCTCTCCACCAGGCGGCGCAGGCGCATCTTCTCGGCGCGGTCCTTAATCTTTTGCGATACCAGAATCTTGTTGTTAAACGGTATCAGCACCAGAAACCTGCCTGTGAAGGTGATTTCGGTCGTCAGGCGCGGACCTTTGGTCGATATCGGCTCCTTAGATATCTGCACTATCAGTTCCTGTCCTTGCGTGAGCACGTCGGTCACTGAACCATGCTTGTCGATATCGGGCTGCAGCTTCATCTTCGAGAGGTTCACCGGGCGCTTGCCCCCGCTCTCTTTAAGCTGCTTGACAAACTCGCAATAGCTGTTGAATTGTGAGCCCAAATCAAGGTAATGAAGAAAAGCCTCCTTGCCATATCCCACGTTCACAAACGCGGCATTCAGGCCCGGCATGAGTTTCTTTACCTTGGCAAAATAGAGGTTACCCACTGCATAGGAGGCGTCGCGCGTCTCCTTTTGAAGCGACATCAGCCTTCCGTCTTCGAGCAAGGCAGTGCTGATGCTTGTGGGCCGTACGTCAACAATCAGTTCACTTTTCATTGTGAATTTTTTAGTGTACTCTCGCCTAACCGTCACACGGTCGCCACACACATTAATATATAATCAAGTGGCTCGGCAGGAGTGGGGATCAAGTCCTCAGCTACAGAGGACTGCATTGTGTATAAAAAGAACAAGCCAATCAATGTCACCCGTCATGGCACACAGCACACAAGAGCATCCATCCATTGGCTTGTTCCTTCTATAGAGTCATCTAGAAAGAATTACTTCTTGTTCTTGTGGCGGTTCTTTCTAAGTCTTTTTTTGCGCTTATGCGTAGCCATCTTGTGGCCTTTTCTCTTTTTTCCGCTTGGCATTTTATTTGATCTTTAGAAATTTAACTTCTGTATCGATAATTATTTCTTCACTTGCTCCATGAACACCTTAGCTGGCTTGAAAGCTGGGATCTTGTGCTCTGGAATGATGATAGCAGTGTTCTTAGAGATGTTGCGAGCGGTCTTCTGCGAGCGGGTCTTCACGATGAAGCTGCCGAAGCCTCTCAGATAAACGTTCTCACCCTCAGCGAGTGAATCTTTAACGGTCTCCATAAATTTCTCAATTGTCTCCAACACTGATGCTTTGTCAATGCCTGTTGATTTAGCGATTTCGCTTACGATATCTGCTTTAGTCATTTTAGTAAAAATTTAAAGTTTATTTATAAAATTCATTGTTACTCTCTAAAATTTGAGGTCGCATCATACTCTCACTTGTCTTCAAAAACGAGCAAAACGCCTAAAAAACAAGCAGATAAACAATACCCTCAATTTTTGCAACTGCAAATATCGTACTTTTTTTTTAATTACAGCATATTATTCACAAAAAATTATCGTTTTTTTTAGTTTTTTTCTCATTTTCAGCATTTTTGCACCAAAAAAAATGGCAGCAATGCCATTTTTTTGTGGAAAGTGGAACGTGGAAGGTGGAATGGGCCCACACTTGTTTAGACAGAAGGACCATTTTTTTGTGGAACGAGGAAGGTGGAACGAGGAACGGACCTACAAGTAGTGTGGGACACTTTTTGAATAAAACTGAGAATCTTGCGAATGCCACGAATCTCCTTTGACTACTCTTCTTGTTTAGACAGAAGGACATAACCCACCCACTTGGTGGGACATAAGAACATAAATTCTGTTCTTTTGAGCTCTTCTGTGCTTTCTCACCCTTAGAGGTGCAGCTTTGTGAGATTTTCAAAAACGAAATCAATATTTCTTCTAGCCAATTACTGGTCAGGTTTGTCAATTAAAACCTTTTCGACCTTTAAGCCTAACTTTAGTTTTTTATTGATTGTGTTGATTTGTGCAAATTTCCTGTCAGTTCCTGAATTAGTTTGAATATAATGCCCAGTAGATAGTCTTTTTTGTGAACGAGAATAAGTAGGGTGGTCAACTAATTCGGGAGACACCAAATTTCCTGTCACACTAGGGATTTTAAGATTCATCACATTTTCGGGGCCAGCAAATTCTACCACTTCAATCAAAGTGTTAAGCACTTGTTTGTGACAAATCGCCCGACCATTGGGAAATATTACTCTAATAGTGAATTTCCTTGTTTTGGTTGATTTGGCTTTTGCACTTCGCCTATTTTTAGAACTATTATTTGTATTATCAATAAGAGACACCTTTACGGCATTATCCTTACTATAAGAAACATAGATGTAGAATTCATTGTAAAAGCCCTCTACCTTTTTTTGTACTTCCTGCTCAATGAATGGTATAACTTCACGCTTCAAATAGCTGTTTTCCATTTTTGCCAAAGCGTCTTTCTGCTCTTTGCTCACCGGCAAACCCAATTTATTGAGCATTTCGATTGCCTCATAAGCTTTTTTCAATTTTTTCATGATATTATCAAATTAAATGAGTTACTTTAATCTTTTGCCATGTTTTTCCAATTCCAAGTGCTGCATTAGTGGCATCTCTTGTTATTAGCTCTCCCTTTTGCAGGCCTGTTATCGCTTGCTTGAGTTCTTGCAAGCCATTTCCTGATACCCCGAAAAGGTCACGTATCACCGCATCATTCTGTTGCTGTTGTTTCATGATGAGAGGATATTGAGCATTGGCGTAAAAGTCGAAATGCTTGCTCTTGAAGCTTTCCATGTTTTGAGTAGCAAGAATGATGCTCATACCCTTATTACGCCCCACAGCGATAAGGTTTTGCAGCGGTTTATTCTCAAAACCAAGCATATAATGTGCCTCATCAATAATCGTGAAATGCCTTAACTCCACTCTCTCATCATTTACCGCTTGCTTAGGCAGATTCTCATAAATGTTGTTAAGTTTAGATATAACAAAATAGACTATTGCCTTAGCCAAAATCTCATCTTTTGGGAATCTTCCCAAGTCTATGATATAACAGTCATTTATCAGGTCAATTCTATCTTCTTCCTCAAAAAGATTAGCACGTATCAACTGCTCTAACGCCGATGTCACACTATCGCTTTCATTTCTCTTGTTCTCAGGTAGAGGTGCAAGATAATACTGAAGTATCTCCTTGAAAGTTATAGGTTTAAAGTTCTTCACCTTATAAGCATTAATAATGGCCACTGCAAGTCGATTCTCCATCTTGGCACTAATTGTGGTTGGTGCAATAGCACGTAAGGCACTTGATAGTGTTGTTGCGTACATATTCACCTCATTTATGGGCTTGCCTGTGAAATCGGTGAACGGTGTGAATGGCAAAGGACGCTCCACAGGTCGCAAGATCGCTTTTTCATCAGTATCAAATTTCTCAAGCCAGGCAGCATTATCGGGGTCGCTGAACTCCCCTTTGTAGTCAAAGAGCAAGAAATTAACTGGATAATGACTATCGCTTGAGCAAGAGCGTATTTGATTGATGAGTACCGCCAGTAGGTTTGTTTTGCCAGAGCCGGTGGTGCCAGCCACGAGCACTTGAGTATTAGCAATAGCCCGCGTGTTGATGTCAAGGAAAGCGTCCATGCCGTTTTCATATTCACCAATCCTAAGATTCAGCTCTGGTATTTCATCCGTCAATGAACCGCCACCTCGTAGAGGGGTATTACACAGCCAAGCATCAATACCACCCTCTTGCATAAGAATGTCACGCCCTCGCAATATTTCACGCCCAATTGCCTTGCTCACATTTGCAGGAATACTCCAGTCAACGTCATCGACATCGTGATAACGCAATTTCAGTAATGCCTCAAACATGCTTCCTATATCGGCCTTAGAGAAAAATGTTGTTGCGTATGGAGTTGAATCCACAGGCAAGCCATCCAAATCATTTGAATTTCTTTTGCAATTATCGCTTAATCCTGCAAGCAAACATACTCTAAGAACAGAACTAAGATTTAAAGTAATTGGTCTTAAGTTATCAGAATACTCATAAAGGTTTATCTTTTGCTCTAAAGCATTTTTAACATCCTGAATATTGCTATGCATATTTACAATAGCTTTAACACCTGTTATTGTCAATTTCTCAATATTCATATCGTTCAATATTTACTGGTTTTGAGTCCAAAATAATCGTCGGTAATAGTCGTGCATTGGTTCTCCTTGTCACGGTGTAGAGTGTAGGTCTTAGCTACATAAGCCTGAATCTTTTCAAAGTCGTGCTCTGTGGTTATTTCGGTATCGGTACTAAGCAGAATGGTTTGACTAGCAAGGTCGGGGAAATAACTTTCCAAAATCACTTCACGGCTCTCCTTGTCAAGCACACCCATCACAGTGTCAATCATTACAGGAGGATCGTAGTCGCCCAAATTGTAAAGCACTTTGAGCAGCACCTGCATCACGGTCTGCTTTGCTCCTGCATTAAGTTGACTGAGATAAATCTCATTACCATTCTTGTGATAAATCTTGAACGAAATGTCATCACTGTCGATTGCCGAGAGTTCTACTTTTCCTATATAACCGGCATAGATTACCAAATTGAGGTTGAGTTGGTCACGCATCATATTTTCGATGCTTATTTTCTTAGCTCTCAAAAGACGAGACGACAGTTTCTTAAAGAAATCTGGGAGTTTGCAAAGCATGTCGTATTGGGGGTCAGGGATTTGTGGAATATCGTAATCATAACCCTCAATTTTCTTTTTCAATTTAGCAATCTCATCTTTTTTTAATGACATATCCTCTTTTAACTTGCTGATTTTCCCATTATTTTTCTCATAAAGTTCAAGAAGTGTGTAGTCATTGCCATTCATTGCGCGTCTCAAATCCTCGAGTTGCTTCTTTTTTTCGGGTACACTTTCCAACTCAGCATTAATTCGGTCACGCTGTTCTGCCACAGCAAGGAAAGGATTTACAACAGCATTTTTCACGAGATTATCAAGCAATTCAACGTCATGCTTTGAGAGATAGGCATAAGAATCTTGCACAATCATCTCATTGCGCTGTAGTTCTTTTAATTCGTTGATAATAAGAGGCACATTGATTTTTCCCGTCTCGATATAACGCTGCTCAATAAGTTTTACTATATCATTGGTTATTTTATCGAGCTGGCTGTCACTTAACATATTGGCATGTGCTCTTTCTACCATCTTTTTCTCATTGAGAATCACTTCAACCTCGGTACGAATGATGTTAGCTAGTTTTGGATACACGACCTTTATTTCAAGGTCTTTAGAGAGGGCATCAGCATCTTTGCGATAGCTGACTTCAGTATCAGCAAACGATTTTAATTGCTGCTCTATCTGCTTGATTTTATCCTTAGTTACCTCATCGTCGTTTCGTCCAGCCTTTAGTTGCTCATATTCAGCATTATGGTCATTAGCATAGTTGATAGCAGCAGTGTATTGCTTTTCCATTTTATGGAGTTCTTCCTCGGCTTCTCGTTTTTTGTTGTTGAGGTCGTTATATTCTTCTCTCAACTTGTCATTCTCTAGTCTTTCAGCTTTTTTCTCGGCAAGCAGAACCTCGGCAGCTTTTTGGAATTGGTAATATTTATTGAATCCCATTACGGCATTCACATTTTTCATTATGAGCTTATTGATTTGCTCCTCTTTAACCAGTTCACTAGTTTTCATGGCATCGAAGAGGAAATAATTACTCAATTCAGCAGGAAGGTTGGCATTGATGATTTTGTTCACTACCTCCTCACTTTCAGATCTTACTTTTGCCGAAGTGTGGTCTCCGTATGTATATTTGTTGCCATTCATGTTAAAGGTGACTGATTCTCGCACGCTGTTGTCATAAATCATATAGGAACGAGCGAGGGTATATTGCGCCTCTTGCCCAAGTACCATTCCCGAGAAATGCACTTCGAGCATGATAATTTGCCCATCAATGCCATTGTCTAGCATCGCCCCTGCGTTGAACACTTGCTTAAACTCATCCACGCCCTTGAATTTCAGGCCATAAAGAGCATGGTAAATAGCATCAAACAGTGTTGTCTTGCCACAACCATTTGCGCCACCTATCAAAATTATAGGGCGGTCTTTTTCAATCTCCAGATTCAAGTCAAGATTTCTGTAGGTTTTGTAGTTACGAGCTACAATTCGTTTTATCCTCATAGTTATATTTGTTTGATAGCCTTCTTTACTATTTTATTTATCGCTTTGTCATTCAACTCTCCCTCGTTGCGTCGAGCGTTATACACTTTCAAGAAATGTTCTTTAATCCATTCAGGGTCAATTTCATTTTCACGGCATGATTGTTCTATTATTTCCATGTCGTCATTTCTCACTCCATAATGGAGGAATGTGCTGTCAAGTCCTTTTGCCATAAATATCTTATTTAAAGGTTATTAAAATCGAGTTTTGTCCAGCCTTCCACATTGTCGATGTTTTCTACAATGCCGTCAGGGTAATACCAGTTATCACCATAGCCTATTATCACGCCTCCTGTTATGGGCATGCCCATCTCATTGTATTCTTTGACATATTTATATAATGCATTATTCTTTAAAGCGCCATTTTCGTCGCTTCCCACAGTTTTGGTGTCAAAGAGGCACACCTTTCCGTTTTTCAGCCTTATGATGAAATCCACATAGAAGCTACGTGGCTTTCCGTTAATGTCGTTGTAAGGAACAGCAAAGTGCTGCTTGCCCTCATCGCCATTCTTGTACCACCAGTCTATCACCTCGTTCTGCTTGTCAATCCATCGTGCAAAATGATATTCTGGTGCTGAAACTCGCTTTGATTCAAAGAATGGTTTTATGGCATGATTGAATATTTTAGTGTCTTGATTGACATACATAGCCGAGTTATATAAACGGGTTTCAGGAACCTGCCAATGCGAAATCTTGTATTGTATATCTTGACCTGCTTGATTGGCAATCTCAATCTTCAGCATGTTGGAATATCGAGTCACGGCTTTATTAATCAAGTCTTCGAAATGTGCCCTATTGCCATGATAAAGAACCACTTTGGGAACATCGGTAGCAAAGATTTGCAGGTATTGCTCCAGCGCGTTTTCTATAGCACCTTTCAGCACTGGTGTACTATCCACTTTTGCAAAATTTCCCACATTCTTGCGGCAGAACATGTTGAATAATGAATCTAATTCTGTAGCATTAAGTGCCAACCGTGCTTTTTCATTAATTTTCACAATGCCTCCCTCTCCAGTGATGGGGGTGTTCTTGGGTATGGCAATCATCACGCGCGACACATCGGTTCTCACTCCGTGATTTTTGGCGTTGAGTCGGTTTTTTGTAATTATATCTTCAACATTAGCGATGCTGCTTTCTTTCTTGTTATCATCATCGTCATCAAAGAAGTCATCATTTCCAAACAGTGATTGTGGCTGTTGCTCCCATGTTTCTTTCATCACTTGAAGAAAAACGTTTCTGAAGTCTGCTCCCAAGCGATTACGCTTTCCTCTAGTGTCCTGAAACACCGAGCGAAGCGAGATGTTGTTCAGGTCCTTGCGCATGTTGCCATACACCGAGCTCAAGTAGCTCATGTCATCGCCCACAATCTCAATGATGTCTTCCGATAGGTTGGTATACACATAGCCATAGTTCAATCTCTCATCTTGATAGAAGTGTTGCTCGGGCATGCGCAGGATGCGACCCACCGTCTGGGTAGTGAATGTCACGCTTTGCAACTTGCGGAAGATAAGCAGCACTGTAGCTCTTGGGCAGTCCCAACCCAGTGCGATGGCCTGCTTGAACAGCAGCACCTGGCACATGTCGTCTTTCTTGGTGATGGTGTCCAGGTTGGGCGACTTGTTCTTGCTGAGCCACACTGCTAGCCTGCCATTCTCCACGCTGATGTCGCACATTGTGCTCAGGTAGTTCTCTATCTCCTCGGCTATTGTGCGTTCCTCTTGCGAGAGTGTGTCGCTGGTGTCGTTTGGCAGTTGGATGAGCAGCAGCGGGTTGATGCCATGTTGTGCATATATTTTAGCCAGCTCGTCTCGCTTTTTCAAGGCTTTTACTAGCAGTCGCTGATTCACCGTGAGCTCTTGTTGCTCGTTGTCCGAACGAATGTTGGGATTGAGCTGCAC
The DNA here is from genome assembly GCA_902777835.1 of uncultured Bacteroidales bacterium. Taxonomy (GTDB): domain Bacteria; phylum Bacteroidota; class Bacteroidia; order Bacteroidales; family Muribaculaceae; genus Sodaliphilus. The sequence continues at coordinate 12,702 of CACYVC010000026.1, read as the reverse complement.
GCCCTTTTTAATCATTTCCTCGGCGATAACTCTGTTTCGTTTCACCTCTACCACTTGGAATGATTGTGTCACTGGGGTTGCAGAGATGCGCACTTCAATCTTTGGGTTGATGCTCTGGAGCAACTGCTCACTCTTGACGGCGTTTCTGCCACCAAACATGTGCTCCTCGTCAATGATCACCACAATGGGCATCTTTTGGATGATGCGTGTTTTTCTTAGCAGCTCATGAAGGGTGCGGTTCTGCTCGTTGTCACGAATCATCACTGCATTGTCTTTGTTCACGCTTTCCCAGTTAAGGAACAGCACTTCGCCGGGCTTTAGACCTTCGAGGTGGTCGCATTCGTCAAACATCACAGGCCTCAAGGCGCGAGTCTCGCTAAAGAAATTGCGCATCGAGAGGTAGCTCTGCTGGTGTAGCTTGTTGGGAGCTATCCACACCCATGCCACTCTTGAGTATAGGCACTCGCTGCCCACTTGCAGCTCTTGTGTCAACTCGTCGAGCATGGCACTGGCCATAACGGTTTTGCCACTGCCTGTGGGGGCTTTGAAAACAAGTTTCTGCCTGTCCTCGTCGGGAATGTTGAGCATGTCAATGAGTTTGGTCTTTAGCTCATTCACTGCCTTGCGCTGATAGTCCTTGAGTTGTATCATAGCTGGTTGTCGTTTTCTGTTGATTTATATGAACTGCTATCGGCTTGAGCAAGCTCAACCTTGGCATCTTCTTTGTCATAATCGGCTGGCACCACGTTTTTATCTTTGCGAGGGGGCAACACTGCGCTATAAGCCTCATAGATGGCATCGGGCAGGGCGCATAATTCCACCTTGTCTATTACTGCAGCAAAGTCGTCGTCAAAGGCATAGCGACCGTCACTGAACACATACACTTTCACGGGGCGCGGTGGCTCTTCCTCTTTTATCGACTCCACAACATATTTTATCACTGCAGGGTCATAAATGACTATCATGTTGCGGTCGTCCTTTGCAAAAAAGCGCGCATACTGCCGGCGGAGTTTCTTGCCGTTTATCATTAGCTGGTGTTCGTCGTGAAGGTCCTCTTTTATGCACAGCAGGTCGGTTGCAAGATGAACAAGGCTTTGTTTGTTAGCACTCGTGCGGTCACGGCTCATCAGCTCTGTGCGGTAATAGCGAAGCGTGTTGTCATGCAATCCTTCCACTGCTTGACCATTAGGCTTGGTGTAGCCATTAATCACACGCTTATTGCGTTCGTATGTCACATTCTCACAGATGCCGTTCTCATTATTGGTAACCAAAATGCATTGACGATGCCCACCGTCCTCAGCATTAAGCTGCATTACTGCATGCATAGTAGTGCCGCTGCCTGCGAAGAAGTCAAGTACGGTGGAATTATTCCCTTTAAGTGATAAAAGAAATGAGATTAAATTAATTGGTTTCGCAAATTTAATGGGTTCCTCATTATCAAAAATTTCTTTTATTACTTTTGAACCTTGCTTAGTAGTAGCAATATCTCTTAAGACCGTTGGTGGATTAATCTTACTTCTATCCTTTCTATAATATAACTTGCCATTATCTCTAAAATAAAACTCAATAACATGCTGACCTTTAGAATCGATAGTGTCCACTCCAGAGAAGAAAGACTCCATTTGGTCTCTTTGAGTCCAACAAGATGATAGAATAACATCCTCTGCCAATTTCCCATTTTGACAAATCATTCTTCCAGAAATTAATCTAGTTTTCTCAGAACCGCCCCATTCTCCAAATAATTCAAATCCATCCTCTGCTTCAAATTTGGTTCCTTTTTTAAATAAATATTCCGATTCAGCATTCTTAGAGGATTTCTTTTTAATTGCTCTATCATCAATAACACCGTCACCTCCTGAAAAATTAGGTAATTGTTTTTTATTTTTGCAATAACAAAGAATATATTCATGTGCTCTAGTAAAATGACCTGCAGATGTACCAGAACCTAAATCCCATATTAATATACCTAAACAATTTGATTCTTTTGGATTGCTATTGTGACAGAAATATTCATCACAAATCAACTTAAGATGAGCTATTTCATTGTCATCAATTGAAATAAATAATAAACCGTCATCTTTTAATAACAGTTTGGCAAATTTAATTCGTTTGTCTATAAAAGACAACCATTTAGAATGCCTATAACTATCTTCAGAATCTACCCAATGATCATTGTATTTGAACTCATCTTTCTTTCCCGTATTATAAGGAGGGTCTATATAAATTACGTCAATTTTTCCAGCATGAGTATATGCAAGTGCAGTTAGTGCTTCAAGGTTGTCGCCCTCAATAAGGATGTGATTGGGAGCATCGGGGTTATCACTGATTATTGCACGTTCTTTTACCTCGGTAAGCACTGGCAGGTTATCACGCAGTCGTTCCTCCACATCTTCGGGCTTGTATTCCCACACTAGGCCATAAGACTTTTGAGTGTTTGCAAGCTCAAGCAGTGCCGACCGCTCATCATCGGTCAATCCTTCAAGTTGGCGAATTTTCTCTATAAGTTTCTGTCGGTCCATGCAATGGTCAAGTAAGGTCCTGACCCTCAAAAGAACCATATCACAAATTAAGGTGTCAAAAAAAGCGTGAGAGTCTATATTGTTGACTCGTCCCGCTTCTAAAAGGCCTAGCTACTTGCCCGAAACAGTAAGACGAGCAACATAGACCTCACGCAGATATGCAATCACACACTGCGCCAATAATGGCACAGAGATGAATAAACATACCTTGGAGCGTCTATTGTTGCCATGTCTTCGACTGTTTCTTATAAAGAGTAGCTAGTTCTTTAGAAGCCAAAGAACAAAGCGTCAATATACGCTTTTTAATATGTCAGCTTTCAGCTATGTGGTTGCCGCCTCTGCGGTCGATTGCTGAAAGTTTGGTTACAAAGATAGTGATTTTTTTTCAGAGTGCAAGAATAATGGTTAGTTAAAGGATAAAATTTGTGGATTTGTTGTTTTGGTTGTTTGATAAACATAGCTCCATAATTCTCATAATAAGCTGATGCTTTTTCTCTGGATAAAAATATCGTGATTTGGGAAAAATCTTTTATCTTTGCATAGCGGCTGCGATTGTATTACAAATCTTAATATGCAACAAATTACAACGGTTTTTATCGACATTGACGACACGCTGTGGTGGTTCTCACGCAACAGTGAGGTGGCTCTTGAGACTACTTTCAGGCTCATGGGGTGCGGCAATTGGTGCAAGAGCTATGACACGTTTCATGATCACTATGAGCACTTTAACCATGAGTTGTGGCAGCTCTACAACCAAGGGGCTGTTGAGAAGGAAGTGCTTGAAGTGAGGCGGTTTGAGCAGGCTCTTGAAGCGAGCCACTATTGTTGTGATGATGTGGATGAGCTAGCGTCGGCAATGAACTCATGCTATCTCAATCAGCTGGTGAGGCAAGAGCACCTGATGCCTGGCGCATTGGAACTGCTGCAATACCTGCACGACAAGGGCTATGAGATCAACACCCTGAGCAATGGTTTCAAGGGGGTGCAGGAGCGCAAACTCGAGGCTGGAGGCATGAACCGATACATCACTCACGTGGTGCTGAGCGAGGACTGCGGCATCACAAAGCCCAGGCGGGGCATCTACGACTATGCCATGAGCCTGTGCGGAGCCAAGCCCGAAGAGATTGTGATGATAGGCGACGACCCCACTACCGACATCCCCGGTGCCAAAAACGCCGGCTGGAAGACCATCTACCTCAATACCCGCAACGTACCCTGCCCCATCGCCGACCACACGGTGGAGTCACTGCTAGACGTGAAGAAGATTTTGTGATGTAGCACAAAAAACTGGTTGCCGATAACTGATAACTGAAAACTAATTACTACTTTTGCAGGCGCAAAGCATTTAAAAGAAGTTCATAGTTCACAGTTCACAGTTCACAGTTCATAGTTCACAGTTCATAGTTCATAGTTCACAGTTATCAGTTATCAGTTTCCAGTTATCAATTCCCGGCTCCCGATCAACGATAAACGAATAACAATGAACGAACAACGATAAACGAACAACGATAAACGAAACAACGATAAACGAAACAACGATAAACGACCAACGATAAACGATAAACGATAAACGATAAACGATAAACGAACAACGATAAACGAAACAACGATAAACGAAACAACGATAAACGACCAACGATAAACGAACAACGATAAACGAAACAACGATAAACGAAAAACGAACAACGATAAACGAAAAACGATAAACGAACAACCACATATGGAACAAGAACAGAAACTTAAGCTTGAAGAGCAGATCATAATGATGCTCAAGACGGTGTTTGACCCTGAGATACCAGTTGACGTCTATAGCCTAGGGTTGGTCTATAAGATTGACCTTCAGGATGACGGCAACGTGGTAATCGACATGACGCTCACCGCCCCTAACTGCCCGATGGCCGATTTCATCTTTGAGGACGTGCGCCAGAAGGTGGAGAGCATCGACGGCATCAACTCGTGCACCGTCAACCTGGTGTATGAGCCCGAATGGGACGTGCGCATGATGAGCGACGAGGCAAAACTAGAGCTCGGCTTTGACATGGATTGATCGCAGGAGTTAAGAGTTAAGAGTTCACAGTTGAGAGTTGTCCTCTCGTTCTCTTGTTTTCTTGTTTTCTTATCATCTTGTTTTCTAGTAATCTCTTTATAGCATGAAAAAAGCCTATTTCCTATCGGACGCGCACCTGGGAGCACGCTACATCACCAATAAGCGTGAGCATGAAGGACAACTGGTCGCCTTCCTCGACAGCATTAAAGACGATGCCGCCGAGCTGTACCTGCTGGGTGACATCCTCGACTATTGGTATGAATATAAATATGTGGTGCCACGCGGGCATGTCAGGTTCTTGGGCAAACTCGCTGAGCTCGCCGATGCTGGCGTGAAGATTTTCTGGTTCACCGGCAACCACGACGTGTGGCTCTTCGACTACCTCACCAACGAGATAGGCCTTAAAGTGCTTAAAGGCAGCACTATGATGGAGATTATGGGCAAGCAGTTCCTGCTCTCGCATGGCGATGACGTGGGATACCAGAGGCCCATGTACCGCTTCACTCGCTGGTGCTTCTACAACCGCGTGTGCCAGTGGCTATATGCCAGCATCCATCCCCGCTGGACCTACCCCATCGCCACCGGATGGTCGCAGCAAAACCGCGTCACTCGGCCTCAAGACTACGAAGACAAACTCAAAGAGGTGTGCTGCCAGCGCTTGGAGACTTTCTGCAACGAGCATGCCGCCCAGCATCCCGAGGTTCAGCACTACGTGTTTGGGCACGTGCATCTGGCACGTCAAGTCATGCTCAAAGGCGACCGCACCATGACTATCCTCGGCGAATGGATCGACCAGTTCACCTACGCCACCTTCGATGGCAACGAGATGCGCCTAGCTCAAGCAAAGCTTGAAGGTTAGAGTTTATGGTTTGGTGGTTCTTGCTTTGCAAAAGCCGCAGGTGCAGCGCAATACTTCAACAACGCCCACGCTTCTTGTTCTCTCTTCCTCTTGTCAATATGTTTTATAACATATTTTGTATCGCTTTGATTTACAACCCTTTTTGATAGCGCCAAGATTTTTCTTCCGAAAAAGTATGGTATATTCAAAAATTATACATAACTTTGCAGCGCAAAACAAAAGGTCATTGAAGAATTTTTGAAACTTTCCAGTCCAGAAAACCATGTCTGGATTTTTTTGGAGAGGCATCCGCAATCGTTTGCACAATCTTTTATTTAGATGCTGCAACAGCGGGCGTAACAAGCTTTCTTTCAATTGGATTGCATAACTAACGGAACTTTCTAATAAACGCAACAGCGTTAAATATGAAAAAACCTGCGTTTAATGCCGCATTACCTTTGAAAGCATAACTTTGAATTTATATAAACCTCAAAACATTCTTTTATTACCTTACACACAAATTATTACCTATTGAATGCTTGGCAAGGATCATTTGACGAAAATAATCCTTGCCATCTTTTTATGCGTTTAGCCCAGGTTAGAGGGGAGAGGGGAGAGGGGAGAGTGGAGAGGTGAGAGATTATGAATTGTGCATTATGAATTGTGCATTATGAATTGTGCATTATGAATTGTGCATTGTGAATTGTGCATTATGCATTAATTGATTTTCCCATTCGGTTTAAGGTCTTGATGCCTAAGGGGATGGCGAGTAGGAACGAGGCGGTGTCGGCTACTGCTTGGGCGATCTCCACACCAAGGAAGCCAAGCAGCCAATTACCCAAGAACAGAGCAGGGATAAGGAATATGCCCTGTCGTGCCATAGCTATGATGACGGCAGGCACGGTGCGGCGGATGTTCTGCAGGTACATGTTCACCATCACCACAAAACCCGTGAGCGGGAACGAAAGGCACTGGAAACGGAGCACCTCGGTGCCTATGCGGCTCACCTCGGGGTCGCTCTCGACAAAGAGCGACACTAGTTCCCTCGCAAAGATGAACCCCGCCACTGCAAGGACCGTGCAGTAGATTGTCGAGACTTTGCAGCTGTGGATGAAGGCGGCTCGCACACGGTCGAACTTGCCCGCACCATAATTGAAGCCGCACACCGGCTGGAAGCCTTGTCCGTAACCTATCATCGCAGCGCTGGCAAGCATAGTGATGCGGCTCACAACCGAGAAGCTAGCAATCGCCGAGTCGCCATAGAGTCCCGCCACATGGTTGAGGATGAGAGCGGCGATGCCCATCATCGACTGTCGTGCCAGCGATGGCAGACCTCCTGCCGCTATGTCGCGGTAACGCTGCATCGTGGGTTTGAACTGCGAGAGACGTATTGGCACCCCTCCCCTCTTGCCTGAGAGCATGAGCATGATGGTGAAGCTCACCACCTGCGACAGCGCCGTTGCCATGCCCGCGCCTTTCACGCCAAGGCCTAAGCCAAAGATGAAGATTGGGTCGAGAATCACGTTGAGCGCTGCGCCCGTCATGATGCCGAGCATCGAGAGCATGGCGTTGCCCTGATGACGCATCAAGTTGTTGAGCGTGAAACAGCTCATGATGAACGGCGTGCCCAGCAGTATGAATGTGAAATAGTCGCAAGCGTAAGGCAGAATAGTTTCGGTTGAGCCAAAGAAGCGCAACACTGGCTGCATAAACACAAAGCCGATGGTCGCAATCACAGCGCCCGTGAGCCATGTCGACACCAGGCCCACCGATGCCATGATGCCTGCGTTGTGGCTGTCCTCATGGCCGAGCATGCGGGAGATGTAGTTGCCCGCACCCTGCCCAAAGAAGAAAGCGATGCTCTGCACTATCGACATATAGGAGAACACGATGCCCAGCGCCGCCACGCTCTGCGTGTTGATTTGCCCAACGAAGAAGGTGTCAACCAGGTTGTAGATACCCGTCACGAGCATGCTCACCATAGCAGGCACAGCAAGCCCAGTTACCAACCTGCCTACTGGCTGGGTTGTCAACTTCACAAATTTTGCATGCTGCGCTGGACTGTTCATTTAATCAAAAGGAGTGTAAGGAATAATAAGGACTCATATTACCTAACACTTACAACTTACTACTTAACACTTAACACTTAATAAATTTATCCTTGCCCTTGGCTCTTGGGGGTGATGCCAGGTGTGGGAGGGGTGACATAGAGCTGACGCGTGTGTATATAGCCTCTACGGTCATACAAATTAATGCCATCTTTATGTATCTCAATGCGCATCATGTCGCTTCCATCCAAAGTGCCAGGAAACTTCAAGATGCCTCTCACTCGGCCATTCTGGTCACAAATCTGGATGCCAACATCTTTGGTTACTACCCATAGATTGCCGGCTCCGTCAAATGTCATTGCTTTCACGTCGAGTTGCGAGTTGTCGTAGCTGTGCAGCCAATAGAAAGGTTGCCCATTTTGCTCATTGCCATTTTCGTCTATCGTGTACTGCCACAGGCAATTTGAGCCAGGATGAGCTTTAACCATCAGCGTAGAGTCAGGATAGACAGCAGTAGGCACATCATTCTCATTCTCTTTAACGACCCATAACCATGGTTTCCAGCCTCTGCCACCCTCAACCAGCATGGTGTCGAGCAGGTTGTTCTGCGTCTTGCCGCAGCGGGGCGCCTCAGGCCAACCTTCCCACATCCATTCCATTACCTCAGGGAAAATCTCGTTGGCGCGTTTCACGCCGTGGTAGCAATCGCTCCAGTCGTAGCGGGTGTCATAGCCAGCGAAGTCGAGCGCCGAGGCGAGCATGCGGTTCCCCTCGTACCAGTGGCCGAACAATGGGTTCCACACATCGTTGGTGCCGTCTTGCAAGAAGATGCGCAAGGGACGAGGTTCGCTCTTGCGGACTATAGCCTGGAGGTCGTTGCCGCCACGCATCGCAACAAAGGTGCCCACGCCGCTGAACACTCGGCTGAACAATTCGGGGCGATGCCAAGCCGCCGCGAACGCTGCAATGCCACCACTGCTCAGACCGAAAATCATGCCGCCGCCCCCACGATACAAGAGCTTAATAGGAAACCCACGGGCAGTGGTGAGGCTCTCCACCCAGGGCAGCACCTCTTTCTCGATGAAGGATACAAACGTACGAGTTGTCATGTCAAACTCGTTGCTGCGGTTGTAACGTACCACATTGCCGTCCTTGTCCTTTATCACTCCTGGCTGAATGAAAACACCGATGGTCACTGGCATCTTGCCTACAGCGATGAGACTGTCCATCACATTAGGAGCATTGCACAAAATACCGTCAAGCCCCACATAGAGGCACGCCGGTGTCTTGCCGTCGTAGGCATCGGGCAGATAGACCTGAATTTCGCGCTCAGTGCCAGGATAGTACAACTTGCTCTTGAGTGTGCCTTTGATTATCTCATGTGCGCCAGCATTTATGCCAAGCATCAGCGTCGCCAGCACAAGAATCAAACCATATCGTTTCATTGCTGTAAATAACTAAATGAAATACACCACAAAGGTAATACATTTTCTCAAAAATAATCGTTATAATCCATGATTTCACAAAATTATGACTAACTTTGCACATTATTTAGAAATTAGACCAAAAACGATATGGAAACCAAGAGCAAGAAACTTAAGCCACTCGCTGGCATGAACCTTCAAGAACTGCGTGAAGTAACTGCCGGACTCGGCATGCCCAAATTTGTCGCAACTCAGCTTGCCGACTGGATTTACAATAAGCGAGTGAACTCGTTTGACGAAATGCGCAACATCTCAAATGCCAACAAAGAGCTGCTGTCGCAACAGTACTGCGTGGGTCTTTATGGTCCTCAAAGCGCCCAGTCGAGCGAGGATGGTACAATTAAATACCTGTTCGACGCTGGCGGCGACAAGGCGGTGGAGAGCGTCTTCATCCCCGAGGAAGACCGCGCCACCCTGTGCATCTCGTCGCAGAAAGGCTGCCGCATGAATTGCTACTTCTGCATGACTGGCCGCCAAGGTTTCCACGGCAATCTCACCTCCAACCAAATCATCAACCAAGTGCTCAGCGTTCCTCAGAGTCAAGAGCTCACCAACGTAGTGTTTATGGGCATGGGTGAACCACTCGATAACCTTGACAATGTGCTCAAAGTCATAGAGATTCTCACCGCCGACTGGGGTCTGGCATGGAGCCCTAAGCGCATTACTGTCTCGACAGTGGGTGTGAAGAATGCCCTCAAAGTGCTATGCGAAACCACCAGCGTGCACATCGCTGTGAGCGTGCACAATGCCATCGAGGACGAGCGCAGCCAACTGATGCCCATCGAGAATGCTTATCACATCAAGGAAGTGATGGAACTGCTCGGCAAGTACGACTTCGCCCACCAGCGCCGTCTCTCGGTGGAGTATATCATGTGGCAATGGTTCAACGACGACATCAAGCACGCCGAAGCGCTGCGCGAGATACTGCCCAACGAGCACGTGCGCGTTAACCTCATCCGCTACCACATGATTCCTGGTGCCGCCAAGCTGCGCACCTCGAGCGACGAGCGCATGGCCTACTTCCGCGACTACCTTAACGGCAAGGGCATAACCTGCACCATTCGCCGCAGTCGTGGCGAGGACATTAGCGCAGCCTGCGGTATGCTTGCTGGCAAGGTAAAAGATGCTGAAAAAGAAGACGACAAGAAATCAAAGAAAGCAGCAAAAACCAGCAAATAAAACTGCCACTTCTGCCAATGCAAAGCATTCAACTGGCACGCAAGCAGCTAACATAACACTAAACCCTACAATAAAATCAGCCCAAACGGCATTCATGCTATTTGAGCTGATTTTGGTTTTATAGTCCTTAAACTCCTACCGCATCATTCTCCTACTGGAGCAGTTGGGTTAAAGTAGTAGTTGTCGTCTCTTTTATCGCCTTGCTCTATTTCGTGGTCAATGTTCTCATACTCGCTGTGCATGCTCTTGTACTCGGGCACAAACTGCTTCATGCCCTTAACCATGTCGTGGATGTTACCGCTCTGGGCGAGCTCAATGATATTGTCAACATTGTTGCACACATCGAGGTAGTCGTACTTACGTACACGCGCAATCATAATCTTCTCGTTGTCGGTCTTGATGGTGTTCTCCTTGTCGTTGAGAAGTTCCTCATAGAGTTTCTCACCAGGACGAAGACCTATCTCCTCAATTTGGATGTCGATGTGTGGACGCAGACCAGCAAGCGATATCATGCGAGTCGCAAGGTCATAGATGCGCACTGGTTGGCCCATATCGAAGATATAAATCTCGCCGCCATGACCCATGCATCCTGCCTCAAGCACGAGCGAACAAGCCTCGGGAATAGTCATGAAGTAGCGGATGATATCACGGTGAGTCACAGTCACAGGGCCACCGCTCTCTATCTGCTTGCGAAACAGCGGAATTACAGAGCCATTGCTGCCCAGCACATTACCAAAGCGAGTGGTGATGAACTGGGTGTTCTTGCCCATCTTCTGAGCATCGAAGAAGAGCGACTGGCAGTAAATCTCGGCAAGGCGCTTTGTACAACCCATAATGTTGCTGGGGTTCACCGCCTTATCGGTAGATACCATCACAAACTTATAAACGCCATATTTCAGAGCCAAGTCGGCAATGTTCTTGGTGCCTTCCACGTTGGTGATCACAGCCTCGGTAGGATTAAGCTCCATCATTGGCACATGCTTGTAGGCGGCAGCGTGGAATACATATTTAGGTTGATACTGCTTGAAAGCCTCCTCCATGCGGGCATGGTTTTGCACGTCGCCCATAAATAGCACCACGTTGGCATCGGGGAACGACTTCTTCATCTCAAGGCTCAAGTCGTGCATTGGTGTCTCGGCCTGGTCAACAAGCACAATTTGTTTTGCTTTGTAGCTTGCCACCTGGCGCACTATCTCACTACCAATTGAACCACATGCGCCGGTGATGAGCACCACCGAGTCCTTGATGTGCGAGCGCACTAGAGTATTGTTCAGAATAATGGGATCACGCCCCAGCAAGTCCTCAATCTGAACCTCCTTGATGTAGGTAGATATGTTAGAGCCATCGCGTTCATCATCGATCTCAAACTCCTCCACCTTGTTAATCGCCAACAATGCGATATTGTTCTCTATAAACTTATCGGCAAAGCCGTTGCGCATCAATTTGATAGCCGAAGAGTCAAATATCAGAGCATGTATGCCACCACCAACAAATATATTTGCAACATCGTCGTCATTGTATTTATACACTCTGAAGCCGTTGATTTCGTCTTTGTCCTTGCCCTTCTTTATGCTGAGCAGTCCCACAGGCTCATATTTACCGCCAATCTCGTTCTTGAGTGCGTTGGCAAGGATTAGCGAGTCGAGCGATGTGCCAAGCACCAGCACCTTGCGACGATTGCTCTCGGTAACCGTCATGCGGGCATACATATACTTGATAACCAAGCGCTCAATAGTGAGCAGTGCAAACGCTAGCACTCCAACATAAACTACACCCCAATAGCTGAAGAGCACGTTATTGGTGATAGCAGACCATATCATATTGATTAATATCAAAATGATTGTTGACATGAACACAACAACAAACTCTCGGTACAAGTCCTCAATTACCGATAGTCGGATTATACAAGTATAACTCTTTGAAAAATAAGTCACTAATCCATAGACAGCAACTACAATTATCAGATTACGTAAAATCACCAAGGTGTCTATCGCTTGATGGTTAAGACTCGACAAATAGTAAATGCCAATACTGCATGTTACCAGCAACATGTCAATAAGAAGTATAATCCATCGCGGAACCGTGTTGGTTTTCAGATTCTTAAACCATTTCAGTTCAAATAACTGTCTTATTAATTTATCTAACATAATCGAATAGGCTAAAACATAGTCACTCTGTTTTCGTTATGCAACAAAAACTGGCGCTCTTGAAAAAGTGTCGCAAATATACTATTTTTATTTTATAAACAAACAACATTTCTACTTAAAAACATAATTTTTCTTTTATATATAATATTTTAATATTAATTAGAGCATAATTCAAGAAAAAACACTACCTTTGCAGCTTGAATTGAAATTTATTAAAAAACGAAATATTTGAAATGATATTCTTCAACGATAAAACACTTGTAGTTGTGGCTGTTATGATTCTGGCAGCGATTAACACATCGTGCTTTAAGGAAGAGCCTCTTAATGCCGAGTGCGACATCGAGCAGGCATGGGTACATGTGAATGATCTGGAAGCCAGTTTTTACAACGCCAACGACACACTCATCAATGTCCTTAGCAATGAGAACAAAGTTGTGTTC